>JBHHYH010000014.1:0-52974 GCA_046757465.1 Candidatus Scalinduaceae bacterium | reverse complement strand
AGCCCCGTTATTCTATTATAATGGGGCAGTTGTAGTCAAGCGGATAACCCTATAAGCAAATACCGATTAACAGTATTACGGTTTAAGTTTGTTAAAATTGCAATGTTTTTAGCAGATAGATCTAGCGAAAAATGACGTAAAAGTTCTCTAAATTTAGCCTCTGAAATTCTTGAACGTTTTAAATACTTGTTTCTTATTGTCATGACTAGACTTATAGCATATTTGAGTGTGCTGTTCTAGTCTAGACCCCTATTTAATATACGTAATTATTAACTTAATTATTTCAACATCATAAATCTGCATAGTATGTAAGTCAATAATAAATTTATAGTAACCTGTTGTACTGTTTACGTTTGTAAAAAATTATGTTTAATTAACAAATATTCTGTCTATAATCTTTCTTGACTAAAAAGATGGCCTTATACGTGTTCTTAATATGAATAAAAAACCAGACTTCTTAATCATAAATTGCAAGGAATTGCTTACGATGCGAGGTGCATCTAAAAAGCCAAAGACAGGCCAACAGTTGGATGATCTCGGCGTAATCCAAGATGGAGCAATAGCAATATGTGAAGAAAGGATTATGGATATAGGTAAAACAAAAGCTTTAAGTGATAGATACAAAGATTGTAGCAACATTATAGACGCAAGTGGAAAAGTAGTAAGTCCCGGCTTTGTTGATTGTCATACACATGCAGTGTTTGGCGGTTCAAGGGAGCGAGAACTTGTAGAAAAAATAAAGGGGAAGACTTATCTGGATATTCTAAAGGAGGGTGGGGGTATATTAAGCACCGTACGTGATACACGTAAATTATCTGTTGATGAACTGATCAAGAAGACAAAGAAACACCTGGACAATATGCTGGCTCATGGCACTACTACAATTGAAATAAAGAGTGGATACGGATTAGATCTGGAAAATGAATTGAAGATACTTAAGGTCATCAAGGTCCTCAACGAAACCCATCAGATAGATATAGTTCCTACTTTTTTAGGCGCCCACGTAGTGCCTGAAGAATATAAAACCGATCCAGATCGATATGTAAGCCTAGTGATTGATATGCTCTCAGGGGTCAAGGAGTATGCAAAGTATTGTGATGTTTTTTGTGATAATGGCGCATTTACAGTTGAACAAAGTAAAAGGATACTTACGGAAGCAAAGGAAAGAGGACTAGGTTTGAAAATGCACATCAATGAGTTCAAGAACATTGGTGGGGCAAGATTAGGTGCGGATATGGGGGTTGTCTCTGCAGACCATTTAGACCTAAGCACTGATGAAGAGATAGATGAATTAGTAAAAAACAACGTCATAGGGGTTTTGTTACCCGGTGTAAATTTTTACTTGATGAATAATAACTATGCACCGCTTAAGAGTATGTTGAAGAAAGGCTTGCCAATAGCACTTGCAACGGATTTTAATCCCGGAACATGTCCTACGGAGAATATGCAAATTATAATTACAATTGCCTGTCTTGAGATGAAGATGTCTGTAGAACAGGCACTAAATGCATCTACAATCAATGGGGCGCATGCTATTGGAGTAGCAAATGAGGTTGGGAGCCTGGAGGTAGGGAAGATTGCGGACATTATTATGTTTGATATTCCAAGTTATAGCTATATTCCTTACCATTTTGGTGTGAATAATGTCGAAAAGGTGATTAAGGGGGGAAAGTTAGTTGTTGACAATAAAAGAGGATAAACAAGTCTTCTTTATAACAAGGAAAATGATGTACAAAGATGTTTGATGAATACTTGATATTGTTTATATTTTTTCATATAATTTATGATTAAACGGAGTTTATAAATGTTTAAGGAAACCCTAGAAAAAGCGGAATTAATAGAACGTATACACTGGCTAATACGATTACGCTGGATTGCGATCCTGGGTATGTTTATCACAACTTACATTGCCAGTAACGTTTTTAGTGTTGTGTCATGGGTTGCTCCGCTATACATTATCGGTATCGTTTTAGGATTATCTAATGCAGGTTTTTTATTCTATACTAAAGTTCTTAGAACAAAGAAATATGCGTCTGTTCAGAGAAATGCCGGAATACAAATTATGTGGGACCTTGCATCCCTAACATGTCTAATATACTTCGCAGGTGGTGTTGAGAATCCGTTTATATTTTATTTCTTATTCCATGTAATAATAGCAGGGATACTACTTCAAAAAACATATAGTTATCTACAGGCCCTATTTGCCACATGTCTTTTTGGTTTATTAATATTGCTGGAATATTTTTCATTAATACCACATCAACATTTAAATATATTTTCTACACTCGCATTTGGCAAAGAACTCTGGCATTCTGAAGAATACATACTGGGTATATTTTTTGCTCTTGCGAGCACAATCTTTATTTCGGTCTACTTTGTTACTTCCATAATGGATAGGTTGAGAAAAGGCAGAGATGATGTGCTGTTTGAGATTAGGTCTACGATAGAAAATATGGCGGAAGGTGTAGTATTTATAGATTCCAGTGATAAAGTAACTATGTGCAACAAGGCAATTGAGAAAACATGGAATGTAAAAAGAGAAGAAATAATTGGTAAATCAGTAAAAGACAGCCTGAGCCATTATATCGGTATGGCAGGGACAAAAATTACTGAAAAAGCCAGAAAAGGAATTAGGACCGCACAACATCAGGAAATAAAGACTGAAAAAGGTTATTTGTACAATACTTATTCTGCTGTGTATGATAATGATGGTAAATATTGGGGTACTGTTTTGACAAGCCATGATATCACAGAGAGGAAAAAATTGCAAATGCAACTACTGCATACAGAACGTCTGGCAACTATTGGAGAAATGTCTGCCAAGGTTGCTCATGAAATAAAAAATCCATTAAGTTCAATCAGTTTAAATACAGAGTTATTGCATGATGAAATTATCCATGATAATGGGGATAAAGGGGATAAAACAAAAGAGGCCGAGGATCTGATACAATCTATAATGAAAGAAGTGGATAGATTAACAGAGATAAGCGAAGAATATCTGCACTTTGCAAGATTTCCCAGGTTAGAGCTAAAACCTGCTTCTGTTAATGACATGCTGATTGAACTTACAAAATTTCTTAAGGAAGAAATGTCTCAAAAAAATATTACCCTGAGAGAGAATTATGCTGCTGATCTGCCAGAAGTATTACTGGATAAAAACCAGATAAGGCAGGCATTCTTAAATATTCTGAAGAACTCATTCGAGTCAATGCCTGAGGGAGGAAGATTAGATATATCTACAGGAAGTAATGGTAATAATGTTGAAATATGCATTTCAGATAATGGTTCAGGTATTACTAAAAAGGATATTCAAAGGATCTTTGATCCTTTTTATAGCAGCAAAGCTAATGGCACAGGCCTGGGCCTTGCCTTAACCAAGAAAACTATTGAAGTGCATGGAGGCGACATATTTTGTGAAAGTGTAGTAGGCGTAGGCACAACTATACAATTAGTTTTCCAAGTTATGAGCAACAGGGGGAAGGCAGTTGTTTAAACAAGAAGTTCATCCTACATTATTGATTGTTGATGATCAGGAAAGTATTAGACTTGCCTTATCAAAGATGCTAACAAAGGAAGGCTATGAAGTCCTTTTAGCAACAGAGGGGGAGGAAGCATTAGAAACCTTACGTAAAAAGAAGGTAAATGTAATGCTATCCGATCTAAAAATGCCCAAAATGGATGGAGTTCAACTACTTAAAGCTTCAAAACTAATCAAACCTGAAGTAGAAGTAATATTAATTACTGCGCACGGAACAATAGAAAAAGCTGTTGGTGCTATGAAGGATGGTGCCTATGACTTTGTTACAAAACCATTTAAAAAGATGGTAATTGCCAATATGATTAAAAAAGCTGTAGAGAAACAAGCACTTGTTGTGGAAAATAAATTCTTACATGAACAACTAGCACGGTCTGGACACGATAGGGATGCAGACATTATAGGGCAAAGTGATGCGATACGAAATGTTATAAAATTAGCCGAACAGGTTGCGCCCAGCCAGGCATCAATATTAATTCAAGGTGACAGTGGAACTGGTAAAGAGGCAATCGCATCCCTTATTCATAAGATAGGGCCAAGAAAGGATAAGCCTTTTATAAAGGTAAGTTGTGCTGCTCTCCCCGAGACACTTCTCGAATCTGAGCTATTTGGATATGAGAAAGGTGCATTTACAGGTGCTGTTAGCCAAAAAGAGGGGCGTTTTGAGTTGGCTGATGAGGGGACGTTGTTTCTTGACGAAGTGGGTGAAATAACTCCAACCTTACAGGTTAAGTTACTTCGAGTCTTACAAGAAGGTAAATTTGAGCGATTAGGAGGCACTAAAATATTAAGAAGTAACGTACGTATAATTTCAGCAACGAATATTAATCTTACAAATGCTATAAAACAGAAGAGATTTAGAGAGGATTTGTATTATCGCTTAAATGTGATTACGATAAATATCCCTCCATTAAGGGAGAGAAAAGAGGACATTCCGCTTTTAGTTAGTTACTTCATGAAGATCTATCAGGAGAAAAACGATAAGATTATAGATGGAATTTCTGAGGAGGTACTTGATATTCTAACTAATTATTTATGGCCCGGCAATGTGCGTGAATTAAAAAACGTAATTGAAAGGGCTGTGGTACTAACACAGGGAAGGATTATTTCACAAAAAGACCTTCCGGAAAATATTTTTAAGAGCAGAGTGGAAGACAGAAAGTTGACTATACCGTTTGGCATGCCGCTACGCGAAATTGAGAAAAAGATTATCATTGAAACGCTAAGGAGGACAAAGGGTGACAAGGAAATTACGGCAAATTTACTTGGCATTACACCTAGGACAATATATAGAAAAATGGATTCTTTGGAAGAAGAGAAAAAGGAAGAAGAAATAAAAGAAAAAATATAAAGTATTCTTAATAAATTAACTTACCACCTACCCCGACTGCTAGTTTGCGCCCCCCACCTAAAGGTACTCCCGCAAGGCGGGATGTACTACTTTCGGTAAAGGGGCCTACTTCTGGCAGCAAGCTGTCGGGGGTTAATCATCCAAATATAAATCAAGATAAAAGCTGTTTTTGAAAACATCCCATCAAAACAACCTGAAAGTACTCACGAAAATTACCTTTGTAGTCATCTGACGATTGATTATAAACGCGTATTTCTCTTTCCGTAATTCCTCCAGAATTTTCCTCCCTTTATCCTGACTTTAAGTAGTTATGACACAATGTCAAGGCTGTTTTGCGAATTTGTTAGGTTATGACATTGTGTCAATATTGGAGCTACTCAAGAAGCAAAACAAAAATCTCTGATATTTTTGCTATTTATCATATATCTTTATAAATGTGTATGTTAAGATACTAATTCAAAAATTAGATTTTCATATGGCACATTTATTGCGATTTTCTAAATAAAAATATAAAATTTTGAAAAAGTATTATATATAAGGTTTCTTAAAGAAGGATTTTTTTAAATTCTATTAATGCAAGTTAAAAAGCAATTACACATATTTACGTTTAAAGGTAAAAGGAGATAATAAATGTCTTTAAAAGCTGGTACGTATAGTTTAAATGGGAATTCAGGAAAGATGTCTGTTTATACTTATAAAGAAGGATTACTTAGTAAATTAGCACATGATCTGCTAATCGACGTAAAAAATTTCAAAGTAAACTTAAACGTACCGGAGGCTGGCCTTACTTCAGGAAGTTTGGAAGTAGAATTACAGGCAGATTCTTTAAAAGTAGATTGTGCTATGAAAGAAAGCGAACGTCAACCCGATACGTTAAAAGAAAAAGATATAGCAGATATTGAAAAGGATATGGCTAAGAAAGTATTACATCCAGACAAATATCCTACGGTCAATTTTTGTTCTAAAGAAATTAAAGAGAAAGAAGCTGGATATCATGTAAATGGAGAATTAAGTTTACACGGCGTTACGAAAACTATTGATTTCGATATAGATACAAATGGGGACAATTTAAAAGGAAGGTTTTCTATACTTCAAAAGGATTACGGTATAAAACCTTTCAAGGCCATGATGGGTACTTTAAGGATAAAAAACGAAATAAGTTTTGCCTTTGATTTGTCTTTGTAATATTTAATTGTGTAAACTAATTACGTTGGTCTTTTTATAAGTATTTAATTACCGAATAATTCATAGGATTGATGTATACTTGTGGTCTCAAGTTGGTTGGTGGTTTAAAGATGTGTGTTTGAATTGATTAGGTTCGCTATAGTATTTAATACCGCAAAAAAATTAAATCAACTTAAAGGTATTGGAGGAAGATAAATGTTAAAAAAATTATTATGGAAATCTGTTATCATTGCAAGTGTAAGCGTCCCGTTATTACTCAATTATAGTGGCATAATCCTGTCACAGGGTTTAGAAAAGGAAGCATCCGTAGAGGAAAATATTCCTACTAAAGAACCACTAGTAGTAAAATACATCGATTCAGACTTAAGTTCTGCAGATAAGGCATTCGAACAAGTAGACCCATTAAAGATTGAATTGCAGATGCAGGACCTGGCATTCCCTAATGGTGGAGGTTCCGTAAAAGAGTTAGAAGTTAGAGGTTTTCACAATGGAGAGACAATTTTCTTTAATCTTAGATGGAATGATGTAACAAAAGATGAAAGGGCCATCACACATGCACAATTCAGAGATGCTGTTGCGATGATGTTTCCCCTGGAGATTGTAACGATATCACCAGAAACACCATTCAGCCCAAGAATGGGTGATAGAGGTAAACCTGTAAATATCTGGCATTGGAAGGCAGATTGGGAAAAAGAATTACATGTAGCCGGTGGATTTGAGCATATGGAAGATGAGTATCCTGACATGTGGCATGATTTTGATTTTGATCCTCATCCTGATTATTTTAACAAAAGGGTACACGAAAGCATTCCCCTCATGGCAGGTGGAATAGCAACGGGGTCCTTACTTTCAAAGGCCAGGGGCCGATCAGTGGAAGACCTGAATGCTATAGGATTTGGTACACTTACATCTCAAGCACATCAGGACGTTAAAGGTAAAGGTGCATGGAAAAATGGTAAATGGAATGTAGTAATCTATAGGCCCTTAATAACCCCAGATGAAAATGATGCACAATTCGTACCCGGTATGGAAACATTCTTTAACGTTGCTGTATGGAATGGTGTCGAAGGGGATAGAAATGGACAAAAAAATATCAGTATAAGGTGGCGTCCATTAAAGATTGCAATAGTAAAATATACAGAATAGATACTTTAAAAGAATTGCAAATACTTAAATATTAAGGAGATTAGAAATGACACTTGTTCACAATTGGCATCTTGGGAGAACGATGGAATACCCATACTTTGAGTCAAGGCCAAAACAACAATTTGCAGCTGTCTTTAATATAAACAGGTGTATTGCCTGTCAGACCTGTACAATGGCTCACAAAAGTACCTGGACTTACAGTAAGGGGCAGGAATATATGTGGTGGAACAATGTTGAAACAAAGCCTTATGGAGGTTATCCGCAATTTTGGGATCATAAGATTTTACAATTATTATGGGATAATGGCAACAATCCAATGGAATGGTATACGTCTGCCGAAGACAAGGATGAGAAAAAGGCACCTTACGGACTTTACAATGGCGATACAATATATGAATTGGCCAAAACGAAAGGCCTCAATCAAATGGCCGTTGGTTATATTCCGGATGACAAGGAATGGAGATTTCCAAATATTTACGAGGATACCGCAGCGAGTGAGAAAATAAACTATGAGACAGGGGCAGCAAATGAATCTTCAGAGCTTCCGGAGCACAAGAGGTGGTTTTTCTATCTCCAGAGAATATGTAACCACTGTACTTATCCGGCTTGTCTGGCTGCATGCCCAAGGAAGGCTATATATAAACGTAAAGAAGACGGCATAGTCCTGATAGACCAGAAGCGCTGCAGAGGGTACAGAAAATGTGTAGAGCAGTGTCCATATAAGAAGCCGATGTATAGGGGTGAAACAAGGTTATCTGAAAAATGTATCGCCTGTTACCCCAGGATAGAAGGTAAAGATCCTATTACAAAAGGTAGAAGAATGGAAGCTCGATGTATGGCCGCATGTGTGGGTAAGATAAGGTTAAATGGATTGTTGACAGGAGATTATAAGAATCCTGATCCAAAGAACCCTATGGATTGGTTGATACACATTCATAAAGTAGCATTGCCTCTTTATCCTCAATTTGGAACAGAGCCAAACGTTTACTATATACCGCCAAGATGGGCGCCAAGAGGTTATTTAAGGCAGATGTTCGGACCTGGCGTGGACGAAGCACTGGATAAGTATGCTGCTCCTTCAAGGGAATTAATGGCAGTATTGCAGCTCTTCAGGACAACTCAAACCATGATTTCAAGGTTTGAGATTGAGGACGGAGAGAAGATTTATGAGTCTGAGATAATGGGAAAGAAGGTAGAAGTGTATAACGATACCGTGATTGGCTATGCATCGGACGGAACTGAAATGGTCAGGATCAAGGTTGAAGAGCCTACCTGGGAAAGCGATGAAAAGAGGATGATCACATATTAAACCTTCATGCCCTTTCAGGATACCCTGTCTGCCGATAGGCAGTCACGAAGCATTTAAATAGGATTCCCTGCCCGACAAATGTCCGCCTGTCGGACGGACAGGGCAGGCGGGCTTGCGAAAGCAAGGTTACCTCCCCGCCAGAACGACTTAGTCGAGCAGGCCTTTCGGGAGGAATTCAGGAATCTATTTGCGGATCAAACAAGGATAATATTAAACATACTTAATGTAATTTCTAATATGGAGGAAATTAGCAAAATGAAATACCCTAGAATGCTTTGTTTTTTTAGTATATTTGTCTTTATGGGTATGGGCGTTACGGGACTTTATCCCATAAATGTCAGCGCTGAGGAAGAATGGACTTCGAATTTTGAAGCCTTTAAACCAACAGATGACCCAAAGTACCATCAAAGAAATACAGGTGGAATTGATTGGGATTTGTTCCAGGAGCAGCCGAATGAAGAAACCAAAACCGGGTCACCGGGTTTGACGGACATTTACTGGATACAGGGCGAAAAAGGATGGCGAGATAGAATACTGGAAGCTGAAGGGCAATCCAGACTTAAATATTTGAGCCCTGCAAATGTAGAAGAAGGAAAATACCATAGTCCATGCCCTTTGTGTGAAAAACCTACTTACTTCTGGCTAGACGCTGGATATATAGATAACGAAACTGTTAAGTTTATAAAAGCTGATTTTCCTGGCTGGAAGAAAGAAGACGGTGTTTGTCGCAATTGCTTTGAATGCTATGCGATTAGGTCAGGTAAATGGTATGATGGTAATTTAGCATCTACTACCGATAAATATGTTATTGGTTATAACAAATCAGCGAGAGTGCAGGATTTCTTCCGTAATGTGAAGTAACAGACTTATTTGTAGGCGCAACCTTTAAGTTGCGTTATTTATGGGGTTTCTTATTCGCTTTCTCGTTCCCATGCTCTGCGTGGGAACGGGGAAAGCAATCTGCTTAATCCGCAGATATTAGAGGGTTTTAATGGAAAACAAAAACATTGAAAATGTAGAAGACCTGCTCGCATCGAGTCAGGTCTATCAGTTTCTTTCAACGTGTCTTCTGGAACCGAACAAAGAGACTTTAGCTCTATTATGTAATAAGGAGTATATGGACGAAGTGGAAAGTTGTCTAGGAAAGAATGGAAACGGTGAATTGTCTGAAACATTTAGACATCTGCAGGAAGGACTGCAAAACACTGACATTGAAACATTGACTAAAGGCTATCGTGATACTTTCGGTGGTGCAACAGTTGCAATGGATTGCCCTCCGTATGAGATGTATTTCAGTGGCTCACACATATGGCAGCAGACACAGGATCTTGCCGATATTTCCGGGTTCTACAAGGCTTATGGAATAGAGATTTCAAAGGATGAGACCACAAGCAGGTGGGACCATGTAGCTGTCGAACTGGAGTTTTTGCATTTCTTAACATACAAATTGGCTTACGCAATAGAAAACCATGGAGATAAGGAACAGGAATCTTGTTTGGCTGATAAGAAAAAGTTTTTGAATGCTCATATTGGCAGATGGATACAGGCCTTTTCAAGGGCAGTATGGAAAAAATCTCCTGAGGAGTTTTACAGGCAGGCAGCAAAGCTGGCAAATAGTTTTGTTCATATTGAGATGGCAAAACTGGATGTTGATGCAGAAGAGATAGACGAATATCAGGGTAATGAACCTGACTATATGCAGAGGCTTGAAGGTAAAAGCGCTATGGCCTGTGATTCATGTATGGATGAGGAGAAGTATGGCTAAACTACAGGAAGAAGAACCTAAAACGCTTGAAATATTATACGATCAACAGTTAGTTGACGACATAGTATATAAGGGATTGGCGGAGAAGGAAAGGGTCGGTGATCTTGCGCTTTACAACGAATATCATGAAAAGAGAGACGCTATATACGAGATAGAGCAGGAAAAGAGATCAAAGAAATTCAAAGAACTCGACAAAGAATTCTTTAATCGATTAGGGTACGATGGCTATGTAGCAGAGATGTTTGATGAATTTCCTAATATTAGAGAAACCGTTGAGGAAGTACACGTCAGGAGGGCGACGACAAAGCAAAATGAAGGGTCAAACGTGGTGGATGAAGGAAGGAAAATCATCATAAGGCTCTACCCGGAACTTTTCATAGAGGGTAAAGAGATTCGTAAGGTTCTCAGGCACGAACTGATGCACGTTTCCGACATGATGGATGAAAAATTCGGTTATAAGGCGGATGATGAGTTTGGCTTTTCTCCTATGGAAGAGCGCATAATAAGGGATAGGTACAGGCTTTTCTGGGATATTTATGTTGATGGTCGTTTAGTAAACAAAGGTTTGGAAACTACCGCAACCAGAGAGGAAAGAAAGAGAGAATTTGATTCTTTCTTCAGTAAAATCCTTGAAGAGTCGAGGGAACTGATATTTAAGAAAATATGGGATGCAGAAGAGACCTTGACTCATGACAGGATGGTGGAATTGTCAAAGGACATAAACAAGGTATTGGCGTTAGCAGCAGGGAGTAGTTCTGCTGAAGAGCTTGTGGAGGAGACAAAAAAACTGGGTCCACTTCCCGGTACTATATGTCCACTCTGCGGTTTTCCGTCGTTTGATTGGGTGGAGGAAGTGGCAGAAGATGAAGAAGTTGTTAAGGTCTTAAAAAATGATTTTCCAGACTGGGAGCCACAAGATGGTGTGTGTTCCAGATGTGCAGAATATTATAAATTAAGAGCAGGTAAGTGGTAGTTGAAATTACAAATATAAATTATAAAACAGAAGGAGAATGTCTATGAAGCTTACACGAAGGACTTTTATGAAGATTGCCGGAGGGGTAACGGCGGCAGTCTCAATACCGACAAGAAATGCGCTGGCCTTTAAGTCTCTGCAGCCGGCGGTAGAGGTAAATAATCCTCTCGATGCCTATCCTGACAGAAACTGGGAAGATATCTACAGGAACCAGTATCGGTATGACCGTGATTTTGCCTTTTGTTGCTCTCCTAACGATACACATCAGTGCAGGGTAAGGGCATTCGTAAGAAATAATGTTGTAATAAGAGTAGAGCAGGATTATGAACATCAGGACTATGGTGATATACAGGGAAGAAAACCTCAAAGAACATGGAATCCAAGAATGTGTTTGAAGGGTTATACCTTCTTTAGGAGGGTATATGGACCGCATAGGTTGAGATATCCAGTTCTCAGGAAGGGTTGGAAACAGTGGGCGGATGACGGTTTTCCAGAACTGGATTGGAAGAACAGAGAAAAATATAAATTTACGTCCAGAGGGACTGATGAACTATTAAGGATGTCATGGGATGACATAATTGATTACGTTGCCAGAGGGATGATTCATATAGCAAAGACATACAGCGGTGAAGAGGGAAGGAAAAGGCTGCTGGAGAGAGACAAGTATGCACCCGAAACGCTCACACACTGGAATGGTGCAGGCACAAGGTGTTTTAAGAATCGCGGAGGTATGGGTCTGCTGGGAGTTATTGGGAAATATATGGGGATGTACCGATTTTCCAATATGCTTGCTCTTCTTGATTACCACGTAAGGGGTGTTGGCCCTGATAAGGCAATGGGTGGCAGGAGATTCTCAAATTATACTTGGCATGGTGACCAGGCCCCGGGGCATCCGTTCGTCCATGGACTGCAGACATCTGATATTGATTTTGCAGACCTTAGATATTCAAAGTTAACCATACAGGTGGGAAAAAATCTGATTGAAAACAAGATGCCCGAGGCTCACTGGTTGACAGAGATCATGGAAAGGGGTGGAAAGCTGGTGGTTATTACACCGGAGTACAGCCCTTCCGCTACGAAGGCTGATTACTGGATACCTTGCAGGACAGGTGCTTCAGATATTTCGATATTCCTGTGTATGGCAAAGTTAATAATCGATAACAAATGGTATGACGCAGATTTCGTTAAGAAGTTTACGGACTTCCCGCTGCTAGTCAGAACTGATACACTGAAGAGATTGAGGGCGGATGAAATATTTGATGGCTACAAAGGTCCTGCGCTTGACTATAGCCATACAGTACAGGGTATGACAAAGGAACAACGAGAGGCGCTTGGAGATTTCGTTGTATATGATACAAAAACAAAGGATTTTAAGGCTATAACGAGAGAGGATGTCGGCAAGAAGATGGTGGCAAAAGGAATAGATCCTGCTCTGGAAGGCACGTTTAAGGTTAAGGTTAATGTTACGAAGGCAGGTGCTGACCCTTATAGTGTGAAAGGAGAATGGAAGGAAGTTGAGGTTATGACTCTCTTTGACTTGTATAAAATACATCTCAGGGACTTTGATGTAAAGACCACTGCTGACATTACGGGTTCTCCGCCTCATCTCCTCGAGAGGTTGGCAAAGGACTGTGCAACGATCAAACCTGTTTCGATTCATTATGGAGAAGGTATAAACCATTATTTCCATGCAACACTACATAACAGAGCCACATATCTGCCTCTAATGTTAACCGGTAATATAGGATATCATGGTTCAGGTTCACATACCTGGGCAGGTAATTACAAGGCCGGAAACTTCCAGGCTTCAAAATGGTCAGGTCCGGGATTTAAGGGCATAATTGCTGAAGATCCTTTTGACATGAATCTTGATCCTCATGTTGACGGTAAGAAGATACATGCTCATAGTTATGCAATGGACGAAGAGGTTGCATATTGGAACCATGGTGACACGCCTCTTATAGTTAATACGCCGAAGTTTGGCAGAAAGAGTTTTACTGGAAAGACACACTATAACACTCCTACTAAGGTAATGTGGTTTAATAACGTCAACCTGATCAATAACGCTAAATGGGTATATGAGATGTTCAAGAATGTTAATCCTAGGATTGACCTTATTATGTCCAGTGACATCATGATGACATCATCCATCCAGTATGCTGACGTTGGTTTCCCGGTGAATTCCTGGATGGAGTTTCAACACTATGAAGTTACGTGTTCATGTTCTAAC
Organism: Candidatus Scalinduaceae bacterium; assembly: GCA_046757465.1. GTDB lineage: Bacteria > Planctomycetota > Brocadiia > Brocadiales > Scalinduaceae > Scalindua_A. The sequence continues at coordinate 39,480 of JBHHYH010000014.1, read as the reverse complement.
CCATTCCTTCAGGTATGGAAAGGCGGAATAAGGCCACTTCATGACACAAAGGATGATGTTGTCATACCGGCACTTGTTGCAAAAAGGATGGGAGAAATCCTTGGTGATAGAAGGTTTGCAGACTACTGGAAATTTGTATTAGAAGAAAGACCTGAGGTTTACATGCAGAGACTCTTTGATGGCAGTGTTCCAACAAGAGGTTACAAGGTTTATGATATGATTGCCGGCAAATATGGTGTTCCCGGTGGCGCACTTTTGAATTTCGGTACTTACCCAAGGACTCCAATGTATGAACAGGTTGTCTATGACCGACCATTTGCAACCGATGATGGAAGGCTTCATTCATACTGCGACATACCGGAGGCGATTGAATACGGAGAGAACTTTGTATGCCATAGGGAAGCTGTAGAGGCGACTCCGTATCTTCCAAACGTAATAGTTAGTACAAATCCTTACATACGTCCTGAAGATTATGGAATTCCAAAAAGTCACATGGGTGCAGACGAACGTCATGTAAGGAATATAAAGATGCCATGGAGGGAGGTCAAGAAGACGAAGAATCCTCTATGGGAAAGGGGCTACAGGTTCTATTGTGTAACCCCCAAGACGAGGCACAGAGTTCATTCGCAGTGGAGTACGGTGGACTGGAACCTTATATGGAATAATAACTTTGGCGATCCATATAGGATGGACAAGCGTAGTCCTGGCCCAGGTGAACATCAGTTGCACATAAATCCGGCTGCAGCCAAGGATTTAGGAATTAACGATGGTGATTACATATACGTCGATGCGAATCCGGTTGACAGGCCATACAGAGGTTGGAAGCCTAATGATCCTTTCTATAAAGTTGCACGACTTATGGTCAGGGCTAAATATAATCCTTCGTATCCATACCATACAACAATGATGAAACATGCTACATACGTAGCAACCGAGAAGAGCGTTAAAGCTCAGGAGACGAGGAAAGATGGAATGGCCATGTCACCTGATGGTTATCTGGCTAATTTCAGATATGGTTCTCAACAATCAATAACCAGGTCATGGTTGATGCCGATGCACCAGACTGATACACTCTTCCACAAGAAGAAGGTTGCAATGGCTTATATGCACGGTGGTGAGGCGGATAACCATGTCGTAAATACAGTTCCCAAGGAAACCCTTGTTAGGATTACGAAGGCAGAGGATGGAGGATTAGGCGCAAAAGGAGTATGGGAACCGGCAAGGACAGGATTTACTCCTGCAAATGAAGGTAAATTTATGAAACTGTACCTTAATGGCGGAACCACAACGGTGGAATAACATCTAAGATGTAGGGTGCTTTTCCCCTGCCCGACAAATGGCAGGCGGGCAAACGCACCACCTCTAAAAGCTTTAAAGTGAAAGGAGAAAGCCCCTGACAACATAAGTTAGGGGCTTTTTTACTTTGAAGAAAAGGAAATATAATTTTATAATACATGATCTAATGAGTCAGAGGCGAATCCTCTACGTAATAACATAATAAGGAGTAAATTTTGCAAGTTACATTAATTTTCCCACCATCCTGGATTCCATCTCAACCTTTCTTAAGTTTGCCTTCATTGCAGGGTTTTCTCAAGAAGGAAGGTGTGGATAATGTTACCATTAGAGATCTGAATATAGAGATAATGGATGTTTTACTTTCTTCGGAAAAGGTAAATGAAACTCATGCAAAACTTAGTAGGGGCAAACCGCGGGAGCCGCGACTTTCGCGGCCGTTCGCCCCTACAGGCAATGATACAAAATCATTTGAAACCACAGAAAATGATGCAGAAGTACTTTCAAGACTTGGATGGGCAAGGGACATAATTGAAGGCGAAAATATGGCTCAGAAAGTAGAATGGGCAAAGGCGACTTTGAGGTCTGAAGGGTTTTATGATATTGAAGATTACGTGGAGAGCTGGAAGATAATAGACAGGTGGCTTCAAGCATTTGGTATGTTGTATTATCCATCTGAGATAACGATTGCTGATAACTCTATGAGGTATAGTGTATATTCTTCCTCGGATATTCTGGATGTAGTTAGTAATGTGAATGAAAACCCATATCGTGATCTCTTTAAAGGACATATACTTGACTCAATTGTTAATGGCGAACCATCTCTTGTTGGCATATCTGTAACTGCAACATCACAGATAATACCTGCATTTACATTAGCTAGATTACTTAGAGAAAGAAGCAAGGATATTCATATAACGATGGGAGGAAGTGTATTTACAAAGCTTATAGACAATCTGAGAAGGCCACATAGATTATTTGAGCTTGTAGACAGTTTTATTGTGTTTGAGGGAGAACATGCACTGTTAAACTTAATTGAGCAAATCGAAGGTAATAAGGATTTTAGTAAGGTACCCAATCTTGTATATAGAGATGGAGGCGAGACTCGCGTAAATGAGCCATTTCATATAGAGGACATAAACTCTCTTCCTACTCCAGAATATGATGGTTTTCCACTAGATTTGTACCTGTCTCCAATGCGGGTTCTGCCATTGCAGGGTTCAAGGGGGTGTTACTGGAGAAAATGTACATTTTGTAATCTACACGTTGATCACTTACGATTCAGGTTAAGAGACCTGGATTTAGTGCTTGAAGATATAGCAAAGTTAAAAGAAGAGTATAAGACCAATTATTTGTTTTTCAGTGACGAATGTATGCCCGTAAGACAATTGGATAATTTGAGTTCCAGATTAATTTCTGAGGGTAATGATATAAAATGGATGGGGGGAGTAAGGTTTGATAAGAGTCTTTCGAAGGAGATTATAAAAAAAGCCAGAGATGCTGGATGCCTTAAGATGGTCTTTGGGCTTGAATCTTCAAATAAAAGAATCCTTTCATTAATGGATAAGGGAATAGAAGCTGGTATAGTTAGAAATATAGTAGAATATTGCCTGGACTCAGATGTTGCCGTACATATGTACGTTATTGTTGGGTTCCCATCTGAAACCAGAAAAGAGGCACTGGAAACACTGGATTTCGTAATATCTAATGAGGGGCTAATGAAGTCAAGAGGGGCCTCATGTCTACCATGTCTCTTCGAGCTGGAGAAACATGCTCCAATAATGAGAGATCCGGGTAAGTATGGGTTAACGAGTATAGCACATCCAAAACGAGACGATATGAGCCTTGGTTATTTTTACGAGACAAACAAGGGAATGACTCCTGATGAGGCGAGTAATATTTACAGATATGTAAAAGAGGAAATAGATAAGAGATTACTAATGTTTCCGTATAATTTTTCCATGTCAGATGGATTATTATATTTAGACCATGTTTCAGATGACGCGCGACAAAAGACAGTTGCGTTGGCGCATAGCAAGACAACTGCACAGGTGTGAGAGCCGTATTCTAATTGTAGCGGAAGCCTTCAGGCTTCTATAGAAAATAATTGATGATGAAGCTGTATGACCAGTTCTTGAGAAAAGAATTCTGGTGTAAACTATAGTGAGGTTGCATAAATGAAAGATGAGATTATAGACCGTGGAAGAAGGGAATTTTTTAAAGAAACGTTTTCTGCTATAGGAAATACGATTAGTGAGATTGTTAAGAGCAAGGTAGATACTATCTCAAACCCTAATCCTAATACCAATCCTGGTACAAGACGTTATATTAGACCACCTGGTGCTGTTCTTGAGAGGGAGTTCATTTCTTTATGTACTAAGTGTGATGAGTGTCTGAAGGCTTGCCCACATTATAGTATACGAAAGTTAAATAAGGATTTTGATATCTCTGATGGTACGCCTATTATTGTACCTGAAGAGACGGCATGTTTTTTGTGTGAGGACTTTCCCTGTATAAAGGCATGTAAGGAAGGTGCTCTGGTAGAGGTTAAAGATAAAGAAGAAGTGAAGATGGGTAAGGCATACATAAACGAATCCAACTGTATGGCATGGGGTGTTCAGTTTTGCGAACAGTGCGTAAGGAATTGTCCTATTCCAGGTGCAATATATCAGGACGAAAATAGACCGATAGTGGATAGAGAGAAATGTGTTGGCTGTGGTATTTGTGAGAACGTATGCAACACAGTAAACCAACCCATTGCCATCAAGGTTGTCCCCCTACAAGATGAATTAACAACTGAAAGGACCTGATTATATTATGAGCGAATGTAAGTTGCCATTTACGTGTGAATTGTGTCACCAGAACTTTGAATGTAAAATTGACCACCACAGACACAATAAATGGGCCATAAGCAATAGGATGTCCAAGATTGGGCAGAAGATTGTGGTCATGAGTAATAAGGGCGGTGTGGGGAAAAGCACGGTAACTACTAACCTTGGAGTATCTTTAGCCGAGATGGGTTATAAGGTGGGTATTGCAGATGCCGATATACACGGACCCAATATACCAAAGATGCTTGGTGTGGAGGGGAGCAGGCTTAAAAGTAATAAATTAGGTATTGAACCTTTGTATATTAATGACAATTTGAAGGTTGTCTCTCTGTCATTTCTTATTGAAAGACCTGATGAACCTATTGCGTGGAGGGATGCGGCAAAGTATGATTACCTTTGTGAGCTTGTGGGAAGCATAAACTGGGGAGAACTTGATTATTTACTGGTAGATTTGCCACCAGGGACGGGTAACGAGCCAATTACTTTAATTGAGTTATTGGGAAAGCTTGATGGTGCCGTTATTGTGACAACACCTCAGGATGTGGCCCTGTTGGATGCAAAAAAAGCCATTTTGTTTGCCAGAGATAGTGATATACGAGTCTTAGGAGTTGTTGAGAATATGAGTATTTTGACGTGTCCTCATTGTAATGAGGAGATTGATGTATTCAAATCCGGGGGAGGGGAGAGGATGGCTGAGAAAATGAGTGTTCCATTTCTTGGTAGGATTCCTCTGGATCCTGAGATTGCCAGTAGATGTGACGAAGGAAAGGCATTTGTAACGGCTAAAAATGAAGACTCAAACAACTCTGTGATGTTTAAGGAAATAGCAAAGAGGGCATTTGATACGGAATAATGGAATTTTGGATAATTGGAATAATGATAACAATTCAATATCTTGTGAAATGAAAAACCGTAGCGGAAAGCTTCAGCTTTCCATTTAGCGAGATTGCAGAAAATGGCTGAATCTACACAAATTAATTGTATTATTAGTGATAATTTGTGTTCATTTGTGGCTAAATTCTGAGTTTAAAATGATTGACAAACATTCAAGAAGGATTAACTACCTGAGAATTTCTGTTACAGACCTTTGTAACCTGAGGTGTGTATATTGCATGCCGCCACATGGGACAAAACTACTTGATAGGGAAGAAATCCTTAGTTTTGAAGAAATACTTACTATAGTAAAACACGGAGTAAGTCTGGGCGTAAACAAGATTCGGCTTACAGGAGGTGAACCTCTTGTTAGAAAAGGTATTACATCATTGATCAAGCACATTACGGGTATTCATGGGATTGATGATGTAGCAGTTACAACAAATGGAGTTTTTTTGAAGGAATTTGCAATGGCTTTGAAAACTAGTGGCCTTTCGAGGTTGAATATAAGCCTGGACACCTTGAGAGATGATAGGTTTCGCGATATAACAAGAGGAGGCAGACTTAAAGATGTCCTTGATGGAATAGAAAAGGTATTAGAGGTTGGTTTTACCGGCACAAAGGTAAACGTAGTAGTAATGCGTGGTCAAAATGATGATGAAATACACTACTTTGTTCGGTACATTCTGGAGAGAGACATCGAGTTGAGATTCATAGAACTAATGACATCTGGATGGAAGAACATGGTTGAGGAAGAGAGGTTTATGCCTATTTCTGAGATTATGCAAAAGGTAGAAGAGATTGGTGAGCTTATACCAGTAAAACAAAGAATAGGTGGGGGGCCGGCAACTATTTACAAGATTAAGGGAGCTTTGGGTTCTATAGGTTTCATCTCAGCAGTATCGAAACCTTTTTGTAATACATGTAATCGTCTGAGACTTACTTCTGATGGGAGGTTACGTTCATGCCTGCTGAGTGGTGGTGAGGTTGACGTGAAAGATATCTTGCGTACGAATTTAAGTAAAGCAGAGTTAGCCAAAAGGCTAACAGGTGCATTTATGAAGGTAACAATCATGAAGCCTACAATCCATTCGGGAAAAAGTAATGCCGTAATGCATCAGATTGGAGGGTGAATTGCTACTAGGACCTTATGATAATTGTCATTCTTCACCCCACTGCTTTCTTGCCGTTAAGTCCCGCTTTGCGGGAGAAAGCAGTGGGGGCGAAGAATCTAGAATGCGGTTTTAAAACCTAATCTACTATGTCATTCCCGCGCAGGCGGGAATCTAGTTTGTTAAATTTTATATCAGGATTAATAAGATTTTTATTGCCTATTTTTCTTTATCCTGTAAATCCTATCATAATTAGAAAATAAGTAAATGTAGCGGAAGGCTTTTAGCCTTTTATTCTCCTTTAATAATCATTTGCAATCAAAATAGAAACAGATGCTGAGCCGAAGGCACTGAAATGCTCCCAAATGTCATCCTGAATCCTGGTATGCCCACTTTGGGAGGCTTATTTCAGGATCTCTGACGTAGATGCTGAAAATAAGCTATCCAGGGAGCAACCCACTATTCAGCATGACAGAAAGTCATAAATTCGTTAAATGTAGTGTGGATTGAGCCCTGTGGAGTAGAGATACTACATTACTCCACAGGGCTTAATCCACATATATTATCTATTCTTTGTAAATATCTGTTTTTGATATATCTCGGGTTATCATGTCAAAAGAAACAAAACTAACCCATATAGATGAAAATGGCGCCTCAAGGATGGTGAATGTCAGTGAAAAATAAGTTACTGAACGCATAGCAGTAGTACATGCCAGGGTCACTATGAAGCCGGAAACATTCCGGTTAATAATGGACAAAAGGGTAACTAAAGGTGACGTCCTTGGAGCAGCTCGTGTGGCTGGAATAATGGCTGCCAAAAAAACAAATGAACTCATTCCCATGTGTCATCCCTTAAACATAAATTCTGTTAAGATTGATTACTCAAATAATAATCAAGACTCGATTGAAATCACGTCTGAAGTAAAGGTTTCTGCAAAGACCGGTGTTGAGATGGAGGCGCTTATGGCAGTCTCAATTTGCGCACTTACCATTTATGATATGTGTAAGTTTGCTGACAGATCAATGCTCATAAGTGACGTACATCTTGTTAAAAATCCGGTGGCAAGAGTGGAACCTTTATAAACAAGATTTAAAGCATTGCGTTAAGAGACTGTGTCATAATAAAGGAAATGCCTATTTTGACATTCTGAACTTGATTCAGAATCTAATGATTTCAATAGGTTAGCAACCTTAGAGGTCCCGACCCCCATAGCTTCCTTGCGTAAGCTAGGAATGGGGGCGGGATGACATTATGACATAGTTTCTAAGTAGTGAGGGATAATATTCAGTTTTTGATCAAAAATAGTTATGATTTTCAATTATTACCCAGAGCACTAAATAGATTACCTTATTTCTAAAAACTATTATTATATGATTATAAGCTAATCCCCCATTCCCCCTTTGGCAAAGGGGGAATGGGGGATTTGAATTGCCCTGTAGGCTACCAGAAGTAGGCCCCTTTAGGGGGAACGCCGTACAGGGCTAAAGTGTAATCTATTTCATGCTCTCATTAATAAGCGTGAACTCTCCACCTGTGTGTGTAAGTTGCCTGTGTCTATATACTTTGCGTTCAATGTTTTTTTGCTTGACAATAGAAGTTATTTACGGTACTTAATCACAAATTTTATGCCAATAGAGTACGTCTCGATAAAGGCAAACCCTGAGTAATCAGAGGACGCAAAGTAAAGGGTCTTTTAACGTACAAGGATGTCCGGGGGATGGAAGTGAAAGCCCCTAAAACATAAAAGAAATAATCTTAGAAAAGACAGCCTTACTGCCGAAGATAATTTATTTAAATATCTTTAGTAGTAAGGCTTTTTTATTTTATAGTATATTTCTAAGCATATTTGTAAATATTTTTTGACAAAAAAACGTGCAAATAAGTCAGGTCGCTCACAGTTTCCATTATACTAACTTAAAAAGTTAGTGGTGGACTATGAGTATTCTATCTAATCTATAGGATTGTGGGGGCACATCTCAGGGAATTGCTTAGGGAAATCAATAGTTATCTTACCAATTAACATCATGAAAGTGACAAATGATATATACACTAATTATAAAAAGAAATCGTGTACTAAGGAGGGTAACATGAAGGTAAGAATGCAAAAATATAGAAGGTGTGGCCTGTGTTTGATTATCGGATGGGTCCTTGTTTTTTTTGGAACAGCCATTCCTGCGGGTTTTGCTGAGGAACAGGTCACTGAGGAATGGGTGGCTCGATACGACGGACCGGAAAGTAGGTTTGATAGAGCCAATGCCATAGCCGTGGATGACAATGGTAATGCCTATGTGACGGGGTTTAGTGACGGCGACATCAATACCCGACGTGACTATGCCACGGTCAAGTACGGTACAGATAGCACAGAGCTGTGGGTAGCCCGTTACGACGGGACGGGAAAAGGAAATGATTCTGCCAATGCCATAGCCGTGGATAGAAATGGCAATGTATATGTGACAGGGGAGAGCGTTGGTTCCGGCACTAGCTGGGACTATGCAACGGTCAAGTACGATAAAGATGGCAATCAAAAGTGGGTAGCTCGCTACGACGGGACGGGAAAAGGAGATGATTTTGCCAATGCCATAGCCGTCGATGGCGATGGCAATGTATATGTGACAGGGGAGAGCTGGGGGGGTTCCGGCACTAGCTTTGACTATGCCACGGTCAAGTACAATACAGATGGCAATGAACTGTGGGTGGCCCGATACAACGGGCTGCCGGCAAGTAATTTTGATTTTGCCAATGCCATAGCCGTCGATGGCGATGGCAATGTATATGTGACAGGGGAGAGCTGGGGGGGCTCTGGCACTAGCTTTGACTATGCAACGGTCAAGTACGATAAAGATGGCAATCAAAAGTGGGTAGCCCGCTACGACGGAAGTGGGTTGAATGATGAAGCCAATGCCATAGCCATGGATAGAAAGGGTAATGTATATGTGACGGGGGAGAGCTCGGGTTCCGGTAACTTCAAGGACTATGCAACGGTGAAGTACGCTAGCGATCATAAACAAGGTGACGAACCTCTCTGGGTAGCCCGCTACGATGGACCGGAAAATAATCATGATATTGCCCAGGCCATAGCCGTGGATAGAAAGGGCAATGTCTATGTGACTGGGTATAGTGGCGTCAGCAGCAATGACTATGCAACGGTGAAGTACGATACAGACGGCAATCAAAAGTGGGTAGCCCGCTACGATGGACCGGGAAATAATAATGATTTTGCCCGTGCCATAGCCGTGGATGACAATGGGGATGTATATGTGACAGGGGAGAGCTGGGGGGGCTCCGGTGTCTCCGGCACTAGCTTTGACTATGCCACCGTCAAGTATAAGACCATTGTCATCAATGAGGAGGGGGATGAGGAGGCTGACGAGGTATGGGTGGCCCGATACGACGGGCCCGGTCCGCCGGCAAGTAAGTTTGATATTGCCCGTGCCATAGCCGTGGATGCCAATGGCAACGTATATGTGACAGGAAGAAGCCGCGGTTCTGTCACCCAAGAAGACTATACCACGGTCAAGTACAATCAAAATACTCCACCTGTGGCAGGTGCCGGCGAAGACCAGACTATTTGTCCACAGGGAGCGTCTCCTGTACAGGTAACACTCGATGGTTCAGGTTCCTTTGATCCTGACGGTGCCCCCTTAACATATAAATGGACTGGACAATTCGGTACAGTGACTGGGGATGAACCTATCATTACTGTACCTATACCGCCTGGTATATCAAATGCTACCCTAGTTGTTAATGACGGAACGCTTGATTCAGATCCTGATACCGTTATGATTAAGGTGCAAGATACCACGACGCCTGTCGTGACTGCGGAACTTGTAACGGAGAAGTTAAAGAAGAAAAAAGGTTGTTTCCGTGTGAAGTTTACGGTCACTGATAACTGTGATGCCGATCCTGCAATTGATGCGACTTTAAATGATTATCCCGTAACTAATGGCCAGCTTGTAGAGTTGAAGCACAAGAAGAAGTCCAATGTAAAGACGGATGATGATGGCAGCAGTAACGATAAGAGCAGTGATGATTGCGGCGATGTAAAGTTTGAAGGGCCTAGCTTTACTTTAGAAGTTACAGCTACTGATGTTGCTGGCAATGTAGGTACTGGATCCGATACCTTTGTCTTTCCATCAAGGCATCATGGTGACAGCAAGAGCAATGATGATAAGAGCAGTGATGACGACAGTAAGAGCAATGATGATAGCGGCAGTGGCAATAAGAAGAAGGACAAAAAGAACAAATAATCTCTGAATCAATGAGGGGTAATTAAAAAAGGAGGGCTATGTTAAACCCTCCTTCTTTATTGGCAAATTCTGTTTGCACAAAGAATATCAATTTGTGTCAAAATTAGCCAAACAGTTGTATTTATCCATATTTTTGTTTTAATGTTTCAACAGGTTCAAAACGGAGTATCATATATCTTTCGAGTCTACGCTATATAGTAAAAAAATGCAATATACCCCAAATTATGCGTTAATGATAACCACCACTTTTTCCCCTCCCTAATAAGGAGGGGATAGAGGGGAGGTAATAAAATATACTTAGGATGCAGAATGAATCAAAAGCAATCACTCAGCTTTAGTTTAAAAACAGATGTCATAATAAGACGAGTTTTTTGGAGCTTTTTAGGCATTGAACTCCTCATTGTTTTTCTGGATGTGTTTGTCAATCACTATGAGTGGTCTTCCATTGGTTCTATCAGAAGGATGGTGAATATCACCCGCGAAGATAGTCTGTCTAACTGGTTTTCCAGTCTTCAAACAATTATGGTGGGATCTATCCTCTGGTTAATCGCCTTTGCCGTTAGAAATCAGATGCAAGACAATCATTATAAAAGGAAGTTTTATTGTTGGGCTGGTATAGGATCTTTTTTCATTTATATGGGTATTGATGATGCTATTAAGTTCCATGAACGGATGGGTACAGCTTTTAATACCCTTCTTTCAAGATCGACAGAGTCATCCGGTCTTGGAATCCTGGATTCTATCCACAATACCTTTCCGAGTTATACATGGCAGTTGATCTTCGGACCTTTTTTCATGGCCGCAGGCATTTTTATGCTCTGGTTCCTAAGGAATGAGCTTGTACCACGTAAGCTCTGGTATTGGTTTTTAGCTGCTATAAGTCTGTTTGCCATTTCGGTGGGATTGGACTTTGTAGAGGGTTTTGATGGTGAATTTTATGAGGATATAGGTATAGCCGGTTTCTTTTCTACAGAGGATTACCGCATCAGGCATATGTCAAAAACTCTTGAAGAGTTTCTTGAAATGTTTGGAACAACGATTTTCTTAATGGTCTTTTTAAGGAATCTGTTTAGGCTATCGCAGGAGTGGAAAATAAATATAGCTGAAAGATCTTAGATTTGATAAATAGGGAAAGCTGCTCCTGTTTTACCCACTTACTAGAAAGCTACGGGTGTATTAGCCGTGGAGCTTCACAAACCTATCCAAGCAACATAGTTGGACAGGTATTATAACATTCAATTATTCCTCGACATATGTGGAAATTGTCTAAAATCTCCACAAAAATCCATTTATTTTTATCAATTATTTGTATTTTCAAGGATGTTATATGTCACAATCAATGTTAGATTTAAGTATGCTGTTGTATACAAAGGACTTACATTAGGCATATTGGTGTATAGGTTTAAAATATTATGGCACATAATATGCTTTAAAAACATAAGATAAGCGTAATATGTTGCATTTTCGATCACAATAATATAGTATTTTTCAAGTTAAGGGCTTAGAGACTGGGGGGTTTTATTGTTTGCCTAAAAAGATGATAAGAAATTCCTTGTTAATATTATTTTCTTTTATACTGACATTTGAAACTGGTTGTAAGATTTTTACTAGCAAGGATAAGGACAGTAAAAAAACTGTGATCGTAGAAGAAGAAAAAAAACCAGAAGTTGCCAAGAAAAGGAAATGGGAATGGGAGATAACTCCACAGGAGAACAAGGTTGAGGAGGAGAAGGTTGAAGCTCCGAAAAAAGAATTTAGTTACCCGTTAGAGGAGGTCAAAACAGAAGCATATACAGTAGGGGCGCCTGTAGGCAAAAAAACAGACATAACCTTTAACTTTCAAAATGCAGACATAAAGGAAGTCTTGAAGGTTATTCTTGGGGAAATATTAAATATAAATTATATCCTGGATAAAAGGGTGACAGGCTTGATTACATTACGGACGAAGGGAAAGTTTTATAAGGAGGAGCTTTTAAATATCATACAGGCGATGCTAAACATAAACGGCTTTGCGTTGGTAAGAGATAAAAATGTTTTTCAGGTACTACCTATACAAGAGGCTCGTAGTGAATCGCGTGTTGTGAATATTGGTGATACGGCGAAAACACAAAGTAGGGACGTAATTACACAGATAGTTCCATTAAAACACGTGGCGCCTCAGACTATAATTCCAACCCTCAGGGGATTATTGAGCAAAGCAGGCTTTGTCATTGCTCCAAATGATACCCACGCAATTATTATTTCTGAAAAAGTTACAAATATGGATAGGTTGTTAAAGATTATAAGGACATTTGATGTCCCCTTTTTTGCAGGAAAGGCATTAAAGTTTTATGAAGTAAAACATGTTGATGTTGCGTCTCTTGCAAAAGACCTGGATCTGGTTGCTCAAACGCTTGGTGCAAAGACAAAGGGGCCAAAATTAGACATAGCCTTTATCCCATTTAAGGATACAAGCAAAATATTAGTAGCAACTAATTCACCAGAGATTTTTTCATCGGTTGATGCCTGGATAGCAAACATAGACGTACATCCTGAAGAGAAGAGACTGAGAATGTACGTTTATAAGATGCAGCATGAACAGGCAGAAACAACTGTACCTATTTTAACAGAGCTTTTTAAAGAAAAGATCACGCCCACAGATAAACCTGGTGAAGTGGCAGAAGAATCCATGAAGATTATCTCCGATAAAAATACGAATTCCATTGTCATAAAGGCGTTACCTATTGATTACCAGAGTATCAAGGCTATCATTGAAACCCTTGATGCTACGCCTCAGCAGGTACTCATAGAAGCCATAATTGCAGAGGTTACGTTAACAGACGCCCTGAAACATGGGGTTGAGTATTTTTTCAGACAAAAGGGACGTACGAATAAAGGTGGTATTATATCACTTAACCCTGCAGGTGTAACTGAAAATTCAACATCTCTATTAACAGGCGGAACGAAGTTCTTTACATTAAACAGGGACATCGATGCAATATTCAATTTGATTGCTTCTGAGACAGAAGTAGAGGTATTATCAGCACCTCACATACTTGTTCGTGATGCACAGACAGCAAATATTCAAGTAGGTGCATCTGAACCTATAAGGTCGGGTACCACGCAAACCAGTGCCGGAGCCACTCTGGATCAAATTCAATATCGCGATACGGGTACAATACTTACAGTAACTCCACGTATTGGTGAAAACGAAATGGTTACACTAGATATTAGGCAAGAGGTAAGTAATGCTGTTGCTGCAACAGAAACCTCAATAGAATCGCCAGCATTCACAACACGTATTACTGAGACTTCATTAGTTATTAAGAGTAATCGTACGATTTACCTGGGGGGGATTATTGACATAAAAAATGAGTTGAAAATCAAGAAAGTACCTCTCTTAGGTGACATCCCTTTTGTTGGTAATATCTTCAAGTCAACAGACAAAACAAAATCAAAAACCGAGTTGATGGTACTAATTACTCCTCATGTAATAAATACCGCATCGGAAGCTGATATGATAACCAGAGAATTTAAGGAAAGGTTGAAACAGATAGCAAAGATGCAAAAGAGGGTTCAGTGAGCAAGAAGCCAGAGGCAAGATATGTTTAAGAATAAACAAAACAACAGAGGTTTTACCATTTTAGAGGTGATCATTTCACTTGTTATTGTAGGTATATCAATAACGATGTTTGTAAAGCTATTAGGAAATTCCAGTATGCTCAGAGTAAAAGTAAATGACTATGATGATAGACTTGACACTGTTATCTCAAAGGTTGAACAGAAATTCCTGGGACTGTTAGATAATAATTCTACACAGGAAGATAATGAAAGAGTATTGATGGGTAAAACCTCGGACAAGGGAATTAACTGGCGTATAGAAGAAGAAAAAGATGACAGCTTTAGTAAACATGATAAGGTTGTGTATATTTATACTGTTTCCGTTGAAGGTATTGACATATCAAGTGTAGGCATAAGATGAGAAAAGGTGAAGAGGCCTTCACATTATTGGAATTCATAATCGCACTTTCCATTGGAGCAGCATTGATTTTAATTGTATCTTTTTCTGTCAGGGGAGGCTTTTTCCAGATGGAAAGAGGTAGTAAGTGGCTTGAAGAGAGCTATAGAGAAAAGAGCGCTTTGAATTTCTTTTCTCAGCAAGTGTCTGCTATGAGGAGTGAGAGTTCTGGTGAAGATGTGATCTTTAGCGGTGATTCAGATAGGATAATGTTCGTCACGCCAATATCCCTTGAAAGGCGTTATGGTTTGGGATTGATGGCGGTATTGTATTATTTGGAAAGAGATGATAAAGGGATTAGAGTGGATTATAAAGAAAAGAGGTTCATTCCCGACGAAAATGTAGACAGATTCAATGATCGAAACAATACAATGTTTGATAATAGTGAATCAGTAACGATTATTGATGGATGTGAAACGATTGCGTTTCAGTTCCTTGGTATGCAGGATATTGAGAGTACTGCTTCAGATCAACACAATCATGGTTGGATAGATTCATGGTTAAAAAACAACCTACCAAAGGCCATAAAAATCTTAATGTCGAGAGACGGACAAAACAGAGATATAATAGCTCCTGTAATGGCTATGTACTAATCTTTGTCTTGTGGGCAATAGCCATACTCAGTATGGTTGCACTGGGATTTTCAAAGGATACCAGGATTTCCGTCTTATTAAAATCTGTTGGCACTGAGAGAATGAAGAACTTCTATGCAGCAAGGGGGGCGGCTCTCTATGCCCTGAATAGACTGTCAGAGACTGATAATGAGTCTCCAACAGAATCAATAAGTAATCAACATGAACTGGGGGACGGTGAATTAATAACTTCTGAAGAGCCTCCAACAGAAGGTGGGCTTGAACCAGCTGAGGATTACAATACAAATGATAATACTGATTCTCAAGATATGGAGAGTCGGGAAATTACAAAATGGGTTCCCGGTGAAAATCCTTATTCCATTCAAATAGGAAATATTTATTGCGATGTATACTTACACGATGAAAATAGAAAAATCAACCTTAACGGAATAAGTGATGAAAATAAAGGAATCCTTAAACAATATTTTACCCAAATGGGTATAGACGTATTTGCCGCTGACATTATAGTTGACTCTATCCTGGATTGGATTGACCCTGACGATCTCACTCACCTTAATGGCGCAGAGGATAATTATTACGGGTCATTACCAGAACCCTATAAAACCAAAGATGCTCCTTTCTCTTCAATTGAGGAATTGACGTTAGTACGTGGAGTAACACCAGAGATATTTGAGAGTATAAGAAATGACATAACAGTATATGGTGATGAACAGATTAAGGTTAATATTAATCTTGCGTCAAGGGAAATACTCAGTTCGGTACTTGGACTTTCAGGTGAGTTAGTTGATGAGCTCATGTTATATTTAGAAGAAAATGGTACAATAAAAGACTCTGAGGAGTTGAGACAGGTATTCTGGGACCTTGGCATAATAGGTGATAGCTTCGAAAAGATAAAGCCATATATAACCATAGGCCAATCAGGCTTTGTTACAATCAGTGCCGTCTCCAGAGGTTCAAAAATGGGGTATGAATATAAGCTAATTGCAGGAAAGAGTGATGGAGAGTATAAGATTTATGCCGTTTATCCTGAGTAGTAGCTGATGGTTATGTAATTTGTCGATATTAAATGAAATAATCTTTTATTACCACTCAAGTAGGTAATAAAATTTTAATTGAAAGATTCAAAAGATGAGGTCATAATTTGCACAAAAGTACAGTTTATCGTTTGTCCTTTAACATGAAAATAGTCTGGATTCGTCCCGAGAGGCCTACCCAACTAAGTCGTTCTGGCGCGGAGGTAACCTTGCTTTCGCAAGCCCGCCTGCCATTTGAGGCTGTGTCACAATTGTCATCCCGTCCCCACAGCTTGCTCGCCCTGTAGGCTACCAGAAGTAGGCCCCTTTAGGGGGAACGCCGTACGGGGCTAGCAGTGGGGGTTGGGTCTCTTAGGTTGCTAAGTTATTAAAATCATTAGATTCTGAAATCGGAGATGCTGAAATAAATTCAGCATGACAGAAAGCGAAGGGATCAGCCCCTCTGCCTCCAATGCTTCCTTGTGGAAGCAAGGAATGGGGGCAAAATGCGGGGTAAAAATGACGTATTATGTGTTTTCTCTATTGTGACACAGTCTCTTTGTCGAACAGGGAATCCAATCCTGACCTGTCGTCAGGACAGGTTTTCATGATTCGTGGTACCCCGAAGGGGCATGAAGGCTTAATATGCAGTGAAAATTATTTTAAGGAAAAATATTAAATTTATGCGTATGTTTGGAAGATATTTTATCCAGTATGTTTTTGTTTTAACATTTTTGTGGTACAGCTCTGTATTTGCAGAAGAAGATGCCAATACCTCCGCTGCATCAGGTGGAAACCAGATTGTTGTTTCACCCATAAACATCTTACTTGACGTAAGTGAAGTAGTATCCGTAGATATATTGGTTTTGGACGAAGATGGAAATCCTATTGAAGGGCATAAGGTACAGATCATTCCCAAAGATAAGCAGAAAATTTTTGTTAAAGTTGACAACCGTGTTACAAATGATTCAGGATATATAAGTTTTTCTATACTTGGAAAGCAACAGGGAGATACTGTTGTAACAGTAACTGATGGTGCCATTTCATCTCAGATAAATGTTGCTATAAGGGACTTAATCCACTATGTCCTCCCGTATTTCTATGGCAATATGAAATTGAGCCTTATTAATCCATCTGAAGACATAAACTATGTAAAGATTCAATTTCATGAGAACAGCGATAGATCAATACAACCTGTGGTAGTAAGATTGGAAGATAAGGAGATGAAGACACTTAAACTTTCGGAGCAACTAGATATTGCGCTAAAGGATGGGTGGGCAGAGATTTATTCTACAGAAATTATTTTCGGTGGAGTTTGGACGAATAAGGGGTATTTATCTTTTAAGAAGATTGATGAATGATGATAGGAAAATATAGAAATCCCAGTGCCTTCACACTTATAGAATTAATAATCATACTCGTTATCATTACAATTAGTGCTGTAATTTGTATCCCCAGGGTAACGACTGGAATAGAGTCGGCAAAGTTCAGGGGTGCCATCTCTGAGGTTGTAACCTTCCTGAGAAATGTACACCTGGATGCAGTATTAGGACAAAAGGACATAAGTGTTGCTGTTGACTACACAGAAAATATCTTGAAAAGGGATGATGATCAAATATTTTCCTTGCCGCCTGAAATAATATTGAGACCCACAGAAATTGATGGTCATAAAACTCCGAAATATTCATTCTTCGATAACGGAAGAGGAACAGGTCCCAGGATGGAGATAATGGGAGGCGATGAAAGAATGGCAGTTGTTTATGTTGATTTAATATCAGGATTGGCAAAGTATGAATTAAGATAAATATTCTGCCTCACCCGCCAAAAAGCAGACTGTGTCATAATCCAGAAAAAGGGCATTTTGTCATTCTGAACTTGTTTCAGAATCTAATGATTTCAATAACTTAGCAACCTAAGAGATCCCGAAACAAGTTCGGGATGACAATTATGACACAGCCTGAAGCTCGTCGGGCAGTGAGTTCACACAGATGAAGAAAGATGCTGGTTACTAGAGGCCAGAAGGCAGTTTGCGGTTGACAGCCCGCCCGGCCAGGCCGTTCGGACGGGTATGCAATAGGCAGTAGGCAAAAGGAAAAAAAGAAGCAAGCATTTACGTCCGCCAATGCTTTTTGTCGGGAAGCATGAAGTCAGAGTTAAGAAATAGTAGGGGCGTACCCGCCCGAACGCCCGCCTGACAATGTCTTTCGGGCAGGCACCATTCGGTATGGGCAGGTTGGTGGGTGCGGTGGTAATAACCAATAACCAATGTCAGGGATAAAGGTTAGGAGGCAACTTAAGTAAATGTTTTTCCCAAAGAGTATTGGATTGTCGATTCATGGGAATGATCTGATTATTTCGAAGACATCCCAAAAATTTTTAAAATGCGCCTCTGAAAGCACAGTGGTCAAGGATTTTCTATTAAAGGAATCTTTGGATTTAAAATTAATAATAGATGCTCGAGGCTTCCAGACCAGAGATATTATATTGTCGTGGCCCAGAGAGAAGACCGTTGTAAGGGAAATTGAACTACCAGGTTCGAGTATCAATGAACTAAGGGAGTCTATCTCCTATCAGCTCGATAGTTTTATTCTATTCTCTGAAGATGATGTGTATTATGACTTGTATCCTTCAAATTCCTCTGAGTATGGTGAAAAAGCCTTTCTCTTTGCTATTAAGAAAGAGGAGCTAGATGAGATAATGTCTAAATTAGAATCTTCAAATCTTAAACCTAATCGAGTCATTATATCCCCATTAACCTACGTTCCACTTGTTAATGATAATAAGGTGACAGTAATTGAGAAATGTAAGGATTCGTATACTTTCAACTTATATACGGATTCAATACTTGTGAATACGGCTTTAGCTAGAACTGAAGATGATTTAAAGGAAAAGATTACTGAAAACAAACCAGGTAAGATGATCTTTCTAGACCAAAAGACTGATAACGTTTTTGGTTTTAGCAAGGATGAGATTGCTCAATATCAAATGGAAGCCCGCGCCAGAGGTGGGCGAGGACACCACCCCATATCCCTTCCTTCACAAGGAGGGGATAAAGGGGAGGTTATAAAATTCAATAGAATTCCAATTGATATTGAACAATTCTGTGAAAATGACATAAAGGTAGAACTGTGGGAAAGAAGCAAAGAATCGCTTGGTGCTGCATTAAACGGATTGTCAGAGTGTTTGAATAGATTTAATGTCTTGAAGGTAAAAGGAAAAAGATATGTTTCGCAATTGGCGTTAACTGGCATACTCTCTTTCTTAATCCTTGCCTTTGCATTTATATTACCGGGTATAATAAAGCATAATAAGGTGGAGAGTATAAGGGCAATTGATGCAAGACTTGAAGAATTACATCCTAAGGTAATGATATCAAGTAGATTTAGAGATGAAATATATAGTGTCCTGGAAACTACCAGCAAAATAAAAGACATTGTCAAAAATAAATCATCTCGGGTCCACTTACTTGCTGAGCTTACAAGGGCTATTCCCGATGATACATGGATTAAGCAATTATCCATTAAAAAGGGCAATTTTGAGATAGAAGGGGTTGGATTGTCCGGAGCAAAGGTATTGACGTTATTAGAAAACTCACCTGAATTCCAACACGTAAGCTTTTCGTCTTCTGTTGTAAAAGATAGAAGCGGCAAAGAAAAATTTAAGATAAAGGGTAATACAAGATGATGATTAGTCAGTTACTAAATAGGTTTAATAAAAGGGCCATAATCTTCACATCAATAGCTATAGTTATACTCATAGTAATAATTCTTGACAGGTTGTCATTTAGCCCCTTTTTTCACTCAATTAAGAATATAGATGAAGAATTGTCCTTAAAGAAGAACTTGCTAATAAAATATAATACTACCATTAGTATGAAAGATTCATACGGGATGAAATTAAACGAATTAAGGGATTCTTACAAATCCATTGAGAATAGATTGTTCCAATGTAAAACCGGGGATTTGGCACAGGCAAAGCTGCAGGAGTTTGTAAAGAGTGTTGCAAGGCAGAATGGACTGATAGTCTCAAGAAGCTCTGCGCAAAAAGGTGAGATCATAAGTGATAACGCTCATTTAATGCTTGTTTATGCAAAAGTCGAGATTGATGACATTGATAGGATAAAGAAACTTCAGAAATTTCTTTATGATATTGAATATGAAAAAAAGAAGCTCATATTTGTAGATGACCTTACGATAAGAGGCACAGGGTTTAATACGACAAAGGGTGTATCCACCACTATAAAGCTCTTTACAATAGCAAGAATTGGGACAAAGATATAACTTATAATATTTGCTGCGAAAATAGACTGGATTCCTCCTGAAAAGGCCTGCCCGACAAATGCCTGCCTGCCCTGTCCGTCAGACAGGCGGGCATTTGTCGGGCAGGGAGTTCACACAGATGAAGAAAGATGCTGGATGCTAGAGGCAAGAAGGCAGTTCGCGGTTGACAGTAAGCAATAGACAGTAGGCAAAAAGAAAAAAAGAAGCAAGCGTTTACGTCCGCCAATGCTTTTTGGCGGGAAACATGAAGTTAGAGTCAAGAAATAGTAGGGGCGTATTACTATACGCCCGTACATAAGTTGGCAGCAGGTGTGCTAAGCGTGGTATGCAAGAATTGTAGCGGAGCCTGGTTTCCATAGAAAGCTTACATAATTTGAGTGAGCATAATGTTACAAGGAATATTTAACATAAAGAAACTGTTTCGAGATAATAAATCAAAAATACGTATTCCCCTGAATACCTTATATGGCTCAAAATACTTATTATGTGTATTAAATTTCGCTCTCATCTGTGTTGTGATAATACTGAGCATAATCAGTGCCTCAATATATTTCTTCATGCCCTTAATAGACGAAGCAAAGTTATCTAGAGTAGTTGATATTCAAGAAGATAATGCATTCCCTGATATCAAATCAGTTGAAGTAGATTTTTTTGAAGAAGAAAAACAGATAGATGGAAACTATACTATTATATCAACCAAGAATGTCTTTTCCCCTCAAAGAAAGGAATGGGTTGTGAAGGCTACAACTCCGAAGTCAGTTAAGTCGGTAAAGAAAAGATTATCAAAGAAAAAAGCATTATCTGGAAAACCAAGAAAGATTATCTTGCATGGAGTAGTGATTGCAGGGGATATTAAAAAGGCATTGATAAAAAACCCCATGACCGGCATTAGTGGTAAAAAGACTTTATATGTTGAAGAGGGAGAAGAAATAGAAGGATATATGGTTACCAGTATAGAGCCTGACCAGATAAGGCTCGATTGGCGGGGTGAGGAGATTATTGTTAAACTCTATACAGGATTGGAAGGTGTTGAACAACAAAAAGAAACAAAAGAGGTATCCAGGGTAGAACGAAGGAGAGCGAGAATTAGGGATTTACATGCTATAGAAGATATTACCGAAAGACATGAAAGGGGCAAAAAGCTGTCTGAAGATACGTTTGAATTAGCCCCGCCGGAACTCTTAATGATGGAACAAGAGAGTGAACCAAAATGAGTACGTTTAAATATCGTGTTTTGACAAGGGGAAGTGCAGTTGTAGAGGGCAAGAAAGCATCCCTGAGTAGGGTTGAGTTGATAGATTACCTGAAGAAGTCTGGCTACATTGTCTTAAAAGTAGAGGAAATCGACAGTTCAAGGGCCGGTAGAATTTTCTCTGATCGAACTGCAAAGAAGGCGACTGTCTTTTTTACTCAAGAACTTGGTATACTACTTGACAGCGGTATTTCACTGGACAAAAGCCTGAAGATACTCTCAGATGCCCAGCAGAATAACAGGTTTAAGGGAATGATTTTGGATATTCTAGAAGAAGTAAAAAGTGGTAAATCTCTTGCTGACTCATTGTCGGTATTTCCAAATATCTTTTCCAGTGTTTACGTAGGTATGGTTCGCGCAGGGGAGGAGAGTGGTGTCCTGCCACAGGTCCTGAAACGGTTGGGGACATTTATGGAAAGAGTGCAAAGGATAAAATCTGAAATAACATCATCACTCATTTATCCTTTGTTTCTGGTTGTAGCGGGCATCTTATCTGTAGCCGCATTGATTCTGCTAGTAATACCAAAATTTACAGAAATCTTTGAGGGAGTTGGTATTGCTCTGCCGTTTTCTACACAGGTTATGATCAGCTTAAACAACATAGTAACAAGTTATGGTTGGATATTTATCATCATCTTAATAGGCATATTCCTTCTACTTAAACGGTTACGAAAACAAACGGGCGTCAAGGCGCGTATAGATAAAAAGAAGCTTGGTATTCCCATACTCGGAAACATACTATGGAAAATTGAAATATCTCGTTTTACAAGAACGTTGGGTACTTTACTTGAAAACGGCGTCTCTTTATTGAATTCTATTGATATCTCAAGAGGCGTACTTTCAAATTCATTTTTATCAAACATAATAGACCAAGTAAAACCAGACATAAAGGCCGGAAAAGGGTTGACAAACCCTTTGGGTGCAAGGTCGTTTTTCCCCGGTATAGCACAGCATTTACTTAGAGTCGGTGAAGAGACAGGGAAACTGGATGAGATGCTCATAAAAGTAGCGGATAATATGGATACAGATATAGAACAAAGGATAAAGAGACTGATATCTCTGGTAGAACCAGCCTTAATCTTGATAATGGGATGTGCAATTGGAGCAGTGGTGATATCCATGTTAAGCGCCATATTCAGCATCAACGAAGTTTCATTTTAATTTGCGAAGAGCCTGTTCACAAACCAGCAAAAACGTCGCTGTCATTTTTACCCGACGGATTGTTTGGCCCGCCAAAAGACACGTCGGGCAAGCGAGCTTGAGCCCTCGCTTAATGTCATTTTTACCCCACATTTTGCCCCCAATGCTTCCTTGCGCCCGCCCGGATGACCTGGTCGGACGGGGAAGCAAGGAATGGGGGCAGCGGGGCTGAATCCTTCGTTTAATAGAAGTATCAGCATCTATCTCACCGTTGTTAATTCTTTCCAAGCAACCAACCAATTTTGATATACAATCCAGTGAGATTTGATCATAAAATTGTTTATTTTATAGACATATAACTTTATTTTTAATAGTCGAAGAACTAAATTACAGTAATACGCAAAGACCAACCTATATTGTATACTTAAACATTAGATAGATGTAATAACTTCATATAAAAGGACTTAGAACATAATAAAAATTAAATATGACAACACTGACCTGAAAATCACCCTGGATTATCAGTGTATATGTCTTTTAAAGCTGCCATTAAACTAAAAAGGTATAAGATTTGCCATATATCATGGTATATCATGTATTTATTTCAAACCAACCAGCGTATTGTATGGGTTAATTTGGAAGAGAATCTAAAAAGGAAAGAAAGGGGTCATAACTATGGCAGAAAAATTAAAGAAAGGTAAGAGGGATAAGAAAGATAAGGTAGATAAAAGAAGTGTTGATATAAAAGCACTGCAAAGACAAATAAAGGTATTAGAAGGAAAGATAGGCAATCAACAAAAGGCATTAGATGAAAATGTTGAAAGAAAAGTTTTGGGAGAAAAGATAAAGGCATTGATGGATGAATATAAGATAAAGTCAGAATCATTAGAAAAAGTAATCAGCTCGAAGCCTAAGTCAAAAGAAAGACATTTCCCCACAATTGTTACGGCTATTGGCCTGATTATTACATTTACTATATGTGGCTTGGTATATTTTAGTGGTGATGTTATCACAAAATGGGCAGAGGATGATTTAAGAAAATTTGCTGAGAACAAAGTCCAGAGAGTGATTGATGAGTTTACAATAGATTTAGGGGAGAGAAGTAATAAATTGGAGAAGGAAACTAATAAAGTCTTAGCTGGAATAAAAGAAAGTAAATATCTTGTTAGAAAATGGGCAGAGGATGATTTAAGAAAATTTGCTGAGAACAAAGTCCAGAGAGTGATTGATGATTTTAAAATAGATTTAGGTGAAAGAAGTAATATTTTAGAGATGGAAATTAATACAGTTTTAACTGATATAGAAGAAAAAGCAGAAAAATCATTAGATAATTTGGTTACCCGCCTAAGGAAAGATGGATCATCAAAGGGTTTGGTTGCCAGTGTAAGTGAAGGCGTAAAAGGAACGGACAAAAGTAAACATACCACAGTTATTCAAGAAGAAACTATCGGGAAATTAGAGCAGGTTAAAGAAAACTTAGCTCAAGTAAAAACGCAGGAGGACGAATTCTCATACGCCAATAATCCTTTATATCTCCAATCAGAATTAAAAATAGGTGATTATACAGTAATTAAATCGTTGGATAATATAGACAGCAACCCTTAATGCCTGACCTACGGTCAGGTTGGATCCTTGATACTCGTTTCTGCCTGCCGGTCCGCAGACTGTGTCACAATTGTCATCCCGAACTTGTTTCGGGATCTTTTAGGTTGCTAAGTTATTGAAATTATTAGATTCTGAAATAAATTCAGAATGACATATTATGTGTTTTCTCTATTATGACACAGCCTCCCGTCAGACGGGGATACTAGAAGATAGAAACAAGAGGAAAGAAGTTCTTTGTGAAGATTTGGGGTAAACATCTTTGATATTTAATATTGCAGTTCTCTAGATGCTCGATACTCGTTAAAGACGAAAGGAAAAAAAGAAGTAACAAACCCACCAACAATCACGTCCGGCAAGGGCTATACTTAGTTATTTGACAAATGATTCAATCCATTATAATTTTTAAGTATGTGATGCAATGTGCAGAAGGAATTGGAAGAGGCTAAGAAGGAAGAAAAGGGGTTGAGAGTAACGTCAGAAAGGTGTTTTCCTATATAATCATTCCTTCAGCCATTTTATTAATCAGTTCTTTCTCTTGTTCTCCAATATCAGTAAAACGGGTTGTGATACAAAACGTAGAAGCAGGTTGAAGTGTATCACTACGGATTGTTTTCCCAACACAATTTATGGGAGGAGTAGATTTAGACAAATCTATTTCTAACTCTAAGAGTGTACCAATTCCTAAATCTTCCTTATGTACAAAAAATGTACCTCCTTCGCTTAAATTATGCAAAGTAACTGAATCCCAACCAGCGGAAACCGTCTCATACCCTTCATGTTGTTTGACCCGGATTCTAGCCATAAATAGTTTTGCTATTCTTTTAAATTCCCTTCTTTCTAGACCGTTATACATATGAGAACTCCTTATTTTTATAGGTAAAAATTCATGTAATATCACTATTGTTATAGGGCGTAAAGACCTTTTACGTTTTATTACGCTTGTCTTTGTTATCGTTATATTCACGAAAATCTTTAACTTAAAACTCCTGAATAACTTACATATATTCATTCCTACCCCATCATAGATATGAGCGAGGGGCAAACCTAATCTATTGACAAATGATTCAATCCATCATGTCTATCTTTGATAGAGAGGTAGCCTAATCAAATGATTATGTAAATTTTGATTTTTCCTCGAATTTTCTCCATTCTTCATCCATTCTCTAAAATGCAGATATACAATTTGTTTTTATTTGCACTTACATATGCATTTTTCATTTAGCAACCCTCTCCATCCCTTTTTTAGATGTGGGAAATTCCCCCAGGGAAGGAAATTCTACCCCATTTTTCATAACATTTCTAATTTCGGTGAATTACACAATTATGGTTGATTATTATTCGAATTGCCCGGGGTATTTTACCCCACTTTACACACCTGTGATTCAGTGAATCATGGCTACATAAAGATTTGATTCATTTGATGTAATACAAATAAAATCAATAGGTTACCAGAACACGGATTTGTTGTTTTGTGTGTGCTGATGACCTTGGCATAAATTATGAGACAAATACGGCTGGTTTTCATTTACACAAAAAAAAATTAAAAGAAAGGAAGCTCTCAATCACGGTCAAATTTTAAACGATTTTTTGCTAAAGTTTCTATTGGAACATCCGATGATAAGAATACAAATAGGTAGATTTGACAAAACAATTACTAAAAACCTGAAAAGGGCAAACCATTCGAAAGGGTTGCAACGCAAAGCTTGCCCCGTGGAACCAACTATTCCACTGGGGTGTCTAAGGCAATAGATACTAAACGAACTATGTATTTTCGTTACCCACAGAGCGGAGCAATTTATCTTACGGGGTAATAGATCTTCACGTACAAGGATGTACAGGATGGTGCGTGAAAGGTCCTAAGACTTATAAGGAAGTAGTATTAGAAAATACAACCTTACTGCCAGGGATGGATTCCATAAACATCTTTAGTAGTAAGGCTTTTTTGTTTTAATGGAATAAGATGTAGAAGATATTTATTTATACACATTTTGACAAACCAATGTATCTATGAAAGGTAGAATAAATTGAATAGAACAAGATTATCTTATGTCTTAATGTTCGGTATGATTTTACTGTTTACGTTTTACATATCTCTCAGTGGGTATTGTGAAACCCGTCTTGATACAGATACTCCAGGTGGAAATTATTCTCGGTATCCCCAGACAATCAGTGACAACAGCGGGCACGTATATGTAGTGTGGCGAGATGGTCGAAACGGCAAGGATGACATTTATTTTAACTATTCGAGTGATTACGGAGCGACCTGGCAGGCAAACGACATAAGGCTTGATACAGATACTCCAGGTTCAAACTATTCTAGGTTTCCCGAGATAACCAGCGACAACAGCGGGCACGTATATGTGGTATGGGATGATAGGCGAAACGGGGCGTATGATGTCTATTTTAACCATTCGAATGATTATGGAGCGACCTGGCAGGCAAACGACACAAGGCTTGATACCGGCGATACCGCTCCTTCAACTCATTCTTTGTATCCACAGATAAACTGCGACGACAATGGGCATGTATATGCGGCATGGGATGATTGGCGCGGAACCAGATGGGATATCTATCTTAACTATTCGAGTAATCACGGAGCGACCTGGTCAGGCGACAAAAGGCTTGATACAGGTGATAGCGCGGGTGCAAATGATTCTTTTCTTCCCAGCATAAGCAACGACGGTAGCGGGTACGTATATGTGGCATGGGAGGACTATAGAAACGGTTCTGGTAGTGACATCTATTTTAACTATTCGAGTAATTTTGGAGTGGACTGGCAGGCAAGCGACAAAAGGCTGGATACAGATGCTGGTAATAGTGATTCCTGGTCTACGCAGTTAAGCAGCGACGGCAACGGGCACGTGTATGCAACCTGGGAGGACTATCGAAACAACGGGTCTGGTGACATCTATTTTAACTATTCGAGTGATTACGGAGCGACCTGGCAGGCAAGCGACATAAAGCTTGATACAGGTGATAGCGCGGGTACAAGTGATTCCTGGTATCCCGAGATAAGCAGCGACGGTAAAGGGCACGTATATGTAACATGGGAAGATTATCGAGACGTTATGTCTGACATCTATTTTAACTATTCTAGTGATGACGGTGCAACTTGGCAGTTAAACGACATAAGGCTCGATGTTGGTGATCCTCCGGGTGCAAATAATTCTCATTATCCCCATATAAGCAGTGACGGTAGCGGTTATGTATTTGCGACATGGTTTGATAAGCGAAGCACGTCTGTCTTTGACATCTATTTTTCCTATTCGAGTGATTACGGTGCGACCTGGCAGTTAAACGACACAAGGCTGGATACAGGTCCTAAAACAGGTAACAGTGTTTCTTTTGGACCCGAGATAAGCAACGACAGCAGCGGGCACATATATGTGACATGGGATGATAGCCGAAACGGGGCGCCTGACATCTATTTTGACACTTTATCTTCTCCTAAAATAAATGCTAATGTCATTGATATAGTAGACAATTGGAAGTACTTCAAGGGATTTTCTAACCCAGGGGCGGGATGGAGTAATATATCTTTTGATGATTCAGGTTGGTTGGCAGGTCCAACCGGTATAGGATTTGGAGACGGTGATGATGCAACAGTCCTAACAGATATGCAATACTACTATACGACTGTATATGCCAGAAAGGCATTTAACGTCAGTGATACAGCGGCAGTAGTAAGTATGAGACTCAGGATAGACTATGATGATGGATTTGTAGCGTACATAAATGGACAGGAGGTAATAAGGGCGAATATGCCGTCTGGAACGCCTGCTTTCGATACGAGGGCCAGCGCTCAACATGAGGCGGGGACACCTGTAGTATTTGATCTGAGTTCATACAGAAGTAACCTGGTGACAGGTAATAATGTGCTGGCGATAGAGATTCACAATAGTCATATAAACAATAATGATCTTTCCATGATCCCTGAACTGGAGATTGAGAGTACGACAGGAGGAGATCCACTACAAACTAACAATGTCATCGCTACAGGAGATAACTGGAACTACTTTAAGGGAAGTTCTAATCCGGGGGCGGGATGGGACGATGTTTCTTTTGATGATTCGGCCTGGTTGGTAGGCCCTACCGGCATAGGTTACGCAGACGGTGATGATGTAACAGTGCTAACGGATATGTTAGGCAACTATTCGTCTGTGTATGCCAGAAAGACGTTTAACCTCAGTGACGTATCAGCGATAACTGATATGACACTCAGGATGGACTATGATGATGGATTTGTAGCGTACATAAATGGACAGGAGGTAATAAGGGCGAATATGCCGTCTGGAACGCCTGCTTATAATACGAATGCCAGTGGCGCTCATGAGGCAGGGACACCTGAAGAATTTGACCTTGCTTTATACACAGGTAACCTGGTAGCAGGTACAAATGTGCTGGCGATAGAGATACACAATAGTGATATAGGCGATGACGATCTTTCCATGATCCCTGAGCTGTATATTGTGAGCCAGGTAGGAGGTGGCCAAAGCGATATTTCGCCACCAACAACACCTGCTAATCTTACGGCTACGGCTGTTTTATCATCTCAGATTAATCTTTCCTGGGGTGCGTCGACGGACGATGTAGGCGTAATAGGTTACAATATATACAGAAACAGTGGCGGGACTCCGATTGCCAGAACCACAGGAACAGCCTATCAGGATACCGGATTGAGTCAGGGAACACTGTATACATACAACGTCAGTGCCGTAGATTTAGCATCGAATGAGTCAACACAATCTTTACCGGCTTCAGCTACTACCTTCTCACCCGATACCACACCACCATCAACACCTGCGAATCTTACGGCTACGGCTGTTTTATCATCTCAGATTAATCTTTCCTGGGGTGTGTCAACGGACGATGTAGGTGTTACAGATTACAATATATTCAGGGATGGCAGCGGGACTCCGACTGCGACTACCACGGGAACAACCTATCAGGATACCGGATTGAGTGTGGGAACGCTGTATACATACAACGTCAGTGCCGTAGATTTAGCAGGGAATGAGTCAGCACAATCCTCACCGGCTTCAGCCACTACCTTTGCAGGAGATATTACACCACCATCAATACCTGCTAATCTTACGGCTACGGCTGTATCATCATCTCAGATTGGTCTTTCCTGGGAGGCGTCAACGGACAAAGTAGGCGTTACGGGTTACAATATATTCAGGGATGGCGGCGGGACTCCGATTGCGACTACCACGGGAATAACCTATCAGGATACCGGATTGAGTGCGGGAACACTGTATACCTACAATGTTACTGCCGTAGATGCAGCATTGAATCAGTCAGCACAATCCTCACCGGCGTCTGACACTACCTTCACCGCTGCTGACCAGTCACTTATTGACTACATCAATACCACAACTGACTCGGATAAAAAAATTAAAGATACATTAGTTGCTGCATCCCCCCTATCAGATGCTGTACTCATGGCATTGATAAACAAAAATCCACCACTGTCTTCCATGAACAATCAACCGGTCTTTGATAGCAACGTCCCATTATCTGACACTGTCTGGCTTGCGTTGATACCTGTTGATAATATAATAACGTCCGCAGCCTATAGAGGGCATATTTTGCTATATACCTCCCAAAGTATTTCAGATACTGTCTGGAACGCAGCAATAAATAAAGGTACGATAATGCTTTCAGCAGCCTGGGCTGATGCCTTGATTTATCATAGTCCATTAACAGAACCTGTCCTCAATACCCTGGTAAATAAAGAAGGAATAATGTCATCTCTTAACTATATGAATGTACTTCTTGAAAACTCTCCTCCGATAACGGCATCTAATTTGCCAACTAGCATTTTGACGCAGCTATGTGCTGGAAATCCTGCATCATTGGATGCTGCTGACCGACAGGCAGTTCTGGATGCAAATTCATATACTTGTCCATAGTGATGATGGTGTGACATTTAAATGACGTTCTATTTTTAGCCTTCGTGTCCCTTCTAGGGACACGAAGGCTTTTGTCATTTAATTACACTCCCCAAAGACGGATGCGCAGCATAATACTGAGAAAATCGAGGGATCTATAAATCGTGTAGCGAGTTTGCTTCGCTGCCCCCTCATTTCATTCGGAGCTACAGCTTACCGCAACGACGAAAAGGGACAAGAGTCATTACGGTTCTTGCTCTTTTTTTTATGGCATATCTTACATACTATTTTACTACAGATATAGTAATCTCAGGTGTTCCTTCCAACTGTCTTCCAACTGATTTAGATCGAAGCCATAGACTGATGCAAGCAATTCGTCAAGGTGTGAATGGGTATTAAAATTATTTATTATGTCAAGTATTGTATAAAAACCATAGTTATCAATAAGGTATTCAACAAAATCAAGACTTTCTGCGTATGCAAGTTTTACTTTGGCATCATCCTTGAACCTTCCAAAGTCTGTTCCCAAGTCATTGATAGACATCAAATTGCTGTTGATAACGGCCTCCCTTAGGATTTCCCTGGTTGTAGAGTCGTCTATACCATCTTCGTATTGTGCAATTCCCTCATGGAACCACGCAGGTACATTGTTTCCACAAATACGATGTAACAGGGCATGTGTTAGTTCATGTCTTATTATGGACTCTAGTTTTTCGAGATTAAAAGAAGCGTATTGAAAGGGCATCCTTATCTTTCCATCGTATATTGCTGCTGCCCAGGAAGGAAAATCTAATATATCTGTAAAATCCTCGTTAGAATAAAGTATGACAGTAAATTCGCTATTCTTATACCATCCAAAATCGTATGCTAGTTGATTGTATGAATTCACAAGTGAATGAAGAATCAAGTCGGACGCGTAGGTGTCGTTTTGGTTGTATTTGAGTACAAAGTTACAACTAATTTTATCTCTATGTTTTTTATCTAATTTAAGTTCCTTCCTTGCCTTTTCAATCTTTAAGCGAAGCGCTTCTTTGGGCGAATTTCCTTGTGCTATCTCCCAGTGCTTTATGGCCTTATTTAATTCATTCTTAGCGTAATAAATCTCTCCTACTATATAATGAATATCAGGGTTTGTACTTCCTTCATATATTACGTCTTCCAGATAGGGTAGTGCTTCATTATATCTTGCCTGTTTAAACAAGCTTATACTTTTATCAATCTTGAAGCGTATGCCCGGATGGCGGTCATTGATTTCACTTCCAAAGCAGTAAGTTGCTGAAAAGAGAAAGAGAAATGAAAACGATAGTATAAGTGTGGAAGAGAGTATGGTTTTAGTGTTCATTAATGTTTTCTCGGAATTTATATTATTTAGTGAAGATAATGTCTAAACCTCATTCAGAACAAATTTCAGTTTTGTTGGTTTTGTAACTCTTAACGAGTATCGAGTATCCAGGATCTTGGATCTAATAACGTCATTATTCTATATCTGTTACCCTCTCAAGTTCATTTAAGGAAGTTACTCCCGCTGCTACCTTCTTAATCCCATCATGCCAGAGTATCTTCATGCCATTTTTGACGGCTTCCTGCTGTATTACTCTTGAGGGCTCGTGGCTGATTATCATTTTTCTGATACGATCGTTAACAACGAGTAATTCAGAAATAGCTACCCTGCCTTTATATCCAGTTTGACTACATTCATCACAGCCATGAGGCTTATACAACTTATCATTTCCGGTCAGGCCCATCTTGATTTTAATGTCTTTACTTATATGGTGTCTTTTTTTACATCTACAAAGCTTTCTTACCAGCCTTTGAGCAAGAACGGCTATTACACAGGTAGAAATTAAGTAATCTTCCATTTCCATATCGAGTAACCTGTTAAAGGCTGAGGCAGAATCGTTAGTATGAAGAGTTGATAGTACCAGATGGCCTGTTAATGATGACTGTATTGAAATACTGGCAGTATCGTTATCCCTGATCTCTCCTACAAGAATTACGTCTGGATCATGTCTTAAGATAGAGCGTAACCCCGAGGCAAAGTTGAGACCAATCTTATTATTGACCTGTATCTGATTAACTCCTTCAAGGCTATACTCAACAGGGTCTTCGACAGTTATTATCTTTGTTGAAGGTGATATTATTTCCTTCAGTGCTGCGTATAGTGTAGTGGTTTTTCCACTGCCTGTCGGACCTGTGACAAGTATCATGCCTTCTGGTTTTCTTACGAGTTTTTTCAGGTTCACGAGTATATCATCTTCAAAACCAAGCTTAGATAGATCGAGATTTACGTTTGATTTATCTAAGATACGGATTACAATACCCTCTCCATACAACATCGGTATTACGGATACCCTGAGATCTATTTCTTTACCGCCAACCTTCAATCGTATTCTCCCGTCTTGAGGAAGTCTCTTCTCCGCTATATTCAAATTTGACATTATCTTGATTCGATTAATTGTAGCAAAGTATAAATCGCTTGCTGGAGGAGGATAGTCTCTAAGGACGCCATCCAGCCTATATCTGAGTATTGGCTGGTTTTCAAACATCTCGATATGTATGTCACTTGCACCTATCTCTAAAGCCTTATTAAGGATGTTATTGACCAGTCTTATAACCGGTGCTTCCAATGCAAGATCCTTTAGTTTTTCTATGTCATCGGCAACTCCTAGTCCTGTTTTATAAGTAGTTTTATCTTCATCGGCAATACTGTCATACGTTTCATTTATTGATGTGATTATGTCCTTTTCGCAACCAATAAAGACGTTTACGCGATTTTTTGTGGTGGATTCTATTACTTCTAATAAGGATTCGTCGTAGGGATCGATTAATGCAATATCTATATAGCCGTCTTTTTGCCTTAGTGGTAGTACCTTGTTAGAGTGAAGGAAGCTTTTTGGCAGACAATTTATAATTGGTAGTTTTTCTTCTTTTTTCTTTTGCCAGATGTTTAATTTGAATAATTTACCTAATGCATCCCTCAAGTCTTCTTCAGAGATGATTCCCAGATTCAGTAATATTCGGTCTATCTTCTCATGGGTTTCCTTATGTAGATGCATGACCTTTTCAAGGTCGTCCTTTGTAATCTTGCCAATTTCCAAAAGGACTTCAAGTATTTTATTTGTTTTATTTTCCAATTTTGTCATAGCTTAATGGATTGGCGTTTAAGCCATATCGCTTTCCTTATTCCCAACTGACGATGTCTTGATTCTCACCAGTTCCACCCTCACTCCCATCAGCTCCGTAAGAGATGATATCATAATCTCCATGTTCGCCCGGATATTTATAAATGTATTCAGCACCCCAGGGGTCTTTAGGGACTTTTTCTTTTTTTAAATATGGCCCTTTCCAGTTTCTAACTTCACCAGATTTATTTATTAATGCCTCCAGGCTTGTATCCTGGGTGGGATATTTTCCTGTGTCAAGCTTGTATACGTCTAAAGCAGTAGATAATAATTCAATTTGTGCTTTTGCAGAAACTTGTTTGGCTTCACCTACTCGTCCTATAAACTTTGGAACAATAACTGCAGCTAATAATCCAATAATGACCATTACTATCAAGAGCTCTATTAATGTGAATCCTAAAACTTTCCTCGCTCTTTGACTAGGAGTTTTCCTCATACTAAATTTCTCCTCCTTTTTTGTTCATTTTTTTGCGTTATTACTCATTTTACGCTTTATAAGTGTGTTAAAATTGGTATGTTATGGAAATTAAAAATTATAATAAAGTTGTAAGTTTAAAACAAGGGGAAAAATACGCAATTCGACTATCATAAATAATGAAACGATTGGATATGTGGGGGAAGCAGAATAGGCATGATAGGATCTGCCGGATTGAAAATTCAACCCTTGATAAAATTAAAATAGTAGTTTCTCTATATCAACAAGCGAATGGATGGTGGGGACGCGTGAGTCAACCTTTTGGTCATCACGATTGAGCCAGACCCCTACCATCCCAGCAGCTTTTGCTCCTAGAGCATCTGTCTCTAATTCATTACCCACATACATAACTTCATCTGGTTGCAAAGGATTTTTACAATTGAGTTGAAGTGCCTTTATTGCTATTTGAAATATCATTACGTCAGGTTTTCGTACACCAACATGTGCAGAGTCGATTACAAATTCCAGATATTGTGCAAGGCCCATTCTTTCACAATCAATGATAGTTAAGCCTTCTGAATTAGAAATCACACCCAGCCTCAACCCTTTTTCAGTTAGTCTTTCCAGGCAAGGCAGGGCGTCATCATTCAATGACTGCAAACTTAATATTACCTCTCTGGCACTCTTCGTTGCTAAGTGAAGTTTACCATTCGTTACATCCTTGCATCCAACGCTTTCCAGGATGCGCTTTAATATCCCCTTGTGAAAATGGTAAATTTCTCCATAGAGGACTCCTTTTTCAGTTAGTATTTCTTTCGGTATACCTAAGATAGCCTGTTGAAGTTGCTCTTCATCTATATTAAGGCCGATCTTTTCAAAGGCTTCCTTGTGAATTGCCACCCAATCCCAATCCTCTTCTTTACCCAACTTAAACAACGTATTCCCAAGATCGAATAACACAGCCTTAATCTTAGACATTTTTTTTCCTTCTTCATTTTTTACAGATTTTATAACTTAAACGCATAAAAGTAAATCTACCGGGCTTCTTACCACTTTGCCAGCTCATCGACTATAGCGCCCCATAAGTTGACCCTCGGCTAAAACATGTCCTTCAATATGACTGAGAACCTCCTTCTTCGTCGCTCCAGCACTCAAGTCAAGTTCTGAATCAATTGCGTACAATTTGAAAAAGTAGCGGTGAGTACCACCTGGAGGACATGGTCCACCATATCCAACCCTACGAAAATCATTGGTACCCTGTTTAGCCACACCTGGAACCTCCTTTTTGCCAGGTACACCTTCGGATAACCCCAATGTACCCGGTGATAGACCATACATAACCCAATGAACCCACGTCCCCATCGGCGCGTCTGGATCATCACAGATCAACACAAGACTCTTTGTCCCTTCCGGAGGCTGTGTCCATGATAGTGGTGGTGAAATATCAGGTCCATCGCAGGTATATTTTTTTGGTATTGTCTCACCTTCTTTAAAGGCCGTACTCTTAACTTCTAACTTCATTGCATAACCCTCCTTTCCTGTTTGTCTCGCCTGAATCCCGATCAGGCAAACGCATAAAAATATCGGTATGAAAATACACACACAAACCATGTTTGAGATAAACTGTGCCATCTGATAATCTCCTCCTGTCATGGCTTATTAAACAAGTTTTGTAAAAGGCATAACCATTAAATGTTGATAAGTTAGTTTTGTAGTGTCTTGATATGCACCAATACCTATGCGTATTTTACTCTGGTCAACATCCTTAACAAGAGTACCAATAATCCTGTCCCAAACGGAAAATATTGTACCGTAATTACTATTCAATTCCTTCCTTATCACTGAGTGGTGTATCCTGTGCATGGAAGGAGGTACAAATAATATCCATAAGACAGTTTCTAACCACCTTGGGACTTTAAGACTACTGTGATGAAATTGTGCACAGAATACCACAGCACTTTCATATATGATTACTGTTTTTATAGGAATGCCGACAAAAAATATAAGTGCTATTTTAATAACTGCTGAAATTGCAAGTTCACCTATGTGGAAACGTGTTGCCGTTGATACATCCATATTAAGATCACTATGATGCACTCTGTGGAATCGCCAAAATAATGGCATCAAGTGGTTTAAAACATGCCAGATATAAAGTATAAAGTCCAGAAAGACTAAGATTATGAGTATTCTTAACCAATGAGGCAGACCCGACATATACCCCAGATTCATCGCGCCTAATTTATTGTCTGTTACATAATGTGCCGTTGCAATAATAGTCGTTGAAAAAACCAGATGAAGTATAAGGCTGTTAAAAAAAACAAGTGAAAGGTTATTCACCCAGCGTTTGGCCTTCGAGACAGAACTTGCCCGATAGGGTACAATGAGCTCTATTATGAGAAAAAAAATTATACCCCCAACAAAGATTAGCATCCTGATTGTAGATGCATCTATTTGCTGAGGGAGAAATTGGGCCATTTAGTACTTATTAAATCCTTAAAGGAGTTTAAACGTTAGAATTATGAAGAAGCAACCACTATAACAGTTAGCACATTTTGCTACTCTGCTCAAATTAAGACTCTTTTTTATTCCTTACACAACGAAATCCCACATTGATGGTTCTGTTGTCCGAACTGCTCCCGTCGCGGTCGGTACACCGACAGTAGTAGCCTTCAAAGTTCCATGAGCCACCTCTCATAACCTTGTCAGTCTTATTGTCTTCATAGTTACTGTCCGTCCATTCCCATACATTACCCGCCATATCAAAACAACCATATGGACTCACTCCTCCCGCAAACCTACCACATTCAGTCGTCAAGACTTCCCTTTTATTATCTTCATAAAAACTGCTCTCAAACTCCTCAAACCATTCATCATAATCATTCAATACCTTACCAACATGATTATCTGCACAATTAATCCTTTTAAAATCAAAATCATTCCCCCATGGATACCTTCTGCCATCCACCCCACGTGCAGCCTTCTCCCACTCTTCTTCCGTGGGGAGCCTGAAATCCTCTCCCTCCTTCTCTGTCCTCCACTTGCAAAAATCCACCGCATCGTTATAAGAAACAAGGACTACTGGATGATCACTCGTCCCCTCACGGGATGTCCGACTCTCTCTATCCCAGCTATATGGCTCTGCCCAACCTTCTTCCCTATACGGTACGTCTCGATTTGTCTCATCTACAAATTCTTTATATTGTTTATTCGTAACTGGAAATACATCAATATAATAGTCATAATCAATGTCTTCCTCCTCTTTAGCCTCACCATATAGAAACCTGCCTTTCGGGATTAAGACCATATCACCGGGTCTATGCCTCTGGCTGTATGCTTGTGTATCAGCCTTTTCTTCTTCTTTCTCAGTTTCTTTTTCAATTTCTTTTCCACTTACTGTTTCACTCACTTTTTCATCATCTGTTTCGGTTTTTCTCTCTTTTACAACAACTGTGGATTCCGTAAGATGGATAAACCTGTCTATCAACCAGTCATCATCTGGAAACCCTTCACCCTTTGCAAGAACCCTTTTAAGCCTTTCGTCTATTACTTGGATGTCCCTTTTCTCTCCTTCTTCTCCCTCTTCTTCCCTTGCCACCTTCTGTAACTCTAACAATCTCTTTTTATTGCCTTTAATATCATTGTGTATTTCCGGATAGCGAAATACAATTATAGTCCATTTTATGTACATCAAGGGATTAAAGTATTCTTGCAGGAGTTTTTTGTGCGCCTCGCTCTCTTTTAATTCAATCTTATCGTTAAGGATATCGTCCTTTAATGTCTCTGCAAGTCTTACAGTAAATGACAGGAAATTTATGAAACGTTTTAGCGTACTTGGATTATCTCCCACTCCAACCTCTATTATGTCTGAATACTCCTTAAACCCTTCTGTGTCACACATCAAGGATTCAATAAATCGCCTCTTCCTCCGGGGCTCAATAGCAGGTAACTCAAGAGGTAGTTGTATCATATTGTCCAGATAGACCTGAGGTGAGATTACCCCGTCCGACCGAATCATACGGGCTGGAAGACTACACTTTTCCATAATATGCCTGTCAATCCCGAGAACAAATAGATACCCTTCAATATCAAGAAAAAGCTTCATAACCTTTAAAAACTCAACTGCTCTGTCCGGCAGACACCTGTCGAGATCGTCTATAAAAACCACCATCCTGACGCTCTCCTTATCAATGGCACTTGCTAGCTCATACACTATTTCATAATAAATAGAAGACATCTCCTCTGATACGGATATTGCTTTTTTAGTATGCCGTCTTATACGTTCTTTTCTTCCTGCCATTTTTGAAGCATCTAATTCAATTCTTGCACCACCTAATTTAAAATCCTCTTTCGTCGCATAGGCAAAGGCTTCGGATATTTCTCCTATCCTTGTAGATACATCTTTAAGTTTTTTTGACAATTTTCTCCCTATTCCCTTGGTTTCTTCTTTGTATCTCCTTATCTCGTGCTCTATTGTCTTCAGGAAAGGAATGATAAGGTACTCTTCCCTCTCATACCTCCATGGATTAAACCAAACAGGTATGGCACTGGGATTAGTTTTGTTTTTAGAAAGCCTTCTCTCAAGAAGATGCATAAAGCTTGTTCTCCCGCTTCCACGCTTCCCGAAAATACCTATACAGAAAGGTGTCTTAAAATCCTCATCATTGATCATCTCACTGAGGTTGTCAATGTATCTATCAAAACCTAAGAGATCTTCTTCACAATACATGTCCGAATTTATACTTAAACGGTTTCCCAACTATCACTCCTTAAATATACATGATACTTATGGAAATGAGCCTTGTTATATTTAAGACTAATGAGGGTATTACCCTACATTATTTAATTTAAGGTTTAAGGTTTTTTATTCCTGACACAACGAAATCCAAGAATGCTGATCATATCATTAGAAATAAACCCGTTGCGATCGGTGCACCGGCAGTCGTCGTATAAATTGACCCATGAGCCACCTCTCATAACTTTTTCAGTCTTCTTGTTACCATATGTACTATTTGTCCACTCCCATACATTACCCGCCATATCAAAACAACCATATGGGCTCACTCCTCCCGCAAATCTACCACATTCAGTCGTCAGGACTTCCCTTTTATTATCTTCATAAAAACCGCTCTCAAACTCCTTAACCCATTCATCATAATCCTTCAATACCTTACCAACATGATTATCAGCACAATTAATCCTTTTATAATCAAAATCATTCCCCCATGGATAGCTTCTGCCGTCCACCCCACGTGCAGCCTTCTCCCACTCTTCTTCCGTGGGAAGCCTGAAATCTTCTCCCTCCTTCTTAGTCCTCCACTTGCAATAATCCACAGCATCTTTATAGGAAACAAGGACTACTGGATGATCACTCATCCCCTCACGGTATGTCCGACTCCTTCGGTCCCAGTTATACGGCACTGCCCAAGCTTCTTTTCTATACGGTACAACCCGTTTTTTCTCATCCACAAATTCTTTATATTGTTTATTCGTAACTGGAAATACATCAATATAATAGTCATAATCAATATCTTTCTCCTCGTTAGCCTCACCATATAGAAACTTGCCTTTCGGGATTAAGACCATATCACCGGGTTTATGTCTCTGGCTGTATACTTGTTGCTCAGCCTTGTCTTCTTCTTTTTCAATTATTTTTTCACTCACTTTTTCACTTACTGCTTCGGTTTCCTTTTCACTTTCTCTCTCTTTTACAACAACTGTGGATTCCGTAAGATGGATAAACCTGTCTATCAAC
>JBHHYH010000013.1:0-55707 GCA_046757465.1 Candidatus Scalinduaceae bacterium | reverse complement strand
GACCTTCCGCCTAAGGCGGACGCGCCTAAACAACTGCACCACTCCGACCCTTCACAATAACTTCCACTATAAATCCAAAACCATATTCCTGTTATTAATTATTTTTGTCTATTTTGTAGTATTAGTTTCTTCCTAAATTCTCGTCCCTGGCCAGTTTTTAAAAACCTTTCTCTACTTACTGCCCCTCTCCTGCTTGAGAATCCCTCAGTATATATTAGTTTAAATGGCCTATGATGTCGTGTAGAATTCATCTTTCCCATGTTATGTTCACATAATCTTCTCTCAACGTTATTTGTGTTTCCTGTATACGTCCAGGTGTCCTTTTCACTTTGGATAACATAAACCCAAAACTTTGCCATGCTAAAATGCCTCACAAAAATAATGGTCGGGGCGACTGGATTTGAACCAGCGACCTCCTGCTCCCAAGGCAGGCGCGCTAAACCAAGCTGCGCTACGCCCCGATTTCTCTTCCAACTTTAAAAATTCCGTTATGATCATGCAGATTCAAACAGACGACATTCCGCCTGAGGCGGACGCAGCTAAACCAAGCTGCGCTACGCCCCGAATATCTAATAAGCGCTAAATCCGAAATCCGAAACACGAAACAAATTCAAATTATCAAAATTCAAAACATTAAATCGTTTAAAGCATTTGAATTTCAGTTTTGCTTCGTATTTCGATATT
Organism: Candidatus Scalinduaceae bacterium; assembly: GCA_046757465.1. Lineage (GTDB taxonomy): Bacteria > Planctomycetota > Brocadiia > Brocadiales > Scalinduaceae > Scalindua_A. Next base: position 55,023 of record JBHHYH010000013.1, on the reverse strand, counting down.
CGAGATTCGAATTTCTTGTTATTTAAAACTTACTAAACCTGTTTGGTTCTTGTCGTAACTTCGGCAGATTCGCCGGGGCAAACTTGTCCAAGTTAGGTCTTTATAGTCTTTTTACAAAGGATAACAGTCATAAGTTGGTGACTGAAGGGGGTCAAATCGTTAAGATATAAAATAGGATAAGGTTTTTCAAGAAAAAAGAAGTGGAGATTACAAAGACTTTGCTATTATCCTGGGAATGTTATTTAAAAATGTTTTAATTTGGAATGTTTAAAAAAGATGTATAAACTAAAAATAGTGAATTTTAACTATCTTTCTTCTTTAAGGAAAGACATTACAACCTGAATCATCAAAATGTTCTTCTTCTTTTAAATCCCGTTCTATCTCAGATTCTATCTCTTTTCTAGGTTCTAATATCAGTTTTCTATACCTCTCCTTGATTAAGGCTAATTTTTCCATCTTCCTATGGTTTCCATTAACGGCTATATTAAAATTAGAAACCATTCCTCGTCTCTTTCTTTTAAACCACATAATATATAGACCTCTATACAACAAAAGTAAACCCCGTGCGAAAAAACGGAAGCTATTTAATTTTATTATCTCAGTGCTTTCCCGAAAAGTACTTTCAGGCAAGCGCACGGTATTTTCCTACGGGGTAAAGAATTTTCTACATCTTTAAGACTTACTTTAGTAATCTTATCCGCTCAGTCGTTTAGAATTATATATCCCAAAGAATCGCAAAGTCAAGACGATTTTTGCTCTAATTTTAAAAAATTTTTAGTAAACCCCGTTGGAAATTCCCGCCCGTACCGGACGGTACGTTCGGGCGGATGCACGATGTATTAACTCCGTGCGAAAAGCCTGTCCGCCGTACAAGTACTATGGAAAGCGGGGCTGAAGTTATTTAACCCGTTGGATTCCGCAAAGACCATTAAACATCATTCGAATAAAATGAGTTGTTTGATTTTATCAGCCGTTGATTTTGTACAGTGTATTCCTACGGGTTCTAATTTATCACCCCATATTCCGCACGAGACATTCCTACGGGGTAATCTTATTTAAGCAAATCGAACGTGATTAGACCCATGATCTTCCCAAAATCTATTAGCTCTTTTATCTCTATGGATTCGTTTGCAATATGAGCTTGATCTTCATTGCCAGGGCCAAAACCAACTGCCATAACATCTTTTTCTATTAATTGTTTCGTCACCGTTGAACCTGACAGCCCCATAGTTTTTGGCTTCAGACCAAGAATAGACTCTGTATGCATTTCAATTAAGTTGATCAAAGGGTTATTGAGGGATACCTGAGTGGGTGGCAAATCAGAATCAATAGTAATTTCATAATTTGCAGTCGGATTATGTTTTTTTATTGAGGCCATCATCTCCTTGATGTTGTTTAATACTTCTTCTTCTGTTTCACCGGGTAAATAACGGATATCAAGCCTTGCTTCGCATTTAGCAGGAACAATATTTGACGCTACTCCACCAGTGATAGTACCTAAATTTAAAGTAGGCGGAGTAAACAATTCGTGAGATAAACACTTAAACTTTATATTCTTTAGTTGGTTTAGCAACTCTATCATATCCCATATAGCATTAGTGCCTTTTTCTGGTGTTGAGCCATGAGCTTGCTTACCATGCGATGTTATATTCAAAAATAAAGCGCCTTTTTCTCCAACATCTATCATTCGCATATTATGTGCAATATCTGGAATAATTGCAAAATCTGCGGTTACCTTACACTCGTCAAGTAAGTATTTCATCCCTAGGCTTGAACCTTTTTCTTCATCAGCAACACCAACTAATAAAAAACTACCATTAAGTTTTGATTCGTTTTCCTTTAAAAATCTGGCCAGCACCAACATACAAGCCATCTGCCCCTTATTATCACTCGCACCCCGTCCGTAAATTCGTCCATTCTTCACCACCGACTTAAAAGGGTCTGTATTCCATCCATCACCCGGTGGAACTACGTCTAGATGACAGGCAACAAGCAGTATCGGATTTCCACTTCCTATACAGCCTACTATATTTGTTCTCCCTTTAATCTTTTCAAAAATATCATATTGAATACCATGCGTCTTAAAATACTTTTCTACCACATTTACAGCCAGGCATTCATTGCCAGGCGGGTTTACGGTATTTGCCCCTATGAGTTCAGTTGCCAAACGCATTATTTCTTCTTTGAAGCTTTCAATATAATTAATGATGATTTCCTTCAAATCTTATCTGTATATGACTAAGTGTGATTATATTATGCTTGGTTTAATCGGGATTGAATGTATATGATAGAATGGATTTTTGAAGTATATCTGCCTTTTGGAATCCTTCAAATACTACGATGAGTGACATTAAAAAAGCTGAGTAAGTGTTCTTAAAATTTATTCGATAGTAGTGGAGCTTTCTGAACCTGGGGATTTACTCATTATCTGAGAGTTGTTTACCTTTTCTTTCATTAATTTTCCCACTTTAAAAACAACAACATTTTTGGCTGGCACAAAAGCTTCTTCCCCTGTGCGAGGATTTCTTGCTTTTCTTGCAGCTCTTTGCTTAACCTCGAAAACACCAAAATCTCTTAATTCTATTCGATTTCCTTCTGATAATTCCTGAACAATCCTGTCTAAAAACATCTGAACCGTTTCTTTGACTACCAGTTGTGAGCTATTAGTATTTCTTACTATCTTCTCACACAAATCTCTCTTCGTAGTAGTTTGCATTTATTTTCCCCCTTCTTTGTGAAGCCTCCATTACCTTTATTATCTAATTTATATAAAACACCGCTCAACATGCTAACAAGTCTAAGTACTTATGTCAATACGAATTTACGACTTTTTTAAGTAGATATTTTAAAGGTCACAGCATTTATGTTCCTTGACAAATATTTATTACTTTTATAATATAAGCCACATTTGCAACGCAAAACTTAAACATATTATAGTAATTTAATTCGCAAAAAAAGGGTAAAATTATGAAAAAGAAGATTAGAAAAAGTTCTATCAAACGAGCCAGAAAGTGCGGTTTTCGTGCAAGAATGAGGACAAAAGGAGGAAGGGCAATAATTAAGAGAAGGAGGGCAAAAGGAAGAAAATTGAACGTATAGGGGAAATAAGCCCATTTAGCATTTTTTTCAGTATTTTGTTGTTTTTTTAGACAATCCCAGCCTCAACATATCCAAGGCAGCATTCGCAGCGCATTTTTTTATACCTGTTCTTGAACCGGAAAATCGATACTCTTTGTATTCCACATCGCCATCTATTACCATTGCAACATAAACTAATCCTACAGGTTTTTCCCTGTCTATTCCTTCGTCAATCCCCGCCGGGCCAGCAACCCCGGTAACAGATAAACCTATATCTGCCTGTGCACGTTCTTTTACACCGGAAGCCATAGCCTTCGCAACCTCAGCGCTAACCGAACCATGTTCCTCAATGAGTTTTTCTGCAACATTTAGTAAATCCTTCTTTGCCTGATTGCTATAAGAAACAATCCCTTCTAAAAAGAATTCTGAGCTTCCCTGGACGTTTGTCAATAAATTTGAAACTAACCCCCCAGTACAAGACTCCGCAACAGCAAGCGTTCTACCATGTTTTTTTAAAAGTCTTGAAACAACATCTTCAAGCTTCTCTTCATTCTTGCTAAACACAAATACTCCCAATTCCCTGCAAATTTTTTCTTCAACTTCATTAAGTAGAAAAACGGCTTTATCCTCTTTCTTAGGACCTAATTTTTAAAAAGCAGAAATCTTTAACGATTTTCCCTCTCCTCTATCTGGAGATTCCCAATCTCCTTTAACAGGGGTTCTGATTCCCATATACACATAAGGTGTTTTTACCCATCTTCTTTGCATGATAAAGGGCTTCATCCGCTTTCTTCATCAAAACCTCTTGCGTAGTGGCATCATCAGGATATCCAGCAAGTCCTGCGCTTATGGTTAACCTGTCATCTTGAGAAATTTCTTTGATTTTCGCGGAAGAAATACCATTAACAATCCTATTTCCGAATATACTGCCGTGCTCCTTAGCAGTTTCCGAGAAGATTATGGCAAATTCTTCACCTCCATAACGTGCAACAGAATCATTCTTTCTGACAAAAGAGTTAAGCAATGATGCCAGCTCTTTTAATACTCTGTTTCCTACTTGATGACCATACGTATCGTTAATTCTTTTAAAATCATCAATATCAATCATCAACAATGAGAAACTATGTTTATATCTTGTCGCCCTTGAAATCTCACCATCCATTAAGTTGTGGAAAAAATTGTGATTATACAATCCTGTAAGACCATCAACATGCGAGATATGCTCATAGTACTCACGTTCAGCAGCACGTTTCTCAAGAGTCCTTTTGTAAAATGCTTTTTTAACTATAAGATTAAAATATTCCATATCAAACGGCTTTGTTATATAATCAGCAGCCCCAAGTTTCATACACTCCACAGCAGTTTCTACGGACGGAAAACCTGTCATAACAATCAAATCGGAGTTAGGGGAGATTTTCTTTGCCTCTTTAATAAATTTAATCCCTGGAATTTTAGGCATCTTTAGGTCGGTAATAATCAAATCGTAAATTTCATTCTTTAATTCATCAAGCGCATTTTGTGCATCTAAAAAGGTAATTACTTCATATCCAATATGCTCTAAGGCAACTTTTATGGGTGTCAAGACTTTTTCTTCGTCATCAACAACCATAATTCGAGGGCTATCAGAATTCGTCTCTATAGTCATTTGTCTGCCATGTTCGTTCACTTTACTATTCCCTTTTGAATCATTGCCCCACCTTCTTCGTCTCTTTCACTTTTGAGAATTTGGTACAGAAACCCTGCCTTCAGAAAATGTCGCCAACTGAGTAAGGATTTTTACACCAGCTTCAACCAGATTTATTCCCAACACCGCTCCTGTACCCTCTCCGAGTCTTAAATTCAGATCCAGGATTGCCTTTTTCCCCAATTTTTCCAACGCAATGCGATGCCCATTCTCTGCGGATAGATGAGATGCAATGATATAACCATTTACCTTGGGTTCTATTGCACATGCTATTAAGGCAGCAGCAGTGGAGATAAACCCATCAATCAATACCGGAATCTTATGGCTTGCTGCGGCAAGGCAGAGTCCGGCAATACCACCTATTTCAAACCCCCCTACCTTTGCAAGGACATCAATTGGGTCTGAAGGATCTAGTTCATTAATATCTAATGTTCTTTCGATAATGCCGATTTTCCTTTCTACTTCCCAATTATCTAAACCAGCACCTCTCCCCGTTACCTTGCTTACGTCCATTCCTGTTAAACACGCTATTATTGCGCTACTTGGTGTGGTATTAGCTATTCCCATATCACCAGTAGCAACAATATCCAAACCATTACAGAATTCCTCATTAAGAACCTCTATCCCTACCTCTAGAGATTGTACCGCTTGTTCGGTAGACATTGCGGGCCCATGAGCAATATTGCCAGTCCCGTATCCAACCTTTTTAATCTTTAATCCTTCCCTGGGTTCAAATTCCGCATTCACACCACAATCAACTATAATAACCCTTGCGCCTACCTGTCGTGCAAAAATATTTATTGCCGCATTACCTTCAAGAAAGTTCTCTACCATTTGTCGTGTTACCTCTTGAGGGAAAACGCTTACTCCTTCACTTGAAACTCCATGATCACCTGCCATCGTAAAAACGACCTTGTGTCTTATTGGAGCATTAATCGATCCTTTTATCGAGGCGTAAATAGTTGCAAGTTCCTCCAGGCGTCCAAGACTTCCAGAAGGAATGGCCAACTTATTTAATCTATCTTGTATCTCACCGTCCGGGTCTATAGATACCTCTTCAATATCCTCTATTGTCTGATTTAAAAGTCTCATAGCATTTCAGAAATTCTATAAACGGTTTTATATCTCAACTGATTATTTTTAATACGGAGAAATTATTTTTATATAAATTATAATGTCAAGCAATTAAACGCTGGCCTTCAACAGAATTAACTGGAGTTACTCGGTACTTAAAATCTCTCTCGCTAATCCTTATTTATTCTGGCCAGAAGCCTTCCTGACATCATCCCGATGAGGATTTGGCAACTTCAAAGTATTGGCAACTTTGAGCATGAACTGGTGCTTAAAAGAAGGATAAAAATCCAATACTCTCTACCAGATTTTGGGTTATATACAGGTAGCAAACCCGGGTTAATCTGTTGAAATTATAGTCATGATGTCAATTATGTCAATATATTTAAGCTTATAAGAAACAATTATGAAGGATAATTAAAACGATCTTTCATTTAGATTTTCGTTGACAGTTTAATATCATTGTATAAAATCATCTAAATTTCAAATGAATCAAATCTCACACAGTCGTAAATACGGAATTCTATATCTCTTTATCAACTAGTAAACCCCATTGGAATTTCCCGTCCTTGCCGCTGAACGGTACCTGCCCGAATCGCCAGGTGGGCGTTCTGTCAGGCGCACGAGGCATTCCTACGGGGTAAATCAATATATGCAAAATGATAGAAATGTGGGAAAGACTATGGATAAATCTACAGAAATGGAAACCTCTGATAAGGCTTTAGACATCAAAGGTGGATTGAGAGAAGAGCCCGAGTTGTGGAAAATCATTGGAAGCAGTAAAGAAATTAAAGATGTCTTTAAAAATATACAAACTGTATTGGAAAGTGATGTGCCTGTAGTTATACATGGTGAAACAGGTACAGGAAAGGAACTGGTCGCAAAAGCTCTTCATTACAGAGGGCCAAGACGTAAAAATCCTCTACGTACTATAAACTGTGCAGCAATCCCTGAAAGTCTATTGGAAAGTGAATTACTTGGACATGAAAAAGGTGCATTTACAGGAGCAACTCAGCAACGTATAGGGAAACTTGAACTCGCGAATAATGGTTCATTATTTTTGGACGAAATATCTGAAATGCCTCTGGCTATCCAGTCAAAAATCTTACGCGTGATTGAAGAACAAGTATTCGAAAGAGTAGGCGGAAATAGCGTTATTGAAACAAACGTACGTATTATTTCTGCAAGTAATGTAGACTTATTGGAGGAGGTACGTCTAAACAAATTTAGAGAAGATCTATACTATCGAATTGCCGTATTCCAAATACGCGTTCCTCCATTGCGTGAGAGGAAAAATGATATACCAGAATTAGTTAATTGCTTCACTAAAAGATATAGCGCATTATCAGGCAAAACGATAAAGGAAATAGATACGCGCACAATGGACAAATTGATAAATTATAATTGGCCTGGTAACGTCAGACAGCTCCAGAATTGTGTTAGAAGAGCTATCCTGCTCACAACTAGTGATACGCTGGCTCCAGAACATTTCGATTTTCCAGACCTTGACGGAAATGCTTTAAAGAACATTGAATCTCTCGAAGATGGACTATCTAAACTGGAAGTATTACTAAAAAGAGGTGGGATAATTCCCTTAAATGAGGTTGAAGAAATATTTATTAGACAGGCATTAAGTGTCACAAAAGGAAACATTACCGTGGCAGCAGAAAAATTGGGTATCAGCCGATCTACAATTTATAGAAAGATGCAGGAACTCGGAATTCGAACAGAAGAGTCTCAAGCAGAAGACAGTCCACCCCATTAAATAAATCATCTATTGTTTAAATCTTTTTTATAATGTTTTTCTACCACAACAGCCTCAAATTATCCAGCAGTGTGAAAATATCCGTGGTTATTATTAATTAAATCCATTTAAGAAACATGCATGCTTTTTCCAAAATCACCAATGTAGATATGCTTCACCCTCTAGCTGGAATTATTGGAATATTATACGGAGAATAAAACTATGCCAGAAAAGATAGTGATAATAGGGTCAGGCCCAGCCGGATGGACGGCAGCCTTATATGCAGCAAGGGCTAACCTGGCCCCAGTAGTCTACGAGGGAGAACCTTCAAGTATTATGGTACCTGGTGGGCAGCTTATGTATACCACTGAGGTAGAAAATTATCCTGGATTCCCCTCTGGTATAAAAGGACCTGAGATGATGACTCTCTTTCGAAAACAGGCAGGGAGATTTGACACTCGAATATATATGGAAGATGTTACTTCTGTTGATTTCAATTCCCATCCCTTTCGTTTAACATCTTCAGAGAATACTGAAGTAGAGGCATTAGCCGTTATAATAGCTACGGGCGCCAGGGCTAACTGGCTTAATTTACCAAACGAACAGCGACTTGCACAGACTGGTGGTGGAGTAAGTGCATGTGCAATATGTGATGGCGCTCTTCCAGCTTACAGGGATAAGTTACTTGTAGTTGTCGGGGGTGGTGATTCTGCAATAGAAGAAGGTTTATACCTTACAAAGTTTGCAAGCAAGGTTATTATAGTTCATCGTCGTGACAAGCTCAGGGCAAGTCCCATAATGCAAGAACGTGCCAAAACTAATACAAAGGTGGAATTCAAATGGAATTCCATCGTCATAGATGTTCTGGGAGAAAAGTTAATCTCAGGAGTGCGGCTACAGGATACCGTTACCAAAGAGGAATCAGACTTAGACTGCGGTGGGCTGTTTATAGCGATTGGCCATACTCCAAACACGTCCTTCCTTAACGGTCAGGTTGAATTGGATAAAAAAGGTTTTATCGTTACTCCCAAGTCATGGAGGACTGTAACGAGTGTGGAGGGCATCTTTGCTGCTGGTGATGTTATGGACCCATACTACAAGCAGGCAGTCTCGGCTGCCGGTACTGGCTGTATGGCAGCGCTTGACGCAGAAAGATGGCTTGCACACAAGGGCTTGGCATAAATCAGGCTGTCCGAGAATTGTCATTCTCCACCATAGGCGGACTGGCGGACTTGGAGGCTGTGTCACAATTTTCATCCCCCCCACTGCTAGCTTACGAAGCGCAAGCGAGCAAGCTGTGGGGTCGGGATCTCTTAGGTTGCTAAGTTATTGAAATCATTAGATTCTGAAACCGAAGACCCTGAATTTAGTTCAGGATCTATTCAGCCCCCAATGCTTCATTGCCGAAAGTAGGCTCTGTAACCAGAAGTAGGCCCCTTTAGGGGGAGCGGAAGCAAGGAATGGGGGTAAAAATGACAAAAAAACGCTTTTTCTAATACTCGGACAGCCTGAAATCTTAAGATATAAAACAGGAGACCCCTTTCACTCCTTATGACAATAATTTCTCATGAATATATCGTATGAAAAACTTCCGTTAGTTGACCTTGCTGCGCCAAAGGCATTGAGCCGTCACAGTAGAACAATAGGCAATACATCAAAGGAGTCAATTACACAGAACTTAGAGGATGCCGAAACCGTTCTTAAACACGCAGGTTTGAATATAAATTTGGCTTCAGAAATAATAGAAGCAAGTGAAAAGTATGTGATTGAAACACAGCCTAATAATACAGTGACTTCTTCCTCTGAGAAAATGACTATTGGTATGAGTCTAAAAGGCAACCAAAGATCACACTATACACGTATCTTGGTATTTGATAATAAACTGGTATTTCAAGCGGCCTGTTGCCTGCCATTAAAGGTCATCGCAGCTAGTCTGGACAGTGATACTGTTGCTGGGAGGGCCCTATATAACAGCCACTCGGAAAAATGTGGTGGGAAATTGGTCTATGAGTTCATGGGAAAAGGTAAGGAGATAATTTTAGATCTGAGACGAGGAGAAAGTATCAAGGTTCAACGTCTTATCTTTGCGATTTAAACTGCCTTAAAAAACATCTAGTTAACTTCATAGAGTTTCTGTGCCTGCCTGTTGTGTCGCCTTCTTTTCATCTACAAAGCATAAAAGCACAATCCCTATGACAAAAAAGACAACAAGTGATAAGATAGCGAGACGAGATGTCCCCGTAATTTGACGGATAATGGCGAATACAAAAGGCCCCCATATTGCAGAGAATTTTTCAAACACTGAGTAAAAACCAAAGAATTTAGCCGATTCATTTACGGGAATCATTACGCCATACAAGGACCTGCTTATGGCTTGAGAACCACCAAGGACTAAGCCTACTGCCATCCCCAATATCCAAAAATCAAGAGAGCTGGTTATGCTATAGGCATAACACAGGATTGCCAGCCAGAGAAACAGGACAAGTATCAGTATTTTCTTTGTGCCGAAGGCCTTGGCAATCCGTCCGAATAACAATGCACCTCCTATTCCTATAAATTGTACTAACAAAAGAGTACCCATAAGGGTTTCGTTTTTAAGTCTTAGCTCATCCTTGCCGAAGATAACGGCCATCCTGATAACTGTCTGAATACCATCATTGTAAAACATAAACGCTACCAGAAAAAAGGCCAGGCTTCTATGTTTCCTGACACTTAAAGTTGTATGCCATGTTTGTATAATACCGGCCTGTAAATAATTCCATAAAGTATTTTTGCCTTCGCATAATCCTGGAGATGCCTTACCAATCTTGTGCTCACGTAGCCAGATAAAGGTAATTGTCGCAAACCCAGCCCACCAGATCCCGGTGAATAGTAAACTTATCCTTAAGGCGTGCATTTTGCTTATGCCAATCTTATCGTGTATCACTATCAAGGCTATGCATATTAAAAACTGTATGCCACCACCAAGATATCCATAGGCGTAACCCTTGCCTGAGACCAGATCAATCTCCTTCCTGGAAGTGATCAGGGGTAGAAATGCATCATAAAAGATATTTGCGCTGGTAAAACATGCATTAGCAACGAAGAACAATATCATAGTCGTCCACACATCCCCACTATGGCAGAAATATAAGAGTGTGGTGAACAAGCTCCCTCCAAAGCAAAAGACCATCAAAAACCTCTTTTTTGTCCCTGAAAGATCAGCAATTGCACCCAGTGTAGGAGCTGTTATGAATACAAAGATGGCCGTAGCTCCTGATAGAAATCCCCATAAGGTGGCGGCATTGGTAACTATTTCAAAACCTGAAAATCTAAAAACCCAGCCGTCTGATGGAACAATAACTGCGGCAAAGTATATTGGTAAAAGAGCTGCTATAACCGTCGTTGCAAATGCAGAATTAGCCCAATCATACATACACCATGCAAAAATGTTTCTTTCATTCTCGTTTTTCATAAATTCGCTTTATAGCCAACAGATTACGTGAAAGGTTATCTAACGGAGTTTACAATTGGAATGACTTAATAAGGAAATGATAGAATATTTGTAAATTTCGGTTTCTGGATTCATTTCTTGTATTCCACTAATACACAAGCAAAACCCTAATTCTTTATACTCCTAGACCAATTCTCCTTAGCAGTATTACCACCATTTGAATATTTTTACAAACCAGTATTTACCGTATATTACTTTGTAGGGTATATTATCGATTGAATACTCATTCCGCAATTTTTCAATCTCCATTATCAATTCTTCTTTGCGCCCCTTCTTAGCAATTTGAGTAACCAAATAATGCACCTTACGTCTGGCCCATTCTTGAGCAATTTCCGGCCCGCCATTTCCTTGTTCTGGTATGGTTTTTGTGATAAAAAGTTCTCTCGTCTGGCCACCAGTATTACCTACTATCCTTAATGCTACTTCTTCGTTCACTTTGCAAACTCCATAAATCTCGATTTCCTGTCCTTTATAAAGATTGGGCAAAATCTTTGGATAGATTTCTCCCTCATCAAGATTACAATAGTTTACATTAAGGTTCAGGAGTATAGGGTCTTTATAATCCCAAATAAAGTCCTCTAATGTTGTCTTCTTTGACTCAACATCACTTTCAGCCCATGAAATCCCTCGACTTTCGAATGCCAGAAAATCAAGGAAGTATATATTTCCACCGCCTCCTATATCCGCAGGAAAAATCGATATGTTTGGATAACGTACCAAGGCTAAATCTTCTACAATAGTTCGAATATCCGTTATTCCCGTGGTTGGCTTACCGTCACTTATAAAAAAGATATTACAAGGCCGCTCTGATCTGGGAATAGTTCTTACCATTTTAGTCAGTACACCGTAAACATCTGTTAAATAGTTTTCCGTAGTAAGGTTGACAAAGTTAATAAAGGAAACTGCAGCATTAATTTTACCTTTATTAAGTCCCTGAAAGTTAGTGAATAATTGCTTGCTTGTAGCGCTAAAGACTATTACGTTAAAACGATCATCTTTATTAAACATCCCTAAACAATTTGATATTGTATCCTTCACATCTTCAATATCATCATCACCTATACTGCCTGACACATCTATTACAAAAAGAACATCCTTTGGAATAAGCGGAAGACTTGAATCTTCTTTTGGAGTAATCGTTATTTTAAAGTATCCTTCCTCCTTCCCTGGATAACTGAAAGTAGTAAATCTTACTTCTACCTCTGTGGAGAGGTCTTTATATTTATCTTTTTGTATGGTCGTAGATTCTGCTCCTATCCCCCTGGTATCAATATCGTGTTCAATGCCTATCTTCGGTATTTTAGCATCAACCGTTTCAGGAGTCAGTTTGCCTACGAGAACCGATGCTATATCTATCTTTTCTGTTCTTCGGGGCCTTTTGCTAATGAAACTTTTGTTAACACCCGAGATATCCATCTCTGACAAGTTGCGATGATCCGGAAAGATATTGAGTTCCTTGATCGCAATTTTTCTTCCTTCAGAAATTTTTACCTGGTCTATCTCATCTCCCCTAAAGGTTTCTTCATCTACCTCCTTAAAGAGTTTAGTGTCTTCGTCGGACAGACGTCCGGCTTGCTCAAGCATGTCTTTCTGGAGCTGACTTTTTACTTCATCGCTTGTAGACATTTCAAACTTTGGAGCAAAATCTTTTTCCATTTCAGGCGCCTTAGCCTCCAGCTCTGTGTGTGGTATATCTTTTAACATCTGCTCAGGAGATTCTTTTAAAACAGACACCTCTTCAGGTGAATCATATTCCCTGTACATACGTTCTAATTCTACTCGTTTCTGCGATACTGTTTCTATTTCAAAACGCGCATGCATCTTCTCTTCAAACGCTCTTAAATCTAAAGTCTTTACATTACTGAGAAAGAGAAACACAACAAAATGGAGTAATAAAGAAATGGTAATTGACCCAATAATCAAAGAATAATTTCTTGAATGTCTGGCAAAAATGCTTATCACTTTATTTCCCTTAGTTTTTTTCTTGCATCTTCTATAAGGGGGCCGTCAGGATAACGACCGATTAGTTCTTCAAGAACTTTAACAGCCTTGCCTTTATCATTAAGTAATAACCAGCATTCACTGGTTTCCTTTAAAGCTCTAGAACATAAATCAGCATCATCAAAAAGAATGGCAACGTACATAAATGCACGTACTGCATCTTCATACCTGCCGGTTGTTCGATATATATTCCCTACACCCATATTAGCACGAGCACTAACCATAGTTACTTTATCTTTAGCAAGTTCCTCATATAATTGCTTCGCCTCTTCCAGTTTTCCCAGATTCCTATTTGCTTCTGCTATTCCAAGTCTGGCAAAAGATATTAGTTCTGTTTCCGGAAAGGTTTGTATCAATCGTTTATATTGTGTAATGCTTTCTTCCCACTTGTTAAGCTTTGCATACCACTCTCCCAGACGATAAAGACAGCGTTCAGTCCATTCCGAATCCTGATTTTCAACGAGCAATGTATTGTATGTGTTAATAGCCTTATCATGCTCATAATTGTCAGCCATGTACTGTCCAAGCCAGAGTAATATATTTTCCGGGATTGTTTTCTGCATTTTGTTTTCGATTATCTCATATAGTCCATTTGCTGCCTTATCAAATTTCTCTGTTGCATAGTAACAAATGGCAAGCCGGTAGCTAATGTCCTCAATCAATGAAGTCTCTAAATTTTTGCTGTTTGAGAACGCCTTTTCAAAATAAAGGATAGCATTTTCAAAATCATCATTTCTCTGAAAATCCCATCCAAGGTAATACAGCGCCTCGCCAAGTCGTAACGATTCAGGAAACCTTTCTGCAAATTCCGTAAATGTTGAAGCCATAGATTCGTATTTTCCGAGATAAAAATAACATAATGCCAGATGAAACGTTGAGTATTCTGTATATTCTCCATCAGAAAGTACTTCCGTATAGGCAATGTAGTGCTTTATGGCAGTATTGTAATCCTTTAATTTCTCATAAATTTCTCCCAGTTTGACATGGGCGTAATTTGTCATTTTGTGTGCCTTGTATCTCTCGACAAAGGTCTCAAAATATTCAACCGAATCAGTATAATTACCTTCCATTGCTGAGATTACACCTGCTCTGTAATAACTCTCCGCACTACATTTCTCGGAATCGTTCCTATCAATCACCTTTTTGTAAAATACAAGGGAGTCCTTATAGTTCTTGGTTTCGAAACTTGCTCCTGCCTGTAGAAAGATTACTTCCGTTATGTAGTCACTTTCAGGAAACAGTCCTATAAATTCACTAGCCGTAGATAAGACCTTTTCAAATTCTTTCATATCAGAGTAGCACCAACATAACTGATAGTACGCCTTTTCTCTTGTTTCACTTGTGGATGGATTGTCCAGAATTGCCTGCAATTCTGGAATGGCATCTTCATATTTTTCTAGTGTTATCATATTTATTGACAGTCTAAGCCGTACAGATGGAACAATTTCACTGTCAGGAAATTCCTTAATGAAGATTCTTAGTGGATTTATTGATTTGGGTAATTGATTCAGCTTCTCATAAGCAGTTGCAAGATCAAGTAATGATGCTGGATAAAGGGGTGATGTTCTGTCAGAAATGTCACTTAAGGCATCTATGGCTCTCTCATATTTTTTTATTTCCATGCAAGACTTACCCAGGTAATAACGTATTTTAGTAGATAAATCATCGCCTGTTTTAGTAGCAAGGGCCTTTGTAAAAAACTCTGCAGATGCATTAAAGTTTGATTCTGAAAATTCCATTCCTCCTTTTCTATAATATATCAAAGCTGCCCGTTCTCCATCTGGAAATAGCGTGAGGTATTTGTCAAAGGCTTCTACGGCTTCTGCAACTCTTTCCTCCTTCAGGTATGATTCGCCAAGGTAGAAAATCGCAGTCCCCAACCTTGGATCATCAGGAAATCGAGTAATAAATTCATTATATTCAATTACTGCAAGCTTAAACATCTCTCTGGCGTACAAACCATTTGCAAAATCAAACTGGAGGGTTGCGGAATTATCCTCATTTTCCGCACGAACTAGTCCCATGTGAAAAAATAATACTACTAATAAGATTGCAGACAGCCGAGCTTTGTTCTTATCTACTTTGGGAATGATACTGGGGTGTGGATCTTTCGTACTATTTTTCAGCATGTGGATAAAATAGAATAACTTCACTATTTATTGTGATTGTAGTATGAAAATCGCTCAAATTAGGTAAGTTACTAATGGTTACTAAGCTGTCTGTTACTAGTTGGTTACTAAGAGGTTAAGGGTTTTGGCAATACCGCATCTCGCTTACTAATTTTTTTGCCGAAAATGGTTAAACCGTTTTTACTAAAGACTAATAATTAATGATTAGGCATGTTTTCCCACCATTATATTTGTCGCCCACCACACACAAACGGGTGACCCATTTTCTATAGATTTCGTTTTGCGGAGCAAAACAGTCTAAATTAGCGACCGAAGGGAGCTAATTTATTAAACAGGCTCTTCTTCTATGGTAACAAAGGATACTTTTTTAATATTCAATCCTGCGCATACATCAAGGACGTTCACTACGTACTCGTGAAATGTCTTTTTATCTGCACGTATAAGGACGGAATTTACATCAAGCACCTCACTGGCTTGTTTGAGCAATTCCCTAAGCTGGTTCATAGGAACCTGACGTCTATTTACAAAAACATCTCCATCTCTTGTAATGTTTATGATGATATCGCGTGTTGTCTGCTCAAGAGGCGCTGACTCTTGAGAGACAGGAAGAGCTATTGACATATCACGTTCCATCTGTTGATATGCATAAGTTACGATAAAAAAAATGAGGAGAAGAAAGAGGATATCAACCATTGGAGCAAGAGGAAATCCTCCACCATTCTGGTCTTCCTGTTGTCTAAAATTCATGGCCTGTCATCCTTTTTTGAAGGAGCAGTTTGTGCAGCAGGATTCAAGTTGCTCATAGCTACATTAATAGCATCCACTACTCCCTCTGAACCTGCTTCCATTTCATAAATTATATTATTTGTCTTAGAATGAAAATAGAAAAATAGAATCATGGAAAAAATGCCCACAGTCAAGCCTCCCGCTGTTGTAACCATGGCTTCTGAGATAGCAGATGCAAGAAGCAATGGTTTCCCGAATTCTACCTTATAGGCAATGGAACTGAATGCACGAATCATCCCAAAGACAGTACCAAGTAAACCAAACATCGGTGCAATTATTCCGACATGGGAAAACCATGCAACCCTTTGCCTTAATCTTGACGCTAGCCTTGAACCTTCCGCTTCAACAATTTCCCGAATACCGGAAAATCCCGTAATATAAAAAGTAATATCAACTTTTTTGGAATCACCCTGATTTTTGGGATTCATGTAACTATCTGCCTTAAGCAGACCTGACAGCAATACCCCACCCATGTATGGCACTGAACTTTGGCACATATTTATCGCATTTCGAATTTTTCCCAACTTTACATCTCTTATTACATCCAAAATAAAGTTCTTAGGTGCAATGGCATTTATCCTAACTGCAAAAGAGCAATAAACACCAAGGGCTACAACAAATATAGAAAGAATAGCAATTGGTATCATTACAGGCCCGCCTTGAACGGCCATTTGCCAGAGTGTTACGCCAATTCCACGCATTTTTTTTACCTTTCCCGAAAATTCAAATTTTACCCCGTAGGAATGCACCATGCACCCGACCGACCGTTACGGGCGGGAAATTCCAACGGGGTCCACTCAAAACATAGATTTTTGTATACACGGAAATAACTTTCTGATAAGAACTTTTGTGTAAGCATCTTGTATCATTTATCATTGTATCAAAACTTACACCAAATTACTCCATTTTCTCATCAAGTTCAAGAGAATAGTATTCGTCATTATCTATTTAACGAATAATTCTACAAATCTTTCCACAAGATAGGCAAGGTATTCTATATCTATGTAGGCATCTGCGCTACTATCCAAAAACAGCTTGCAACTGGCCTGAAACTCTTCGTCCGCCTCCCAAAAGCATAAATATAGAGGTATCCTTGGCAAAAGATCAAAATGACAAACATAATCGGCCTTTACCTTACCGCGTTCTTGAATCCCTCCCAGTTCTTTGCAACGCAACTTCAGATCATCTATATTTTTATTGAATATTTCCGCTACCTTATCTTCTGCCTTACTTTGAAATGCCTTTACATGAGAGGCGGTATCAGGAAAGTGACCCAAGGTAACCCAATCCCCTGTTAATGGCCTTGTCCCCTTTCTGCAAACATAATCATAGACTATGATTTTAGACCACGAATTGTGACAATATTTATCATTTTCGAATAGCCCCTCTTTGCGTATCTCGTAAGTTTTATTCATCATTTTAAGTCTTACAATTTCTTCTCCATTTTTGATCTCATAATCCCCCCCAATCGCAATAGCCGCCTCCTTTAAGTTTATATTTCTTACCTCTTCTTCTAACTTGTTGCTCACACGTTCGTAATTGTCATCCATTGTGGTAATGGGTTTCTGAGAAAGCGGCCCTTCATCTGCTTCAGTAACATAAGGACAATCTGATATCTTCCGTTGGGCATTTTTTACCTTAAGCGCAAAAGCCATACATGTGGGCTCGCCACATTTACCACAGTTAGTACCGGGTAGCTTCTTATATATCTCAATCATTTATATTTTCTATTCACATTTATAAAAAGTTTCAAATGTAATTGTGACACTCGCTTGCTCAAAAATCTGCTCCATTTGAAAAAAATTTTCTATTGGGTATATTTGTGTTGTTTATTATCGCATTGACTCGCAAGAAAGTTGCGTATAAAATTAATATAAAATACAGCAACATCTAAATATTAGCAAATAATAAACAATTATAAATCGTTGCCAACACAATTAAAGGTAAAGGTGTATCTTTTATGGAGAAGATAGCTGATTGGCATGGCAAAGCTCCTTCTGAAGAACAGAACCAATTGGTCCTTGCAGATTTATCTTAGAGAGAATCAGAATGAAGTATAGTAGAAATGAAATAATTAAAGGAGTAAGGTTTCACGGCAGAGGTGGCCAAGGGATGAAGACTGCAAGCAGGATAGTTGGTACAGCTTCATTCATTGAGGGATATTTTGCCCAGGATTTCTCTGTTTATGGTGCAGAGAGAAGGGGTGCGCCAATAATGGCATTTACGAGGTTATCAAAAGATCCGATACTCGAAAGAGGTATTATAGTCAATCCGGATATAAATATTATAGCAGATGAAACATTACTGAGCGACCGTATAGCAAATGTATTTCACGGTACATGGAAAGGAACGATAACACTGGTCAATACTCACTATCCTGCTTCTCACGTTCGGGAAACTTACGGAATAAAGGGCGAAATTATTACCCTTGATATAACTGATATAGTTTTAAAGATTATAAGAAAGCCTGTCCTCAGCAGTGTAGCAGCGGCTTCAGCATGTAAATTAACCGGAATGATTACAAAAGAATCTTTAAAAGAAGCCGTAATTAAAGAATTAACTTCTATAGATCTTAAAAAAGAAAATATAAAACAAAATGTCCAGGCTGCAATTACATGCTTTGATAGCATGCCGGATATTCATCCTCGTCCTCGCAAACCTTTAAAAGAAGATGAGAAAAGTAAAGTTGTAAAATTAGAATATGCTAATCCATGCCTTGGTTCACCCAGTATCTATGCCAGGGGTAATACAATCTTAAAGAAGACAGGCAATTGGCGCTTATTCAAACCTGTCATTAATTATGAAAAGTGTTCGAGGTGCTATACGTGTTTTGTTTCCTGCCCGCATAGTTGCATCTCTATTGATGAATCAGAGTATCCACAGATTAATTATGAAAACTGTAAGGGTTGCCTTACTTGCTTTTATGAATGTCCGAAGAAGATTATTTCAAAAGAACGTGAGGTAAGGGCATGGTAAGGGAAATGTTGACCGGAAATTATGCAGTAGCGTGGGGAGCAAGGTTATCAGAGGTAGATTATGTACCCGCCTTCCCAATTACACCACAGACGGAAATAATAGAGGTTATTTCGAAATGGATAAATGATGGTGTAATGGACACTAAATTTACTAATATGGATTCTGAGCATTCAATGATTACTGCAGCGGGTACTGCGGCTGCCACGGGAGCTAGAGTGTTTTCAGCAACATCAAGTCAAGGTTTATTGTACGGTTATGAAATGCTATACAATATAACAGGGTGGCGTGTGCCTTTAGTTCTCATTAATGTATCAAGAGGCCTGTCTGCTCCTATCACGCTTGAACCAGATCACAATGACGTACTTTCTACTAGAGATTCGGGCTTAATACAGATACATGCAGAGACTTGCCAGGAGATTCTGGATACCATCTTGATGGCATACAAGATATCTGAAGACGAGAGGGTCCTCTTGCCGGTATTGATTAATATGGATGGATTTTATCTCTCATTTACAAGAGAACCCGTGGAGATACCTGATAAGAAAAAAGTAAGAGAATTCCTACCCGAATATCATCCAAAACATGCTTGTTTCAAGGCATCAAAGCCAATAGCACAAGGTGTATCTGTCCTTGGAGGAAGCATCTATTCATATTTCAAGTATCAAATGCATTTGGCCGCGTTAAATGCTATAAAGGTTCATAATGAAGTTGCAAATGATTTTAAGAGAATATTTGGTAGATCTTATTATGCTATTGAGGCTTTTAAGATGGACGATGCGGACTATGTTGTAGTAATGAGCAACTCCTTTGCTATAAAGGGTAAGGCGGCAATAAATAACTTTAGAGAAAAAGGGTTAAGGGTAGGTCTTATAAGATTAAGACTTATAAGACCTTTCCCTCGTGCAGAGCTCAGGACACTTTTAAATGGCAAAAAAGCTGTGGCTGTTATAGACCAGAATATCAGCCCTGGTTCAGGTGGGATACTTTTTAATGATGTTTCTTCAGCACTCTATCATGAGCCTAATCGACCAGAAGCAATACTATCTTTTATAGGTGGACTAGGGGGTAAAGACATCAGTCTTGCTGAATTTGACTACATTATTGAAGAGATGAAAAAAAGTTTAGAGACTGGTACTGTTCCTGAGACACAACTTCTCTATACAGAACATGATTTGCAACAAATAAACAATTTCTTAAATATCGCAGGAAAAGCTTCAAGAAAATCTGGAAGGGTAAAACCAGTTTTTGTGTCTCAAAAATAAACCCCCCTCTATCCCATAGGTGTTAGGTTAAGAATACTTTTTTAATAGGGTTAGAGCCTGATCGTTATTGTAAGGTCAATGATTTCAACCCTGTGGAATAAATTCAATTTGTCCTATTCCACAGGGTGAAATAGTGGCAAAACCAGTTCCCGTAGCGGAAACCTTTAGGTTTCCATGTCCATGGTATGGATAGCAAAGATGGTTATATGAATGTTTAAATTGGGTTTAATCCCGTGGTGTGTGGAGGCCTGAAGGCCTCCGCTACAGATTCTTTTTATTGCAGGTTCAATCTTTTAGATTGAACCGAATCGTTTAGGTTTCATTCTTAACCTAACCACCTATGCCCTATATCCCCCTTTGCCCCCGCAGCTTTCTTGCGAAAGCAAGAAGCGGGGGGATTAAGGGGGATTTTTAACAATGAAGAATAAAGCTTACAAAAGGTTTAAGGATATTTCAAGAGATGAGTATATTTCTCCAGGAACGGCTCTATGTGCTGGCTGTGGTGGCCTATTAGCTTTAAGGTTAGCACACAAGGTCTTAGGGAAGAATGTCGTTATCGTCAACGCTGCCGGGTGTTTTACACTGCTTTCAGTTTATCCCTACAATCCATTTGGTTCGTCATGGATTTATACTGCCATGGCTTGTGCACCCGCTGGTGCGCAGGGCATAAGGGATGCGCTTGATGTACTTATCAAAAAAGGAAAATTAAAAGAAAAAGATGATTTGAAAGTAATAGTCCTTACGGGTGATGGTACAGCCAATGATATTGGACTGCAATCAACATCAGCAGCAATATATAGAGGATTAGATTTCTATTATTTTTGTTATGATAATGAAGCTTACTCTAACACTGGTTTTCAGATGTCAAGCGCTACACCATTTGGTTCAAAGACGAACACTTCACTCCCTGGTAAGGCAAATCCGGAGGGAACAATTCAGAAGAAGAAGGATTTGTTTGAGATATGGAGGGCGCATAAGCCACCTTATATGGCAACAATTTCTCCGTCACACCCTCTTGACCTATCAAATAAATTCAGAAAAGCATCCAAATTTGAAGGGCCAAAACTTTTTATTACCTTATCCCCTTGTCCACCTGGATGGTCCTTTGGCGCCTCAAAGTCAGTAAACGTTGCAAGGCTTGCGGTACAGACAGGTATCTGGCCATTAAAAGAAGCTGTATATGGAGAAGTAGAACACACCATCATTCCGAAATTCAAACCAGTCGAAGAGTATCTCAAGACACAAAATAGATATGACCACCTTTTTAATCCTGTTAAACAGGTTGACGTTATAAATGTTATTAAAAAAGATATAGAACGTTACTGGCAACCTTATTTAAGAGATTAAGCATTGCAGAAGAAACGAAATGTTGAAGAACTTAAGACAAGTGACTTGTATGAGAAGATAGCAACACAACTTGAAGATAAGGCAGCAAAGCTTAGTTTGATGTATTGTCAGATGCAGAACAAAGACATTATGAACAATTAAAAAAATGAGAAAAAGGAAGTGTTAATATGACTACAAAAGAACTCTATAAAAAGGCATTAGATATCCACCATCGTTACAGGGGAAAGATTCAGGTGGTGAGCAAAGTTCCCTTCAAGGAATATGGGGATCTTGCCATATACTATACTCCTGGAGTGGCCGCCGTTTCGAGCCGGGTCCGTAAGGATAAGGACACTGTCTTTGAATACACTAACAGGGGAAATACTGTAGCAATCGTAACCGATGGCACAAGGGTGTTGGGATTAGGCGACATTGGACCTGAGGCAGCCATGCCGGTAATGGAGGGGAAGTCCCTGCTCTTTAAACTTTTTGGGGGAGTGGATGCTGTAGCTCTTTGCCTCAAGACCAAAGACCCTGATAGATTAGCCGAAATAGTAGAGGTTTTGGAACCCTCCTTTGGTGGAATCAATCTTGAAGATGTCAGTAAGCCCAAATGTTTTCAGATTACAGATAGGCTTCAACAATCCCTGGATATTCCTTTTTGGCATGATGACCATCATGGTACTGGATTGGTAGTCCTGGCTGGACTTATCAATGCCTTGAAAGTAGTTGGAAAGAGACTAAAAGATGTGAAGGTGACCCTGGGAGGTACTGGAGCTGGTGGTATGGCTATCTTTCGTTTTCTCATGAAAGGAGGAGTAAAGGGAGAGAACATGGTGGTCTTCAACACTGGAGGTATCATCTATGAAGGCCGTAAAGAAAGTATGAACCGGTGGACAGAGGAAATAGCCCGGGAAACCAACCCGTCAAGAATAACGGGTGGTCTGAATGAGGCATTGAAAGGTGCAGACGTCCTTATTACTGCCACAAAAACCGGTCCATGGATAAAGAGAGATGCTATCAAGCGAATGGCCGGAGATGCCATTGTTTTCAGTCTTGCCAACCCTGTTCCTGAGATACTGCCTGAGGAGGCAAAGGCCGGTGGGGCAAGGATTGTGGCTACAGGCAGGAGTGATTTTGCCAACCAGATTAATAATGTCCTGGGCTTCCCCGGGACATTCAGAGGTGCATTAGACGTTAGGGCAAGAAACATAAACGACCAGATGGTCCTGGCAGCGGTCGATGCCCTTACACAACTGGCAGAGGTAAAGGGTTTGAATGAAAACTATATACTACCCAGAGCTAACGAACGAGAGGTAGGGCCAAAAGTTGCAGCGGCAGTAGCCGGGGCCGCTATGGAAAGCGGTGTAGCCAGACTGTCTGTATCTTGCGAAGAGGTAGAAAAGAACACTTACCAGCTAATTGACAAACATCAAAGGATTATAGAATCTATTTTCCCAACACTATCTGTGCCTGTCTGAAACAGATATTTTTTAACTATCTTTTGTACTTGAGTTGAAAACATTCCTTAACTACCGGTATTATACAGATTCATATTTGTCCCTATTAACTTGCAAAAAGGTTATTTAACTATAATGGATCGACTATAGATGATCCATTTGAAATTGAAGAATAGATGGATCACAAGTTCTCAATAAGTTGAGGAAGACCTCCCCTTAATCCCCTCCTTGCGAAGGAGGGGAAATGGGGTGGTTAATAATTTAAAAGTCTTCCTCAACTTATTGAGAACTCACGATGGTTCACGCTTTCAGCAAGAGCAAATTATAAGGTTATTGTAATAATGGTGAAAACGTCAAAATTTATTTTTATTTTATTTATCAGTGTCTTACTATTATCAAATTTTCTGGATAATAAAGAATGCAAGGCAAAGTCCACGGAAAAAGAAGGAATTGACCATGCTTCGCAACTGCCATCTATCGAATGCCCTCTTCGAAAGCAGGGAATTAATCTTCACGAGCTAAAACCATTCAAGGAAGTACAGAAGTATATTGAATTTCTTGAGAGGAAAGACCGGGAAATTTGGCAGAAACCTGATGCCGTGATCAGGGAGCTATCGCTTAAAGGTACGGAGAAGATAGCGGATGTTGGCGCGGGTTCCGGGTATTTCACATTTCGACTCTCTAAGGAGCTGCCCAAGGGAAAGGTTTACGCTATTGATATTGAACCAGAGATGATACGTCATATACATCATAAAGCTGTTTCAAGCAAAATCCAAAATATTGAAGTGATCTTGTCAACTCCTGATAACCCAAATATCCCTGAAGGTGTCGATTTGGTTTTTATCTGCGATGTTCTCCATCATGTAAAAAACAAAGGAGATTGGTTGAAAGCTGTCTTTTCTCAGATGAAAAATGATTCAAGGCTGGTTCTAATAGAGTTCAAAGAAGGCAAGTTGCCAGAAGGACCGCCAGAAGATATTAAAATATCCTTAGAAAAGATGATTTCGATAACAACAAATGCTGGATTTATAAATTTAAAGCAAAATGATGAGTTACTTCCGTATGAATACTTTCTTGAGTTTAAAAAGCAATTATGAATGAAATAAAGTATACGCCAATAGGCGTTATTCATTCTCAATTCAAAGAACCAAAGGGAACACCAATACAGCATGCAACTGCCAAAGGCATCGGGGGGACAGTTGAAGTCTTTCCGGAATTTGCAGAAGGATTAAAAGATGTTGAAGACTTTTCTCACATAATTTTAGTATACCATTTTGATTTAGCCAAGAAATCATCCTTAAAGGTGAAGCCATATTTGGATAACGAAAACCGTGGTGTCTTTTCAACACGAGCTCCGAGTAGACCAAACCCAATCGGCATCTCTATAGTGCGTCTTATTGGGATTGAAGAAACCATACTTCAAATTCAAGAAGTAGACATTGTTGATGGAACTCCACTTTTGGATATCAAGCCGTATGTACCGGCATTTGACGTGCGAGAAACAATGAAAATTGGATGGCTTGAAAAAAATATCCATAAACTATCCGTGTCAAAGGATGATGGGAGATTTACTGAATAGTTTGTGGGAGGAGAGAGACAGAATCGAAACGCTTAGCCAATCAAATAAAGATAATGCCAACCCGACCTCAATGTTGCGGCTACAAAATCGCTCAATTTATTAGTATCAATAAAAAAGTATAACAAAAACTATTTATATTATAACCTGCGTAATAAAGAACTTGCTTGATAGTAGATTATTTACTACTATTCTTGCCCGGAAATCTAAAAAAATCACGATAATATGGAGAGAAAGTAAAATGGAAAATGAAATGCAAATTAGCGAAAGCATTACCATCGGAGCACAGCCTTCAGAGGAAGAGCTCAGTCAACTGGTGAATAAGGGCTTGAAGAGTATTGTCAATTTACGTGTTGATGGTGAGAGCGAACAGCCCATGTCTCCTGACGAAGAAGGCAAGAAAGCCAAGGCTCTTGGAATAGAGTACGTGCACATTCCCATCCCATCAAAGAGCATGAAGGCGGAACAAGTTGATCAATTCCGCCAGGTCCTTAAACAACTCCCATCCCCTGTTCTGGTTCATTGCCAAAAAGGTAAACGGGCGGGAGCCTTTTCTATGATGCATATTGCAGTTGAGTCGGGTTGGTCGGGAGAAGAGACGCTTCAAAAAGCACATGATATGGGTTTCCAGTGCGATGATCCGACAATGGCAGATTTTGTAAAGGGCTATATCGATCGTAATCATTAACGTGTTTGTGATAATCAAAACTTTTTCCGAACTAATTAGTTTCTGTTGCGGAAAGTCATTTTCTCCCGTAAGAGCAGCATCTTGCTGCGATATTTCACGGCTAGAAGCCGCTCCTACAAATAGTCGGAGCTTTCCGCAACAGAAACTAATTAGGCATTCGGCAACAATGATTCCTCGTCTCCGCTCGGAATGACGTCATGCTGAGCGAAGTCGAAGCATTGAAATTCCTATAAATTAAATATATTCGTGTAGGGTGGATTAAGCGAAGCGAATCCACCTTCTTTTTATCACGCATTTGTTGATTTGGTGGATTCGCTTCGCTTAATCCACCCTACAGAAAAAACGTAATTCATTTGTCTATAAATACGTAAGATGGAACCGAAACGTATAGTCATAATTGGCGCTGTGGCATCGGGGACAAAGACTGCCGCAAAGGCAAGGAGGGAAGACCCTTACGCAAAGATAACACTTGTTACGGAGGAAACTGAAATTTCGTATGCATCTTGTGGTACACCCTATTTCATTTCAGATAAGATTAAAGATAGCCAGTCACTCATTGTAAGAGAACCTGATTTTTTTAGGAAGATGTTGAATATTGATGTTCTAATTGAACACCGTGCCGAGTCAATTGATCCAGAAACGAAGAAGGTAGAAATCACCAATCTAAAAACAAATCAAATTCTTACTCTGTCTTATGACCGGCTTGTTCTGGCTGTTGGAGCAAGTCCGAACATTCCAGAATTTAAAGGCGTACAATACGGGCATATATTTACGTTGCACAATATCCCAAGCGCAATTAAGATCAAATCTCTAATCCAGCAAAAAAGGGTTAAAAATGCCTTAATTGTTGGCGGCGGATTTATTGCCCTGGAGATGGCAGAAAGTTTGATTTCTTACGGAATCAAGACCCGCATGATTATACGCCGTGACCAGATTCTTTCTAATTTTGATAAGGAGATCGCACTTCTAGTTCAAAATTATATAAAGACAAAAGGTGTTCAGGTTCTTTGGGAAGACGAGGTAAGGAAATTTGAGGCCGATACGGATGGCAATGTAGCAAACGTGATTACAAAGAAGCAGACCGTCCCTGCAGAATTTGTCTTGCTGGCAACGAGCATAAGGCCGAACGTTCAATTGGCAAATAAGGCTGGAATTGAGATTGGCCAAACAGGTGCAATTAAAGTAAACGAAAAGTTGGAAACAAATATCCCTGATCTCTATGCCGTTGGTGATTGCGTGGAAACAATGCATCTTATTACAGGAAAACCTGTCTGGATCCCACTGGCAACTACGTCCAATAAACACGGCCGGGTTGCAGGGATCAATATTACCGGTGGGAATGATACCTTCCCGGGAATCTTGGGGACGTTTGTTGTTAAGGTGTTTGATTGGACTGTTGCCAAAACTGGACTATCGGAGAAAGAGGCTATCAAAAACGGATTTGAAACAGAGTCTATAATCGTTCCTTACAATGATAAGGCACACTATTATCCCGGGTCGAAAAGGATTATCGTAAAGTTGATAGCTGAAAAAAGAAGTGGCCTTTTACTTGGCGCTGAAATTGTCGGAGATGGTGTAGTTGATAAACGGATTGATGTTATTGCCTCTGCCATGACAGGAAAGGCGACTATTGAGCAACTATCAAAATATGATTTGTCATACGCCCCGCCCTATTCGTCTCCAATGGGTCCCGTTATTACGGCCGCAAACGTCCTACGCAATAAATTGGAGGGGAAAACAAGAAGTATATCTCCGATGGAGGTCAAAGAACAGATAGATAGGAAGGATGATTTCATCTTGCTGGATGTTCGTACGAAACCAGAACATGATAGAGGCCACATAAGAGACTGCGTTCACATACCCTTAAACGAGCTTCGATCAAAAGTGGATCAGTTAGACAAATCAAAGGAAATTGTCACATATTGCGGCGTGGGATTGAGGGCTTCTAATGCTCACCGTATATTAAGAAACGCCGGGTTTAAAGATGCAAAATTTATGGAAGGAAGCATGGCCGCATGGCCTTATGAAATAGAAGGATAAATCTATAATGATTGATAATTTAACCTGGATTCAGAAGATTGTTTTTTTGAAGAAATCGCAACTTGGCTTGAAGCGGGTCATTTAATTTCAGTGCCTTACCTTAAAATATTTCAACAGGATAGGATTAGTGTAATGATTAAAGAGGAAGAAATAATAAAGCACAGACTGATAAACCTTGTTCACACCTTTCTTCTCTTTTTGGGAATAATATTGTTGCTTGGTGTCGTGGCTTTTATGCTGTTCGGTTTTTTGGGTTTTGTCATTATGACATTCACCCTTATTTTCCTGATTTTTCTGATGCCAAGGATATCTCCTCACCTTATCCTAAAGATGTACAATGGAAAGTCGCTTGCCTATCATGAGGCAAGCCGTCTTTATGACATATTGAGCGAACTTTCAATACGTGCTCAACTTGACAGCATCCCCCATCTTTATTACCTGCCAAGCAAGATTATGAATGCCTTTGCCGTTGGCAGCCGTGAAGATGCGGCTATTGGAATTACAGATGGTATGCTGAGACATCTTAATTTACGGGAATTGACAGGAATACTTGCCCATGAAGTAAGCCACATCAGGAATAACGATATGAAGGTAATGGGAACAGCCGACATGATAAGCAGATTAACCAACGCATTCTCAACGGTAGGACAATTTCTTTTGATAATCAACCTGCCCCCTCGTCCTCCTGGAATTTGCCTCTATCTCACTGATACCGATCCTGCTTCTTATAGCAGCCCCAATGATAAGCGGCCTGCTTCAGCTTGCCCTTTCAAGAACCAGGGAATTTGATGCAGACATAGATGCTGCCCGCCTTACGGGAGAACCGACAGGTCTTGTGCCGAGGCATTAAAGAAGATAGAGTATTACAGCGGTAGTTTTTTTAGAAAGATATTTATGCCGGGGTATAAGGTGCCCAATCCATCAATCTTCCGCACACATCCCCATACGGAGGAGCGCATAAAACGGCTTATGCAGATCGAGGAGAAAAGAAGACCTCTTCCAATTGACATAACAACACTTGCAGAAGAACTTTTTTCTTTTCCATCATACTTTGACAGAGCGACAAAAAGGCCCCGTTGGCGAGTTGGGGGTATCTGGTATTAGACGAAGATTACGTTATTACAATAATTATAATAGTAACAATAGCCATACTCTACTCCCCATACAGACTTATCTGTCAATCTCCCCCACAGCACTGTATAATAGTTGGTTATGTGAGGTTTCATCTTCTCGCATGTTACGTCATGCTTTAACAAAGGTTAGGAAACTTCAAAGTGCTTTTATTTGTTCTGTAAGTATAAGTGCAGTATAATATTATATCCATTTTATCGTACAAATTCTTTTCAATTTTTAATTTTCCAATTTAAGCATAAAGGAATTTACAAATTATCATTTTCCAGTTTCTTAATTTTTTCAATCCTTCTTTTATGCCTCTCTTCATTACTAAAAGGCGTATTAAGCCAGAGTTTTACCACTTTTTTTGCCTTATCAACAGTCAGTACTCTAGCACCCAAAGTCATTACATTTGCATCATTATGTTCTCTCGACATTTTAGCGCTGTATTCATCATAAACAACTCCAGCCCTTATACCTTTTACTTTATTTGCTAAAATTCCATTGCCTATACCGGTTCCGCCGAGAACAATTCCTCTTCTATTTTCAGTATCCTCGCCAACAGCTTTAGCAACAGGAAAAACAAAGTCCGGATAGTCATCAGTTGCACTAAATTCATAAGCCCCCATATCCTCTACTTCATAGCCTGAATTCTCAAGGAACTTTTTCAATTCCTCTTTTAACTCAAAACCTGCGTGATCTGTACCAATATAGATTCTCATAAGCTAATCTTTAAGATATACAAAACAACAACAATGCAAGTAGAAATTTATCAGTGCTTTCCCGGTTCAATGACCTTACCAGCACGGATAGAAATCATATATGACTCCAAAGCCTTCATCCTGGGGTCATCACCTGAGAGTTTTTTCCCTTCTTGTGGGTTTTCAATACACCAGTTTATCATATCCCTTAAGAGATGCCTTTTTGGTTTGTGTCTGAAATTTGGGGTACGTTTCAGGATGAGTATTTGAGGCATCTGGATGACACATGTCACAGGAAATTCCATTTGTACTAAGTGTACCTAAGAAAATGTTATATTTGTTCTATTTTGTAATTTAATTCTCTTTAAAGATTATATCGTCGTAACATAGCTCTATTTTGTGTTTGTGTTTTAATTCTTCCTGAGCCAAAATCCTGCATAAATTTCTCATATCTACATTATCTGAAGATTGGGCCATACTAACATAAAAGTTATACGACTTTTGTTCCTTCTTCATAGCGACAATCAATACATCCTGAAAGTCTCTTATATCCGTGACGTCCTTGTCTACAAGGAACTCTGTAATGTGAAGGTCTTGTATTTTACCGGGTTCAAATTTTGTGATTTTAGAGGTGTCAAAATTTAGCAACATGTCCTTGTGTTTTATTTCTTCCCCGGCCAGTTCTCTTAACCACACCTTTGCCGCTGCATCTTTTGTAAGATCTATTGCATCCATATAAAATTTATAAGACTTGCCTTCTTCTTCTGCGGCCCTATTAATAAGTTCTTTTACATCCATTCTTAATATCCCTCCCTACGTTTAAAATCTATCAATTGCTTATTTTCACAAAAATAAACCACTTTTATGAATAACAACAGGAAATACATTTTCGTAAATTATACTCATAAAATCACCAATTTCCTTAAATTTTTGCATATTTTACAAAATTTGCATAATTTATGATTCGATATTTTAAAAGAAAGCGTAACCCTATCATAAAATAACATCCGCAATACCTTCTATTTTGCAAAGTTTACACATATTGTAGATACCTTTTGAATTTTCTATCAAATATGATATTATAAGGTTTTGAGCAAGTTTATTATTATCATCTAACATATTCCCTTAATAACAAAAAAGAAAATTATAAAGGGAAACTATGATAACTTCAATAGAAGAAGATACCAAGTTTTTAGATGAGATATCTTCAATACCAGGTGGAGAGAAGATAAGACATTGTATACAATGCGGTACCTGCTCGGCATCCTGCCCCATGGTATTTAAGATGGACCATTCACCCCGTAAGATCTTTGCCATGGCAAAGGCGGGTATGCGTAAGGAAGTACTGTCTTCAAATACCATCTGGTATTGCGTCTCCTGTTACTCCTGCCACGTCAGGTGCCCCCGCGGTATAAAACTTACGGATATCATGTATATATTAAAGAGACTTTCAATCAATTACGGGCTATATGCGCGCGGTACTGCTTCCCCCACTCTATCCAATATATTTGCTAACCTAGTAAATAGATATGGTCGGAACCATGAAACAGAACTCATAATGCGGCTTTATATGAAAACAAAACCCTTGGGCTTATTGGGTAAGTTATCGCTGGGTCTAAAGCTTATCATGAGAGGCAGGATGCCTATATTTCCTCACCGGATAAAGAAGACCGGATTAAGAGAGCTTAAGGCTATCATAAATGAAGCCAATATCCTGGGAGGTGAAAAGTGAAGAGTTATTCTTATTTTCCGGGCTGTAGCCTCAAGTCGACGTCAACTCCGTATGATATCTCAACAAGACGCGTGGTTGAGTTATTGGATGTGGAGCTTGAGGAACTAGAAGATTGGAACTGCTGCGGCGCTACCAGCTACATGTCTGTCAATGAATTAATGTCATTTGCCATATCGGCGAGAAATCTGGTATTGGCAGAGAGGGTTGGAAAAGATTTAGTTACCCCTTGCAGTGCATGCTTTGCGGTTCTTAATAAGACAGAGGTGTATCTTAAGGAGCATGAGGATCTAAAGACAAAGGTGGAGAGGTGCCTGAATGCGGCAAATTTATCTTACGGTGGAAAAGTACGTGTCAGACACCTTCTGGACGTATTCGTAAACGATATCGGTTATGAAGCGATAAGATCTAAAATAAAGAAACCTCTTAGCGGCATAAGACTGGCGCCGTATTATGGATGTCAAATCGTAAGACCAAAAAATACCTTTGACCATCATGAATCACCCACATCACTCGACGAACTTTTAAGACATCTAGGTGCTGATGTAGTTGATTACGCCTATAAGGTCAAATGTTGTGGTGCATCACTCATCGCGTCTGACGAAAGGGCAGCCCTTGAACTTGTTGATAAACTGCTAAATTGTGCCGTAGAAAAAGAGGCAGACGCAATAGTAACCACCTGTCCAATGTGTAATATGAACCTCGATTCCTATCAGACTAAAATAAACCGGATATTTAAGAGAAATTATAAGGTGCCCATAATTTATTTCACTCAGGCAATAGGATTGGCAGCAGGTTTTACCATCAAGGAGATGGCTATTGATAAATCCATTACACCCGTTAATGGAAAGTTCAGGAGGATGTTTGAATGAACAAGGACAACGGTGAAATAAGAATTGGCGTATATGTGTGCCACTGTGGAAACAATATCTCCGAAGTCGTAGATGTTGAAGCAGTTGTAGAACATGCCAAGACATTAAAGGGTGTCGTAATTGCCCGGGACTATAAGTTTATGTGTTCTGATCCCGGCCAGGAAATAGTAAAGCAGGATATAAAAGATCAGAATCTTAATAAAATCGTCGTTTCATCTTGTTCACCACGAATGCATGAAGAAACTTTCAGGCGCACCTGCGAACAGGCTGGTGTCAATAGATACGAATTTCAGATGGCCAATATAAGGGAACATTGTTCCTGGGTAACCGAGGACAGGGTATCCGCAACCAATAAAGCCAAGGCGCTCGTTCAGGCTGCCGTGGCCCGGGTCTTCTTTCACGAACCACTTAAGACCAAAAAGGTAAAGGTTAATCCAAATACTCTAATAGTCGGTGCCGGTATAGCCGGAATACAAGCAGCCCTGGAAATAGCAAATTCAGGTAATAAGGTTTATCTGGTTGAAAAGGAACCCTCTATTGGCGGGAATATGGCAAAGCTTGATAAAACATTTCCTACCTTAGATTGTTCGGCATGTATTCTAACTCCAAAGATGGTTTCAGTGGGACAGCATGAAAATATAGAATTGTTGACTTATAGCGAAGTTGAAGATGTATCGGGCTATGTTGGCAATTTTAAGGTTAAGGTAAAAAAGAAGTCACGTTTTGTAAATGAGAAATGCACTGCATGCGCAGAATGTCTCAAGGTATGTCCAGTTAACCTTCCCAGTGAATTCGAGGAGGGGCTGTCTAAGAGGCACGCCATTTACAGGCCATTCGCACAGTCGGTTCCGAATATATACGTCATAGACAAGAAGGAAACCCCACCATGTAAGACCTCCTGTCCCATAAAAATGGATGTACAGGGCTACATAGCCCTCATAAGAGCGGGAAAACTAAAAGAGGCATATGCTCTTATGAGGAAGACTAACCCCCTGCCAGGTATATGTGGTAGAGTCTGTTACCATCCATGTGAGAAGGAGTGCAAGAGAGGTGCCCTTGATGAGCCGATTGCCATACTGGCACTTAAACGATACATAGCAGACAGGGCAGATGAGTATATCCCGCCAAAGATAAAAAGGACAGATAAGAGCGTAGCCATAATCGGTTCTGGTCCAAGCGGCCTTACGGCAGCGTACGATCTTGCTCTTAATGGATATAATGTAACCATATTCGAATCCACACAGAAGCCGGGTGGTATGTTACGCTCCGGCATACCCCCTTATAGATTGCCCAAGGATATTCTTGATAAAGAGATAAACGATATAGAAAAGCTGGGTGTTAAAATAAAAACAGGTGTAAAAATAGGAGTAGATAAGAAGTTATCTGATTTGAAGAGTGAATTTGATGCAGTACTTATAGCCACCGGTGCACAGAAGAGTATGAAGTTAGGAATGGAAGGAGAAGATTCCGATGGCATAATCCACGGCATAGATTTCTTAAGGAAAGTAAACTATCAAGAAACATTCCCGCCTGCCCTGTCCGTCCGACAGGCGGCCGAGCGGGCAGGGGAATTAGGGGGAAAGGTTGGAATCGTAGGTGGAGGTAATACCGCGATTGATGCAGCGAGGGCTGCAAAGAGACTTGGTAAGTTCGCCACGGCGAATCTGCCTCAGGCACGAGATGTCACCATCTTTTATCGTCGCTCAAGAAATGAGATGCCTGCCAATCCCGAAGAGGTAAAGGCCGCTATGGACGAGGGAATCAAAATTGAGTTTCTCGTTTCCCCTAAAAAAATAGCAACTGAAAACGGTAGATTAAGGTCCCTTACGCTGATAAGGATGGAACTGGGAGAAATGGATTCAAGCGGTAGGAGACGTCCGGTACCCATACCAGATTCACAGTTCAAAGTATCTCTTGATGTACTGATACCTGCAATAAGCCAAAGGCCTGATTCTGAATTTGCCAAGGAAGCGGGAATTGAGGTTACCAAATGGGATACTCTATCTATTGAGGATAAATCACTATCAACCAAAATCGATGGTATATTCGCCTGCGCGGATGTTGTCACAGGTCCGAGTACGGTAACAGAGGCAATGGCCCAAGGTAGAAAGGCTGCTGCTTCTATCAACAAATATTTAAATGGGGAAAAGCTCTTTAAAGAAGAGGAAGAGTCTTTAGAACCAATAACAGATTCTTATGTGAGCGAAGAAGAACTTCAGAGATTGAAAGAGGTGTATCCATTGGAGAAGAGAGTCGAAATGCCTCATATAGAAGATTCACAAAGACTTGTCAGTTTCAAAGAAGTAGAGCTTGGATTTAGTGATGAGGAAGCGATGCGAGAGGCGGAACGATGTCTTTCCTGTGGCGGTTGTTCTGACTGTGATGAGTGCGCAAAGGTCTGTGAGCCAAATGCCATTGATTACAGTATGAAGGACGAATTTCTTGAGATTGATGTGGGTAATATTATAGTCGCTACAGGTTATCAACTCTTTGACGCGAGACGTGCTAAGGAATATGGCTACAAAAAATATGACAATGTCATAACAAGCCTTGAATTTGAGCGGCTAAGCAATGCTGCAGGCCCCACCAATGGCGAAATATTATTAAAGGATGTTCGCCACGGCGAATCTGCCTATGGCACGAGAAGGAAGCCTGAGTCTGTGGCTATATTACATTGCATTGGTTCACGTGATGAAAATTATAACAAACACTGCTCACGAATATGCTGTATGCACTCTCTAAAGTTTGCCCATCTTGTCAAGGAGAAGACAGATGCAGAAGTGTATGAGTTTTATATTGATATGCGTGCCTTTGGAAAGGGATACGAGGAGTTTTACGAAAGGGTACAGAAGGAAAAAGTCAATATCATAAGGGGTAAGGTTCCCGAGATTACGGATTTTGCTGAATCTCCTGAAGAAAAAGGTAAACTCATCATACAGTGTGAAGATACACTTTTGGGATTGAACAGGAGAATTGCTGTCGATATGGTGGTATTAAGCGTCGGCATTGAACCAAGGAGCGATGCGGAGCAAATATCAAAATTATTCTCACTCTCAAGAGGCTCAGACGGTTTCTTTATCGAAAAACATCCTAAACTTGACCCTATGGCAACTATGTCAGATGGGATACTAATAGCAGGTTGCTGCCAGGGACCAAAGGATATACCCGATACAGTTGCACAGGGTTCAGGTGCAGCGGCAAGGGCACTTTCAATATTAACCAGGGGTGAAGTTGAGATTGAAGCAATAACGGCTGTTATAAACAAAGACCTATGTTCAGGATGCAAGATTTGTAATAACCTCTGTCCATATTCTGCAATCGAGTTCAGGGCAGAAGAGAATGTATCTGAGGTGGTTGAAGAGTTATGTAAGGGCTGCGGAACCTGCGTAGCTGCATGTCCGGCAGGTGCCATAAAGGGTTCACACTTTACAGACGAACAAATACTCGCCGAAATAGATGGGATTATGGCAGTATAATATCAAAAGATTCATGAAAAACCTTGCTTTCGCAAGGAATCCAGTAATGGAATCCTCCTGAAAAGGAAGTACTGGAATCCTCCCGAAAGGGAGGGTACCTAATTCTACTTGATATTAAGCAATTACGTAACTATGTCAATATAAATAGCTAACTGATGGATACAGAAAAATTTGAACCGAAGATAGTGGCATTTTTATGTAACTGGTGTTCATATACAGCGGCAGATCTGGCAGGAACATCGCGTACAAAGTATGCACACAATGTCAGGATAATACGAGTGATGTGTACTGGCAGAATTGATCCCACCTTCATTATGAGATCATACCGTGCCGGTGCAGATGGTGTTATGATATCCGGTTGCCATCCCGGAGAATGCCACTATCAAGAAGGAAATATTAAGTGTCTACGCCGGGTAGTATTGCTTAAGAAAATGTTAGTACAGTTCGGCATTGAGAAAGAGAGATTACGCCTTATATGGGCATCTGCGGCTGAAGGTGATAAGATAGCTAATGAGGCAAATGATATGACAGAAGTTATAAGAAATCTAGGCCCTCTCGAACTGGAAAGAGATCTGCCAATAGTTTTATGAAAAAGAGGAAAAAATAAGAAAATAAAGAGGAGTGATCACAAAGTAGAGAGTAGAATGTAGAAAGCAGAGAGATGGAAAGGAAAAAAATAAAAAGTATAGAAGACTTCAAGGTATATCAAAAAGCTGTGAAGTTATTTAAAGACTTTTTAGAAAAGGATTTACCTATTCTCAAAAGGAATTTTGCAGGCAAAACTTTAGCCGGTAATCAACTAAGATGCTTAGACTCAATTTGTGCAAATATGGAAGAAGGATACGAACGTAAATCTGGCAAAGAGATAAAAAATTTCTTTAGAATTTCAAAAGGATCAGCAGGAGAGGCTAGAGGAAGATATAAAAGATTAAGTAAGTTATTTTCTCAGAAAGTAATAAATCGACGTGTGTCAGAGTTGAATGAGATAAGGGCAATGTTGGCATCCCTAATTGACAAATGGAAATAGTTCTCTCTACAATCTACTCGCTACTCTCTACTCATTTTGATGTTTCTCTGTGGCCAATTAATAGAATACAGGAGATAGGGAATGTCGAAGCCTAAACTGGCAATAAACTGGGCGGCAAGCTGCGGTGGCTGCGATATGGCAATTCTGGAAATACAGGAGAAAATATTGAAGGTAAACGAAGCCTTTGATATCGTCTTCTGGCCGGCAGCAATGGACATCAAACATAAAGATGTGGAGGCAATGGAGGATAAGTCTATAGACGTATGCCTCTTCAATGGAGCTATAAGGAGCAGCGAGAATGAACACATGGCAAAACTGCTTAGAAGGAAATCAAAGGTGTTAGTAGCCTTCGGTTCCTGTGCTCATGAAGGCTGTATACCCGGTCTCTCCAATTTGAATAATAAAAAAGAGGTATTTGATTATGTGTATAAGGAGACACCATCGACACATAATCCAAATAATCATCGGCCTCAGACAGAATATAAAGTAGACGAAGGTACGTTGAACATTCCCAGTTTCTACGATACAGTTAAAACATTGGGACAAACCGTAGAAGTAGATTATTACATTCCTGGCTGTCCTCCTGTTGGAGACCAGATATGGAGAGCTATCGAAGCTATTATGTCCGGTCAACTACCGGAAAAAGGTTCGGTAATTGGCGCTTTCTCAAAAACTGTATGTGAAGAGTGTGAACATAAGAAAGAAGAAAAAAAAATAAAGAAGTTTGTAAGGCCGCACGAAATAGAGGCCGACTGGGAGGTTTGTCTTCTTGAGCAGGGTATCATCTGTTGCGGCCCTGCAACAAGGTCAGGTTGTGGAGCGCAGTGTCTCAAAGCAAATATGCCCTGTAGAGGTTGTTACGGTCCACCACCGGGAGTAAAAGATCAGGGGGCAAAACTTTTAAGTGCGGTAGCCTCTGTGATAGATGCTGATAGTGAAGAAGAAATAGAAAGGATAATCGATGAGATACCTGATCCAATAGGAACGTTCTACAGATTCGGTTTACCTCATTCAACATTAAGGAGAAAGATTATCAAAGATGACAAAGCGAATTACGATCGATCCGATAACAAGGCTTGAGGGACACGGAAAGATAGAAATCTTCCTGGATGATGACGGCAACGTGGCCAACGCATACTTTCTTGTTCCGGAATTGAGAGGTTTTGAGAGATTCAGCGTGGGAAGGCTGGTTGAAGAGATGCCACGAATAACGACACGGATATGCGGTGTATGTCCTGAGGCACACCATATGGCGTCGGCAAAGGCGGCCGATGCGGTTTATGGCGTTGAAATACCTTCCGCGGCTAAGAAGCTGAGAGAATTGATTTATAGCGCCTTCTATGTCGGCGATCATACTACACATTTCTATATATTGGGAGGTCCAGATTTCGTTATGGGACCTGATGCACCACCTGCCGAAAGAAATATACTTGGCGTCATAGGTAAGGTAGGCCTGGAGCTGGGCAAGAAAGTGATCAAACAACGAGCTATCTCACATGAGGTATCTGAAATGCTGGGCGGCAGAACGATACATCTTGTATGTGCCATGCCCGGAGGGATGAGTAAGGGTTTAAACGAAAAGGAGCAGGAGAGAATAATAGAGATAGCCAAAGAATCTGTAGAGTTTGCAAAACTCACCCTTAAGGTATTTGAGGATGTAGTTCTTAAGAATAGCGATTACGTCGAACTGATTAAGAGCGACATTTACAATAACATAAAGACACATTATATGGGTCTTGTAGATGAGAATAATAAGGTGAACTTTTATGATGGAGATATCAGAGTAACTGATCTGGAAGCAAAAGAATACATCAAATTCAAACCAAAGGACTATCTCAAACACCTTTCAGAACACGTGGAGCCCTGGACATATCTTAAATTTCCATATCTTAAAGGAAAAGGCTGGAAGGGGTTTGTTGATGGTAATGATAGCGGCATATACAGGGCAGCGCCATTGGGCAGGCTCAATGCATCTGATGGAATGGCAACGCCACTTGCTCAAGCAGAATACGAAAGGATGTATGACACGCTTGGCGGAAAACCGGTGCATGCTACTTTAGCCACTCACTGGGCAAGGGTTATAGAAATGATGTACGCGGCTGAAAGACTTTTGGAATTAGCAGAGGATCCAGAGATAACGAGTAAGAAAATAAGGACAATACCTACATCGGTGCCGAGTGAAGGCGTTGGTGTAGTTGAGGCACCTAGAGGTACATTATATCACCACTATGTAACCGACGAGAAGGGTATATTAAAAAAAGTTAACCTAATCGTGGGAACTACCAATAATCACGCTGCAATATCTATGTCCATAAAAGAGGCAGCCAAGAGGCTGATAAAAAAAGGAGTTGTAGTAACCGAAGGCCTTCTTAATAAGGTTGAGATGGCATTCAGGGCATACGACCCCTGTTTTGCCTGCGCAACTCACTCACTTCCAGGCGAAATGCCCCTTATAATAGATATCTACGACAAAGACAGAAATCTAATAAAACACCTGAAACAAGATTAATAATAAGTAAAGCTGTAACTGAAAAAGTATTAAAAATACGAATGTTCGAATATCGAAACACGAAACAAATTCGAATGAATCAAATCCTAATGTTCCAAACAGCTTAAACAAATAATGGTTCAAGACGTTTTGAATTTTGTAAATTAGAATTTTGATATTGTCTCGGATTTAGTGCTTCGAATTTCGAATTTATTTTCAATAAATTGCCTTATAATTTACTAAAAAAATAATGTCTAACAATATCCTAATCCTAGGTTCAGGAAACTCCATATTGAGTGACGACAGAATAGGTCTTGATGTTGCGCACCTTGTTCATAAAGAACTAAAGTATAAAGATTGTGATCTCATTGAGTCGCAAACAGTCGGTGCAAATATCCTGGATTTTATCAGCGGTTATAAGACACTCATCGTAATAGACGCTATAAAGACCAAAAACGGTAAAGATGGAGACGTATACCAATTATCTCTGGATGACATGCCGAAACAGAAACAATCGAATTCACCCCACAATGTAGGGCTGTACTGGACAATCAAAATGGGGAAGAAATTAGGGATGAAAGTACCGGACGAAATACGCATATATGCCATTGAAGTAAATGATCCATTCAACTTCGGTGAAGAGTTAACAGACAAAATGAAAAAACTGCTACCGAAGATAGTAGATAGAATACTGGAAAAAGAGGAGAGTATGAAACCAGTGGCTACAACCCAACAGAGCCGTAACCAAAATAAAGTATGAAACATCCTAATACCGAATATCGAAGCACGAAATCCGAAACAATAGCGAATGATCAAAATTTAAATGACAAAAAGAGAATATGATCTTGAAAAGCGTACTTTTGTATTTGCCAAAAATGTGAGAGCCTTTGTAAAGAAGTTAAAAAAAACCGTAGCAAACATTGAAGACGGAAAACAACTGATAAGGGCTTCTGGTTCTGTTGGTGCAAATTATATTGAAGCTAATGAAGCAATTAGCAAGAAAGACTTTATTATGCGAATCAAAATATGCCGTAAAGAGGCTAAAGAAAGTCGATATTGGTTAAAGCTGATACACATTGAAGACGAAAATGTGCAAGAAAAGGCACGGAAAGAATTAGAAAAAGAGTCTACAGAATTGATGAACATTTTTGGCTCTATATTGCGTAAGAGTGAGTAGGTTTTGAACATTTGAAATTCGAATTTTGTATTTGTTTCGAATTTCGATATTCGACATTCGAATTTTTTCATTTTTAGTTGAAGCTACGCTATGATGTGGTTAATTTAGGCAATTCTGTATTTTGAAGAAGGAGAAGGTGTTATGCACGAGCTCCATTTAGTTGAGAACCTTATTGAAAACGTCATTACAAAAACAAAAGAGGATAAGCATAAGAAGGTAGTTGCCATAAATGTCTCATTAGGTAAAGATTCTCATATTAATGACGAAAACCTGAAATTTCTAATGGAACTCAGGTGTAAAGAAACGGTAGCAGAAGGCGCTCGAATAAACGTGAAACATGCACAAGGCAAAAATGTATTTGTTGAATCTATAGATGTGGAATGAAATTAAAAACAGA
Organism: Candidatus Scalinduaceae bacterium; assembly: GCA_046757465.1. GTDB lineage: Bacteria > Planctomycetota > Brocadiia > Brocadiales > Scalinduaceae > Scalindua_A. The sequence goes on along the minus strand of JBHHYH010000013.1, from coordinate 14,729 downwards.
TAAGAATCTTTCAATACTCCTCATTGAAAGAATTAACTCACTTCCTTTTATCTCAGATAATATCCCAGATAAAGGTTTCATCTATTATTAAAACATCTAACCAAACTCCTTGGAAAACAGCTTGCAAAGGTTTCATTGTGAGAATATAATCCAGGCACCTCTAAAACAAACTATCTTCTTTCTCCACCCTATACGGAAGCTGTTAAATATTTAATTTTGGAGGAGAATAAGTAAAATTTTTTCCATAAGGAGGAATTACTATGTTTGAACGTATTTCAATAGACCCTAAAGTCTGTCATGGACAGGCGTGCATAAAAGGAACTCGTATACCTGTCCATCAAATTGTTCGTATGATGGCAAATGGAGATACGATTGAAGATTTGTTGAAAGAGTATCCCTCGGTAGAACGTGAAGATATCCTTGCCTGCCTTGATTATGCCGCATCCCTTACCGAGGAACAGGTTACCCCTCTCGATGTCTTGAACCAATAAATATATGAATATTTTTGTTGATGAGAATATCCCATTAATTACCGTTCAGGCATTGCAAGATATGGGTCATGATGTGCTTGACATCCGAGGGACAGAATATGAAGGAACACCAGACGATACTCTCTGGAAAAAGATTCAAAAAGAGAGACGATTGCTTATTACGACTGACAAGGGATTTACTCAAAATCGCAACAAGTCACACCATGGAATTCTTATCGTTTGTTTAAAACAACCAAATCGACACAAAATTCATCAACGAGTAATGCAGGCTATTGATCAATTTAAAGCCGAGGAATTGCCGGGTTTATTAGTTGTGATGAAGGATAAGGTTCAGAGTATTTCAAGAACATCTAAGTAAGAAAATGTATAATATAAATGTTCTTGTTTATTCACATAATGATGAGAATTTGAAATTTCTCATGGAGCTAAGGTGTAAAGAAACTGTAGCTGATGGTGCTTGTATAAACGTAAAACATGCAGAAGGCAAAAATGTATTTGTTGCATCCATAGATGTGGAATAAGGACCAGGAAAATATAATAAAGGATACTTATCTTGCATATTGAGTGGAAGATTAACTCAAAAGATATACGGCGAATCAAAACATTTATTGAACTCCAAGAAAGCAATCCATTTGTTCAGAATCGCAAACAACGCAATTTGGCAAATTGCAATTCTAAGATAACTCGACCGAAGGTTTGGAAAGTATTAATTGGTTGCCTTTTGACAACTCAACAACGTTCCGGGCCAGAAAGTAGTGTGGCCAGATTCATGAAAAGAACGCCCTTTCCGCTTATCTATGAAGTTTGTCGCAATCAACATAATCTGAAGGATTTTAGTTTTAAAATACTTTCTGATTTTGGTGGAATCCGTAGAACTAAAAGTATAGCAAATGAAATTGCTGCTAATCTAAACCATCTTGAAAAAGGACTATGGACTGATCTTCTATATAAATTAAATCAACTTCGCAAAAAGACATCACCAGCTTTAGAAAATAAAATAGCAAACTTCATAGACAAACAATTACAAGGATTCGGCCCAAAACAATCCAGAAACTTTTTACAATGGCTTGGTCTGACACGATATGAAATTCCGATAGATAGCAGAATTACTAAATGGCTAAACGAATTTGGTTTCCCTGTAGTATTGAGTGCTGCTGCTTTAGGCGATAGGAATTATTATCATTTTGTGTCTGACGGCATACAACAACTCTGCTCGGCAAGTGATATATATCCTTGTATATTAGACGCAGCCATCTTTGCAAGTTTTGATGGTAATAGCTGGACCAAAGACAATGTTGGATATTAAGTAGTGTGTAACGATGGGATGAAGATAGACGAAAAGCAGTATTCTTTTTTATCTGTAGGTTTAACTGCTACCTGAATTGTATTTTATCCCAAAGGTTATCCACTTTTTGTTTTTCGCCACTTTTCTGTACTGCACCCCCTTTATCAAGCAGCAAATTTTGTAGTACATGATAGTTGTTCTTTTTCAAATTGTTCAGGTGTTTTATAGTTTAACGAAGAATGTGGGAAATCAGTGTTGTATTTAACTATCCAGGCTTTAAGTTCTTCTTCAAGCTGAGATGGTGATTTCCATTCTTTTATCCATATTAGGTCTTCTTTTATGGTACGTATAACTCGTTCAGTGTCAGCATTGCCTTTTGGGTTATTGTAACAAGTAAATATCTGTTTAATTTCTGACGCTGAACACTCTTTCATAAATTTCTGTGAAGTCGGTTGAGATCCGTTGTCTGATATAAGAGACAGATCTTTGTTCTTTGATAATATCCCATTGGGAAACTGGTTGTTCACTGCATGATTAAGAGCTTCGAGCCAATCATCTGCTCTGGAATGCGTCTTTAGTGAGTATCCGACAATTTTTTTAGAATGCCAATCCGGGACAACAACCAGGTACAACCATCCGAAGGAACTAACCATTACTTTGGTCATATCAATACCCCAGTATTGGTTAGGCCTTGTAGCACGTGGTTTGCTCCTATGAGGAGCATTTGCACGTATGGCCTTAAGACGGGTATTGGGTGTAACAATAAGATTATGTCTCTTCATGAGTAAGTATATGCGTTTATGATTAATGACAATATTTTGTCGGTATTTAAGATATGCCCACACTCGTCTATAACCCCAAAAGGGATGTTCAGCTTTAATATCGCGGATTCGGGAGAGTATTTCTTCATTTCGCTTTTGCACTTTCATAGATCCTCTCCTTCCCCCTAAAGGGGCCTACTTCTGGTAATTCTAATTCGCTTTTTTTTAACTCAATGGTTAAATCAGCTATTATACGTTTAAGTTCTTTGTTTTCTTCGGCCAAACGACATTCTTTCTTAGATTTCTTAGTGGAATCAAAGACTTTATGAGATTTACTCTGGAATTCGTTGAGCCAGTAATAGTATAGACTTTGTGTTATTTGATAACGATTACATAGCTCGGAAAGTGGAACTTTGTTCTGGAGTCCCTCCAGAACAATCTTAGCTTTAGTCTTTGAGTCCCATTTACGATATTTCATAACGCCCCCTTTCTTAAGTAAGTATTATAGAGTAAAATACTCCAAAATTACACCTGCTTACTTAATGGGGTGCAGTATATTTCCCAGCCGTTAGAACTCAAAAAAAGATAATTGATAATGAGAGTTCACAGTAAACATAAGAAAGAAACAAAACCTACAAAGACAAAAAAAGCTTTACCAAAAAAGATACCAGAATGGCCTAATAATATTGGGAAAAGAAGAAAGATTACGACTATATGGGGTACAAAACGACATCTAATGATTGAAGATGAAATTATTCGGAAACAAAGTAATGCCCCTCACAAGTTAATAGTATTTCAAAAAATCAAATTAGAAGAAGAAAATAGAATCGAGTATCGACTTGGATACTATATGATAGGTGTTAAAAAAGGAGCGAAGGGAAGATGGATTTGGGGCCAGTTTTGTCTTTTAATTCCAGAAAAAGACCTTAAAGCTATCATGAAAGAAGCTAACAGAAGAAAATGGTTTTGACTATAAAAGTTCTAACTATTCACCCCATAGGACAGCGAAAAACGGGTTTCAATTTCTAAAGACTAACTACTACATTTTTTGGGTCATAAAAGTTTTTTTTATTTTGTTCGCCGCCTGTGAGTTCTAGCATTATAGGTAAACAGAATAATCATGAAGAAAAATACTCAAATTACTGGCAATATTGGCTTATATTATGTTTGCTATAAACTTTCACTTATGGGTTGGAATACTATGCCGACAGCAAGGAATGCCAGAGGTGTTGATATTATCGCTTACAATTCTGATTGTTCAAAACTAATTAGCTTACAAGTAAAAACCTTAAGCAAACGCAACCCTGTCCCTCTAGGTAATACACTAAATAAAATAATGGGAGATTTCTGGGTTATTGTTAACAATGTAACCAAAGAAGCAAAATCTTTTATTCTATATCCCAATGAAATAAAAAGACTTGCACATAAAGGTGAGAAAAATGGAAAAATATCTTATTGGTTGCAACCAAATTCTTACGATATTGAAAAATTTGCAGAAGCCTGGGACAGAATTGGTAATGCAAAATAATATAAACCTATAACATTTCAATCCAACGGACAACACTATACGCAACCGCTTATTTCAGTTGTCAGGATTAGACAAAGATATGTGTTACGCTATTCCCGGAAACGTTAAGGTTATTGCTGAAGATCTAGTTACAATAGATTATTTTGGTGAAGAGAGGAAGGCACGGAATGACTTCTATAATCTCCAAATCGGGGATTACGTCTATGCACAGGGTGGATTTGTAGTTCAAAAGATAGATGAAAAGGATGCCGAGGAAATTTTAGATACATGGAAGGAACTGTTCTTTGAGCTCAAAGAAACTGACGCCCGACTCTCCAGATTATATAATGACAAGCCCAATCTGGATAAAGGCTTTCTGAAAACTATTGATAGAGCGACGTATGGTAATTCGATATCACGTGAGGAGGCATTAAGTTTACTCTTAAGCGAAGACCCGGATGAGCAAGATGTGTTACATAAATCAGCCAATTTTATACGTCAGAAGTTTTTGGGCAATGCCTGCTGTGTTCATGGTATTATTGAGTTTTCAAACATCTGTAGTTCCCAATGCGCGTACTGTGGCATAAGTTCATCAAACGCCACCCTCAAACGATTCAGACTTAAACCAGAGGAGATTCTCGACGTAGTTGAGGATACGGTAAAACGTTTTGGATTTAAGGGAATCGTCCTGCAATCGGGTGAAGACCTAACTTATAGCTCAGTGGAGATTTTAGATTTGATAAAAAAGATAAGGGAGAAATTTCCTGTCTTTATCTTCCTGAGCATAGGAGAAAGGGAAGAGGAACTTTATCGGAAGGCATATGATGCAGGTGCCAAGGCTGTCATGTTCAGGTTTGAGACTTCCGATCATAATCTATATTCAAAGTTGCACCCTCATTCATCATTGAAAGAAAGGATCAGGTATCTTGAGCTCTTTAAGGATATTGGATATGTTATTGCCACAGGCAGCTTAATAGGTCTTCCCGGACAGGAGGCTGAGAGTATTGTAAATGACTTTATGTTTGCAAAAGAACTGGGTTGTGATATGTATTCGTTTGGTCCGTTTATCCCGCATCCGGATACTCCACTTTCTGATTACAATGCCCCCAGTGTAAAATATGTACTTAAGGCTCTTTCTGTCTTGAGACTAATCGACCCCTACGGAAAAATTCTGGTAACCACAGCTCTTGAGTCTTTGAACCCACAGGCAAGGCGACAAGCCCTTATGGGTGGGGCAAATTCAATTATGCTGAACCTAACACCCAAAGATTATGTCAGTCTTTACGATATCTATCCACATAGGGCAACAGTAGATGTCTCTATCGAAGACCAGATAGAAGACGCGCTGAAATTACTTAAAGGCATTGGCAGAGCCCCTACTGACCTGGGCATTTAGAAGTTATGACATGTTTAAAAAAAATAAACTTACAGTATATAAGTAGATAGTAGAGGGTAGAGAAGAGAGAATTAAGTGATTTACCTTTTCCCCTCTCTACTTGCTACTTGCTACTTGCTACTCTCTACTTGTCCCGACTTCTTTGGGTTATGAATATGAGAAACTTTATAAACGAAGATAAAATATTTGGCATTTTAGAGCGTACAAAAAAGGCACCTAACCATCGTGTTAAGAAGATAATTGAAAAGTCTTTAAAATTAAAGGGTCTTAGTCCCGCTGAGGTTGCCGTACTCCTCAACTGCGAAGATGATGTTGTATTAAGTAACATCTTCATTGCAGCTGAGCGGATAAAGGAGTCAATCTACGGAAACCGCCTTGTATTATTTGCACCTCTATATCTATCAAATAGATGTGTCAACGACTGTCTTTATTGCGGTTTCAGGCGAGGGGCCTTTAATACAAAAAAACGTCTATTGAAAGTGAAAGAGGTACGGGATGAGACCAGGGTCCTTATCTCTCAGGGACACAAACGACTACTCCTTGTCTCCGCAGAAGACCCTGCCGTAGATATAGATTATTTAGAAGAAATCATAAATACTGTTTACGAAACCAAGAATGGTCACGGCGCTATAAGGAGGGTGAATGTCAATGTAGCGCCTATGGATGTGAATGATTTCAAGAGGCTTAAAAATACCGGTATAGGAACTTATCAGTTATTTCAGGAAACATATCATAGAGATACTTATAAAAAACTACATCTTTCCGGTCCAAAGTCTGACTATGTGAGGAGGCTTTATGCCTGTGACCATGCACAAATCGCCGGTATAGATGATGTGGGCATAGGGGTGTTGTTTGGTCTGTTTGATTACAAATTTGAAGTACTGTCATTGTTGTTTCATACTATGCACCTTGAAGAAAAATTTAGCGTAGGCCCGCATACTATTTCGGTTCCACGACTTGAGCCTGCGGAAGGCTCTAATATATCTTCACACCCCCCCTACCCGGTTTCAAATAAAGAACTTAAAAAGATAATTGCAATTCTCCGCCTCGCCGTCCCGTATACGGGCATAATACTTTCTACAAGAGAGGATGCGGCCTTAAGAAATGAGCTCTTTCATCTTGGAGTATCACAGATATCCGCCGGTTCAAAGACAGTACCCGGCAGTTACAGTAGTGACAAAAAAGCACAGGGACAATTCAGTATTTCAGATGATCGATCTCTTTCAGAAGTTATAGAAGGTTTGACATCCATGGGATTTCTTCCTAGCTTCTGCACTTCCTGTTATCGTTCAGGTAGGACCGGCGAGAATTTTATGAATCTTGCTAAACCCGGCGAGATTAAGAAATTTTGCCAGCCAAACGCTCTTCTTACATTCGAGGAATATCTTCTCGATTACAATCCCAAACTGGCCAAAAAGATAAAATCTTTCATATCTTCAGAGGTTCACAAGATTCCTAATTCCAAAGTCAGACAGATTACCTCTAACCATATAAAATCTCTCATTCAAGGTAAAAGAGATCTATATTTGTAGATACAACAATAAAAAGATTACATAAAATGTCTTTGGCTATAATCCCCCTTTAGTTAGTCAATACCTGCGGTTTTGGGGTTAAGTATATATCCTCATTTTAATCTTACGTGAAATCTCCAGTGAATATATAGAAATTCAGAAATCAGAAGATTTATTCAAGACCATGTTTATTGAAACAGTTGGTGTACTTTTTATCAATTTCTTGAATGTGGTGAAGTAACCATTGCTGTAAATATTCAAGTATATCATCTGTGATTTGATAATCACCATTATCTACACTTTTACAATATTCTATAGTCTTATTAGAAAAGTCGTGGTGTTCTTTTTTGTGGGATTCATACTCTGGGTATCCAAACTTTACCATGTAAGTTTCTTCAGTTTTAAAATGATTAAGTGCATAATTAGTCATTTCTCTTAATATTTCCGATACTTCTTCTGGATCGTTACTGTGCTGCCTTGCAACAATAACCTTATTAATAATATCAATGAGTCGTTTGCGTTCCTCATCAAGTTTTGACACATTCACGCTATATTTTTCGTTCCATTCAAACATTGAAAAAGAGATTTTACCTTTCCCAGATTAACTCAAATAAAACTAACTTGCTACTTTACAGTACATAAATCCACAAAAAGGCCAAAAGGGCAAGTATAGCCACAATGTATAAAAAATATTTGTTTTGAAACAGAGATGTTGTGGTCTTTGTCTTTGATTCTTCGACCTCCGGAAGGTCCAGTTCATCATACATGGTATCTTCAGACCAGCCTGTGTTTTCATCTGAACCGCACTCAGGGCAAGCCAATGCCTTTAATGGTACTTCAGCACCGCAATTTGGACAAATGAAATAATCACTCATTTTACAAGCCTTCTCCAAACTTTACCCCGTAGGAATGTCAAGTGCGAAATCCCAACGGGGTTTACTTATCTATTCTATCTATCTTTCTCGTTACATAATAGATCCAGGCGCTATCTTCATCATCACTATCGATATTCAGTATATTCCCATACGTATCATACATTTCAATGGTTTTAAAACCTGTTTCTTCGAGTTGAGAAATTTGATTTTTCTTGTCTACGTAATACGTTAACAGAGCATAGTTATGCGCCCTATCATTAATAATTGAATATTCCCCGTTAAACTGTTGCTGTTTCCTGTTCCTTAAGTGATTGTAAGTAGACCTCACAAAGTCTATGAGGTTTCTAAATTGTGCACCTGGAACTAACGTAAATGCCATTCTTGGACGAGAAACTGCATTTCGGTGATTCTTATTATGTGAAGAAAAAACAAACAACCCATCGTGCCTGAGTACTCTATGTATTTCTCGTAAGCCTCTTAGCCTGTCCTCGTGGCATATAGAATCAAGACCATTGTATGAAAAAAGCACAAAATCAAACATATGATCTTTGAATACACTCATATCCCTTACATCACCGTGAATAAAGTTAGCGGCTTCAAATCTCCTTTTACACGCCTCTATCATGTCGGATGAATAATCAAGGCCGGTATAGTCCTTGCACAAATCCTTCAGGTGTGCCGTTGTCCTTCCAGCACCACATCCAATATCAAGTACATATTTATCCAGAATGCTATCCCCGTACTTCGTAAGAATCATTACTTCGGGGCTTTGTAATTTTGCATGGGTATAACGTGAGACAATGTGTTTCTTCTCGTACTGTAATCTATTCATAATATCATTAGAAGTTTCAATTTCTCCATTTTGAAACTTAAAACATTACCAAATACTAAGCAGTAAACGAAATGAAGTCTGCTGATAGATCATATCTTTTTTTATTTACGTAAATTATTTCTCCATTACCGCTTTTTTGATGACTACGGGTGAAGTCGGCACATCTCTATGCCCTGCCCTCATTGTGGTAGGCAGGCCCTCAATTGTTTCCACTACATCCATACCCTCCACTACCTTACCGAAAACGCAATAACCCCAGTCCCTGGAGTTTTTCCCTTTATAATCAAGGAAGGCATTATCCACTGAGTTAATGAAGAACTGGCTGGTAGCTGAGTGGGGATCCATAGTGCGTGCCATGGCAACCGTACCGCGCCTGTTCCTGAGTCTATTATCAGCCTCGTTGGTGATTGGGGACTGTGCAGGTTTCTTCTTCATGTCGGCGGTGAAACCTCCCCCCTGAATCATGAATCCTTTAATCACCCTGTGAAAGATGGTGCCATCATAAAATCCGTCATTTACATAGCGAAGGAAATTTTCTACAGTTTTGGGAGCCGATTTCGAATCAAGCTCAAGGACAATAATGCCATGGCTGGTATCCAACCGAACGCGCGGGTGGGTCGATTCCGCCCAGGCAGATTGCACAGTCCAGAATAGCACAATAACAAGTATAACCATTATATTTTTCATAAACAAACCTCCCCCCTTCTAAAAGATGTTAATTAGAATAAAAATAACCCCTTAGATAAACACAAGGATCATACATAAAAAAACAAAAATGGAAACTCCTCTAATATTTCATTAATTCGTAGACTCTCGGCTCTTATTCATATTCTTTGAATATTGATTTAAGGCTATGTTCCTTTCTCCATCCCTTTATTAATGATTCTCTGACTTTATCCATGAAGTCATAGCTTTCCTCGATTTTGTCTCTTAAAATTAATTTCATGATGAGGATGTTACTCATATTTTCTATATCTCTATTGGCATGGAGTAAACCGAGTTGTTTGATCATTTTTTTAATCTGAAGTTTCTGATACAATAAATCAAGAGATGGTGTGAGAGTGCCCGTAAAATCATCGAATATGACATTATCTTTTTTTAAACCAATATTATTGGCGGCTGCGTCAATTACGGTTACAGTCATTGGGGCAGGGCCACAAAGATAAAATGTTATATAAGGATCATATTTAAGGTATTTTGTGAGCATAGGACCGATAAAACCCACCTCTCCAAGCCATTTTTCTCCAATCTCATCAACTAAACCCTGTTCTACAATAATTTGCCTACGTTCATCCGATATATTTCGAAAGCATTCTTTATCCAACTCGTCTAAGTCTGTCGGGTTATCACCCCTAAATGCACCCGACAATACCGGTATAAATTTAAAATTAGGATACTCTTTCTGCCAGTTCAACCACTTTGATATATAGCGTAAGGGAATATCCTGAAACCGCCTTTCACCCAGGAAGAATAATATTTCGTCTCTACGTCCTTCGCTGAACCATTGCTCTAGTAGCGCCAAGATAGGCGCAAGGCCTGCTCCACCTGCTACAAAGACAGCCTTATGATTTTTTTCTTTCAAACAGAAATGACCATAGGGACCCGTAAACCTTATCCTGTCTCCAACCCATAAATTCCATATTGATTCATCCTGGATATATTCCTTTATGCATTGTGGTCCAACGCACGGGACACCACCATCTTCAATCTGTACACGAGGGTCTATTGGCGCAGTTCTTGAAATGAATTTTAATATGTCTTTTCTTATTGAGGCAATCGAATAGGCGCGATAAAGGGGGATACCAGGTGTATAGGGAATAAATTCTTTTCCTGTTTCGTCACAAAAACATCTTATCTGCTCACCACATTTCTTGTAATGCTCTTCTACGTAATCATCTGGCAGTCTTATTTGTATATACTGGCCGGGAGTGAAATCAAATTTTTGAAATGGTAGTAAGCGTATTTCATACTTATCGTAGGTTAGCTGAATCTTTTTGACTACACGCGCAGTATACTTTTTAACCTGTAAAGTGGACATCGGTAGATAAATATCGATATCTTTATCTGTCGTTACCTGACATGATAATCTTGTATATCCATCGCCTTTGCCTTCTTCAAGGAATCTCTTCGTTTCTTCTCTTGATCTGCTGTCAAAATGAGGAATTTCAGTTGGTGCATATGAGCCCATATTCGTAAGCAATTTCACCTTGCATTGCCCACATGTGGCATTCCCACCGCAGCCGGCAGATATGTTGTACCCCTTGTTTTGAAGTATTGAGAGCAATTTCTGCCCACCTTCAAAATCTAACTCTTTCTTGTAACCATCATCACTGTGTATATTGAGTTTAAGTCTCTTGCCTTTACCGAAAAACTGATAGGTTATCTCGCTTAGTCCAGCCATAGTCAGCATGAGTATGATAATGATACATATTCCCACAATTAAAGAAGTGATCATGTTGTGATACCTTATTATTAAATAATTTTGATTATTGTCATACGGTTAAGGTTACGATGTTCGCCTGGGCGAATCTGTTCATTACAGCGAACACGATTTTAGCCTTTTATTTTATCTGTAGCGGAGGTCTTCCCGCCAGAAAGTCGGGTCTGGAGTCTGCCGCAAGGGTCGCCTCAGGCGACAGGCATGGGTTTCCGCTACGGTTTTTTCATTGCATACAGGATTCAATCACTAACGTAATTGAATTTGTAAATGTCAGTTTGAGGAGTAATGTAGTTGGGTAAACCCAATATTCCACTGTTCCAACAATAAACAAAGCCTATGAGGATTCTCAAATAATCCTTATCAGCCCAATACCAGTAAAGATAGCTGCCATGAAACCAAGTAGCAGTATAGCAAGGGAATCTTCATCCCATGAATTTACGGGAACAAAAAGTCTTTGGCGCCGCAGTACAGCAAGCCAGACACATACCATTAACCAATGGAGACCAAAGCCAAAAGCAGTAACTGTTGTAGCCATAAAAGACAAACCTGGTGGAATAGTAAAAGTAGAACTGGCAAGGACAATGCAGTTTACGGTAATGAGCTCTAAAAATTGACCCATTTGCTTATATACATCCATTGCAAAACGTCGGAGTAATATGCCCAGGATCTGTACAAAAGTGGCAATGGTAACAATAAAAACAGTAAGGTAGAATATCTTCTCAAGTCTTATAGGGATGGGAGAGATTGTGGATAGGAAGTCGCTTACGTTTAACAATGCCTTATTATAAACTATCCAGTTAAGGCTTGTGGATAATGTTACCACAATAACGACTGCTACACCCATCTTCCACGCCGCATCAATTTGTCTTGATTTATTAAGCAGAGGGCATATCCCCAGAAGCTTGCTTAACACGATACCATCAAATAGCAAAGCACCGAGAAATATCGGAAAAAGAACTTTCAATTGATTACTTAAGGACGAAACTGCATTTATATTAGTGAGAAGACTTACTATGACGAGGACTCCTACCGCAATGGTAATTATGAACATCTTTGACATCCTGGACTTTGGCGGTTTTGAAGTTACAGGGGCTCCCCCATTTGTAGTTGGTTCACTTGTCTCCTCTGTAACATTTTCCCGAAAAACAACACCTGTCTTCACAAACAAAGGCCTGAGCATTAGCCTCCATAATGCCAGTGCAAAAAAGCCACCCACAGGTGTTACCATCAATACCACAACAGGGAAATCCTCTGGAAGTACACGAATGTTCATTATTGTCCCAAACCCCAGGGGTTCCCTCATAAGGGCTAAAAAGACGAGTGCAATAGAATAACCGAGGCATGCCTTTAATATCTTCTTCTGTGCGTCCCAGAATTGATATGTCAGCCCTTCGGAAATTACGGCGAGGACTATACAATTCGTCGTAATCAGGTCAATGTATGCCTTTATATTAAAGGCTATTCTTGGTACTGTAGCCTGAGCTATCAGATTAAATATGGCCACAAAAACGGACACAATAATCATGAGGAGTGATATCTTGTGATGAGTACCGGCTGCTATTATTAATTTTTTAAATGGATATACTAAACAAAAACTACCGCAGGTAACAAAGACAACACCCACGTCCATTGTAAGGGAGTTCTCCATCTTGTTTGTTACTGCCAGGGCTGAACAGAAACCCAACCCTGCACCAGCAGATATTATATAATTGTCTCTTAAGAAGAACTTTGATACCTGTCTAATGTATCTTGCCATCATATTCATCCCCTATTTGCCTCCATTTCCTGCCAGAAGGTCTTCATCGCCTCGTTAATTATATCCTCTATTCCCTTGCTCGTATATGAAGCCCCCGTAATGGCGTGTACTTCATTAGGACCAACTCTTCCCTTTCCTCTTACAAGTGATATCTTTGGCTTTAGCTTTTTCCCGATAAATTGTCTCTTAAATTCCTCTTCTGTCATTCTGCCACCAAGACCGGGTGTCTCAGCATGATCCAGAGCCTCTATACCTTTTATTGTCTCTAAATCAGGACCAACACAAATAAATAGAGAAATCTCTGCCGCTTTGTTAAAACCGTAACCAAGTCTTGTTGCAACAAACCCTATTCCCTGTAGTTCTCCATCCTTATAATACTTGAAGAGTTCTTTCCCCTTCCTATTCCCTTCGTCTTCAGGTTGTTCTGAAACATAAATCTCTGGAAGAGTTTCTATGATTATATTTTTTTCAAAGACCTTTCTGATATCTTCCTTATCAACTTTTTTAAATTTAAAACCAAAGAAGTGTTTTTCTTCGGTGTGATAAGGAATATCGAAAATACTCAGGACAGATTTTTTTAACTTTATCTCATGATATTCCGCAATCCTTGGAGACGTAACAAAATAGAGGCCCAATAATATTGTACCTGGTATGGCAGTAATAAGGCAAATTGCGGTACTTCTTGTTAAAAGCATCCTTAATTCACTCATTTTTGTCTACCTATACCATGGCAAGGCGTGGCTACAACCAAAAAAGAGAAAACTACGTTATTGTATCGATAAATTACAGGGTGAATCTTCTTCATTCTTCCAGTTCTGTTAACAAAAGCTTCTATAAAAAAATTTTACAATGAAGTCATTATCTAACGCACATTAATAACTGGCTGTTTAATTAACTCTAAATTGCCCCGCTATCTATCCTTGATGAGTAAAATAAATCTTATATGTTACAAGTTTCATATAATAAGATTGATTTCAGAGTTAATGAAACAGCCATATAATTTTATTACCCTTAAAACAAACATACGGTTTATTTTGAACAAAGTTCAACAACAAGCTGTTCTTGTATACTTATTGACACCTCGTCCCTCGTCGGTAGTTGCAGAACGCGGCCCTCTAAGCCGTCATCTTTCAGTTCTAACCAAGAAGGTAGCTCGCCGTTCTTATGCGAGTTCAGGTTTAACTTTATCATATTTATACTATTTTCCTTGTTAATCGGCCTAATTACATCGCCTGGCTTAACCAAATAAGAAGGTATATCAACCTTTTTACCGTTTATTATTATATGACCGTGATTGATCTCCTGTCTTGTTTGATTACGGGAAAAACCGTATCCGAGAATGAATAAAACGTTATCGAGCCTTCTCTCCAATAATATAAGTAAATTCTCCCCTGTATTGCCTTTTTTTCTTTCTGCCTTGGCAAAATAGTTCCTAAACTGTCTCTCCAAGATACCATAAAACCTTTTCAATTTTTGTTTTTCCCTAAAATGTATCCCGTAGTCGGATAATTTTTTACCTCTTCTTGTTCCTGCCTTTTGACCAGGCAAAACTTTTCTTTTAAATAAACCACACTTTGCAGTTCCACAACGACTCCCCTTCAAAAATAGTTTTACACCTTCTCTTCTGCATAATTTACATTTTGGACCTATGTATCTGGCCATGGCTTTCCATTCTGAAAATTAAACTTAAACATAATTTGTAATGCTATCTAATAACTCATATATTTCCTAAATCTTCTTCCCAAGGCGACGGCCATTATGAGATAGCGGAGTAACGTCCTCAATAACTCAAGTTAGATTCCGAAACAAGTTCGGAATGACAGATAAAGCAAAAGTGTCATGCTAAACTTGTTTCAGCATCTCTTTGAAATTCCT
>JBHHYH010000012.1:0-58995 GCA_046757465.1 Candidatus Scalinduaceae bacterium | reverse complement strand
ATGCGTGCACAAGGGCTATACAGCCAGCTTTATAAATTTTATCTTAAAAAAGAAATGTTATAAGCCTACCAAACCGCAACTACCCATATTTATAATGTAATTATTCCCAAGATACATATTAATGTGACCGGTACCAAAAACCATCCAAATAATTTTTTCCTACTCGCTATTCTAATCGGTTCTTACAAACTATCCCTTTATTCTTTTGCCTCGCCAACAACATCGTGGAAGACAAACTTAAAGTGATCAAATTTTACTGCTGAATATGTATATGAGATATCCTTAGCGCTCTTAACATGCGATATTATAACTCTATTAATTTCATTGATTACAAAAAGGTCGGGTAGGTAATCTAACTTCTATTTTATACTCCAAATATACTTGTTTTCCAATGCGAAATAAACGTAATAATTAAAAATATAACAACTATATATAGAAATAATACTACGAAGTAACGGATGTAATATTACTTATTAGTGTAGGTAAAATAGAGTATACACTCTATAAATGGAAAAAAATTTACTTGATTTCTTGTTTTTTTATGTTAAAGATTTCAATTGTCTCAGGTATATCGATGACCAAAATCAAGTATATAGAATCCAATATTCAGGTATTTACTGATTGTATTCGCATACGATTTATGCATCGGAGATTTTAAAACGTAATTGAATATGACCGTCTATGGTCATAAGAGCTTAATTTTAAAATTTATTTTGGAAAGGGGAGGATATTCTCATGAAAGGAAAAAAGGTGACATTGCTTAGGTTTTTATTATTAGGCTGTATTGTGTTATCTGGAATCGTAGTCTTTTCAGCAGATTCACAGGCGGTTCCCGCATTTATGAGAAAGTACAGGACGGCATGTACGACCTGCCACTGGGCTACATTCCCGAAGCTAAATGCATTTGGCAGACAGTTCAGAAACAATGGTTACCGCATACCTGTGGGTGATGAGGCATTTGTGAAGGATGAGCCCGTGGTATTAGGGGCGAGGCCGTGGAAAAAGTTGTTTCCAAATGGCGTATGGCCAGGTGATACACCCGGGCTGCCGCCAATCGGTATAGAAATGAAATCTGAGTTTATATACCGAATTGATAAAACGTCACCCGGTTTTGATGTGAGCTCCGATGACTCACCATTTAATTCCATAGCAAAACTGGGGAATAAGGTGGATACCGACCTTAGCGGAATAAGTGAACTCAGGTTAAACACAGGTGGCACGTTCGGCGATACTATCTCATTTTTTGGCGTCTTTACTCTCCTGGAGAATGATCAGGCGGCCAATAAATTCACCCATTTTGCCGGTATAGAAAGGGCATTTGTGCAATATAGCCCTTACGTGTTTGAAGAGCAGGGACTCGTTAATGTAAGGGTAGGGCAGTTTGAAACCCGAGCCGTTCCTTTTCCATTCCATCGTGATATTGACAGGATTACGTTCCCATTTGTAAACAACCAGGTAATGTTCGAGTCTGGTAATTACTTCGGTATGTCGCCTAACCAGAGGGGTGTAGAGTTCTTTGGCGCAAAGGATGGACCAGGAGGTAAAGGTGGACTGGAATGGGCAGTTGGTGTGGTAAATGGCGACCTTGGTCCGGTAGTAGAACAGGTATTAAAGAGAGGCGGTTTTACTGAAGGCACCCCGCAGTTTAAGGTAATGAGCAGGGAACATGATACCTTTGATTACAACTCTGACAAAGATTATTATGCGCGTCTTAGCTGGAAGTTTGGAGGTGCGGGAGTGCTTGGGCACGAAGAAGAAACCGAAGAGCTTAAGCTGACAAAAAACTGGCAGGATAATTCTATAAAGATAGGCGTTACCTACTATGGTGGTACGGCTGGTTCTTTTATGGCAAACCCGGTGGTAGGTCCAGTTATAGCTAATAGTATAGGAACGGTTGGCGGACCTCCCATTAAACTCGATAATGTCAATTTCAAGCGTTTTGGCGCTGACTTTGACGCCTTCTGGGGCAACTTTAACTTCAAGGGACAACTAATGTTTGCAGAGGATAATGTAAGGGACACCATTCTTGAGGTTGCGGATTTAACACCTTCTGGGCCTCCTGGTGTTCCTGATACTATTGTAAGAAGGGGAGGACAGAGGTTTAAGTACAGGAATACTCATTTTGCAGTTGAATGGGTTGCGAAACCGTGGCTCATACCGGCCTTCAGGTTTCAAAGGGTAGACTTCATCGACAATCCTACTGTGACAGGCGGCCTATTAAGCCGTGAAGTCGCAGGAGTAGGTAGGGTTAGTAGTGTACAAAATGCATCACTTGATGTAACAGTCCTCTTAAGGCCAAATATGAAGCTGCTGATGGGTTACACGGTTACAGATAAACCGCCGGGTGCGAAAACAGGGCCTTTAGCTGGATCAGGCTCATTTAGAACACCTGGTGTGATAGCTGATATATTCAGGTTCGGGTTAGATTTTTCACTTTAATATAGAAGGGTAAATTTACCTGTTTGAATCCCCCTTTTTCAAATGGCGGGGGGGTAGGGGTTTAAAATCTTAAACCCCTACTTTTTTTGGCAGGATTTTTTAAATAGAAGGAGGCAGTGAAAAGAGATGTTAAGAAAAACGATTTGTTGGAGGATAGTTTTAATAACATTGTTTATAGGTGCGTTGGCATCTTATACCCAGGATGCATACAGCGCCAAGGCCAAGAAATATGAGGGTAAGGTAAAAAAGATTGAATTAGGTGACAAACCCAAGACTGGTAAGATAACCATTGCCACCGCAGAGGGTGATATGACCTTCAATGTTACAGACAAGACGAAGGTTAAGATAATTGATATAGACAAGGCATCAACGAAGGCTGATATTGGTTCGATCTTATATGAAGAAAGGGATGGTGCAGACAAGGCTGATACGGCCGAGATTAGTTCAAAAGATGGAAAAACTGCAAAAAAGATAGTTGCAACGACAACGCGTCGAATGACCTTTACGCGTGAAGAGGTGAAACAGAAGCTGGAGGAACTTGCACAAGCCAACCTTGCAGCAGCAAATAAAGCTAAGCTTGCGACTGATAACCCCGGGACGATTAAGGGTAAGATAAAGGTATACGCAAGGACCTCCGCTGATGCAATCATTTATATAGAAAAGGTGGGGGATAACAATTTCACGCCTGCGAAAAAGGAACAGACCCCCGAAATAAAACCTGGTTCGGTCGGAACAAAGGCTGCTGGTTCTACCAGAGAATATCCTGTTATGGATCAGTTGAATATAGCATTTACACCGCATGTCCTTCCCGTATTAAAGGGTTCTGTTGTGGATTTTCCCAACAGCGATACCGTGAGGCATAATGTATTTTCACCTGATAAAACCCCTGGTAGTGATGTAAAGATAAACCTGGGCACATATCCTACTGGTACCATAAAGGCGCTTGATATTCCCGGAACCGGTACGATGGATCTTCTTTGCAACGTTCACTCTGAGATGTCAGGATTTATAGTATCGTTGGATAATCCATACTTTACGGTAACGGATAGAAAGGGTAATTTTACTATAGAAAATGTCCCGCCAGGCACGTATACTTTAAAGACATGGCATGAGAGGTATAAAGGCGTGAGCCAGGAGATAACAGTAGAGGCGGGCAAGGTTACCGAGATAAAACTTCCTTCTATGAAGAGGAAGAAGATGTGAAGGAGAAAAATAAGACAAATAGTTCGTCACTGAGATCGTAAGTACGCAGAATAAGAATTATAGTGAAAGACTTAAATAAGAAACCACAACCCAAGCCTTATTGGTGGGAATATATAATCTCGTTTTGACGGGATCTGCCTGCTTACAACCCGTAGGAAGGTAAATGATTACAGGCTGTCCGAGAATAAAAAAACATCTTGTTGTCATTTTTACCAGCCAGTCTTTGTGGCGGGTTTACCCGACGAGTAGTTTGACCCGCTAAAAGACAGACTGTGTCATAATCCAGAAAAAGGGCATTTTGTCATTCTGAACTTGTTTCAGAATCTAATGATTCCAATAACTTAGCAACCTTAGAGAGCCCGCCCCCATTCCTAGCCCCGCATCTTGCTTTCAGCAAGAAAGCAGCGGGGCTGGGAATGACAGTTCTCGGACAGCTTGATTAAATCTGACCTTCATTCATCTCCTTCGATTCTTACCAACCTACAATCCATTTGTATTTCTTCCTCTAAAAATTCAATCAATTCATAAAGTTTGACAATCTCTGCATCAGACCTTTAAATGCAATAATCCGTAAACAAATGGTATCAGAAATAGTATATTTTTTTATGGTCCAATCTAAATATTTAGAATTTTCGTTGTGGATTGTATTAAGGTGTAAATCCCTGGATTCTTAATGAAACGCATTGGGTAGTAAGCCTTTATTTCAACGAATGTTATAATTGCATTAATTCGTATACCGATAATAGTTATTTAGACAAAATTGGCACGATAATTGATATATAAATAATTGGGAAAGCGAATTTTTATATCTACTGAGAAAAGGAGGGTAAGAAAATGCTTAGGACTACGAAATTGGTAATACCAGCCTTCTTTTTAGGAGTTTTTTTGTTTGGACTTAATGCATATGCCGGGAAATCTGTTGACTGGCCTGGTTTTGCTGAAGGAGCCACAAGCCTTGCAGTAATAGAGGGTAAGATAAAGAATATTGATCTGTGGGAAGATACTATCACATTGGAGGGATGTGAACTTGTAGGGGATGAACCACTAGAATTTTTCTGGGATGATACAGCTTGCTACAAAGGAGATGAAAAGACAGATATAGTATCAATCAGAGGTGGTACCAAGTTCCACAAGGAAGACGAAATAAGCTTCGATCATCTCAAGGCTGGCGATTACATAAAATGCAACTATACAAAAGCGTACGGAAAATTTTGGATAGAGAGAATCGTCTTGATCACTTCACCTTTTAGAGTAGACTGATTCACTAAAAACGAAAAGGTATACCCTCTAACAGGTGCCTTATCTCTCTGGTGATTAAGAGAAGCGACTATTTTAAATTCAAAAACCACCCTTAAAGGGGTGGTATAAAAGAGTACGCGTAGCAGGAGGAGAGTAAAAGTTTTTTTGATTGCTGATCCACTGCCAGAAGCAGCGGTTTTAAAAACACAATTAAAACACTAATTTTTTAATATTAATAATTTTTCTATCTCATATTCATTCATCTTTTTCACTCTTTACCAACCTGCAATCCGTTTGTATTTCTTTATCTAAAAATTCAATTATCTCGTAAAGTTTAATTATCTCTGCGTCCGGTATGATTCCCTCTATTTTTTGATGATTATTTCCTTTCAAAACTGCTTTCATACCCGTCTGTCGAGCCCCCTGAATATCTTCTATAATGCTATTACCTACGAATATACATTCTGATGCATCAAGGTCTAATTCCCTTAATGCTCTTTGAAAGATGACGGGGCTAGGCTTCCTGTAACCAACATCAGATGATACAAACACAGCTTCAAAAAAACGTGCAACGCCAAATCTTTCCAAATCCCCCTCTATCAACTCCCGACTCCATGCAGAATTTGTAACAGCGGCAAGCCTGAAACCTTTATGCCTTAAGGCTATTAGCGTTCTCTCCGTATCTTCGTAAATACCAAACTCCTCAGCAAAAGGTTGGTACCATGCATTAATTAATTTCTTGAACACTTCAGCAGATATTTCAACATTAATCTCTTTAAGCAGTGTTTGCACTTTATCTTTCATATCCCCGGTCTTTATATCGTCCTTTATACCACCCTTTTTAGGATTACCAAGGTCTGAGAATAAGGATTGAACCTTTTGAAAAAAATCCTCGTATGGAGGCACAGCCACGTCTTGTTTATCCAAAAATTCATAGGCATTTCGTGCGCCTGCGTAAGCCAGCTCTTTAGGAGTACCTTCCCCTTGTTTTAAAATTGTCCCTCCAATGTCAAATAATATTGCCTTTATACTCATAAACTAGTTCCTTTTCAGGCTGCTCCACGCCTGAATGGTCCCCACAGCCCCAGCATCTTGCTTTCGATCCCCCTAAAGGGGCGCCTACTTCTGGTTACAGAGCCTACTTTCGGCAGCGTGCCCCGCCAGTTTGCTTGCGCAAGCTAGCAGTGGGGGCGAAGTTGTGCAGGTTTCACTAATCTTTTTAATGGGTTAATCCTGTATCTACTGGTTTGAACGATACTATCTTATCTTCATTCCATGCCTCGTGTTTTTTTATCATTATTCTGACCTCGTCTATCTCGTTAATACCCTTAAGAGCTGACAACGTGCCAAAAATCGTGTGTGCCATGAGGTCCTTTGCAAATTTTGCCATTATAACCTCCTCACCATTAACCGTGACATAAATAGGTTTATCTGATAGAGATTTGCAATCTTTTAGTGTCTTATGTCCCTGCATGATCAGTTTTGACATTTCCTCACAATTATATCCGCATTTCTCACAATTTGTTTTAGGGAGTTTGCTGTAAATTTTTTCGACCTCAATAGATTCTTTAATATATGTTTTTATTTCTGGCAAGTTATTATTGTATCTGAAGATGGTTCCTTCTCTTTCTTCGACATCTCCTACCGCTATCTTAGGCACATCTTGAATCTCACATCCTTCCACAAGGATGACGTCTGGATGAGAAAGGTTTTGTAACGTAGATATGATATCGCCAAATCCGCTAACTGCTTCCATAATAAATGCCGTCTCATTCTTTCCGGAGACACAAACGCCAATCGCCCCTGCCTCCTTATGCCGCCAACTATCCTTTCCCTTTTTATCAATAGAGATGTTAACGGTAGCGTATTTCACAGTCGCAACCTTGTAACCATCATTTACTAATTCCCTGGTCAGGCTTTCAAGCAAAGTTGTCTTACCTGCATTTCTAAGGCCGTATATACCAAATATCATCATCGTTCAACTATTTATCTACAAATCTTACAGAATTTTTTCTTTATTAGCACTCACCTACTCCGTTAGATAGTAAACATCTAACACGTTGAATAAAAGAAAAAAGTGATCTGACAAATCCCCCTATTTCCCCCTTTATTAAAGGGGAATTAACGTGGGGTTATTTAGCCTCCTTAACGCAACGAAATCCGCCGAAGTTCAAACGAACATCCGGGAAAACTGCAAATCGGAAGGTACATCGCAGGTCAACCATTAAATACCGCCATGACCCCCCCCGCACTACCCTGCCAGGAGCAGTGAGAGGCCCCTTTGGATTTTTGCTGGGACTCTGCCTATAATATTCAAAACCAAACCAGTCGGAACACCACTCCCAAACATTGCCTGCCATATCCTGACAACCGTATGGACTTGCGCCTTTGGGAAAGCTTCCTACAGGAGCAGGATGATAGAACCCATCTTCGTCATAACGTTTGGCAGATTTATAATTAGCCCTGTAAACATCTCCCTCATCGGCAGGGGCCTCACCCCAGGGATACAATCTTCCGTCAGTACCCCTTGCAGCCTTTTCCCATTCCGCTTCGGTAGGCAATCTACCACCTCTCCATTTAGCATACGCATAGGCTTCATACCAACTGATGCCTACGACTGGCTGGTCGGGTTTATTATAATTACTGTTTCCCCAGAAGGCAGGTCTGGCCACGTTTTCTATCTCCTTCCATTCCCATCCTTCATCAGTCCAGTATTCCTTATTGTTATAACCTCCTGCCTTAATAAATTTCTCAAAATCAGAATTTGTGACTTCATACTTATCAATGTAAAAGGCATCCACATAAACTTTGTGCTTGGGCACTTCACGTTTAAACCACTTTGCTCTTTCGTTGTATAATTTTGTCAGGTAAGGGATTTCTTCCTCACTCGTACCCATCATGAATTCTCCTGCCGGGACAAGTACCATATCCCTGTCTGAATCCCCTTTTGAATAAGGTTTTGTTACAGCACATGCACCCACGTTAAGAGATAGACATATCAAGATAATCCACTTACACGTCTTTACCCCGTTAGAAGACTTTTCTAGCGAGACGGACCCAAGTTTTCTAACGTGGCTTACTCTTTCAGGAGCAGACACTCCTCCTCCTTTATCCTTTTATAATACGCCTTGCCCGAACATGCTTCACACTTTTTCTGTCCTTCAACGGAGAGGAATAGTTCGTTACATTCCTTGCAGGCAACAACGGGTGTTGATAGGGTAGCCTTTGGAACGACTATCTTTACATATTCATAAGACAGTACTTTTCGGCGTGCCAGTAAGAACTCTTCTGTTACAGGAGCCCAACGCTCTCCCTTCCCCAAATCATGGTCTAAGGTTCGCAAGTACCAACCATGAATATTTGGAAAATCCTTTGTTTTTTCAGTATCCAGCCAAAAGCGAATCCCTTCACCCGTCTTTTTGTCATAGAAGGTAGCCGCACACTTATGAAAGTCTACAACCCTAAACTGTGTCTTATTTCGCCTGTAACGCAACACTGTATGTATTCCACTAGGGAGGCATAACCATGTTTCAATAATAGCATCTACTTTCGGTACATCTTTAAGCAACTCCAGCGCCCAATCAGCCATAAAAACTCCTATTACCGCACCGGGTACTGGAAAACCATGAAATTCTATAGCCATATTGATCAGATCATTTAAACTGTATTCATCATTATCTTTTGTTTTCATTCGAATACCTCTTTTCTTTTTTTACTCAATAATATAAACCTCTCGCAAAGCTTGCGAGAGATTTGTATACCACAAGATATTGGGAAATTATTTATTATGCCTTAAACAATGGTTGAGAACAACAGCTCTCTTCAGCCGTATACTTAAACTCTCCTGTTAAATAGCAAATAGATCCGTATTCCTTCGCATATTCGATTACCTTTGGCATCAGGTTTACGACATGATCTATCTCTTCTTCTGTATTTTCATACCCTAAGCTGAACCGTATGGAACCCTGTATTTCCTCAGGGGTCTTTCCCATTGCCGTTAGTACATGTGATGCCTTCATGGTCCCGATTGTGCAGGCAGAACCCTGTGAAGCAGCAATACCCTCAAGATTCAAGCTTATGATTAGCGTCCTTCCTTCAATTTTATCAAAGCTGAGATTCAGGGTACCAGGCAGCCTACTGGTAGGATGCCCATTCAGTTCGACACTGATTCCCTTGTCCTTTATACCCTGGAAAAGCCTGTCTCTTAATCTCGTTAATAGTTGATTTCTTCGGTCCATATCTTGCTTAAGCAATTCTACCAACCTACCCAAACCAACTATATTAGGAACATTTTCTGTCCCTGCCCTACGACCCCCTTCCTGTTCTCCTCCATGAAGAAGTGGAGTTAACTTTATTCCTTCTCTAACGTATAGAAGTCCAATGCCTTTTGGTCCATTACTCTTATGAGCAGATATTGTAATAAGATCAACTTTTGACTCGTTTACATTAATTGGTATCTTGCCGAAGCTTTGAACGGCATCAGTATGAAACAAGACACCTTTAGACCTGGCAATATCACCTATCTCATTAATAGGTTGAATAGTTCCTACCTCGTTGTTCGCATGCATAATAGAGATCAGGATTGTTTTATTGTTTATGGCCTTTTCCAGCTCCCTGCAATCTATCAATCCATAACGATCTACCGGCAGATAAGTAACTTCAAAACCCTGACTCTCTAAATACTTGCATGTTGTCAATATTGAGGGATGCTCAATCTGGTTGGTAATAATGTGATTGCCTTTCTCCCGATGGGCAAGTGACAGACCTTTAATGGCAAGATTATTCGATTCTGTTCCGCCACTTGTAAAGATGATTTCACTGGACTTGCATCCAAGGAAATCTGAAATTTTCTCTTTAGCCTGATCCACAGCCGCCTGTGCCTTGAGCCCAGGATCATGTATACTCGATGGATTACCGTAACACTCTCTTTGGCACTCTAGAATTGTTTCTGCAACATCAGGATGAATCCTGCTAGTAGCATTGTTGTCAAGATATATCTCTTTCATGATTAAATCACCTTATAAAATTTTCTCTTTTTCTTCGCCTCACCTTTATCCTCCCCGCCTGCCGCTTGTCGGGCAGGGCTTCTTCCGGGCGGACAATCATTCTGGCGGGGACATGGAAGAGGAGGGGCTACTTAGAAATAACCGCGGTTTACGGGTGCTCCCATTATGGATTACTTACATCCGCACTCGATGTTGAACAAACGCATCTCACCTTACCAATAACTACAATCAAGACCCCTATAATCATGCAAAAAGCTCCAATCGGTGTCATGGGAATAACAAAAGCCGGGCTGATAATCCCTCCAAAAAACAATCCCAATGAAAATAATACAGTTCCAGCAATCAATAGATACGAGACAATTTGTTTTAAAGTTAATGGAAATGCTATAGAGCCTATAATCAAGCCTAAAACGATATTGACCAATGCAAATTCATTGGCATGGTGGTGACTGGTAACCAAGAGTTTTCTTGGGAGTTTTTTAATAAAAACCGCTTCTTCTTTGATATTTCCTGTTTGATTCGTTGGTGTTATTCCCCATTTTTGTGCTGGTTGATACCATTTGGATTGTCCTATGGTAAATTCCAATGCTGAACCAGAAACCATAAATAGAAAGAGCCAGCACAATCCAAATATTATATTCTTTCTTCCTACATCATTTTCTTTCATTGATTGCCTCCTTCCTTTCTTTATTATGTTTTCGTATTAATATTCGCATCTAAATATCCTATTTCCCGTATGATACAGATACAGACTTTCTCAAAGAATCAAACGTGGAGCCATATTTACACCCTTTATTTACTACTGTTAGAAACCTCATAACATAAATTTAGCTAATTATAACAAATAAAAATGTTCAATTGAAGAAAAATTATAATAGATAATATAATACCAAATTTAACCACTGATCGTAGTTATTACAGTAGAATAATAGGCATAATCATTGGCCGTACCTTTCGGCCATGATTTGCCTAACATCAAAAGGTTTGCGTCAAATACCCAAGTACTTGTGTAAAAAATCCTGCATAATTACGATTAAGGCTAAATTTAACACTTTAGACTTTACCCAAAAAATACTTGACAATTAATAAGGAATTAATAATATGAGTTACTTGCTATATTTTTGTCTTAAGACGCATATTTATAATTTAAAAGTTAAAGGAGATATTAATGAAAGCAAATGTTAATGCAGATGAGTGTACAGGGTGTGAACTTTGCACGCAAACATGCCCAGAGGTTTTCGAGATGCAAGACGACCTGGCAGTCGTAAAGGTTGGTGAAGTTCCTGCTGATGCAGAAGAAACCTGTAGACAGGCAGTCGAAGAATGCCCTGTTGAATGTATAAGTATTGAAGAATAATTTTTTGTGAAATTCGCAGGAAAGATTCTACAACAGAAGACAAATAAGTATTTCCATATCTTTGATTAATGCTCGCTTGTAGCTACTATTTGACAGCTATAAGCGAGCATTTTAATGTCTGATATATCACAATGATTTATACCATTTCTCACCTGGCTTTACTCTTAAAGGCTTAAACCCTAAAAGTTAAAATTTTAACTACACATACAGAATAATGATGTATATTAGCGATGAAGAAAACTTATAAAAAAGGACTAATCAGCTTCTTTCTTATTACATTTATAAGCAGTATATCACTTGTTTTTGCCTCTGAAAAGGACATCAAGGAAGGAAACATTGAATGGCGCGATAGCATAGAACAGGCGAAAAAGGAGGTTAAAGAGACTAGTAAACTTATCTTCTTTTTCTTCCACCATCCTTTGTGCAGCGGTTGTAAAAAGATTATAACAGATACTCTTCCTGATATACAGGTCAAGAAAACCCTGGAAGGTGAATTTGTACCGTTAACATATCTGGTGACAGAGGCAAAGGATTTGGCTCAAAAATACAAAGTAAATTGGACTCCGACCTTCATTATTGCTGATGAAAATGCTCATGAACAATATAGGTGGGTTGGGTTTTTACCCCCGAATGATTTTCTGTCTCAGGTTCTACTTTCTGAAGGCCATGTTGCCTTTAAGAAAGAAGATTTTGACAAGGCGCAAACATATTTCAATAAAGTGCTAAAGGAATTTCCAGAAAGTGAATTCGCACCAGAGGCGCGCTACTACTTGGGTGTTTCTCAATATAAGGCGACTCACGATTCATCTCATCTGAAGAAAACATGGGATGACATGAAGAAACTATATCCAGAAGATAACTGGACAAAAAAGGCCTCGGCCTGGGGAGGGTAGTGTGGCTCCTTTTCTTAATTCCCTAATCCGCAATTGTAGAGATGGTTCACCTAGTCGCTAATATACAATAAACAACTTTTTGAGAGCTTACGATATCAGTATATATTATTCTGAATTTGATATCCTATGGGAATCTATTCAGGGCAATATCTGAGTACCATGCCTCAACCCTTCCATGAGTGCGGTCAGCGTTTGACTGTAATCCTACATAAATAATCCCAGGTGGTTCATGCCCAAACTCCTGAATATAGTCTTCGTAATGATTCACCTTGTAGCTCAGCCACTTACCTGCATCTCTTTCTCCGCTTTGTACTATTATCATCCTTGCCCTGTCCTCACAGGGATTTTTAAATCGTTCTCCCACAGGCAGGTTATTCCCGTATACGTAAATTAAGATCTTGTACCTGCCAAATAGCAGAGAGAAAGACGACTTACTATAGACTATACATATAGCGGCGGGGTAATCATCACCGCCAACTTCTTTCTCTCTACTGTCTGGCAAGATGTTGGATATTTTCCAGCTCCAACTCAAAAAAGAATACTCTTTAGGATTAAGCCGAACTGGCTTAAAGAGAATCGTGCCGTTATCATTGGCATTCACATAGAGTACATATTTGCCATCCACTTCCACTATCCTGGGCATAATTCGATTCTTAATCTCCCTACAAATACCCTTATGTGTCTTCCAGCCTATAGGTTCACCCTTTGTCAGCTCTTCCTCGCTGAAAGTCGTTATAGGAAAAGAATCCTGAGGCGACATCCCGGAAGCAGAGGAACAAGAACACAAAATGAAGAAACTCAAAATTACTCCTCTCATGAAAAATCCTTATATCTCTTCCTTAAACGATTAGATGGTAATTGCTGTATATTGTGAAAAGTGAATTTAAAAGATAAAGCGAATCCCCCTATTCCCCCCTTTATTAAAGGGGGAGAGGGGGATTATAATAATCTTTCAGCAATCTGTACTGCGTTCAGGGCTGCGCCTTTCAGCAGGTTATCGCTCACGATCCACAGGTTCAATCCGTTTTCAACAGAACCATCTTCCCTTATTCTACCAACAAAGGTTTCGTCCCTGCCAGTTGCCTCAGTTGCCAGAGGATATAATTGCTTCGATGGGTCATCTAGAACTACTACACCCTCTGCCTTACTTAACAGGCCCCTCGCTTCATCGGCACTTATTTTCTCTTTGGTTTCTATATTAACTGACTCGCTATGCCCCCTAAAAACCGGCACCCTTACGGTGGTTGTGGTTATACGTAAAGAGTCATCATCCATAATCTTTTTCGTTTCATTAATCATCTTCATTTCTTCGCTGGTATAACCATTTTGTAAGAAGGCATCGCCCTGTGGTATCTGTGGCAACACGTTAAATGCTATTTGATGAGGAAATATGCTTCGGTCGTATTCGTCTTCATTAGAAAGTACATATTCAGTTTCCTTTTTTAATTCGTCCATCGCTTTAAGCCCGGCCCCTGATACTGCCTGATAGGTTGATACCACTACTCTCTTTATCTTTGCAGCATCGTGTATCGGTTTTAAAACCTGGACAAGCTGGATAGTTGAACAGTTTGGGTTTGCAATCACACCATTATGCTCTGCTATCTTGTTTGCATTTACCTCGGGCACAACCAGTGGCACATCATCGTCCATTCTAAAGGCACTTGTGTTATCCACAACAACGCAGTTTTTCTCGATCGCATAAGGTACGAATTCCCTGCTTATGTCACCTCCAGCGCTAAAGAGTGCAATGTTCATACCTTCAAAGGAATCCTGAGTTAGTTCTTGTATTCGTATCTCTTTCCCCCGGAAAACCACCTCTTTTCCTGCCGAACGACTTGAGGCCAGTGGCCTAAGTTCATCAACAGGGAAATTCCTTTTTTCAAGTACTCTTAGTATTTCTATCCCTACTGCCCCGGTAACCCCGACTGCTGCAACATTAACTCCCATATTTTACACACTCCTTTTATATTAGATTACCACGATAGGCAAAGCCTGTCGGACGAACAGCCTTTTTTTAACAAAGTTTTTTTATAATCTATTGAAAATAAATTCGAAATCCGAAGCACTAAATCCGAAACAATATTAAAATTCAAATTCTCAAAATTCAAAACATCTGAATCATTGTCTGTTCAAGTAGTTTCGAACATCAGAATTTGAGTCATTCGAATTTGTTTCGTATTTCGATATTCGACATTCGGATTTTCTCATGCTTTATTTTGATTGTAGCTATGCCTTCCTGTCTATTTAACTCTAACTAAGATATCATCACTGATTCCCAATTTGTTCTTTGTATCCTGAATCTGACATAAAAACCTTTTCGCATCCTCCGGATAACCTGCAGTTGGCTTTATGTCCTGTACCTTCTCTTGCCAGTATGCATTGAACAATCTTATAAATAACTCTCGAATGTATTTGCTGAACATCGATGCAAGCGCCGGTGGAAAATGTTTTGAGTCTGCGCCTTCGGCAAATGACACATTCATCCTTCTTCTTTCATTGCTGATCTTATACGTTGATATCGGATTCCCTTCCGAAACTGCGTTTACTTCACATCCTTCAAAACTCTCTGCCAGCAATTTATGATAATAATTCCTTCCACCATGCTTATCGATCAAGACTTTTGTCTCACGTTCTCCAAAGCGCTCAAATATCTCTTTGAGAAGCTTTGCACTGTTATTAAAGAGGAGCAAGGATTTATTACCCTTAAGCTCTATTTGCCTGTTTATTTCGTATGTACAAAGAAAAATGCTTTTGACATCAAGTATCTTTGCATCTTGTGAACTTATAGTGTGCTTAATAAGATCGGCATAATTCAGGATTGCAGATACATTTGACACAACCGGTAAATTTATATCTTTTTTATTATACCATGGATATTTATCAAATACTTCTTCATCATGGTTTGATAATACTCTCAGTAAATCAGAGAATCTTGTTACTTGGCCTTTTATACCCCAGATAAAGGATAATACTGTTTCCTCCAGTAATCTTAATCCGTTTCTTTGCGAATATACCTTTTTACTATCATTTACTACTATACGATTCCCACGCCTTTGAATCTTATCTGAAATAGCATCTTTAAATATATGCCAGATGTTAGTCTCATTGTCATGTTTTGCAGGTATATCCACTACGACAGAACTCAGGACAAACGGACCAATTTTCGGACCGTAACCAGCCTCATCAATACCTGCGATTATGGGCATTTTTCTAAGATTGTTTACTTCTATTTATAATTTTTGAAAAATCATGAATGAACATTACGGATTACAAAGGGGTGTTCGGATTATAACACCTGGGTTACAACTGTCAAGAAACCAATTGTAATTAAAGACGTTAGCACAATTCCTCCTTGACAAAGAAAAGGTCTAAAATATAATTAAGACAATCGATAAGGTATTATTTTAATGCAATAAATATCCAAAGGTATAAATATGGCAAAAACAATAGAAGGCAAAGTTGTTAGAATACTCGATGAGTACAGTATAGTCATTAATGTCGGTAGAATTGATGGTGTAATAGATGGCATGATCTTTGTAATTTTTACGCAGAGTGGTGATGAGATAAAAGACCCGGATAGCGGCGAAGTCCTTGGAAAACTGGAAAACGTCAAGGATTATGTTTCCGTAGTTCATATCCAGGATAGATTTTCTACCTGCATAGCAAAAAAGGCAACAAAGATACTTAAAGAAGGTGAAAGTCGTGGCGCTCAAACACTCAGTGGAGCCATGATGGCTGAATCTATGTCTGCAAGACCAGAAGGTAGTAAAATCGGTACTGAAAAACTGAACGTTAACACTTCCCAGATTGCAGGTGTACCACAATTAGGTCCAATTTCAGTAGGTGATAAAGTCCGTTCTGTTGACATAAAAGGATAGAAGATATTACTGCATACCTTTAAATCTTTTAGACATTTATCAAGTACACATTTTCTTCTAATATTTACATCATCCTCACGCTTCAAATTGTTTTTATGAAGATTTAGCTTAAATGTTATAGAGATAGTGATTTGAATTGCAAATAATGCATGATGTACGATTTCTTACAACTTATTCTTATATTCACAGACCTCATGAGAGTCAGGATTATGTTACGGATTTTGCAATGTACTTGACACATTCTGAAATACAACAGTTAGAACGGCTTAAGAGGAAAAGCCCTTCCGATAGATTTTTATTAATGAGTCAATTAATTAATGATCAATTTGAAGTTATGAAAGCAGGTCTTAAGTATAAAAATCCCAACCTTGATGAGAAAGAACTGGAACAATGCCTGAAGGCCAGGATGAGAAAAATATATTCATTGAAACTTTAGAATGGATTTGTAATAAGCTAGATTTAGCAAACATTCCTTATATGATTACGGGTGGTTCTGCTCTTGGATTTTGGGGTCATATTAGAACCACAATGGACATTGACATTGTAATGCAAACAAATGAGGAAACAATTGATTCATTTTTAAAAAGTATCGAAAATGATGCTTATGTCGATTTTCAAAAAGCAAAAGAAGCCGTTTTTAAAAGAAGAATATTCAATATTATATTCAACAAAACTTGTTTTAAAATTGACCTCATTTCTCTGAAAGAAGATATTTATGAAAGAGAAAAATTTAAAAATAGGATTAAGATAAAATTTCAAAACAAAGAAATATTTGTCATAAGCCCGGAAGATCTCATTATCTCAAAACTTTATTGGAATAAATCTGTTGGCGGTTCAGAAAGGCAAATTAAAGATTGTGAAAGTATATATAGACTAAATCATGAAAGCCTGGATTTAAATTATATTGAAAAATGGGTTAGAATATTAAAGGTAGAGGATGAATTCGACAAATTACTATAGAATATTACTGTTAAAATGCCAGGGAACAGAAGATATATGAAGATCCTTAGATCACAAGATGGAAGTATTACGCAGGATATTGAGAAAATTAAACAGAGAATGAGCTTATTTGCCGATACTGTCACGGTAGAAATGGAAGAAAAGACGAAAGAGGTCTTTGGTGAGCCTCTCTCTCCGATAGAAAGTGTCAAGCGTATAGTCAATGATGTGAAGGAAAAGGGTGACGATGCATTAAAGTTTTATTCAGATAAATTTGAAAGGACAAACCTATCCGTAGATGATTTTAGAGTTAAAGATACCGAGATTGAGGAGGCCTACAAAAAGGTATCTCCTGACTTTATAAGCGCTATAAAAAATGCCAGTGAGAATATTAGAATATTTCAAGAATATATACGTGTACGTGAACCTAAACCATTTTATTCAAATGGGACCAGGATAACCGTAAATTATAAGCCTATTGAAGATGTAGGAGTTTATATTCCAGGAGGCACGGCATCATACCCATCTACGGTATTGATGAATGCCATACCTGCAAAGGTTGCCGGGGTAAAAAAAATTGTAGTTGTTTCACCACCCGGCGAAGACGGTACTATATCACCTGAAAGACTGGTCGCATGTAAGGAATCATACGTAGATGAAATTTATAAGATTGGCGGCGTCCACGCAATAGCGGCTCTCACATTTGGTACTAAAACAATCCCGAAGGTGGACAAGATAGTTGGGCCCGGTAATATCTTTGTAACGCTTGCAAAGAGGGAGGCCTTTGGATATGTGGGTATAGATATACTGGCTGGCCCCAGTGAGGTCTTAATAATAACCGATGATACTGCAAATTATGCTTATGTCGCATCTGACCTGTTATCACAGGCAGAACATGCCCCGGGCGTATCAATCCTGATTACGTGCTCTGAGGAACTTGCCAACAAGGTTATTGACGAGACATCCAACCAGCTCAGTAAATTACCACGGGGTAATTTAATTAAAGAATCTTTGGACAAATTCGGCGTTATCATTATTACGAGGAATTTGGACGAGGCTATTGATATCTCAAACACCCTGGCCCCGGAACACCTGCAAGTGGTCGTGAAAAACGAAGAAGAAGCCTTGCCCAGGATAAAACATGCAGGCGCTATATTTACCGGATCATTCACCCCTGTAGCAGTTGGAGACTACGTTGCCGGGCCGTCACACGTTTTACCAACGGGTGGTACGGCAAGATTCTTCTCAGGACTTTCGGTAAATGATTTCCTAAAAAGGACGAGCGTAATTACATATTCAGAAGATGTCTTGAGATCATCAGCAAAGGACATAATTACGATTGCAGAGGCAGAAGGCCTGGAGGCACATGCGCAATCTGTTCGCATAAGAGTAGATAAATAAATTGTATAAGATGTAACGGAAACTTTCTTGCCCCCGCCCGCCCGGATGAATCCGTTCGGACGGGCAGGTTGGCGGGTAGGTTTCCACTACTGTGGGTTCCAATCGTAAAAATGTATAAATAATGAAAACTAAAAAACAATCAAGTTACTTCAGAGAAAATATTGAAAGAATGGTAGGATACGTTCCCGGTGAACAGCCGCAGGACGGTGTATATATCAAACTCAATACAAATGAGAATCCATACCCTCCTTCACCCAGGGTTATTGCCGCCTTGAAGGATGCTGTGAATGAGAAGTTGAGACTTTATCCTGATCCAAACGCCACAAGTGTTAAGGAGAAGGTAGCTGAGGTTTTTAATACAACCCCCGAAAGGGTGATGGCAGGCAACGGATCAGACGAACTCCTGGCGATAGCAGTTCGCTGTTTTGTAGGTGAAGGCGAGAAGATCGTTTATCCATACCCATCGTATCTTTTATATAAGACTCTGTCTGAAATTCAAGATGCCAGGGAATGCATTGTAAATTTCCTTGAAGATTATTCACTGCCTGAAGAGTTCCTGGTTGAAGATGCGGGAGTTACCTTTATATGTAATCCTAATTCACCTTCCGGG
Source organism: Candidatus Scalinduaceae bacterium (assembly GCA_046757465.1). Taxonomy (GTDB): domain Bacteria; phylum Planctomycetota; class Brocadiia; order Brocadiales; family Scalinduaceae; genus Scalindua_A. The sequence continues at coordinate 40,030 of JBHHYH010000012.1, read as the reverse complement.
ACGATGGTACCCGTAGACAAAGTCTCGAATATTGCAAGGGAAATAGATGGTGTGCTTGTGGTTGACGAGGCATATGTTGATTTTGCAGATGATAATTGTTTGAGGTTAGTAGATAAACACCCAAACCTGATAGTTTTACGTACTCTTTCAAAGTCCTATTCGTTAGCCGGAATGCGTCTGGGTTTTGCTGTAGCTCAGGAAGACCTGATTAAGGGTATAATTAAGGTTAAGGACTCATATAATGTTGATAGACTCAGCATGGCAGCTGCGATTGCTGCACTGGAAGACCATGAAACGTTTAGAATAAATATTGACAGGATAAAGAAAACAAGAGAACATCTGATAAATTCACTTAAGAAGCTGGGATTTTTTGTATACCCATCTCAGGCAAACTTTGTTATGATTAGATGCTCAGATGCATTAACTGCGAAAAGTATCTATCTAAGACTAAAAGAACAAAAGATACTTATCAGATACATAGAACAACCAAGGCTGGATGATTGTCTGAGAATAACTGTTGGTACAGATGATGAAATAAAGGCCTTGCTTGAAAGTCTGGTTAAGATAAAAAATTCTTTGAAAATATTGTAAACATCCTAAATCCCCCACTCCCCCTTTACAAAAGGGGGATTAAGGGGGATTTTTCACAGCCTGTTTGTAGTTTTTTTGAACTAGAAAATAAATTGCCTTAAAACCCTAAAGGGTAAATTCCCCTTCTAGGAATTAAGGCCGTGCCGAAGGCAGGTCTGTCCTTTGGCATGGCTTCAGCCTTTTATTTATTGCAATATAATAAGGGCTAATTATGAAAAAGAGAACCTCAAACATAAATAGAAAGACAACCGAAACAAGTGTCAAACTATCACTAGATTTGGATGGTGAGGGTAAGCGTACGATATCAACTGGCATAGGCTTCTTCGATCACATGCTGGATTTACTTGCAAAACACTCCTTGTTTGATTTAGAGATTAAGGCGTCTGGTGATACAAAGATCGACTATCATCATACGGTTGAGGATGTAGGTATTTGTCTGGGCCAGGCCGTAAAAGAGGCTTTGGGTGATAAGGCAGGCATAACCCGTTTCGCCAACGTCAGCGTACCAATGCAGGAAGCGCTGGCCAATATTGCACTGGATATCGGCGGGCGCCCTGCCCTTGTCTTCAATGCAAAGTTAGATACAGAAAAGGTTGGTGATTTTGATACTGAATTGATAAAAGAATTTTTAGAGGCCTTTACCGTAAATGCAGGCATTAACCTCCATGTGGACGTCCCGTATGGTGAAAATGCACATCACATATCAGAGGCAATCTTCAAAGGCATAGCAAAGGCACTTGATAGAGCCACAAGACTGGATGAACGAACTGATGATGTTCCATCGACAAAGGGTGTTTTATAAACACTCATATCTACATTATACATTAACCACCGATAGACATGGATAAACACTGATATGATAAATTTTCTTTTTGATCTTTATTCCCACCATCCTGTAAATCCTGTCTGATAAAATGTAGGGGTTGTCCCCCATGCCTGCCAATTTTTGCGGCGGGGAAACAGCCTTATGAAAGTAGTTCGTTTGGGAAACGAACCCTACATAATATTTGATGAATTAATCGAAAGGAAATTTCCGTGACAATGTACAATAAGATTTTTTTTAGCCATAGATACTTGTTACCTTTTACGTTTCTAATTCTTGGTGTTGTTTTTTTGCTGGGCTATATTCACACCCAAACTGCCTGGTCGGGTGAGAAGGTGGCGAAGGACGTTTCCTCGCAATCACAATCTACAGGAATAAGACTTGCAGACACACCATGGCCAATGCATCGTCATGATCTGCATCATACCGGCCGCAGCCCTTATGTGGGTTCTCAAACGAATAAAATAAAATGGATATTTCAAGCCGAAGCCGCAATCTCTTCTTCTCCCGTCATAGGCATCGACGGCACCATATATATAGGTTCAAAAGATAAACATCTATATGCAATCAATCCGGATGGATCACTAAAATGGAAATTTGAAACAAAGAGTGAAGTGGATTCAACTCCCGCAATTGACAATGAAGGAACAATATATTTCGGTTCATGGGATGAGAATTTATATGCGTTGTATCCGGACGGCAAACTAAAATGGAAACATAAGACACATGGAGGCATTATCTCATCTCCTACTATAGGGCATGATGGTTCTATTTACTTTGGCGGCTGGGATGACAGGATACATGCCGTAAACCCGGATGGCACACACAAATGGGAATACAAGACGGCGGATCACATATGGTCTTCACCTGCCATAGGGAGTAATGGTATGATTTATTGCGGTTCGGAGGATTATTATATGTTTGCCCTCAGGCCGGATGGTAAGGCAGTCTGGTCATTCGGGACACATTACCTGCTTGAATCCTCTCCTTCAATAGGTGACGATGGTACTATTTATTTCGGTTCCGAAGATGCAAATCTTTTTGCTCTTGGTCCTGACGGTCACCTGAAATGGCAGTATAAGACCGTATATGATATCGATTCTTCTACCGCCCTTGCCCTGGATGGAACTATTTATATAGGTTCAGGAGACGGCCTGCTCTATGCCATAAATCCTGACGGCACACTAAAGTGGACGTTTGAAACGAAATATTCAGTGATCTCATCGCCTGTCGTTGATGCAGATGGAGTGATATACGTGGGTTCGCGGGACAAGAAATTTTATGCCGTAAACAGCGATGGTACCATGAAGTGGTTTATTGAAACCGGCGGGGCCATTGAATCATCCGCAGCAATAGATAAAGACGGGACTATATATATAGCCTCAACAGACGGCAAGCTCTATGCAATTGGGAAATAAGATTTAGAGAATCTTCTTCACGTATTGCATAGAACTTATAATAAATTTTATCGCCAATACTATTGTCTGACCTTTCTCTTTACAGGTCGAATAGTGGGAAGTTGGATAAGAAGATTGATAAATTTTTTTTGTAATTCCCATAGTTTATTTCAGTCAATTCCTAACAATAGCATTTACCAGACCAGCATTTTGGTACTCCATCTACGTCGATGATCTCTCGTATTAGGATACTTTAATTCTTCCCAATTTTATAGCGAGAAGATTCTTGACTTATCAATTATGATAAGTTATTATATTTAATAATGTGGGTTATTAAGGAGCACCGTAATATTAAGAAAATTTGCCGCAAGTTGCCTAATACTATTGTTAAGAAATATGAACTTTGGAAAAATATCGTTTATAGGCACGGCCCTGAAAAATTAAGGGATTTTTCAGGGTTTCATGATGAAAAGTTAAGAGGTAAATGTAAGGGTGAGCGTTCATCTCGATTGAGCCAAAGATATAGGGTAGTTTATTCAATCGAACGACAAATTGTTACTGTATTTGTACTGGAAATAACTCCACATCAATATTAGGAGGATTTATGAAATCTCGCTCTATGCATGATTATGTTGCTGCAGAGGCACATGCCTCATTGACAACCGGTGAAGTTATTCGGATGCTTCGTGAATTAAAAGGATGGACACAAAAAACATTGGCCAAGCGTTCTGGTATAAGTATTACCAACTTGAGTTTATTGGAAAATGGGAAGGTCGATATCGGAAAGAGACGCGCCGAGCAACTCGCAAAAGCTTTTGATGTACATCCAGCTATCATTATGTTTCCAGAGTATGAAGCGATAGAAATCAAAAGAGCATCCTAATATATCGCTGGATTTGATGACAACCCTAAAGTGGTTTTTAGAAACTGGCGGGGCCATAGAATCATCCGCCGCAATAGATAAAGACGGAACTATTTATATTGCCTCAACAGACGGCAAGCTCTATGCGATTGCTGTGCTGTAATATACTTTGCTGTTAAGCGAGTTGAGAAAAGATAATAAAATGTAATAATGCAAGACCCTCTAATTCATGTAGTCATGGAAGGACTTGACCCCTTCCCCCCTTCCTGACCCAGGTGGCTGTCGGGCAGGGATTTACGCAGATAAACCCTAGTGAAATAACTTCAAATTTCACAGGGCAGGCACGGATAAAAACACAGCGCAACATAGCCGCAACTATAAACTACACAAAGAAAATACTTAATACATAAAATAAAAGGCTGAAATCTTAATTCCTAAAAGAGGAATTTACCCTTCAGAGTTTTATAATAAGTCTTGGCTGGTTCAGGCTTGTAGCCCGAACCGAAATGTTTGGGTTCAATCAAAATGATTGAACTAGTAGGAAAATTTCAATATTAAAGACCTGATCCTATTCTCCCCATAATATTATGAAGAAAGATTCAAGCAAAAATAAAACAAAAAAAGAACTAAAAAACCTTTTCAGAAGTATGGATTTTGTTAGTGATAATTTCCTTAATAAAGAAGGTATTAGTAAAGAAGAGTCCCAAATTTATTTTAACATTTATCAACAACTCGGAACTGCATGGGAGTATTATGGCCTACAATGTGAACACTGGGATGGTTACAAAAATATAAGGGATAAGAAAGAAGCGTGTAAAATATGTGGAAAAATAAAGGGTGTTAATGACCTTTACTATTTGCTTCCAAGAGAAGGCCGTAAAAAGATTGGTAGGAAGTTAAAGCCTAATTCCAAAAAAACTTTTAATAATAAAAAAGATGCGAAAATCATTTGTGATACCATTGATTTTCATGGAGCGTCGTTGCATATTGATGTGCATAACTCTTACAAGTCGAGTTTACTAGGAGAAAACCATAAAATAAATATGGCAGCGGAAAGGATTGTTACGTTAAAAGATAGTGGCGTTGAATGTCATATAGATCAATACCTTATTTATATAAAAAAGAATAATATTGGAAAGAAGGTTGGAAAAAAGAAATATGGTGGTTTTCCCTGGGAAATTAAAAGGAAAGACCTTAAGAATTTCCCTGTTATTTTCCATTTTGATGAAAAATATCAATTTTTAGGGCTAACTATTATGAGATAAAAAGTTTTTTGGAGTTTCGGAAGATTTTTGGATGAGCCTTCAGCTTCGTTGGGATTTGTATAAAGCGAAGCGTATCGAGATCAATGAATTAAAAACGATCAGACAGTGTTCCTGAAAAAACATGGCCTACATAGAATTGCGGGTGCTGTCCCATATATATACTTCCCCCTTTGTTAAAGGGGGATTAGGAGGATTTATTGTATTATCTGTCATTCCCGTGGTTTTGCCCGCATGGTAAGCAGACAGGGAATCTGGAGTTTGGAATATGATCAACTTCTGGATGATTATTCGAGTTGGCGGGTCAATTATTAAAGCAGAATAAACAAGTCGAAGAAATAAGCGCTGTTATCCATCGAGGGATATATTATGAATAAACCTGTAAAATTGTCGGATATTATAGATGCAATTGAAATGATGACTGACGAATCTTCTTCCTACTTAAACATGAAAACAGGTGAAGTGGTTATGATTACGAATGAGGAAATGGGAGCTGCTGAGGAAGACGAACCACTTGAGGAATATCCCGAATGGCAACGTGAATTAATAGAAACCGCTAAAAAAGTATTGGAGACAGAGGATTATATATCACTACCAGATAAATTTGATGTACATGAATATTCTATAATGGAAAGATTTTGTTTGTCCATTGATGATGAAAAGATAAGAAATATTATGTATAGCTCTATTAAAGGTAGTGGGGCATTCCGAAGATTTAAAGACAACATCCATGAATATGATATTGCTGATGAGTGGTATGAATACAAGAGTGAGGCATTAAAGCAAATAGCAATTGATTGGTGTAAAGAAAACAGTGTTGAATATGTGCAATAGTAATAAGAGGGATTGTAGATTTGAGAATTAAGATTTCAGCCCGCCCTGGTGCCCCGTCAGCTTGCTACCAGAAGTAGGCCCCTTTAGGGGGCGCAAGCTAGCAGACGGGGCGGTCTGGGCCAGGGATTTGATGTTTAAAAACACATAAGTTTTGATTAAAGAATTAAATGGGAAATTGTGTCAAGTGGCGAGATGTGACACTCATGTCCATAATAAGCGATGACCCTATTATCGTAGACCCTATTATCGTATTATCGATAATAAATGCAAGACCCTCTAAATCATGTAGTCATGGAAGGACTTGACCCCTTCTCTTCTGTCCTTTGTCTAACAAGTGCTAGAGATGGAAGGAGAACTAAAATATTTTGACATTCCATTCGTTCAGAGACCCATAAAGAAACAAGTGTCTTACCAGTACCACAAGCCATAAGGGTGGTAGCACGATCTTCATCCTTTAAGGTATTGAGTATATCTTTAATGGCTTCGTTTTGATGAGGTTGAGGTGTCTTTCGCTCAACTTCTAAAACACCACTCTTTAACCATTTTAAAATAGACTCAAAATCATTCCGAACCAAACGATCAAGATCATTTCCCCGTACACAATAAAACCCTGTACGATCGTTTATTACTGAAGTAATGGCATTGCTGTTAGTAAATAAAACACGCTGGTTAACCTTATCTGTAAGACCCATAAATGTTGACAGATCACCCCATGTAATTGATTTACGGTGTGTACGGAATTTGGCTTGATAAGCATTAAACTCACCTGATACTGTCTTAAACACGCCGTCAACACCCATGTCCTTTTGATTAGTACCTAAAGATAAGTTTTTCTTTGTTTTGGTAGGAATATATTTAAATGGCCATACTTCTTCTGCCTGTTCAATCTTTTGAGTAAAGAAATAAGCTTCGGCAAATACCTCAAATGCATCGCCTTCTTCAACTGGTGTGGGTAAGTCTGATATGCGTTTTTCCAGCTCTGCAAAATTAGAAAGGTTGTCAAATAACCCAGCTTTAAGAAAGAAACTGGTTTTGTGGTGTTTGGGTAGCATAGACTGTACTTTATTAATGATTTATAAATTATTTGTAACTGCTCAATATTAAGTGGAATATCATGCTATTTATAGCGAGTATCAGCCCCGCTTTCGCAGAGGGATTCCAAGGGTTAGCACTGGAATCCTTCCGAAAGGAAGCGTACATAATTCCACTTAATATTGAGCAATTACGCTTACTTGAACCTGACACAATGGTAATGCTTGCTTTAGCCTGTCATTCTGAGTGACCTTCGGGAGCCCTGCCCGTCCGCAGACTGTGTCACAATTGTCATCCCGAACTTGTTTCGGGATCTCTTAGGTTGCTAAGTTATTGGAATCATTAGATTCTGAAACAAGTTCAGAATGACAAAATGCCCTTTTTCTGGATTATGACACAGCCTGCCGGCAGGCGGGGAAGAATCTTAGCCTTGTATCGATATGTATTTCATAAAACGTGAGATTCTTCGTCGTTCCTCCTCAGAATGACAAAGTGTCGCTGCAATACATATATTATCCGAATAGCAAATGTAAAAGTTATTGTCAATTTAAAAATGCCAGTACATCTCATTAAATGAGCAATTTCATTTGATTGGTTATAATTATACATGTAAAATGAATAGAGATTATTTTAGAGAAGATAACTGGGGCCAGCTCTTTCAATATTACATTTTGGCAATGAGGTAGTAATTTAGATTGCGATTTGTGCCCCTAATCACTACTCACCAAAACTAATGTTAAACAAAAAAATATTACTTGTGGCAGTAATTATTGTAATGGGCATGGGCTGCAGCTCTCTTAAAACCATTGCGGAAACTGACAGGTCAAGGAACTTTCCTTCCGAGATCAGTGTTGGAGATATTGTCCATGTTGCTACCGGCGAGAAAATAACCTTTTCTCAACTTGCCGATTCACTTGACGGGGCAAGGATAGTATATGTAGGTGAGATTCATTCAAACAAGGAATCTCATGACGTACAGCTACAGGTTCTGAAGGAATTTTATAAGAGATACGGAGACAATATAGCTGTTGGCATGGAGATGTTTAAGAGGCCACATCAGGATATTCTTGATAAATGGACAGCGGGTGAGATCAGTGAAGAAGATTTATTGTCTTCAACGGATTGGTGGCATGAGTGGGGCTTTGATTATAGTCTGTATAAAGATATTATGGACTTTACGCGTGACAATAAGATCCCGGTTGTTGCCCTGAATATTACGAGAGAATTCCAGAAAAAGATAAGCGAAAATGGAATTGAAGGTTTGAGTAAGGAAGAAAGAGAGTCCCTGCCTGAGATAGATACTACTGATTTCTATCACAGAAGATACCTGGAGAGGGTCTTCAAGGGCCATGCAGATATGAGTGATGCCTTCGAAAGGTTTTATTTGGTTCAGTGCGCCTGGGAAGATATTATGGCCGACAGCATATCAAGGTACTTGTCTTCTCCACGGGGAAAAGACAAGAAGTTCCTGGTCTTCATAGGAGGCGGTCACATCATTTATCATTTTGGTGTTCCGAAAAGGGTGTTCCGGAGGAACCATCTTCCGTACCGTACTATAGCAACATACGAGTTGAGGGATTTAAAGCCCGAAGATGAGCATCCACTTTTTGCAAAGGATATACCCCTCCAGCCTGCGGATTATGTGCGTGTTATTCAGCTTCCCAAAAAGGAAAAGAAGGTGTTGCTGGGTGTTGTGATTCAAAATGTTCGAGATGAAAAAGAAGGGAAAAAGGATAAGGTTGTTATTGAAAGTGTGCTGGAGGACAGTCCTGCCGGGAAGGCCGGACTGCAGGCTGGAGATATTATCCTATCAATGGACGATGAGAGTGTCAGAGGGGTATATAATGTAATCAACCACGTCCGCAAGAAAAAGTCGGGAGGCACCTGCCTGATAGAGATATCACGCGAAGGCACGAAGATATTCATTGAGGTAACATTCTTTGAGATAAAGGGACATGGAAAGAAAAAGTTATGAAGTCACTATAATGAATGAAAGGGGGAGAAACAAAAAATGAAGTATTTATTATTAATATCAGCCGTAATCCTGGGAATATCCATAACCATTACTTCCTGTAAAAAGTCTGAGGAAGTGGAGGTTGAAAGGGTTGGAGAAGTACAAACAGACGTGCCCAAACAAGGAGTTTTAGCAGGGGCCATGAAGAAGGCAGCTATAATGATGAGGCGGTTATCAAAGGCCGTGGAAAACAATAATTGGGATAAAATGGATATGTGGGCACATGAACTAAAAGAAGGTATTGGCTTTACTTGTGTGGAACTATATATGGTTGAGAATAATGACATCCCAAGCGAGTTTACTATATTAAGTGACAAATTTAACAGTGCCATAAATAAAATAATTTTATGCAGTAAAGAACATGACACTGATAATGCGAATTTAGAATTTGATAATTTAGTAAAGTCGTGTGATGCATGCCATGAAAGTTTTAATAAAGACATGGAAGGACAATTGGAATTTCACTGATTTAGGAAGAAGGATAGAGACAGAATAGGGTTATCTATATTTCTGGAAATAATATAATTTTCTTTACTGTTTAATCTAAAGATCTGGACTTTTTCGAAGTGTGTTGTATTAACGTTTAAGTTTTGGGTTTTTGAAAAAAGACAATGCTTCGTAATCTTTTATTTTTAGGCAACTTATGATCTAGAATTTCTTATTTAAAAATTGGTTATTTAAGTAGTGTTGGCATGATAATTGATCTAAAATAGAATATAAGATAAAATTGTAATATTTAATAATTAATTCTAAATGGGGGTATGAAAATGTACAGGAAGACGAAATTGATAATAGTTGCCTTCTTTCTAGGGTTATTTTTGTTTGGACTAAATGTATATGCCGGGAAATCTGTTGACTGGCCTGGTTTTGCACATGGCGCTACAAGTCTTGTAGTACTCGAGGGTAAGATAAAGAGTATCGATCTGGAGAAAATGGAAATAAAACTGGAAGGATGTGATTTATTAGGTGATAAACCATTAATGCTTTCAAAAGACACAGTTTGTTATCTAGGAGCAGAAGACGACAATATAAAATCAATAAGAGGTGGCACTTTGTTTACAGATGAGGACAAAATAAGTTTCAATCAGCTTAAGGTTGGCCATACCATCAAATGTAACTATTCAAAAAAAGATGGAAAGTTTTGGGCTGTAAGAATTGTTAGGATCTTTCCTCACGTTTACCGCATCTTCATAGAATAGTCTTTATTCTGTAAAATTGTCTCTTGGGTAGATATTTTGATTTGAATAAGCTGTGATAAACAAATTATCTGCTCAAACTTCTCACTTGAGAGAAGCTTATGTCTTTCTAAAGCAACACTACCTTGTTTTAAGTTCTAAGGAGGCACAGTTATGATAGTTGTAGTAACGGGTACTTCAGGTCTCATAGGTTCTAGCCTCGTTTCCTTTTTATCAAAAAAAGATATTACTGTTAGAAAAGTTTTTCATGAAAATCCAACAGACAATGAAATTTCCTGGAGACCGGAATACGGAGGCTGGGATTCTGCTTTTACTGATGGGATTGATGGAATTGTTCATCTGGCAGGAGAAAATATTGCGACTGGAAAATGGACTAAAGAAAAAAAGGAGAAAATAAGAAGCAGCCGTATAGAAGGTACTAAAAGGCTTTGCGAACACGTCCTGAAACTCCAGCCCCCTCCTTCTGTTTTTGTCTGTGCGTCTGCAGTAGGTTTTTATGGTGATAGAGATGCAGAGATTTTAAATGAAGATAGTTCGAGAGGGAATGGGTTTTTATCAGACGTGTGTATTGGCTGGGAGGAGGCTACCAATACAATCTCAATGGCAGGTATTCGAGTTGTTAATCTAAGATTTGGTATGGTTCTCAGCAATGCTGGCGGTGCCCTGGCAAAGATGTTAACTCCTTTTAAGATGGGAATGGGAGGAAAAATAGGAAGTGGAAAACAATACATGAGCTGGGTAGCTATAGACGATGTTACAGGCGCTATCTATCATGCATTAATTACAGATTCACTCAAAGGTCCTGTAAATGTAACATCTCCAAATCCTGTGACAAACAAGGAATTCACCAAAACATTAGGCAGGGTGTTAAAAAGGCTGACTATAATGCCAATGCCTTCCTTTGGGGCCAGGCTTGCCTTTGGTGAGATGGCAAATGACCTTCTCCTTGCAAGTACGAGAGTTGAACCTAAAAAACTTTTAGATGCCGGATATCATTTCCAATATCCAGAACTTGAAGATGCCCTTAAACACATTTTAAATGCTGTTTAGAATGAAGCCCGGCTCTTATTTAATATGCAACGCTAAATAATTAGCCAAAGGGGCGTATTGGCACTTTTTCATTAATAAGGGACAGGTCCGCCAACCTGCCCGTACCGAATGGCACCTGTCCGAAAGACAATCAGCCCGTGCCATAATAAAGGAAATATTTATTTTGTCATTTTTACCCCGCATTTTGCCCCCATTCCTTGCTTCCGCTCTTACAGAGCCTACTTTCGGCAAGGAAACATTGGGGGCAGCGGGGCTGAACTAGGTCCTGAAAAATGTCATGCTGAATTTATTTCAGCATCTCTTTCAGGCTTTCCCCTGTCTGCTGGCAAGGCAGGGATTCAGAATCTAATGATTTCAATAGGTTAGCAACCTTGGAAATCCATGCCCCCATTCCTAGCTTGCGCTAGGAAGCTATGGGGGAGGAGGAAAATATGTTAGGAAAAACCATTAAACTCTTCTTTTTAATGTTAGTTTTACTTCTTATACCATTTAGCTTATTTGCTGAAACAAAAGTTGAAAAAGCGACATTTGCTGGAGGCTGTTTTTGGTGTATGGAACATCCTTTCGAAGAACTAGAAGGTGTTTCAGAGGTTATATCAGGTTATACAGGTGGGCGTAAGGCTAATCCAACATATGAAGAGGTTTTGTCAGGGACAACCTTTCATTTTGAGGCAGTTCAAATAACGTACGATCCGTCTAAAATAAGTTATTCAGAACTTCTTGATGTTTTTTGGAGACAAATAGACCCAACCGATCCAGGCGGCCAATTTGTTGATCGGGGTTTACAGTACAGAACAGCCATTTTTTATCACAATGAAGAACAAAAACGTTTAGCAGAGATGTCGAAAGAACAATTGAATAAATCCGGACGATACGACAAAGAAATCATTACAGAAATTACTAAGGCTACTTTATTTTATAAAGCTGAAGAATACCATCAAGATTTTTATAAAAAAAGTCCGATAAAGTATAAATTATATAGAAAAGGTTCGGGGCGTGACCAATTTTTAGAAAGGATTTGGGGTAAAGAAATGGACACCAGACATAGTTACAATCATAAAATATTTAAAACACCCACTAATGAGGAAATGAGAAATAAATTGAAGCCATTACAATATCAAGTAACTCAAGAAAATGGTACGGAAAGGCCATTCAGCAATGAATATTGGGAAAATAAAAAAGAGGGAATCTACGTTGATATTGTTTCCGGTGAACCTCTTTTTAGCTCATTTGACAAGTATGATTCTGGAACCGGGTGGCCAAGTTTTACAAAAACGCTTGAGCCTGAAAATATTGTAGAAGTTGAAGATAGAAAGTTCTTTGTGAAGAGAATAGAAGTAAGAAGCAAACATGCTGATTCTCACCTCGGGCATGTATTTAATGATGGTCCTAAGCCGACAGGACTTCGCTATTGTATAAACTCAGCTGCTCTTCGTTTCATTCCAAGAGAGGATTTAGAAAAAGAAGGATATGGTGAATATAGAAAACTTTTTGAAAAATAAAATATTAGAATCTAAGTTGAGCGATTTTTTCTAAAATTAATATTACCTCCCCTTTATCCCCTCCTTGTTAAGGAGGGGATAAAGGGGAGGTGTCCAAATGAAAAGTTTTCGATCCTCCTCATTCCCGCCCGGCAAAGAGGCTGTGTCACTCACTAGATGAAGTCTATAAAATGGAAAACCCGGAAAAAGAACAAATTCTGTCTGACATTGAATCCACAAAATCTTTACCTGATTATGAAGCTGTTTATGTTTTGTGGGTTGCCCTGTTAAAAGCTGCAAATTTAATGAAAGGCGTAAACGAACACCAAAGAATGTTATCACTTGTCGAAAAATTTTCTGATGAAGAGATTAAAAGATTATTGAATGATGGATCCGTAGACTCGTTGGTTTTCCTGGATCCACCATTAGAAACTGTGCTTGCCGATCCTGACGAGAAGCCTGATGAAGATTCAACTATGAGGATAATTGCAAAAATAAGATCGTCAAGAGACTCTGACCCCAGGGAAACACTCATTAATTTAGGTGAAATTTTAAAAAGAATATGCGATAAGCGCGTTCATGGGCTCAAAACAGAATCAGGACCTCGAGATAAAGAAATTTTATCACCAACCCGGAAAATACTTTATTTACTTTGTATGTTGGCGATTTCGAAACTTAATTGAAGTTAACATGGCTGATTTCAAAGAAACAACACTCGACAAAGACATTGATTTTAGCAATATCCCTTACTGGGACGTTGTGATCATTGGGGCGGGGCCAGCCGGTCTGGCGGCAAGTCTCACGACGGCACATCGGGGCCTGACAACGCTCGTAATCGAGGCTAAGGACAGACCCGGTGGGCAGCCCCAGTTTCTTTATGCGGAAAAGCGAATTGTTGACATCCCTGGCTTTCCGGATGGGATCACCGGAGCCGAACTCTCGGCCAGGGTTTTTCGCCAGGCCCTGGATGCTTTGATACAGTTTCATTTCGAGGAGGAGCTGGTCGCGATCGAAGATACCGATCAGGTCGAAAAGGAAGATCCACTGAAACGTGTAGTTACCAACAACGGCTCGTATCTGTGCCGCAAGGTAATCATTGCCGTGGGACTCCTCCATTTTCCACGCAAGCTTCCAGCGTTGGATGCCATTCAATCAAAGAAGGTGTACTACAAGACCCCCAAGATCGGGGACTACGACGGACAACGGGTTGTAGTGGTGGGTGGTGGCGACTCTGCGCTGGATGCCGCCGTCATGATTCTTGAACGTAACGGCCATGTGGACCAGATCATCCGCGAAGATTTTCCAGTAGGCAAGGCGGATAGCCTGACGAGGGTTCGCAATTCAGGCGGTGTCTTGCATACGGATTGCGAGATCGCTACTGCCGGGTTTGCAGGCGACATGATAGCCCTGAAGTTAACGAATGGGCAGACAGTAAATTGCGACATGATTGTGGTTCAAATCGGATTCCTGTCCGCAAAGGATACCTTCAAGCGACTGGAAATCCGGCTGAAGGCAGATGGTAGTATTGCTGTTGATCCCTACTATGAGACGAGCCGGAACGGGATCTTCGCAGTCGGGGATGTCCACGGCGACATCAAACTTATCACCGTCGCATGGGCAGAGGGCATCCAGGCCGCTATCTATGCCTTCAAGGAAATCACCAGCCCGTATTGGCTCAATGAGAAACGCCTCCGAGATCAAAGGATTACCTTAATAAGTGAGAAGATCAGTCAGGCCGCCGAGCGCAAAAAGCCAACGTAGCTATTGGAAAATATTCTGTCGATTAGTAACAAGCTGTCCGAGAACCGTCATTCCGGACTTGATCCGGAATCTTATGTTCCTGTAAACACTAATAATTACAGATTCTGAAACAAGTTCAGAATGACAACAAGACGTTTCTTTTTCGGACGGCTTGACGTTAGAACATAAAAGTATGGAAAAAAGTTTAGTAAAATTCGGCATCTTACTAGATCTTATAAAGATTGTATTGAGACTGAGAAGTATAAAGGTTTTTTTATCAAAAGCTTTTTATTTCGTAGGTTCTTAAGGTAAATAAAAAGTTATTTGAAAAAGTTGTTTATGATATGAATGCGAAAGATCGTGAAAGAACAGATTTGAGAATATTGGAAAGAGATGTTAACAAACTAACACGAAGAGGCTTCCTTAAAAAAAGCAGCCTTATGTCTATAATAGCAATGCTGGGTACAAGTATACCCTTTGCTGATTTCATGCCGGAAGGCCTAACTCCAATTGGAATTCTCGACGCTAAAGAACCGTTCAAAATACCAGATAAAAATCCTGGTTTGAGCGTTTTAAATGACTTACCTATTAACGCAGAGACACCACCACACTTACTTGACGACGAAATAACTCCAGCCGATAAAATGTTTATCAGGAATAACGGTATTCCTCCAGAAAATCCTGATCCAAAAAACTGGACACTCACTATAGAAGGTGAATCTGCTGAGAATAAAATGAGTTTTACTATTGATGAATTAAAGAAGAAATTTAAACACCATACTTATCAAATACAAATTGAATGTGGAGGTAACGGACGGAGTAAATTTAGACCACCTGCAAAAGGTCTCCAGTGGACTTATGGTGCTGTTAGTTGTGCTATGTGGACAGGTGTAAGACTAAAAGATGTTCTTTGGGATGTTGGTGTAAAGGATGATGCCGTTTATATAGGTTATTATGGTGCAGATACCCATTTAAGCGGAGATCCCGATAAGATAGTTATTTCAAGAGGAGTACCAATAAAAAAAGCCATGGAAGATGAATCACTTATTGCTTTTGCTATAAACGGCAAAGATATACCATACCTTAACGGGTATCCTCTAAGATTGGTTACTGGCGGTTGGCCTGGTTCAACATGTGGTAAATGGCTAAAAAAAATCGTAATAAGAAATAAAGTTCATGATGGAAGGAAAATGATGGGAAAGTCATACCGGGTGCCTTGCAATCCTGTTGCACCAGGCGAAAAGGTAGCAGCTGAAGATATGTGCATCATTGAGTCAATGCCTGTGAAATCTATTATAACCTTCCCGCAAACACAGACATCCGTAAAACTTGATGAACCGTTAGAGTTAAGAGGACATGCATGGGCAGGAGATCTTTCAGTTTCGAAAATGCATGTATCCATTGATTTCGGAGCAACATGGATAGAATGTAAAATTAGAAGTCCCAGAAACCACTTAGCCTGGCAGAGATGGTTTTGCAAAGTGCGTTTTCCTAAAAAAGGATATTATGAAATATGGGCAAAAGCAACCGACAGCAACGGCAGAATGCAGCCAATGGTTGTCCCAGGGTGGAACCCAAAAGGTTACCTGAATAATTCATGCCACAGGATTGCTATATACGTCGTATAATGCAATTTTTCGTAAAAAATGTTTGCTCACAAGTTACGGTTTCTATCTTAATCCTATTCATTTTTCTATTCGGCCTTACTGCTCAGAACAGAATAGATGAAGAAACAGGCTTTATTATCGCAAAAGGTATCAAGATAGTAAAAGAAGTCTGTACATCATGTCATTCTTCACAGATTGTAATACAAAATAGATCAGACAGAGAAGGTTGGCTGGAAACAATTAGAAGGATGCAAGAAGAAGAAGGAATGGATGAACTTGATCCAGAGATTGAAAAAGAAATACTTGACTATCTTTCAACTTACCATGGCTGGAAAGAAGGGGATTTTGAATGAATAATCTTTCCTGTCAATCGTCAAACGGTGAAATATTTAAATTGACAAAAAAGTTTAGTTATAGATTCATAGTCTTTTTTTCCTATACGTCCCTTTGGATGTTTACACTCTTTTATCAACTGGCTTATGCCAACAAAGAACTACCTCTTAATAAAATCCAGCTTCCTCCAGGATTTGAGATAAACATATTTGCAACAAATGTACCAAATGCACGGTCCATGTCGCTAAGTCCAAATGGTATATTGTTTGTGGGTACGCGTACGGCTGGTAACGTTTATGCTATTTTAGACCACAATCGTGATAACATAGCTGACGAAGTCATTACTATTGCTCACGGATTGAATATGCCGAATGGTGTAGCATTTCGCAGTGGTTCACTGTATGTAGCTGAAGTGAACAGGATACTGCGTTACGACAATATAGAAAAACGCCTGAAAAATCCACCAGAACCGGTGGTGGTCAATGATAGCTTCCCAAGAAACCAACATCATGGTTGGAAATTCATCCGTTTTGGACCAGATGGAATGCTTTATGTTCCAGTAGGGGCACCATGCAATGTATGTGAGCGAGATGACAAAAGATATGCCTCGATAATGCGGATGAATCCTGACGGTACCGGACTGGAGATTTTTGCCCGGGGTGTTCGCAATACAGTCGGGTTTGATTGGAATCCAGATACAAAAGAGCTCTGGTTCACCGATAACGGACGAGACTGGATGGGAGACGACTTGCCTCCTGACGAATTGAACCATGCGCCGCAGATAGGATTACATTTTGGTTTTCCATATTGTCATGGTAAGAATATCGCCGATCCTAAATTTGGTAAAAAACGCATGTGTGATGAGTTTACACCACCAGCAATGGAATTAAGTGCGCATGTAGCACCACTTGGCATGCGCTTTTATACAGCAACTATGTTTCCTGATAAATATCGGAAACAGATTTTTATCGCCGAGCATGGTTCATGGAACCGGAGCATACCCATTGGTTATCGGCTGGTGATTGTGCAACTTAAAGACAATCTCGCAGTGAAACATGAAGTATTTGCGGAAGGTTGGCTTCAAGACGGGAAGGCATGGGGACGCCCTGTTGATATACTCATCATGCCTGATGGTGCACTTCTGGTTTCTGATGACCATGCTGGTGTTATATACCGAATCTGCCACAAAAAATAGTCTGTACAATTTAAATATTGGGATTTCAGATATTTGAGAAAATTGGTTATAATAGTTTTTTAGCTTTTATATTAAAAAGGAGGTTGATGCTATGTGTTATAATTGCGGATGTCAGGAACCAGACGATCCAATGGGAAAAGGTAAAGTTTCCGAAGGCGGAGCATCTCTAACTGAGGATGATTTAAAGCTGATAGCTGAAAAGTGGGAAATGACTTTAAAGGATACAAAAAAGAATATCCTGACACTTCTTCAAAAAACACTTGAAGACTAGCCGGATTCGGAGAGTAATAAAGGGGAAAATAAAAATGTATGAATTTAGAGTAACAATTGGTATGGAAAGAGGAGGAGAACAGGTATTTATTGTTAGTGCAGAAGCAGGCACCGAAAAAGAAGCAGAAGACCAGATAAGGTACTTAGTAGAAAATAGTCTGGAAGTGTTAAGCATATCAGAGATAAAGATGGGCGGCTAAAACAGGATACTGCCGAAAGAACTTTTTAGTTTAACAAGAAAGGAAGGAGTAAGTTATGGCAAAAGCTAGTGCACGTCACATTTTGGTGTCTTCCGAGGAAGAATGCAATGAACTCAAGTCGCAGATTGAAGAAGGAGCTGATTTTGCAAAAACAGCAGAGAGCCACTCACAGTGCCCTTCTGGCAAGCAAGGTGGCGCTCTTGGAGAGTTTAGTCCGGGTCAGATGGTCCCGGAATTTGATAAAGTGGTTTTCAGTGCAGAGGTTGGTAAAGTTCACGGTCCAGTCAAAACCGATTTTGGTTACCACCTTATTGAAATAACGAGTCGTAATGAATAAGTGAAAGGCCTTACTATTCAATACAACAAACTAACAATGGACAGACTCCTCTCTGTCGCCAATTATGTTTTTTCATATGAATACAAAGAAAAACATTTTCTTAACAGGCGCTCCTTCTTCAGGGAAAACTACCGTTATCAAAAAGGTAATCGAAGGCCTGGATCATCCCGCTAATGGATTTTATACAGAAGAAGAGAAAGTAAATGGTAAAAGAGTTGGCTTTTTAATGAAGACCCTTGATGGCAGAAAGAGTTATCTTGCTCATCAGGAAATTAAGTGTGATTTTCGTATAAGAAGATATGGCGTAAGTATTGAGAATATTGAAAACATTGCTGTGCCTTCAATCACTCCCATAAAGAGTAATATCATAATACTCGATGAAATTGGAAAGATGGAATGTTTTTCTAAGGCCTTCAAACAAGCAACCACCAATGCCCTTGATGCATCAAATATCGTTATAGGCACAATTACGTTTGGTGGAGACGATTTTATACTGGAAGTAAAGAAAAGGGAAGATATAGAAATAAACGAAGTAACAATGGACAACAGGAACTCACTGCCAGACTTAATATTGAGAAAAATTTCAAATCTACTGAATACTAATTAGAAGCAAAAGCGGTTAAGCCTTCGTTTATCATTATTCGTGGTTCCTCTATCTATTTTCGATACTATTCAGGTTTATTATTAATGAGCTTAAGTATTGCATACAATGAGCTATTATAGTGTGTAGGTATCCCAAGTCTCTTTCCATATGTGACAACCACACCATTTATTGCATCAATCTCAAGGTGTTTACCTTTTAATAAATCCTGGAATGTTGATGTCCGTGCTTCTTGAGGTCTTTCCGGTACTACTAAATATTCTTCGACTACGCATTCATCTAAATTATGACCGATACCTCTGGCAATATTCAATACCTCCGTCATAGTTAAACGTACAAGCTCTCTGGTTTCCCCACACTCCAATATCTCCTTTACGGTAGACCTCGTAATAGCGCTAACGGAATTGAAAGCGGCATTCCAGATAAGTTTTTTCCATAACTCTTTTTGTATATCATTTGAGATAGAACAGGGAATATTGGCCTTTTTAAATATGTCAGCAACCTTGTTGACCCTATCTGATATTCTCCCATCCATTTCTCCTATGATGATCTTTCCATAGGCATAATGGCATATCTCCCATGATTGGTTTAACTCAGAAGATATCAAGACTACTCCACCAAGTACTTTATTTCTACCTACTATTCTTCCTATCTTTTCTTCATTATCAACCCCATTTTGTAAAGAGAGAACAATTGTTTTTTCGCCAATATTTTTCATACACTGTAACGTTGCTTCTTCAGTGTCATATGATTTAACACACATAAGGATAAGATCGACCTTTCCAAGCTCTTCAGGATTTTCAATTGCATTGACCCTTAGTGATAGATCTCCCTTACGGCTCCTTATTTTCAGACCAGTTGTCTTCAGGGAATCAAGGCGCTTCCCCCTGGCTACAAAGGTAACGTTTTCTCCCCCTTTAGTAAGTATCCCGCCAAAATAGCCGCCTACAGCCCCTGCGCCAATTACCAGAATCTTCATTGTTATTTAGATTTTGAAAATATGAAAAATAACTATTATCGGACAGCCTGTAAAGATGTGGCCTTACTTATTTTATTATACACTAATTTTCAGTATAGAAATGTAATGGCAGGCCTTGCGATACAATATTATAAATAATTTGAACAATTCTTGGCAAATTACTTACAGAAGATCTGCATAAGCAAAAAAAATAAAAGATAAAACTATTCACAAAACGTATGTTCGTTATGAGTATATGATGAAGGAGATTGTATAATATTTAAACATTCATTATGCAACCATAAGCTGGATATATTGTTGGAAATGTATTTTTTTAGAGAAATTTACCTCAATTAGGAGAAGTTTTCTATCATGACATATTTATCGCGGGATTAAGTAGTGAAGGTGAAATAAAATCTGAAAAAACATTTGAAATCTTGTGGTATTTTGTTTTAATTTATAGTTTCGTTTTGATGCACATAGGAGAAAAAAGAGAAAGGTAACTTAAGTGAACGCAATTATATTAACATGGAAATCATCATTAAGAAATCTGTTAACTATCTATGAGACCAAAAGAGGAAGCCTGATTACCTTTTTTTCAAAGCTTCTTTTATTTTTTGTATTGCTCAATATCCTTTGCTATTGGTGGGCGATGTTCACCGCCTTTCCCCAGTACATTCATGGCAGTGAGGGAACCCATTACTTTCTATTACAATTCCCGGTTGGATTTCTTGGCGCCATTTTTGATAGTCTTTCGTTTTTTGTAACGATTTTCATTATTCGTCGAGCCCTAAATAGCAGAAGTAGTTCGGAATATATTGCTCATCTCTCTTTGGACCTGGTGATTGCAATAGTCGCCACCTGCTGGGTATTGTTTGTGTTTTCATTTTCCGGTTGGATAATCGGCCTTTTTGAACCTAATCCCGAACTTTTAAGTGTACGTAACGAACAATACGAACAGAGAATAGCCTGGGCTGTGGCAAGCCCTTCTGAAAATAAACGGAATATTTACTTTGGCGTAATCATGGGAATTTCAGCCTGTCTGCCGACCTTTGTTCACATCTCTATGTTTGTCCGTTCCAGCTTTCGTGCTTTGACGGGTTTGAAGAAGGTGACCATTGAAGAATAGTGATGAGTTTTGTTAGTTGACTTCAACTGAAGTGCTTTTTGGTCTTCTCGAATAGCTAAATGAACGACTCCTTCATCATCTCTTAACCCTTGCGATGTAAACTGAAGTGCCATTCCGTATATCCTCACAGCTGTCATCATGATTGCTTTGTCATATCTTAACAGGTTGTCCGAGAATTGTCATTCCGGACTCGATCTGGAATTTAATACCTATGTAAATACGTATAATTACAGATTCTGAAATAAATTCAGAATGACAAAAAATGGTGCTTTTGTTATTCTCGGACAATCTGTTAACTCCTGGAAGGTGTATTGGGAAACAAAAGGGTAAGGTCTTGCAATACTACATTTTAGCAATGGGTGGGGAAATTAAGTTGAGAGATGTTTAGGCTTCTTATTTCTCCATCATATTTGTTGGCTCAACCCTGGGTGGCATGATTGAAGGAATGGTCTCGCCTTTTTTCAATGCCTTCAGTTGAATCTGGGCCTGTATCTTTGTCGGTAAGCCGTAAATCTTAATAAAACCAGTTGCCGCATCGTGCTCAAAGGTATCTCCTTTATCGTATGTGGCGAGTGAGTGGTTATATAATGATAACGGTGATTTTCTCCCAACTACGGAACAGGTGCCCTTGAATAATTTTACGCGAATAGTGCCGGCAACAAAACGCTGATTACTTAATACATAAGCCACCAGGTCTTGATGAAAGGTTGAAAACCACAAACCGTTGTAAACTATATCCGAGTAGTGATTCGAAACCAGGTCCTTAAATTTTAAGGTGTCCTTGGTCATGGTGAGTTCTTCTAACGCCTGATGAGCCTTGTTAAGCACTATAGCTGCAGGCGCCTCATAGATTTCTCTGGACTTGATTCCAACAATACGATTCTCAAGATGGTCAATCCTTCCTACCCCATTCTCACCAGCTATCTTGTTTAATTCCTGGATTAGGCTTATCCCGTCCATCTCCTTTCCATTCAAAGACAGAGGAATGCCCTTTTCAAAACCAATTTCCATGTATGTAGGTTTGTTGGGAGTATTGTTTACGCTTTTCGTCCACTTGTACACCTCTTCAGGTGGTTCTATCCATGGGTCTTCAAGTATCCCACATTCAATACTTCGCCCCCATATGTTTTCATCCACACTATAGGGGTTACTGATACTTGCATCAACAGGAATTCTGTTCTTCTGAGCATATTCTATTTCTTCGTTCCGGGACATCTTCCACTCCCGAACCGGTGCAATTATTTGCAAAGATGGATTCAGGGTATGTATTGCAACGTCAAACCTGACCTGATCATTCCCTTTTCCGGTGCAACCATGTGCAACGGCACTGGCACCCTCAGACATTGCAGTGTCAACTAGCAACTTTGCTATCAGCGGTCTGCCGAGGGCTGTTGCAAGTGGATAGGTTTTCTCGTAAAGGGCGCCTGCCTGAAGTGCAGGAAAGATAAAATAGTAAACAAAGACCTCTTTTGCATCTATAATTATGGATTTACCCGCACCGATCTTTAATGCCTTCTCCTTTACCGGCTTCAGATCCTTTTCCGTTCCCAAATCAATGGTTAGTGCTATTACGTCCATGTTATGCTTTTCCTGCACCCATTTTATTGCAACGGAGGTATCAAGCCCACCCGAATACGCCAGAACAACCTTCTTTTTTTGTGTCACTATTAGTCCTTAAAAAATATTTTTTACTTAAATTGAGCAAAATTAATAATGTAAAAATACATCTCCCAAATGCGCATTTAAAAGCCCCCAATGAGATAATCTTCCACATATTACCATCGCCAATAACCCGAGTCAAAGGGAAATAAATAAACTTATATTGTTCACTATCAATATCGACAGGATTTTTATGGCTAATGTACTATTATAAATTGACGATTGTTTTAAGTATGATCCAGGAAGGAATTATGTTTCGTGGGTTATCCGAAAGTTGACGGATATCTGAGGTTGGCGCATTGGTAGATTTTATACTCTGCACATCTAAAACTGAGCAACTTTAAAGCAATAGCGGCTTTGGATTAATTCCTGCGTTGTTCAGTTTGTCGTATTCACCGAAATAATTATTCAGGATTTTTATCTTTTCAACAAAGCCATCATATGAAACTGGTTTAGTAATATAACCGTTAGCGCCATTCTCATACGCTTCATTGATAGTTTTGTCATCAGTACTCGTCGACAAAATAACCACAGGGATTGAACGATACCTGGAATTTTGTTTTAGAAATTTAAGGACGTCCATACCATGAACTTTAGGCAAATTGAGGTCCAATATAACCAAATCAATTTGAGGCTCTATCTCATCATCCCCATCAATCTCCTCTCGAATAGCTTTCCGGTTAGATGATGAAGTCTGGCGGGCTTCCGGCGGGTATGCCTTCTGAAAGTAATCTATGGCTTCCTTCCCATCTTTAATTAAGACAACTTCCTTCTTACTTTCTGCCTCAAGTGATTCAATAATTAACTCCGCATGGTCTGGATTATCCTCTATGAGTAAAACCTTGTTTTCTCCCAGAAACATCCTCCTTTCATTTTCATTGCACTTTAAAAAGTAGATAGCAACGGATGGAGAGGAAATATGGTTGTTTCTATTTGTCAATTAAAGATGCTAACATCACCATAATTTCATTTAACGCTCTTTATCGATTATCTCCCAAATTTCTCCACTCTCTAACGTCTTCTGCTTATAGCCACTTGCATGGCTCGACTCTGGCTTTACATCATCTCGTCTTCTAGACATTGGTATTGCAAAACAAAACCTTGAGCCCTTTCCATCCCTAACGGGACTCTCTACCCATATTATCCCTTTATGTTGTTCAACAATCTTTTTTACCATAGCCAGCCCAACACCCGCTCCGTCTGCCTTTACTTCATTAAGCCGCTTGAATATCTCAAAAATCTGCTCCCTGTGTTCCTCCCGAATGCCAATACCTGTGTCCTCAACAAAGAATTTATGGTAACCTCCACTTTTATCACACCCAATCCTAACCTGTCTTTTTTTATCTTCACCCATAAACTTGACCGCATTGGTAATCAGATTTGATAACACATCCCTCATCCTCTTTCCATCGCACAATACAATGGGTAGATCGTCCTGGATTGAGACATTAATCTTATTTTCTGCAATCATACTCTCCAGTGCACTTACCACTTCCCTGACAATAGCCCCACTATCGTTGTTTTCAAAATCATCTGGTTTTACATCATCTCGTCTTCTAGACATTGGTAATGCAAAACAGAACCTTGAACCCCTTCCATCCTTAACGGGACTCTCTATCCATATCTTCCCTTTATGTTGTTCAACGATCTTCTTTACTATAGCCAGCCCAACACCCGTACCCTCTGCCTTTACTTCATTAAGCCGATTGAATATCTTAAAAATCTGCTCCTTGTATTCCTCCCGAATGCCAATACCCGTATCCTCAACAAAGAATTTATGGTAACCTCCATTTTCATCACATCCAATCCTGATCTGCCTTTTTTTATCTTCACCCATAAACTTGATCGCATTGGTAATCAGATTTGATAATATATCCCTCATCCTCTTTTCATCGCACAACACAATGGGCAGATTGTCCTGGATTGAGACATTAATCTTACTTTCCGCTATCTTGCTCTCCAGTGCACTTACCACTTCCCTGACAATAGCCCCACTATCGTTACTTTTAAGATCATATGTAACTCTCCCAACTTTCAAGACTTCCATAATCTCCTTGATCTTCTGAGACATCTTCTCTATATTTACCTTAGTCCTGTTTATATAGAACTTTCCTTTATCATCAAGGGCATCTTTATGAGTCTTGAACAATCTTGACGTATGACCTTCAATTGCGAACAAGGGTTCTTTTAAATCATGCGAGATAATGTAAACAAAGTCTTCCAATTCTTCATTTATCTTCTTTAATTCATCTGCCTTTTCGAGAACTTCTTCTGTCTTATGATCAACTTTTTTCTCCAGATTAAGTGCATAGTCCAGTAACTTTCTCCTTGCCTTTCCTAAATTGTATACCATTTTATTAAACGAAAAGGTTAAAAACGCAATTTCATCATTCGACGTAGCGGTTATATGATAATCTAAATCATCTAAATCATGCTCCGCGATGGTAGTAACTCCTTTAACTAACTCATTTAAAGGTCTTGTTAATTTCCTTGAGAAAACAAACGCAGCTATTACAACCCCCGTAATTAGGAACAAGGCCAATACACCAAGGATTACATAAAAAGTATAAATTGGGGAATAGATACTCGACTTTGGAAGACTCTCTAAAAGTATCCAATATCTTTCATTGTCTAAGGGATCAAAATGAATCGGTATAAAATTAACAACTTGTTTATCTACCAATTTGTTGCCTGATTGTCCTGATAAAAAAAGAGAGGATATTTCTTGCGGGAAATCATTCTTTAGATTCTTCCCGGTATTAAGGCCACTCTGACCTCCCCATTGTTTTGTTATATCAGGATGTAGAAGATAAAAACCCTCCTTATCCGATAGATAAGAATTAACCCCCTTGTAATATTCACTTGTTAAGATGTTTTTAAGTAGAAAATATGCCTGTACATTTAACGCAATAATGCCTCTATTTTGTTTTTTTCCATCAAAGACTGGAATAGCATATCTTAACACAGTCTTATGGTCTGGTCCTGCACCTCTTCGTTCCCTGTTTAAATCAAGGCTGGAAATATATACATCCCCTTGCTTTAATTTTAACGCCTTTTTAAAATAGTATCTATGGCTTTTGTCTAGTAGTTCTTCAGGTGGAACGATATAAGCATATTCTTGCCCTGCATTTACTCGCACTATTTCTTGACCTGATTTGTCTATATAATGTATCTGGTCGTAAATCCCCCTGCTTTCGGAAAACATCCTGAAAAGGTTTCCTACCTCAAATTTACAACTGTCTATTTGCTCTGTATCATTACTTCCTATAGCCTCAATTAGATTTAAGAGGAATACGTTGTTACCTAGAGAAATAATGTCGTTCTCTATAGAACGCATAAAGTAAATTACCTTTTCCGACTTGCTTTTTGTGGATTGATGAAACTCCGCTATCTTGTCTCGTCTTAATACTTTTGTCATGTATATACCAAAAAAGGTACCAGTAATGATTATGGGTATAATCACTACTGAAAGAAATGTTACCAGTATTTTATCCCGGATTTTAAACATATCTTGAGGTCTCTTCTTGCATCGCTTTATTATAACATCCTACCCACTCACGCAACTTATCTGTCAAATTAAGTGTTCTCAAATACAACATATCAACGTATGGGGAAAAAGTTGTATCAGAAGAGCAATTCATTTGCACTATCAATGCATTTGCTATATGCACAGCCGTTAATGCAGTAAATCCTGCTGAGTCTTTTTTTACTGATCGTGTCTTTAATTTACCATCTTTCGATTTCATTTTACCTAAACCTTTTCCAGAGGATTCATTTAACATATTAAACATATTCTCTAGCAACTTTGACGGATTATGGTGATAAGCAACTGGTTCAACTATATTGTCAGAGATCCCCCAAAGCCCTAAGAGATAAGCACCCAATTCTGCATGAGAAGTCTTCATAACGGTGTATTCAGCCTCAACAAGATCACACCCGGTCCTTTCAATAAAGTCCAGCACCTGGCTGTATTGCCTGGGAATTTTCAACAATATCAGCTTTCCTATGTCATGTAATATCCCGGCTATCAACGCCTCTTCCGCCACTTCCTCATCATCTGTTTCAGTACGAGCAATATCCCCGGCAAGTCTACCTACCATCAAACTATGTCTGCACATTTCCGCTAAAGAAAATCCATGTAATTCCGCATCTTCTGTGAATAAAGAAAACACATGAATAGAAAGTACAAGTGACTTCAACGTATCTATCCCCAGATAAACTGCCGCTTGCTGTGGGTCTGTAATTTTTTGTGGAAGACCAAAAAATGGAGAATTAACCAGCTGTAAGATTTTGGCAGACATTGAAACGTCCTGAGAAATAATATGGCCCACTTTTTTAAGAGAAGCATCTTTAGAATGCATTTCCGCTACAATCAAACTATATAATGCCGGGAGACTGGGCAAATTCTTTATCCCTGCAACAAGCTTTCTCAACGTTTCGCTTCTTAACAAATCTTGAAGTTTGCATGCACGTTCGATGGTATACTTCACTGTCTCCGCACTACTCGGCTTCATCAGGAACTGGTGCGCGGACTTCACTGACCTCAATAACATTTCTTTATCTGAATGTCCTGAATGGATAATACGAACAGTCTCGGGATAGCGTTCCATAACGGCATCAAGGAGTTCCACGCCGTCCGTTTTCGGCACATGCATGTCAGACACGACAACATCAAAGGGGGATTTGGCCATGAAGTTCAGGGCTTCTCCTCCACTCACCGCAAACTCCATCTCCCATTCGTAACGCATTGACCTCAGCATCTTCCTCATCCCCTTGATCTCTTTCGGGTCATCATCTACAAAGAGTATTCTTCTCATCCAATTCGTCCCTCTATCTAAAGGAAATATATTTTTGAAATTTAGCCACTGTATTTGTTTCGAACTTTGGTTTTCAGACTTTCGCCCTTCTTTTTTACCATAGAACCTTTTTACACTACCTCATAGAAAGTAATCACCAATTCACAATTTTTAATTATGTGTTCAACTGTTTCGATGGCTGGAATGTTGCCTACGGCCCGCACGTGTACGTGTGCAGCGCTGGGACAAATAGGTAAATAAAAACCCGGAAGGTTTAACTCAGTTTTGCGTGTCATTTTCTGTAAGGTCAGAAATCTTCGTTTCAGTTGTGCCTGTCTGCCGACAGGCAGGCAGGTAAAAAAAAAGCGCAATGAATATATGTCCCTCTAAAGAGAACAATTCGATTGCGCTTTCGACTTGTAAGTGCTCGTCTTGCACGAAAAAAGGCCGATTCGATTGCGCCTTTGACTTACAGGTCCTTTATCTGCTCCTGTACGGCTAAGCAGCCAACAACCGGGGCCGGATTTCTTAAAGATATTATCGTGTATGGTCTCGAAAAATTGTTTTTTTATTAAACCCCCAACTTAACCACTCATGCCATATATACTTTCCCGCCTGCCATGAGGCTGTGTCACAATAGAGAAAAAACATAATACGTCATTCTGAACTTGTTTCAGAATCTAATGATTTCAATAACTTTGCAACATAAGAGATCCCGACCCCCATAGCTTCCTTGCGTAAGCTAGGAATGGGGGCGGGATGACAATTATGACACAGCCTCCATTCGGACGGGTCGGGCAGGTATTCCTTAGCTGTAATAGTAAATTTTTTAATTCGCAAAATAGTTGCCAATTCCGAATACGAGGCGTATTTGACAGCCAGGAACCTTAATCTTTGTAGTTATAAAGCGAGAGATTAACCTGCCATTCATCCGTTTGTTAATCATAAACATCACCAAGACTTATGCAACCAGTTTTGTAGCTTCATGTTACATATATATTTTGACAACAGATGTTAAGAGAAATATTTAAATATCTTATAATTTATGTGAGATTATGTTTCCCATTTAATTTCTGGTAGGGGTTAAATCCCCCTGTATCCCCCTTTAAAAAAGGGGGATACAGGGGGATTTTTTGAGGTAATTATCAACAGCTCGTCCAAAATCTGCACATAGAACACATACGATACCCTTTTCTAATAATAATTTAACATGAGATTGAGGTTGAAGTTAAATACGGATATTATCAAGTCTTTCCCCACAGCTTGTTCGCCCCCATAGCCCCAGCATCTTGCTTTCGCAGCGTGCCGCCACGGTGCAAGAAAGCGCAGGGGCTAGGAACGGGGGCTAACAGTGGGGACTTTCTCTTAATTAGGGCAGCATAGCCTGATTGCATAACCATCTATTTCACAAGCACTTCCTTTTCCCTTGACAACATTTTATTGTAAAGCTAAAATTTATGAATGAACGGAGAACAGCCAAAAACTGGTGTTATAAGAGGTTTTCTTTACGCACCTTCTATTTTTTTAGATATACCAAGGATAAATATCCTGCTTTTTGTTGCAACATTTTTCACTACTTATTATATAAATGGCCCAGCTTATGCAATTTGTATAATAACCATCTTACTTGCACATGAAATGGGGCATTTCATTATGTGCAGAAAATATCATGTAGACGCAACGTGGCCATTTTTTCTTCCAATACCACTTCCTCCCTTCGGCACATTTGGGGCAGTTATCAAGATGAAAGGCCATATTCCTGATAAGCGTGCCTTATTTGACATTGGAGTTGCCGGACCGATCGGAGGTCTGATTTTTGCAGTTCCAATCACCATCATAGGTCTATGCCTCTCGGAGATTCACCCTATTCCAAAGGATTCAGCAAGTTACCTAGGGTTAGGAGAACCGATACTTTTTTCCTTCTTTGCAAAGATGACGATCGGCAGCGTTTCGGAGGGTTTCGACATAGTATTAAGCCCGATTGCATTTGCCGGATGGGCAGGACTATTTGTCACCGCACTTAATTTGCTGCCTATTGGACAGCTTGATGGGGGACACGTTGTTTATGCATTACTGGGAAAGCATAGTGGTATTATTTACAAGGCAGGTATAGGGGCATTTTGTCTGTTTGCGCTTTTTGTTTATCCAGGTTGGATTGTCTTCGCAGTTATGCTCCTACTGTTTGGTTTCAGGCACCCCGCACCAATTGATCCATTCACACACCTTGATTTTAAACGCAAGTGCATCGGTGTGCTAATGCTCATAGTATTTTTACTATGTTTTACTCCAATCCCCCTTAAGCTCTGACATAATTTCTCTCTACTCAGTTAGAAAGAGAAGTCCAACCTTATTGGTGAGTAAAAAGCCGTCGACAATGTCATTGAATTAAGCTGTAGCGGAAGGGCTTCCCGCCCGAACGTACCCGTTCGGTACGGGCGGGTAGCCTTCCGTTATAATATGCAATTATAGAAATGGAAACCTGAAGGTTTCCGCTACAGTCTGCTAGTTTACGATGACATTGCTGTTGTCAGGCAGGGAGGTGTCTAATGTCCTTCATCCTGTTAAACACAAATAAACTCATAAATTAGCGACTGAGCTAATTTACTGTATCGGAATTTCAAAATTATCCACAAAGGCACCCTGCCCATCCGGCAGGCGGGGAAGAGTGGGCAATGCCCACTAAAAACATATATTTATTCGCAAAAGGAACGGTGGGCAATGCCCACCCTATTTCATTAATCAATTTGCAAAGCTAATTTATAAAATGTCTAAAAGGGTAGTAATAGCAATGAGCGGAGGCGTTGACAGCAGCGTCGCCGCTCATTTTTTAGTAAAACAAGGATACGACGTAATTGGCCTGTTCATGCGTCTGGGAAGCGATACAAGTACACCTCCATCTAATGGGAACACAGCAACATGTTGTAGCGCTGAAGATGCCAGAGATGCTGCAAACGTTGCAGCATCCCTTAATATCCCCTTCTACGTAATTAACTTCAAAGAGGAATTTGACAGTATCATTGAATATTTTTGTGCGGAGTACCTGCAAGGGAAAACTCCCAACCCATGTATTATTTGTAATCAGAAACTCAAGTTCGGTAAATTGCTAAGGTTTGCCGATTACCTCGGTGCCGATTATGTTGCTACCGGTCATTATGCCAGGGTTGAAAAACACAATGATAGGTATATATTGCGAAAAGGAATGGATACTAAAAAGGACCAATCTTACGTGTTATTCCCGCTGAACCAGACCCAGTTATCCCGTGCCCTATTTCCGCTTGGGGGTATGACCAAAGATGAAGTCCGCAATAAGGCGGCTGAACTGAACATGAAGACGAAGGACAAACCTGAAAGTCAGGAAATTTGTTTTGTAACAGGTAATAGTTACAGCGACTTGATTACAGAAAGGGTAGGTTCACAGATTGGCACAGGTTCATTAAAAGACACAAGTGGTAAAATCCTGGGTACACATGACGGCATTCACAATTTTACAATTGGGCAGAGAAAAGGATTACATATCGCATTAGGTAAACCAAGATACGTGGTAGACATTGATCCAGCACAAAACACCGTAACGATCGGCACTGCCGATGAGCTTTTGAAAGACACATTCATCGTAAGCGATGTAAACTGGATTACGATTGAAAGACTGGAAAGAGAATTACACACATCCGTAAAGATCAGATACAAGAACGATGAAACTCCCGCCATAATCTATCCTCTGGAAAACAATCGCGTCAAGGTTAAGTTTGAACATCCCCAGCGTGCCATCACACCGGGTCAGGCAGCTGTATTTTATGACGGAGACCTTATTATGGGAGGCGGATGGATTGAGAGGAATTAATAATTGAAGAATTGAATATTGAAGATTGGAGTGGAAATTAAATGAATAAGGATGAACTGAAAAAGCGCACAAAAGACTTTGCGCATCATTGTGTAAAACTAGCAATAGTCTTGCCAAAAACGTAATTAGGAAAACATATTACTGGTCAATTGATCAGATGCTCTACATCAGTTGCTGCAAATTATAGGTCCTGCTGTTTAGCCCAGTCTAAGGCCAGCTTTGTTGCAAAGTTAAGCATTGTCCTTGAGGAAATAGATGAATCCTCATTCTGGCTGGAATTTATTACTGATGAACAAATCATGAAAGAAAAAATGGTTACTCCACTTCTCAATGAAGCTCTGGAATTAACGTCAATCTTTTTTGCATCGAGAAAGACAGCAAGGAAGAACAATTGAATATTACTAAGACCCAATTGAGCAATTTTATATAGACAGCAAAGAAAACAATAGTCAATATTCAATATAAAATATTCAATTGAATAGCGTCATTACTCCGAACTAAATAACGTAAGACAATTCACTGATTTAGAGGGGATTATATGTTCAATACGTTACCACTCATAAATTTTACAGCACTGGGAGAAGTATCAGAATTCCTGGGAAAAGTGGCCGGCTATATATGGAGCATGCCACTGGTCATCCTGCTTGTAGGCACGGGTGTTTATTTTAGTATAAGGCTAATCTTTCCCCAGATCAGAAGGATAGGACATGGTATAGCAATTACCAGAGGTAAATATGATGATCCCGCTGACGCAGGAGACATAACCCATTTCCAAGCGCTTTGCGCGGCCCTTTCTGCAACCGTTGGCGTTGGTAATATTGCCGGTGTTGCAACTGCCTTACATGCCGGTGGCCCCGGGGCACTTTTCTGGATGTGGATATCTGCACTCTTTGGAATGGTTACTAAATATGCCGAATGTACTCTATCACAGAAGTACCGAGTTGTTCATAGTGATGGCTCCATAAGCGGCGGCCCGATGTATTATATTGAAAAGGGATTGGGCAAGAATTTCAAGTGGATGGCAGTGCTCTTTGCCACCTGTGGTCTTATAGCCACATTTGGCGGTGGTAATATGGTGCAATCAAACTCAATGACCATTGCATTTACCGATCAATTCGCAACACAAAAGTTTTATAACAAAACACCATTGTCCAAGTTGAACAAGGGAATGGGCATTGGCACAATTGAAGGCGCAGATTTTCTTATTAAGTCAAGGAACGGCAGGGCACTTGCAATAGATATATCCCATGCCATTACGGTTGGTGATTTGTTACACGCCATAAACAAACATCCAGAGAATTCACCGAGATTCGTTTCTGCGGAGATAGCTACAGATAACAATAGCATAGATATTGTAGACCTCACACACGGTAAGCATGAGTTTACACTAAAGTCCATAAACAATGGTAAATCAATAGAAGAACTCGGATTTATGAATGATGTTGGCAGTATCAATAAAGTTGATGATGTTAAGATAGCTACGTTTATACCGGAGCATTTTCTCTTAAAGGCAATTTTAGGAATAGTAATTTCTGTAATTGTTGGCCTGGTAATTATTGGTGGCATAAGGAGGATTGGTAAGGTTGCAAGTAAGCTTGTACCTGTTATGTCCTCCATATATGTTGCTGGAGCGTTATTTATTATACTCTGGAATTATGACATGATACCAGAATCATTTTATCTGATTATCAAGCATGCATTTACTCCAACTGCAGCAACTGGTGGTTTCGCGGGAGCGACCGTTTTATACACAATAACGTGGGGCGTAAAAAGAGCAGCATTTTCCAATGAAGCAGGACTCGGAAGCGCTCCAATTGCCCACGCCGCCGCAAAGACAAAAGAACCTGTACGTGAGGGTCTTGTTGCAATGATGGGGCCTTTGGTGGACACACTGATTATCTGCACCATGACGGCGCTCGTAATCATCATAACCGGAGAGTGGACAAGTAAAGCAGATTCGTCAGTTTTAACAAAGAATGCCTTCAATGCAGGGATACCTTATTTCGGAGGCATCATAGTTGCTATCGGTTTGATATTGTTTGCCATTTCCACGGCAATAAGCTGGTCGTATTATGGAGACCGCTGTGCAGAATACTTGTTCGGTAGAGATGCAATCACACCTTACCGTTGGGTATATGTGTTAGCGCTTTTTGTTGGTGCGGTTGTACAGTTGGAGTTTGTCTGGAATTTCTCTGATATTACATTAGGTATGATGGCATTGCCAAACCTCATCGCCGTTATTGCCCTTAGCGGTGTAGTGATAGGTCTGACAAAGGACTATTTCTCGCGCAAACATATTCGCACTAAATAAAATAAATTCGAAATCCGAAGCACGAAAGCCGAAACAATATCCAAATACGAATTCCCTAAATTCAAAACATTTGAATCATTGTTTGCTTAAGTGGTTTGGAACATTAGGATTTGAGTCATTCGAATTTGTTTCGTATTTCGATTTTCGATATTAGGATTTTTCCGTACTTTATTTTGGTTGGGCCAAAGGCCGCGTTGTGTAATTCCGTGAATATCTGTGGTGAATTAATTAATGCAAAAAAAATATGATGCCGTAATAGTAGGTGCGGGTCCTTCTGGCGCCGCTGCAGCCAAAGGACTGGTAAATGAAGGGTTAAGCGTACTAGTGATAGATAAAAAGAAGCTGCCCAGATATAAGATTTGCTCCGGCATTATATTCAGAAAATCACAGGACATAACTGAGAAATACTTTGGAGAAATACCAAAATCGGCTTATGCCTCACCAGAATTCCTAAATGGGGTAAGACTCTGGCCAGATGATGAAAACTATACTGATTGGCCATTCAGTAAAGACGGCAAAGGAGCGCCAAACGTATGGCGTTCTGAATATGATTACTGGCTGGTTAAAACCTCCGGAGCAGAGGTAAAAAATTGCCTTGCTCTGGTAGACTTCAGTGATACAGGTGATTACATACTCCTTAAATGCCGTGATTTCTCAAATAATAAAATAGTAGATATAAAATGCACATACTTAATAAGCGCAGAAGGCAGCAGGTCCGTAATCAGGGAAAAGCTTGATCCCGAGTTTGAAAGAGAACTTAAGTGGTTCGTTGCTTATCAGAATTACTACGATGGCGATTCAGACCTGGACCCCCATTTTTTCCATGGTTTTCTGGAACCACAGTACGGTGATGTATACGCATGGTTTAGCGTTAAGGATGGTTTACAGATCTTTGGCACTGCAGTAAGAAAGGGCAACAAGATTGAGTCCTATCTCCTGAAATATACAGAATTGTTGAAAAAGAAATTTGGCCTCAAACTCAAAAAGATAGTAAGGAAGTCTGGTTGCCTGGGCAACGATATGTGTCCGAAAGGAAAGTTCTATCTGGGAAATGGAAATATACTCCTCGTTGGTGAAGCAGCAGGGTTTTTGAATGCATTTGGTGAAGGAATTTCATGCGCATTATCGACAGGATTATTTGCAGCAGAAGCCATAAGCAAAGGCATTAAAGCAAGAGATAACGCACTTGCCTTATATACAGAACTTACAAAGCAGGAAAGAAGGCAGACCAAGGCTTCATGGAGGCTGGGCGCTAAAATAGCAGGCAGAGACCTCATGCCAATATAATGGATGTATTTCACACAATCGTATTTATAATTGTATTACTAATCATGTTCGGAGGGCTTTCAGGGATTGTACTTCCTATTATTCCGAGTACGCCCCTGATATGGCTTGGAATATTGATATATGCTATTTGTGATGGATTTGAGAGTATAAGCTGGCTTCTCCTCTTAATCTTAGCTCTTTTAACTATTTTTTCTCTTGTCCTTGATTATTTTGGAGGCGTTATCGGCGCAAAGAAATTTGGTGCGACAAAATGGGGTGTGGTTGGATCCATATTCGGGGGTATAGGAGGTTTCTTTATGGGTGGCATAGTTGGCATAATAATCGGTCCTTTTCTTGGTGCGGTATTACTTGAGATAGCCTTTGGCAAGGATTTCGCAAATGCATTTAAGTCTGGTGTTGGAACATTAGTTGGTTTTATTGGTGGAGTAATATCAAAATTAGTCATAGGTGTTATTATGATTGGGATATTTATATGGAAGGTATTTTAACATAAGTTGAGCACACACAACTAAATATGGATAACATACAATACACCCAACTCATTCTCACAGCCCTCTTCGCAGCAAAACGTGCCGGCGAAGCAATCCTTGAGGTATACAACTCAGATTTTGCAGTCGAGCGTAAAGATGACAATTCTCCCTTAACCTTAGCCGATAAACGTTCCCACGAGATTATCATGGATGACCTGAGAAAACCAATTGAGATTAAAAACAGCAAACACACATATAATAATCTCACATTACCCATATTAAGTGAAGAAGGAAGAGACATCC
Organism: Candidatus Scalinduaceae bacterium; assembly: GCA_046757465.1. GTDB lineage: Bacteria > Planctomycetota > Brocadiia > Brocadiales > Scalinduaceae > Scalindua_A. The sequence continues at coordinate 4,451 of JBHHYH010000012.1, read as the reverse complement.
CCTTTGACGAAAGAAAAGGATGGGAATATTTCTGGCTCGTTGATCCACTTGATGGAACAAAGGAATTTATCAAGAGAAATGGAGAGTTCACCGTAAACATTGCACTCATCCATAAAAACAACCCCGTTCTCGGAGTTATCTATGTTCCCGTAAAAGATACCTTCTACTTCGCGGCCATGGACATTGGAGCTTATAAATTGGTAAACAGTAAAATTGTAAATGATAAGTTATTGATAAAAGAGCTGCTCGGCCAATCAAAAAAGCTATCCATAAGCGCCAATGACAAAAAAGCTTCCCTTACCATCATCGGCAGTCGCTCACATGCAACAAAGGAGTTTTCAGAATTCATAGAATACATGAAAGAGAAGCATGGAGAGGTTGAGCTTATATCTGCGGGAAGTTCATTGAAGTTTTGCCTCGTGGCGGAAGGTACCGCCGATGTCTATCCCAGATTTGGCCCCACAATGGAGTGGGACACCGCAGCCGGGCAGGCGATTGTCGAACAGGTTGAAGGAAGAGTTGTTGATATACATACCAAAGAACCGTTAAGGTACAATAAGCGTAATCTGCTAAACCCTTTCTTTATAATAATAGGTCAAAACCCCGGAATCGTAAAGGTCTTGCCATAGTCTACATTCTATCTATGGGCGACCCTACACATGCTACTATTAATGAGAGCATGAAATAGGATTACATTTTAGCCCTGTACGGCGTTCCCCCTAAAGGGGCCTACTTCTGGTAGCCTACAGGGCAATTCAAATCCCCCATTCCCCCCTGTACGGCGTTATAGCCTACAGGGGGGATCAATGGGGATTAGCTTATAATCATATAATAGTTTTTAGAAACAAGGGAACCTATTTAGTGCTCTGGGTAATAACTTCTTCTTCTGTCATACTAATGCCAGTCCGTTCGTGCATTTGTTATGCCGTTTTTTTGTAGATTCTTGGAACATTTTGCATAAATTATCCTAACCGTATTGCATTTCGACAAATATGCAGTAACCGCAAAATGCTACGTGCCATCCCTCTTTCTTTCAGTTTTAGGTACCCTTCGAAGGATAAATACATATTAAGTCTTCTTCGGCTGTTAATCTTATCCAGTGTTTTCTCTAACTCACGTATGCGATCCATAAACACATCTTTTGCTATATTTGGACAAAAATAGTTCTCAGGGCTTTGATAATTATATCGTGAAGGATCGAAGCCATTCGAAATAATCCCCTCTCTTTTACAATAATCAAACAGTTCTGTTCTGATATAAGGAGTAAATATGCTATACACCACATTATCAGCAGGAAATGAAGTTATAGCAGATATAGTGTCACTCAAAGTAGCTTCAGTTTCTTGAGGGAATCCAACAATAAAGAACGTTTGCAGATATATCTTGTGTTTTTTTATTATTTGAGCTGCGGACAAAGCTTCTTCTATAGTAATATTCTTCCTGATCAGCTTCAACATTTCATTATTGCCTGATTCAACACCAATCTGTATCGACCTGCATCCTGCAGACTTCATCAGGGCTATCGTCTCATCATCAACGTTTTTTACGTGCATCTTAGAAGACCAATATAGACCGGGGCACTTACTCTTTATAGCGTCGCAAAGTTTTTCGATGAAGACTTTGTTGATTCCGAATGTGTCATCATCGAAATGAATATAATTAATGCCTTTTTGCTGTATCTGTTGTATTTCCGCGACAATATTCCCTATTGAACGAAACCTTGCACTTCTGCTCCAAATGTTGTGGGCACTACAGAAGGAGCAATTATAAGGACACCCCCTTATAGCAAAAATATACTTAAATGCCTGTAAAGGATATTTATCATAACCTATTAAACAAGTTTGAGCTACATTGATAGGAAAGGGAAGAGAATCCAGGTCACAAATCCATTCTCTAGCTGGATTTCCAACAGCATTATTTTCTTCTCTATATACGATACCATTAATTGAAGATAGAGGCTTAGAGCCTTCTATTGAATTGAGTATATCAACTATCGTTTCTTCCCCTTCTCCGAATACACCAATATCTATCATTGGTTCTTTCAGTATCTCGGTTTTTGCAATCGAAGGATGTGGGCCCCCAACAACGACTATAGTATTTCTATTGAGAGATTTGGCAATCCTCCCAACAATACATGCAGAAGCAAAGTTTTGCGACTTCATCGTTATGCCGACAACTGACGGTTGAAATTCATTAATGATAGTTCTTACTTCATCCCATATCGGAGATCTTGGTTCATTTAGAGTTTTTAGATAATTATCAAACCCCTTTCCAACCATATATTTTAAATCTAAAGGTACATCGTGAGGTGAAAAATCTGCATTGTATATCTTGACCTTCCAGTTAGGCTTTCTGGAAATAATTACTCCTGCTAAGTAACTAAGAGAAAGAGGTACCTTATTTAAGGCGGCATTGAGCTTATACAGTCTGTAAAAAGGTGGTTCGATAAGTAGTATTTTTTGCTTTTTCTCTATCAACGCGAATTTCCAATTTTATTTAAGTAAACCTGGTTTTGTTTCTATATAAGCCTGATGAACTGCATAACAAAAGAATGTTTAAATTCCCCTTGATGATATACGAAAATAACTCACTGAAGTTCTCTATGGTAAAGGAAAGAAACTCAGGATCATCAATAATCAGTTAACTGTCTTTTGGACAAGCTCCCGCTCAAGCGCACGCAAATCTCCATTCAACTGTTTGTAGAGAATTCTTTGTAACTTAGCCTCGTTTCCCTGTTCAATCATGGTCTTGGCAAAACCAAGATATTGTTCTGCATTAAGTTTTTTTGCCTTAGGGGTAACTAATACTAACAGGCGTTCAAGTTGACTGCGTTTGGAAATAATTTCTCCTGTCTCCGGTTCAATTATATCAGCGTCAAGTCCGTTTCTAACCGCTGACCACCAATTTTGTTCAAGGTAACCTGAATGGAAAATACTTGCGGGTTCTCCTGCAATAAAGTTGTCCTGGTAGGTAGCTACAGCAGCCTGTATGATAGCCGCAAGCGCTCCAATACGCCGAACAGATGTAGGGAGATCAAAGATCCGAAACTCAACAGTACCAAGTGGTGGTTGAGGACGTATGATCCACCATAAGTCACCAGGTCGGATTATATCACCTGCAGCCACGAGTTTTTCATAATAATCGACAAGCTCTGAAAAAGATTTAAAAGGTGGAGCAAATTTGGTCCTGGGCATGGAGTGAAAAAGATGTGCTCGTGTTGAGTCCAATCCAGTATCACTGCCCCCATAGTAGGGGGAGTTTGCTGAAAGGGCCAATAAAGGATATGTCCATCGCTTCATCTCGTTCATTATGTAAATCGCAATTTCTGCATTTTTTACCCCAACATGTATGTGTAGTCCAAAGGCGAGCATACGATGGGCAATATACACATAATTATCACGAACCCATCTATAATGCTCATTGTCTACAAAGGGCTGCTTCCTCCAATCGGCAAAAGGATGGCTCCCGCTGGCAACAAGGTTTATGTTGAGCTCCTTGCAGCACCCTGCAAGGAGAGTTCTGCCTTCTGCTATGTTCTTGACGAGGTCATCTACAGTCTGATAAACACCCGTACGATTCTCTAATACGCACTGAAAGAGTTCATAACATACTCTTTCTCGCATCTCGGTATCAAGACGTGCCATAACCTCATTAACAGAAGGAGTGAGGTCCGCTGTTTCTGGATCTATCAAATGGAATTCTTCCTCTACACCCAACGTGGGAAAGTCATTTCTTTTGAAAGGTTTCATTATATTCTAAATAACAGTATCTATTTTTTCACGTGCTGCATTTAAAATGTCTGAATACGATTCAAATTTTCCAGCAGTTTCTTTGTCCTGCCCTCTTAAATCATCTGCCTTTAATCGGCAAACTTTACTTAGACTGGCAACAACGTCTGGTAAAAAATATTCGTCAACAAGATATTCAAGTTTCTCCATGTCGGTATCATTCATTTTTTCACTCCTCCCATAAAAAAGTTAAATCAGGTTATCATTGCGGTTTCTCCTTGATTTTAATAATAAGCTAACTATTATAATCATCAGAATTTCTACAATCTACTCAATTGTTATACCAATGAAGACATTAGTAAACCCCATTAGAAAGCTTGGCTGGTGCATTAGACTCTATCTTCTCTATGTATTTTTTACACTACCCAAATTGCGTAGCCTCCTTTCTAACGGGGTAAACACAGTAAGACATCTGATTTCTTACAGGGCGAAAGTTGTTTTGATAATGGTTCTGGCAGTATCGTTTACTTTGCCTGTATATGCCCAGGAGATATTGTGGAAAGAACTAAAGGCAAAGACTGATACACTCTATCAACAGGAGCAATATTCAGAGGCAATAAATGTAGGTAAAGAAGCATTGAAGGTTGGAACAGAGAATAGCAGAGAATAGGTAGAGTAGAGAACTGGCGTAGTAGCATAAAAGCCCTATCTCCAGTTCCCCCT
>JBHHYH010000011.1:0-62125 GCA_046757465.1 Candidatus Scalinduaceae bacterium | reverse complement strand
GAAAGTCTCCGTAAGTTGGCCGCATAATTTTGTTGATTTTCAGGGGGTCACTACAATACGGACTATTTAACCCCTATGGCATATGAAACGTTAAATACTCCAATCTCTGAACGAGGAAAACCGCCATTTGAATGATAAGATCATAATTAGGGACACATCCCTGCCAAAAAGCACGCCCGCCCGTGCCGGTTCGGACGGGTCGGGCAAGCCCGCCATAAAACTTGTCTGGCTGGTTATAATATAAATCAATCCTTGATTTAAAAAAAAAAGAAGATAATTAAAATAACGTGAAGTTTATTAATCTTATGAATAAAATTCTTAATAGTTCTTATATTTTTTATTACTCTAAGCCAAATATTATGAGTTATGCTGATGAGTATAAAAGTTCAGTCATGAATAGTAAAAAGCTAGAGAAAGCAACATTTGCGGGTAGATGTTTCTGGCGTACCGATTTGAGAGATTATTATGGACAAATACGATATAGAATCGTATAAATTATTTTATGAAGGTAACTGCACTTATCCCAGACAAACTAATCCAGGATGTAAAGAAGCTGGCAAATGGCAAAAATCTTACTGAATCTTTAACCATTGCCCTTAGGGAATGGACTGCTCAGCAAAAGATAAAAAGATTAAAGACCAGGATTGCCAAAAAACCCCTCTCTTTCTATAAAGACTTTTCTGCAGCAAAAATATTATGAGAAAGAGCCTTGTAGTCGGCATCCTGCCTGAATCAAAAAATGCATGGGAACGAAGGGCTCCTTTAAAGCCCAAAGATGTAACATGGCTTGTTAAAAAAAAGATGAAGGTTTTTCTGCCTTGACAAATGAAGCTGTTATGTTAGACTAGTCTTAGACCATATTAGTAAGTGAGGTTTTTATTTATGAAAACAGTAGGATCATACGAAGCAAAAACCCATCTCCCTCGTCTCCTGGAAGAGGTTGCCAATGGTGAGAAAATTATTATAACCAAACACGGTGTAGCTGTAGCTATGTTAGTATCTGTGCAATCTAAACAGAAGCAGGATCCAAAGGTAGTCATCCAGGAAATAAGGTCTTTCCGACAAGGGCGATCGCTCAAAGGTTTATCAATTAGAGAAATGATAGAAGAAGGAAGAAGATTTTGAATCGATTCGTCCTTGATTGTTCAGTCACTATGTCATGGTGCTTTGAAGATGAGAATAACCGGTATGCTGATTCGGTTCTTGAGAGGCTATCAAAATTAGAGGCAACAGTCCCGTCTATTTGGCCACTGGAAGTTACAAATGTACTCCTTGTTGGTGAAAGGAAGAAACGTATCAAGAAAGCGGATTCTATGCGTTTTATAGAATTGCTGCGTGCATTACCGATTTCAATTGATGAAAGTACTACGAGTCGTGCAATGCGTGAAGTATTTACTTTAGCCAGGGAATATAATCTTTCATCCTACGATGCAGCATACCTGGAATTAACAATACGTTTAGGATTGCCATTTGCAACAAGTGATTCAACGCTTTGTAGAGTTGCCAGGAGATGTGGTGTGCAGTTGGTTAAAGGATAACCAAGGAACAAGATGATGTTTTATCACGTGTACATCAATTTGAATTAGAGAGAGATGAAGAGAGAATATTTGTCAACATCAGAGAACATCAGAAACTTCTTGCTACATTTCTGTTTTAAGAGGCTGTTGGATACTTTTGTTTGCAATTCTAACCAGGATATGGTAATTTCTTACATACTACATATAAGTAAGGAATGGATATCCGAAATCCAAAAACGTTGTCATGAAATTGACGACGGGAAGAAAACGCTAATTTCAGGTGAAAAAGTACTCTCAAATTTCCGTATGGTGTATGCTGATAATGAGAGCAGAGGTTCAGACATGAAAAGTAAAAAGATAGAGAAGGCTACATTTATACAAAAACAATGAAAGAGAATGACGCTGTTAAATATTTTCGTGGCAAAGAAAAATATAATTGTGCTCAGGCTATCCTGAAAGCATATCAGGATGACTTAAACATTAAGGATGAGCAGATAAATGAACATAAGCAATTCGGCGAAGGGAAAGCCGAAGGAGGTCTGTGCGGCGCCATTTTTGTAATCAAAAATTTAATAGACGATAAAGATAAATCAGATCATATTGAACAAAGTTTTAATCTTGCCGCAGGCGCAACTACATGTCGTGAAATTCTTAAATTAAAAATATTATCCTGTGCTGGATGTGTGAAAACTGCTTCGCAATTACTAAGTAAACACATCAATAAAACAAAATAACACTTTTGTGAGAAACTGCTGAGCTGTATTGTATACACTACTTCTTTGTTAAACGATTCAATTCATAAGAATATTTAAACATTCTATTCACCACCAAAATAGAAGCTCATCTGCGAGCAGAGTAAAATAGGGACAATACTGTTCGACACGAAAAATGCGCGTGCTCAAAAAGCTATCATTTTAGTAGTTTTAGTAGGATTTTAGGATGTCATTCTGAACCCTTCGCTCTGTGTCATTCTGAACGAAATCTAGTTTGAGCTCAGAGCTTGCCCTGAGTGCAACGAAGGGATAAACTCCGTGAAAAATCTCGGCTTTGAAACCATAGATTCTTCAGTCCCTTCCTGTCGTCAGGACAGGCGTAACCTCCTTCAGAATGACAAATTCAAGAATTTTTTGTTACATACAAAGATCGTGCCGAACAGTATTGTGCCTGTCCCTTATATTCTAGTGTGGTAATTATATCCTATATGAGGTTATCTGTTTTTTACATTTCGTAAAGCGGTATTGTGACCAATATGAGTCTCTCTCTTTGTATGATCATCAAGGATGAGGAAGATATGCTGCCCAGTTTCATTGAAACCGTAAATGGACTTTGGGATGAATGGTGTGTTTATGATACCGGTTCACAAGACAATTCAATTGAGTTGCTACACAAAGCAGGCGCAAAGGTCGAGTATGGGCGCTGGGAAGGTGATTTTGCGCAAGCAAGGAATGAAAGTCTTGCCATGGCAACAGGTGATTGGATCTTATTTCTGGATGCGGATGAGCGTCCTACCAAAGAGCTTTGCCATGAAATTAAACAGTTGATTGAAAGGCCTGATGCAGGCGCAGCCACTGTTATTATACAAAACCAATTGCCACATGGCCATATTCAAGAGACACCGTTGCTCCGCTTGTTTCGTAATAACGATTCCATCCGTTTTCACCACCGTATCCATGAGGATGTATTCGAGGCAGTAACCAGTTATCTTAAGGGAACAGGTCTTAAGTTAGTCAATCTTCATGGTAAGGTAAAACATCTTGGATACGTTCGGGAGCATGTGGATGCACATAATAAAAAAGAGCGTGACTTAAAACTGCTGCGTAAGTGCATAGAAGACAATCCGCAAGATTACTATAGCTGGTACAAACTGCTTGAGTTGGCACGCTTCTGGAATGACCAGAAGCTATGGCAGGATACCGCCAAAGAGTTCCTCCCACATCTTAACAAGGCAAAGACTGTACAGCTTACTGGTCGCTATGCAGGTGATCTACTCGTTCTCATTGCAAGAGGGTTGTATGCAGATGATCCAGCAAATGCCTTAGAGTTCAGCGATCAATGGATGGGGAGTGTTGAATCCTCACCAGCTCTTCACCTATACCGAGGGGAGTTATATGAGCAGCTTGGTGAATATGATTCAGCAAGAGACGAATTCGTCGCTTGTCTGAACTACCAGGATGTTATAGACCCGCAGCAGATAACGGTCAGGCCCCTGCTGGGGTTGGCCCGCCTCGCAATATCTGTGGGCGAATTTGATGCAGCATTGGATTTTACAGATCGGGCATTAGATTACAATGCAACTGATCCAGAAGGGCTTTTATCGCGTGTATCGCTATCGATGCTAAAGGGTGGACAAGAAGCGCTTGATGAATTTGTAAGGCAACATAAAAAAACCCATGGTGAAACGGTAGAGCTTGAGAATGCCCTTGGTGAGTATGAACTAATAAACAGCAAGAGAAACAAGTAGTAATAGTATTGCCTGTAACATGAAAGGGGAAAGTGAGGTCACACCAAAACACCACTAATCAAGGTGTAATCCCAATTCACCCCACAATCATTTTATGAGAAAGACTCTCGTAGTCGGTATTTTGCCTGAATCAAAAAATACATGGGAGCGAAGGGCTCCCTTACGACCCAGGGATGTTGCATGGCTGGTCAAAAAAAAGATTCCAGTTGAAGTTGCATCCAGTTCCCTGCGTATTTATAAGGACTCGCAATACCGGCGCGCTGGAGCTAAAATTGTTCCACAATTTCAAAAGGCCAATCTCCTTGTAGGTATAAAAGAACCTCCCGTTGATACATTAACACCCAATAGTATTTACATGGTATTCTCTCACACCACCAAGGGGCAGGAATATAACCAGAGACTTCTTGCCACATTTCTGAAAAAGAAAATCACCCTCATTGATTATGAGCATATAAAAGGTTCTCTTGGCGAGAGACTGGTTTATTTTGGGCGGTATGCAGGTATATGTGGAATGATTGATACATTACATGTGTTTGGACAGAAAGTAAAACTTCAGGGGATTCCTAATCCATTCTCAGATCTGAAAAACGCAGTCTATTACGGTAACTATGGTTCTGCAAAAACTGCGCTTGATCGTGTGGTTGAGAAAATACAAAGAAAAGGTTTAGACAAAAAACTTGTTCCTTTTGTGATTGGAATTTTGGGACATGGGAATGTTTCACAGGGTGCACAGGAGCTTCTTGAACACATAGAAGCAGTTGATATACATCCGAAGGGTATAGAACTTTTGGCTCGAAACCGTACCTATCACAAAAAAAAAATTTACAAGCTGGTCTTTCAACGGGAAGAGAAGCTCAGGTCTAAAAAGGGAAAAAGCTTTTATTTTGAAGAATACCTTAATCATCCTGAACGATTTGAATCAAATTTGGATAAACTTCTGCCATTTCTCAATATACTTGTTAATGCGAGTTACTGGGATAGACGTTATCCACGACTGCTGCCGGAAGCCATGCTTCGAAAACTCTACCGTACCAAGCCTGATTTTCGTTTATCAGTGATTGGTGATTTAACCTGTGATATTAGGGGAACAATAGAAATTACGAGAAGAGTAACAACTGCATCAGAACCAGCTTTCGTTTATGATCCTGTTTCAAGAAAGATCAATAATGATCTATCACATAGTGGGATTGCTGTGATGGCCATTGATAATTTGCCTTGTGAATTTCCCAAGGAATCTTCGATGGAATTTGCCGAACAAATCCGGGATTATGTGTATCAAATCGCAGCCCATGGAGTTATTGACGTTACTAATCATAACGCATTGCCCAATGTCATTCGTAATGCTGCAGTTACACAAAACGGCAGGTTAACACGTCGATTCAAGTATCTTAAGAAAATATACTTGCAATCAATTTAACCAGGCTGTCCTCAATAAAAACAAATCATTTTACAATTCACACGAGGATATGGTAACCTATGAAGATAAGGAGTTATATTTTAAAGAAGAAATCTTATGAAAATAATTTTTATTATTCTCCTATGCCTTATCACTTTAAGCCAAATGAGTAAAGGAGTTGCCGATAATGAGAGCAAGGGTTCAGACATGAAAAGTAAAAATATAGAGAAGGCTACGTTTGCCGGTGGTTGTTTCTGGTGTATGCAACATCCATTTGACGAACTAACAGGAGTTTTATCAACCGCCGTAGGTTATACTGGTGGTCATAAGAAAAACCCTACCTACGAAGAAGTATGTACAGGTAAGACCGAACACGCTGAAGCTATTGAGATATTATACGATCCATCCCAGGTTACTTACTCTGAATTACTTGATGTTTTCTGGAGAAATATCGACCCTACCACGCTCAACAAGCAATTTGCTGAGTTTGGAACGCAATATAGAACGGCCATTTTTTACCATAACGAAGAACAAAAACGTTTAGCCGAAGCATCAAAAGAAAGAATGGAAATGTCAGGCATATATGACAAACCAATCGTTACCATAATCACCCCGGCCTCAACATTTTACAAGGCTGAAGAATACCACCAAAAATACTACGAGAAATGCCCTGTCAGATATAAGTTGTATAAGTCTGGATCAGGTAGAAATCAGTATTTAGAAAAGATGCGGTAAACGGATTCAGGACATTAACTGCCTACCAAATCGCTCCAGATGAAAATTATTTCACTACGCCATATGTCTGCAGTTGAGCTTTGGTAGTGCCACAAATCAGGAGTATGTGTGAAAAGAATATTTCTTGGTTCGATATTTCTGTTTGCGTCATTTTTCATAGTTGTAGCTGGCTGCAACTATGAACAGAAGCCACCCAAAGAAGAAGGTCCGTTTCTCAAGTCCGACCTTGTCGAACTTAAGGAACTCGACTCTACACTCCGTCTTGACATTCGTTATGCCACAACAAACAATTTCATCGGTCGTCCCGTGTACAAGGTGGCTTGCGCATTCCTACAACGACCTGCCGCTGAAGCCCTTGTCAGAGCCAACAAGGCTCTCAGGAAAAAAGGCTATGGCCTTGTTATCTACGATAGCTACCGGCCATGGTCCGTTACGAAGTTCTTTTGGGACATTACGCCTGAAGATAAAAAACAGTTCGTAGCAGATCCAAATAAAGGCTCGTTCCATAATCGAGGATGCGCCGTAGATGTCTCACTATTTGATCTTAAAAGTGGAAAAGAGGTCACAATGCCTTGCGAGTTTGACGAATTTTCTGAGAGGTCCCATATAAACTATCAAGGTGGCACAGCGGAATCTCGTCACCTGCGAGATTTATTGCAAGCCTCAATGGAAGACAAAGGTTTTATAGTCTATAAGTCAGAATGGTGGCACTATAATTACAAAGACTGTTATAAATATCCCATTCTAAATATTCCTTTTGAAGAGGTCATGAAATCTCGCTGAATGATTAAGCCCAAATTATACGTAATGAAAACCTCCCCTTTTCCTCTCCTTTATAAGGAGGGGATAGAGGGGAGGTAAATTCTTTTTTAGTGCTATCGATTGCTTAGTAATTCAGTGCAATTGGAGATTGTCTTAAACTGAATTGCCTTAAACACTCAACTATCAAGATTACAAATATCAAACGCATAATTTGGGTTAAAATTTGAAAACAATAGTAATCTAAAGACAGGAAGGATTTTGCTAGAAAGAACTGAATAGAATGGAAATTCTTGAAGCATTTAACAAAAAAATATCAAAATGGTTCATAAATGACATTGATAATACAGATAACTGGTACAACGTTTCATAAAAAAGTAATCATTTTATTCTGTCATTGCGAGCGATAGCGAAGCAATCTCTAAGTTGTTACATACCAAAAGATTGCTTCGTCTCTACCGCTCCTCGCAATGACAATCTTATGTATACTTTTTAGTGAATCGGTCTACCAGTGCTTTGCCTCCCCAGATCAAACCTCATTCTCCTTTTCATACTCTTTCTGACTCTAACCCTTAAAAACTACAAAACCGCCCTCCTCCAGGCCTTTAAAGTTTTTACCACAGAAATGTCACCAAAAATCGTAATTAATTCATATAACATTTTATCAGTGAAATATCTATTACCCAGAGCACTAAATAGGTTACCTTGTTTCTAAAAACTATTATATGATTATAAGCTAATCCCCCTTGATCCCCCCTGTGGAATAGAACTATTATATTATTCCACAGGGGGGAATGGGGGATTTGAATTGCCCTGTAGGCTACCAGAAGTAGGCCCCTTTAGGGGGAACGCCGTACAGGGCTAAAATGTAATCTATTTCATGCTCTCATTAACAACTCGCTATAGGTCACTTTAAAAGAACCTATTCGACAGTACCCATTACCTTACTTTCTTGACATTTTCTGTTTCTCAAGAAGATCAGAAGTTCAGGAATAAGAAATGAATGATATCCTCACCTGGCAAGGCCTGTTTAAGCAGATGGCCATATAGCAAAACGTCTCGTTATGGGAAAAATAGTAACAAATTATTACAAATAATTTTTATTTTTCCTGTCTCTGGAAGAAAAAATAAATCCCGGAAAATATTGCAGGCCTTAAGCAGGTATATCACTAACATCTTAATATATATGTCCTTACGTCGTCATAGTGGTGGCCTAACATACTAAGACACACGGCGTCTTTTTTGTATCATCTTCCTTTTCGGCACTGTTTTTGAATTTCCCGCGCTCAACTTAATTAAACGAGTACCGATAAATAATTTAGAAAGACTCAGATTAAGAAATGAGTCTAAAAATGAAAAAAATAACCTTAATTGGCACTTTCGTTACGATGCTATTTACGTTTCCTATTACGATCGCAGTTTTCGCCTTATTTGATTCATTAATTTACAGCTACATAACTTTATTATCAACTAACGTTTATCTTGGCGCACAGATAGTATTCCTTAGATTTATCAGGGAGGATAATATGAAAAAGGTAATTATAAAAAGTTTGTTGGTATTTACCATGCTGGTATTCATGGTTAGCTCGGCAATGGCAGCAAAGCCTGAAGACGTAATAGACAAATCGAACGTTTTCCCGATCGGTAAACATTATGCCATGAATATGACTGGTAAATCTGGCAAGGGCAAGGAAGCCTCAACCACTACTGAGCTGCAGACAGATGATCCACGCACATCAGCATTAGATAGTGACGATGAATCTATTGAGCAGCTAAGAATGATTCTGCTTCTTATGTGCATGCCAGGATTCTGGGAAAGTATGCCGACAAACACTCAATTACGATAGTCTTCATACGGAAATAATTCATTAGCACATAAACCTTAGGACATAATAGGAATAAGCATTTATCAAGGGTCATGCGCCTAATCATTGATTAGGGACAAACTTAATCTATAGACAAATGATTCAATTGATTATTTCTTTAAACACCTTTTTTGCTTTATGACCTTATCCCGCTTAACTCTAATGTTTTCATCATCTTATCTAATACCTTGTCTGTAATAATATCATTATCATCCGTTAACATACTTTGACTAGATAACTCATCACTCATAAAGTCTCTCCTCCATCAAGTTCAAAGCTGTTTTCAGTTTTCTTTCCTACCCTTGCATGTCCGCTTTTACACTTTATTGATATCAATCCCTTTAAGTACGCGTATCTCCTGCTCACAAAAGCACATACAGAACGTACAGAGCCAATTTCCCCCGAGCAAATAGAAAATATGGAAAATATTACCCAAACGATGAGGAAATATTAAACATGAATAATATACAGATAAATAAAGCAACTATTATCTAAAGATATTTTTTTGTATCTGTTATGTGTAAGTCTATGAATTATAATTAGTTATCAAGTGTGTTTTTATGTCCATTCAAATCCTAAATAAAAAATCTCTTTGGCATGGGTTTAGCGATATATAACAAAATTACGCTGATCTAAGATTTATTAGCCATAGGGCAAATTTTAATGAGTAACAACAGTAGAATCTTATATATCACTCATGATAGCCATGTACCTTCAGGTGGAGTAAAAACAATTTATTCTCACGTCTCCCATTTAGTGAAGAATGGGTACCCCGCTTTTGTGGTACATAACCAAACCGGTTTCAAACCCCCATGGTTGGAATGTGATGTGCCCATACTCTATTCAGCAGACAAAGACTTTCAGCTTTCCCAGAAAGATATAATTGTCATTCCAGAAGATTACAGAGCAGCCCTCGAGGCTCTAAGAGAGATCAATATAAAAAAATACATATTTTGTCAAAATCATTTTTATATTTTTAAAGGTCTACAAAAGGATAGCACGTGGGCAGATCTTGATATAGATGTTTTTTGTAGTTCAGAGATTATTAATATATTTCTACAATCAGTATTTAATTATGATAGAGTGCCAGTTATTCATTGTGCAATTCATTTGGAACTTTTTAAACCGCGCAAGAAAAAATTGCAAATTGCATACATGCCTAGAAAAAGACCGGCAGAGCTGGACTTTATCAGGAATCTCTTTAACAGACTTTACAAACAATACAAGGAAGTTCCATGGATTTGTATAGATAAAGTAAATGAAGCAAAGGTGGCAGAAATCTTGAGTGAATCGGCTATCTTTCTTTCCACAAGCCTTTACGAGGGGTTCGGGTTGCCTCCCATAGAGGCCATGGCATGTGGTTGTGTCGTGGTTGGATTTCATGGGGGCGGTGGATTGGAATATGCCTCAAGTGAGAATGGATATTGGTGCGAAGAAGGGAATATTATTAAATGTGTAAGAACCTTAGGACACGTGATATCCAACATCGAAAATAACGACGAAAAAGTAAATAAAGTAAGGAACCAGGCGTTGAAAAAGGCAGGCGAGTACACCTTTGACAGACAGGAAAAGGAAATCCTTGATTTCTGGAGTAACGTATATAAATGAAACAGCCAGGAAACACAACTTCACTGCTTATTGCGCAAGTTGAACCACCCCAAAAGATGGACGGAGGGGACTATTTTTACAGAACACATGCGCCTGGAATAGCAATGGCACAGGAAGAAGGGGTATATGTAGTAAATCTAACAAATCAACATCGTAGAAAAGTAGAAATAATGACCCTGGCCGATATACTGATTTTGAAAAATATCTGTGACCCAGATCTTCTTCCATTAATAAGAGGCAGAAAGAAAAATGGTAAATTGACTGTTTACGAAATTGCTGATGACCTTAATGCTTTGCAGCCATGTAATCCAGTTTATTTCTTTTACAAAAACAAGGAGAATCTGGCATTAGTAAATCGTCTAACGAGCTATTGCGATGCATTACAGACAACCTGCCATGAACTTAAAAGGCTTTATGGACATTTGAATGACAACTGTGAGGTCTTCCCTAATCAGATCTTACACATTCCCCGCAAAAGGCCAGTGAAAAAAGGAAGGAAAGTTATCATTGGGTGGGGTGGCTCCCACGGGCACCTGGAGGATATGGCTGAAATTGCAGCTTCTTTGATTAAGTGGTTAAATAAACAGCCCAATGTCTGCTTACATCTCATGTGTTCAGAACCAATCTGGAAACTTTTTGATCCTTTGCCTAACCACAAGAAAAAACGTACTTTACCAGGAAGCATGGATGATTACTACAGTTTTTTAAGAGGAATTGATATCGGTATAGCCCCACTGAAGGACACCGCCTTTAACCGCTCCCGATCAGACGTGAAGTTTTTGGAGTATGCTGTTTCAGGGGTAGTTCCGGTTATGGCGTATCTGGAACCATATACTAATTCAGTGGACGTTGGTAAGACAGGTTTTCTCTTTAAGGATACATCCCACCTAATTACCATTTTGAATCAATTGCTAGAAAATACTTCACGGTCACGCAAAATTGCAAAAGCAGCTCGTCAGTACGTAATACAGGAACGACTACAACTACAGCATGGACGAGACAGACTGGAATTCTATAGCAACAGGCTGAAATCGCTCAGTAGGCATGATTCTCAGGATGAAAATGTATCTAAACACTTTGAGGAATGGCCGCACCAGTTGGTTACTATTGTGGATCAATTGTTAGAAAATATTTCACTGTCACGAGAAATTACGAAAGTAGCTCGTCAGCACGTAATACAGGAACGACTACAGATACAGCATGGACGAGACAGACTGGAATTCTATAGCAACAGGCCGAAACCGCTCAGTAGGCATGATTCTCAGGATGAGAATGTATCTAAATACTTTGAGGAATGGTCACAACTGGATGGAGCAGTAAGGAACAAAAGACACCTTCAATTCCAAGCCACCCGCTTTGAAAATCTTCTGCACGATGGATTGGTAGCCATGCAGACAGCAGACAACAGGAAATTAGCACATCATTGTTTTGAAGAAGCTGCTGCGCTTGAGTCACAAAATTACCTTCCCTTTCTATTCGGGGCATCCGTATCACCAGATCCAATTAATTCCTTGAATAAAGCACTGGAACTAAAACCAGATTCCGTAAGGGCATGGACATTACTTGGCGAGGAACTTGCAAAAAAGGGGAAAATCAAGGAGGCATTTAAGAGCTTTCACACTGCAGCCAAGGTATATCTTGACTACGAAATTCCGTACTCAAGGGTTGATGCTCTGCATAAAATACTGGGAGAAAAATCATAATCTGAGTGGTTCTTCAAGAAGGCAAAGGAAACATCGATTCCTTATACATTTGCCCAGGGAACACATAATACTTCTGTCAAATCTCTGCCTTAATAAAATATTTTAAACATGGTAAATATTAAAGACTTGTTCCAAAAAGGGTACAAGTATCACCAGTCCGGCAATCTTGCTGCAGCAGCAACTTTTTACCTCAAGATACTGGATAAACAACCCGACCACACTGACACAATCTTTCTTATAGGCACCTTGCATCTCCAACAAGGCAATCTCGATGCAGCCACTGTATTTCTTAAAAAGGTAATTGAACTTAAACCAAACTATGTGACGGCGTATAACAACCTTGGCACCGCTCTTCAAAAATCTGGTAAACTTGACGAAGCTATAGATAACTATAGACTGGCGATGAAACTTAAACCAGACTACGCAGAGGCGCACAAGAATCTTGGCAATGCACTTAGAGAAAAAGGGAAACTTGATGAGGCAATCGCAAGTTACAGGCAGGCAACAGTACTCAACCCAAATGATGCCGATGCACACAACGATCTCGGCGCCACACTTCAAATATCTGGTAATCTTGACAAGGCGATAGAAAGCCATAGACAGGCAATAAGGCTCAACCCAAACTATGCCATGGCTTATGGTAATCTTGGTGCTGCGCTTAAAGAACAGGGCAAGCTCGATGAGGCAATCGCAAGCCATAGACAGGCACTATCACTCAAACCAGACCATGCTGGGACACACAACAATCTCGGCACTACGCTCCAGGAACAGGGCAAACTTGATGAGGCAATCGCAAGTTATAGACAGGCACTATCACTCAAACCAGACTTTGCCGAGGCATATTACAATCTTGGTAACGCACTTAAAATACTTGGCAAGATTGATGAGGCAATCAAAAGCTATGAACAGGCAATATCACTCAAGCAAAACTATGCCAGCGCTTACGTCAATCTGGGTACTGCCTTTCAAGGCCAGGGAAAATCAAACGATGCGATCTCCTGCTATAAAAAAGCCATAGAAATAAAGCCGGACTACATAAATGCATACTTTAATCTTGGTAATGCATTTCAAGACCAGGGGGAGTTCAATGAAGCGATCTCCTATTATCAGAAGGCCCTGGAGTTAAAGCCGGATTACGCTGAAGCATACAATAACATTGGAGCTATTTTTCAAGATCTGGGTGAACTAAATGAAGCGATTTCCTGCTATCAAAAAGCACTGGAGTTGAAGCCTGACAGTGCTGAAACATACAGTAATCTTTTTCACCAATTCCAACAAACGTGCGCCTGGCAAAAAATAGAAGGTATGGCAGCCAGACTTGATAATTTTACGACTAAGGCCCTGGATAAAGGAACAAAAACTGCAGAAACACCTCTTGTCAGCCTTGCGAGACACACTGATCCATCTCGGGTTTTTGCTGTCGCGAGATCATGGAGCGACGATATTACCAGAGCTATGTCGACCGTTAAAACACATTTTTCATTTGATAGTAGAAGATCACATAAAACAAAAATCTTTGTAGGATATCTCTCAAATAATTTTCGAAATCATCCTATGGCCCATCTTACGCTTAGCCTATATGGATTACATAACCGGGATGAATTTAAGATATTTTGCTACTCATACGGAGAAGACGACGGAAGCTACTACGGGACACGAATACGGCAGGATTGCGATAAATTCGTTGACATACGCAACCTAAGTCATATTGATTCGGCAAGATGCATATACGAAGATCAGATCGATATCCTCATCGATTTAAAAGGATACACACGGGACAGCAGGTTAGAGTTATCTGCACTTCGCCCCGCTCCTATACAAGTCAGATACCTCGGTTTGCCATGCACGATGGGGGCTGACTTTTTTGATTACATCATCACGGATAAAATTGCGATGCCTGAGGAACAAGCTCAGTACTACAGTGAAAATTTTGTATACATGCCTCACTGCTATCAGATAAACGATCGTACTCAAGAGATCTCGAACAAAGGTTGGAAGAAGGCGGATTTTGGATTACCTGAAGACAGTTTTGTTTTCTGCTCATTTAATCAGGGGTACAAGATTGAGCCTGTGATGTTTAACACCTGGATGAATATCCTTCGGCAGATTCCGGAAGGGGTTTTGTGGCTACAACGGGAAAACGAAATCACTGAAAAGAACTTAAGACAGGAGGTTGAGAGGAGAGGTGTAGAGTCTACAAGACTGATTTTTTCGGGAAAATTATCGAAAGACCAGCACTTGGGCCGCCTAGGGCTTGCGGATATGGCTTTGGACACTCGGATTGTCAATGGAATTATTACAACAAGTGATGCCTTGTGGGCAGGCGTACCTGTCATAACACTGCAAGGCAGCAATTTTGCTTCGCGTGTTTCCTCTAGTATACTGACTGCAATTGGATTGCCAGAACTGATCACAAAGGCTTTAGAGGAATACGAATCCCTTGCTGTAGATCTGGCGTACAATCCAGACAAACTACAAATAAAACGGCAGAAAATAATGAAAAATCGCTTAGTGGAACCTCTTTTTGATACTCCGAGATTTACAAAGAACTTAGAGAAGGCCTACAAGGAGATGTGGAAAATCTTTATGGCAGATGAAAGTCCAAGACAAATTGAGGTGATGGAGAATTAGACCCTAATTTATTACTAAAAGTGAACTAAATTAATTAAGGTCTTGATAAACTTATTCTAAGTTTTTAATTAGATAGTAAGAAAGAACTAGCTATGACAAGTTAGTAAATTGCAACTGCAACCCTTTGGGTTGTGCAAGCGTAAACTATAAAATTTCAAACAAGTTATCACAAAATATGAAGAATAACAATCCAACTCTTTCACTCTGCATGATAGTAAAGAATGAGGAAAAGTTTCTACCTACGTGCCTGGAAAGCATCAAGGATCACGTTGACGAAATAATCATCGTAGATACGGGATCAACCGATAGCACTGTCGAAATTGCCAGAAGATATAACGCAAAGATCTACCATCATGCATGGGAAAATAGTTTCAGCAAGGCAAGAAACTATTCACTCAAATATGCAACATGTGATTGGATTCTCTGGCTTGATGCTGATGAGGAAGTAGACAAAGAAGATGCCCATAAATTAAAAGAAGTTATTAAGGACCCTGTAGGGTATGAAACTATCCACAGGGTAAACATAATCTTTTTCCCAATGTTTAATAAGCCTATTGGTGGCAAGAGTACATCCGTTTTTAACGCATTAAAGATATTTAGAAATCATCTTGGATTTCATTTTGAAGGAATAGTTCACAACAAACTGAAATACTCTGGTCATTCTAAAATAGTTAATATAAAATCATATCACTACGGATATAATCAGGATGGCAAAATAATAGAGAAAAAATTTATACGAACCTCAACTCTTTTAAGAAAACAAATCAAAAATGATCCAAAAAATCCCATTCCCCACCATTATCTTGCTCTCTCCTGCCTTGGTACAAAAAGGCACGACTGTTGTGTCCAGGAAGCCCTTGAGGCAATCAGGCTATTTGAACAGCAGAACAGCAACGCACAGATTAGATTTCAGACTTACTACACGGCAAGCGCTGCTTTTTACCATAAGAAAGACTTAGTTAACGCCGAGGCTTATGCCTTAAAAACGATTGATCTTTACCCTGATTATGTGGATGCCTATTGCATACTCTCTTCCATATACTTCCAACGCAAAGAATACATTAGATGTACTGAAGCTACAAAAAAGTATTTACAGTTATTAAAAACTATCGAATCAAACCCAACTAAGGCCTTGGCTACACCATATACTACACTTCAGCACGCCTGGTCGGCTCACTCACGGATGGCTATCGCCTATTACGAACAAGACAAAGAACATGAGGGGGCCCAGTCGTTAAATAATGCCATAAGTCGTGCGGACAAAAAATGGCAACCTTACCTGGCAATCGGAGAATATTTCCTGGCACAAAGGAATCTTAAATCAGCAGAAAGATTCCTCAAAGAAGGACTTAAAAATAGTCCAGACAATAAGAAATTTCTATTAAACCTCGGACGTTTGTATTACTTAAAGAATGACCTTAAAATGACAGAATCATCATATAAAAAAGCATTAGAGATTGATGCGGATTACATAGACGCTCTCAAAGGAATGGGAACATTGTATCTTGACATGAAAAAGTTTGAAGAGGCAAGGATTTTTCTTTATAAGGTTCTCCAGAAAGTAAAGGATATAGAAGTATACAATAATCTAGGTTGCCTCGAAGACAAGGAAGGGTTATATGAAAGGGCAATGTTCTTCTTTGGAAAAGCCCTTGAACTTGAACCTGAAAATCAGGTTATTATGAACAATCTAAAAAATATCCAGAAGAAATTATCCAAGGAAGGGGAGAACCCCCCCTGTGGAGTAGTCTACGCCACTCCACAGGGGGAATTTGCCTGCCCGACTTCACTCACCCATGCCGGTACCCGCCAGAATGATCCTGTCGGGCTGGCGAACGGGTCATTCTGGCGGGCCGGCAGTATATCGCTCTGTATGATCGTAAGGAATGAGGAGGAGAACCTTGCGCGGTGTCTTAATAGCGTCAAGGAGGTTGTAGATGAGATAATAATCGTAGACACCGGTTCGACAGACAGGACGGTAGAGATTGCGAAGAGTTTTGGAGCCAAGGTTTTTAACCACCCCTGGGAAGGGAGTTTCAGCAAGGCAAGAAACCATTCACTGAAGTATGCAACATGCGAATGGATCCTTCGACTTGATGGCGATGATGAGATGTGCAAGGATGATGCCCCAAAGATTAAGGAAATAGTAAAGGATAACACCTGTATGGCTATTACTTTTATTACCAGGAGCAAGTTTAAAGACTCTACACAAGAGACTTACGAAAATACCGTACGTCTCTTTAAGAATTTCAGCGGAATCTACTATGAGGGATCTGTACACAATATGATAATGTATAGCGGTAAAGGCGCTGCATCCTCGCTACGTGTTATCCATCACGGGTATAATCTATCTGAGGACGAGATGGAAGAAAAGTTCTTACGTACCACCACCTTACTAAAGGAGCAGATAAAAACGGACCCACATAATCCCGTTCCACACATGTACCTTGGCGTTTCATATATGGGTAAGGGTATGTATGATGAGGCAATTGCAGAAAGTAAGACGGCTTTAAAACTCGCAGAGAAAAGAAGTTCTATTTTAAGAGATTTATCCGTTTCCTGCTATGTTATCAGTGCGGCTTATCTTAAAAAAGAGAATCCAAAGGAGTCAGAAAAATATGCCCTGAAGAAAGTTGAAATGGATGATCAATCCTTAGACGGTTTTTGCATACTCTCATTCATTTATTATGATTCAAAACAATATGACCGGTTTCTTCAAAACTCAGAAAGCTACCTAAATTTATGGGATAGTATCACAAATCACAAGGAAAGGGTTAACGCCTCTCTTTCCTACACAATCGGTCATAAATGGAAGATAAATCTACTGCGCGGATTTTATTATCTATCAAGCGGTCAGGAGGAAAAAAGCGAAACGGAGATTGACATAGCCCTGAAGGAGTCTCCCGAGATTGAAAATTGCCTCAAGCTCCTGGGTAACTTCCACATGGAAAATAACAACCTTGACAGGGCAGAAGAAATTTATAAAAAGCTTCTTAACATTAATGAGACAGCCGTAGATGTTTTGGTTAAAATAGGTCATGTCAAGTTTCGAAAAAGAGACCTGCAAGAGACTGTCCGCTTTTGGAAAAAGGCGATTGATATAGAACCAACTTTATTTGACATCAGATTACTCATTTGCAAGATCAATATTTTTCAGGGTAAATTTGAAGACGTCATTGCAGATTGTGATAGGTTGCTACATATCCTCAGCATACCGGGAAATATAACACTTGAAGATCTATCTGACCTGACAAATCTCTTCAACGTAATAGGTGAAAAACTTAAAGAAAAATACGATACACAGGCCGCTGAAACAGCCTTTAATATATGCAAAGATTTGAAACGTATTCAATCAATGAACACAGCAAATGTTTAGGCGCAAATTACACATTACAAAACTTCTAACAACATAAGTGGGATACCCACAATACAGTGTGCGCAAAATATGAACAATACTAATCCCGCACAAGGACGGCCGCCAGAAGCGCCCCTGAAAGCAGCTCCAAGGTCCGACATAGCCGGGACATGCCCGCCTGCCATCCGTCGGGCAGGGACGCCAACTCTTTCACTCTGCATGATAGTAAAGAATGAAGAAAAGTTTCTACCCATGTGCCTGGAAAGCGTCAAGGATCACGTTGACGAAATAATCATCGTAGATACGGGGTCATCCGATAGCACTATAGAAATTGCTAAAAGATATAACGCAAAGATTTACCATCATGCATGGGAAAATAGTTTCAGCAAGGCTAGAAACTGTTCACTCAAATACGCAACGTGTGATTGGATTCTCTGGCTTGATGCAGATGAGGAAGTAGACAAGGAAGATGCGTATAAATTAAAGAAAGTTATCAAAGACCCTGTAGAGTGTGAAACAGCTCCTAGGGCAAATGTAATCTATTTACAAATGCTTGACAAATCTGTTGGAGGTCAGAGTGATTCAATCATGAATTCAAAGAAAATATTTAAAAACCATCTCGGATTCCGTTTTGAAGGAATAGTTCACAACTACCTGAAATGCTCTGGTCCAACTAAGATGGCAGACATAAGAGTATATCACTATGGATATAATCTTGATGAAGAACATAAAGAAAAGAAATTTATACGTACATCAACCCTCTTAAGAGAACAGATAAAATATGACCCAAAAAACCCGATTCCTCATAATTATCTGGCTATTTGTTACTTAAACAGAAAAAGGTATGACGAATGTATCAAGGAGGCCCTCGAGGCAATTAGACTATTTGAATTGAAAAACCGCTCATTTGAATTAGAAAATAGTGAAACACATGTGAGACTACTAGCCTATTACATAGCAAGCATTGCCTTTTCCCACAAAGATAACCTAACTAATGCCGAGGCTTATGCACTAAAGGCACTTGATTATTATCCGGATTATGTGGATGCCTATAGTATCCTCTCAGGTTTATACTTCCAGCGTAAAGAATACAGTAAATGTCTTGAGGTTACAAAAAAGTATCTAGGGCTTTCAAAATCTATTGAATCAGATCCAACTATGGTGCTCACTATACCATATATTACAATTAAAGACGCCTGGATGGCACATTCCCGGATGGCTATTATCTATTATGAACAGAATAGAGAGTCTGAGGGGGTTCAGGCACTAAAAGACGCTGTAAATTGTAAAGGCAATGTATGTGAACTCTACCTTAAAATCGGGAAATATTTTTTGGAACAAGACAATTTTAAATTGGCTAAAAAATTCTTCATGGATGGACTCAAAAATGATTCTTATAACAAAGATATTTTATACTGTATCTCGGAAATGTATGAAAAATCAGGTTTTCCAGATAAAGCATTAGTTCATCTCAATATGATTTTACAGAATTATCCTGACGAAATATTAGCGCAATACCACAAGGGGCTCCTGTTATTTAAGAAAAACAGATTTGACGAGGCTATTAACACATTAGAGTCAGTTATCGATAAAGACCCGAAACATATCGGCGCCTTGTTTAGCCTGGCTATTGCATATGAGAGTGCAGGAGATGTTACACGAGCAAAGGATACTTACAATAATATATTAACAATAAAACCGGAGAATCCTGAAGCGCTTGCAAAGTTGGGCTATTTGTATATGAGTGAATCAAACTTTACCAGGGCGAAGGAGTGCTTTTTAAACACAATAAAGCTTGGAAAATATTTGACAGATGCTCATCTTGCCCTGAGCAAGATTAATATATTCCTTAATGATCTGGAAGGCTGTGTAATGAATTGTGACGAATTATTGAAATGCCTTAATCTTCCCAGAAATATTACAATCGACAGTATATCCGATTTAAGCAAACTCTACGCCGATATCGGAACAACCTTATTGAAACAACAAAAGGAGCTTATGGCCAATCTTTCTTTCGAAATTAGCAACCTGTTAGACCATGATGCCCTTGAGAAAAATGGTCAAAATGAAAACACGCTGGATGTTACTGAAAATGTTACATAATCGGAGTTTAACTTCATGAATTTAAAATCTAAAATCGCAAATCCAACCCTTTCTCTTTGCATGATAGTAAAGAATGAAGAAAAGTTTCTACCCATGTGCCTGGAAAGCGTCAAGGATCACGTTGACGAAATAATCATCGTAGATACGGGGTCATCCGATAGCACTATAGAAATTGCTAGAAGATATAACGCAAAGATTTACCATCATGCATGGGAAAATAGCTTCAGCAAGGCAAGAAACTATTCACTCAAATACGCAACCTGCGAATGGATTCTCATACTCGACGCAGACGAGGAAGTAGACAAGGAAGATGCCCATAAATTAAAAGACGTCATCAAGGAGAATGGCGTAAATGTAATCTATTTGCCCGTACTTAACAGGCCTGTTGGAGGCAAGAACATCTCAATTAATAACTCAGAAAGGCTTTTCAAAAATCATCTGGGTTTCCATTACGAGGGAATAGTTCACAATGACCTGAAGCATTCAGGCCTCACTAAAAACGCCAATATAAAAATATATCATTACGGATACAATCAGGGTGAGGAGCAAATGGAGAAAAAGTTTATACGAACATCAGCCCTTTTAAAGAAGCAAATTAAAGATGACCCTGAAGACCCGATTCCTCATCATTATCTGGCTATTTCTTGCCTGGATAGGCAAAAAAATGACGAATGTATCCGGGAAGCCCTTGAGGCAATCAGGCTGTTCGAACGACAAAACAGCAATGTACAGCCCCGACTTCTCACTTATTACACGGCAAGCGTTGCCTTTTATCGTAAGAAAGACCTGGCCAATGCCGAAGCTTATGCCCTAAAGGCGATTGATTTTTACGCCGATTACCTGGATGCATATTGTATACTATCTTCCATATACTTGATGCGAAAAGAGCATAATAAGTGTATTGAGGCTACAAAAAAGTACTTAAAGTTACTAAGAACTATCGAATCAAACCCAACCAAGGCGCTGGTTATACCATACAATAACCTTCAACACGCCTGGCTAGCTCATTCACGGATGGCTATCGTCTATTATGAACAGGACAAAGAACATGAGGGAATTCAGTCGCTAAACAGCGCCATAAGTTGCACAGATAATAAATGGGAACCTTATCTCGTAATCGGAAAATATTTTCTGGAACAAGGGAACCTTAAACTGGCGAAAAAATTCCTCAAAAATGGGCTCAAAAACAATCCCAAAAACAGGGGTATTCAATACTATATTGCTGAAACGTATGAAAAGTCCGGAGAACCAGACAAGGCCTTATCCTATCTCAAGAAGATTCTAGAGTGTTACCCTGATGAAACATTTGCACAATACCGCGCGGGACTTCTTCTTTTGAAGAAAAACCAGTTTAGTGAAGCAATTAATATGTTTCGTTCAATTATCAATAAGGACAACAACCATGTTGGCGCTTTATTTAACCTGGGCGTTTCACTTGAAGGAATAGGAGAAATTGGTCAGGCAAAAGATACATATAATAAAATACTAAAAGTAAAACCAGAAAACGCTGAAGCGCTCGTAAGGCTGGGTTCTTTGTATTTGAATGAGTCAAACTATATTAAGGCAAAGGAATGCTTTTTAAACACCTTAAAGCTAGATAATTACCTGTTGGAAGCCAATCTTGCGCTGAGTAAGATCTATATATCCCTGAATGATCCTGAAGGCTGTGTAACGCGTTGTGATGAACTATTGAAATGCCTTAATCTTCCCAGAAATATTACAATCGACAGTATATCCGATTTAAGCAAGCTCTACGCCAATATCGGAATAACCTTAATGAAACAACAAAATAGGCTTCTGGCCAACTTTTCCTTTGAAATTGCCGCCCTACTGGATCCCGGCTCTCCTAATAAAATCGAAACTCGAGCTGTAAATCAATCGTAAACTCCTTATAAGTAGCCCAAGAATTGTGACCTATTACGCCCCCCCTCTACTCAAATCCCCCCTTGTTCCCCTTTACTAAAGGGGGAAAAATAGGGGGGTTTTTACTATAGTGAAAGAAATATTACGGTGTTCTCCTCTCAAGTTATTTCCCCCCCTTATTTCTGTAGAATGTAGCCCGACAATGCCGCTCGCCAGCCCGATGTGCATCAGACTGTGTCACAATAACTAAAACACATAATATGTCATTCTGAATTTATTTCAGAATCTAATAATTTCAATAACTTAGCAACCTAAGAGATCCCGACCCCCATAGCTTCCTTGCGTAAGCTAGGAATGGGGGCGGGATGACAATTGTGACACAGTCTGCATTCTGGCGGGGACGGGTCGGGCAGGTCTCTACTTTTCTCTGAGGGTGTGAATGACAAAGCGATTGCTGGAGTTTATCCCCGCGAAAATGGCGGCATAAGTGGCAGAACCACAATGGCTTACGGTATTTTCGCCAGAACGTTAGCCTCGATGAGATCGCCTGCTCGACCTGTCCGACCAAGTCATCCGGGCGGGCAAAGTCTTTCCGAAGGGAACGGGTCGGGCCAGTTTAAAGCGTCCACCATAAATCCACAATTAGATGCCCAACAGCATACAACTCTCATTGCCAATTTCCAATTATTGTCCACTTCTTCTTGTTTTCCCCCTTTGTAAGAGTATAAGTTATTTTATTGTATACATATAACACAATTCAGAAATCGCGTTTTTTAAAAATTTTCCACTGTAGCGTTTACCATAAATCCGTAAACAGACACTCAACAGCGCACAATCCCTCAATTATCAATTATCAATCGTTTTCTTCTTCCTTCTGTTTTTTCCCTTGTTTAAGACCTAAGTCTTTATTATGCAAATACATATCATAATCCAGAAATTCCTTTTTTTTGAAATTTCTGCTAAAGTCTTCTAATCCTCATCCGATAATAAACTCAGTAAGCATTACCTATACAGCCAATTTGGGAAATTTTATCACAGAAGGAGGTGAGAATATTATTTGAGTAAATAAACGTTTTTAAGTAAATTTTTTTTATGTATTTTATTTTTTTTTAGTTTTTGAGCTAATCTGGCAGGGAAGCCAAATTAGTAAAGATTCTAAAATTGGTTACCGTGTTGGGCGCTTGAAACGCTCCACACAAAATCAAGGAGGATTTTAAAAATGGGTTTAAGAATACAAAACAATATCGCAGCTTTAAACACACACAGGCAGTTGCAGATATCTGACCTAGCTCTTTCAAAATCTTTGGAAAGACTTTCGTCAGGTTTCAGGATAAACAGAGCTGCTGATGACGCTGCAGGTCTTTCTGTTTCAATGAGATTTAGATCACAAATAAATAGTTTGCGACAGGCATCAAGAAACGCAACCGCAGGAAATTCTTTATTACAGGTTGCAGAAGGTGGCGCAGAACAGATAGGAAACATCCTTCTGAGGATGAAGGAACTCGCAACGCAGGCCTCATCTGCTAACACAACGACCAGCGACCGTGCTAACATATCCAATGAGGTAAACACCCTTGAGCAAGAAATAGACAGAATCGCTGCAACAACAAAATTCGGAAATACGGTATTGCTCGATGGCAGCTTCGGTACCACTAACGTAACAGCGTTTGGCGCGTTATCAGCCACCTATGAAGTAATCTCCGTTGACGTATCAGGCGCTACAGCCCTGACAACTTTCAACGTGTCTATAACTACTAGTGGTACTGCCAGGACACTGTCGATTGGTAATGGAACTACGACACAGACCATATCAGTCAATTTCAACACTATAGCTAATGGTGAAACGAAATTATTAAACTTCAACAACCTTGGCATAACCGTTAAGGTCAATGCTCAATTCGACTCAGCCACAGCCCCCGTTAGCGCCAATGGTTCTTTTGCAACTGGTAGCCTGGGTAATTCTACATTCCAGGTAGGTAATGAAAACAGCCCAAACGACCAGATTGCTTTCAGCATAGGTAACGTGACAACGGGAACAGCGGGGCTGAACGTAGACGTTGATGTTAGTACCCAATCTGGAGCGCAAACGGCTTTATCTACCATTGAGTCTGCTATTAATACGTTGGCAGACAGGCGTGCAGATGTAGGTGTTACGCAAAACAGGTTTGGATTTACCATAGCGAACCTTGCTAGCACTGTTGAAAACATAACCGCTGCTGAGTCTGTAATACGAGACGCAGATTTAGCCTTTGAAACGGTAGATTTCACTAAGAACCAGATATTGCTTCAAGCTGGTACAGCAATGCTTGCGCAGGCTAACCTGGCGCCACAAGCAGTATTAGGCCTGCTTGGTTAAGTATTATTGCAAGCTCTTATCAAGGTTTTTGCATCATAGACAAAAAGGGAGGGTGGATTATATTTACCCTCCCTTTTCTTATATACCTGAATTGGAAATTCACTATTAGAGGGCTTTGTGAACATACCTTGACAAATCCCGAAACCCGTAGGGAAAAAAGTGACACCGAGTGTAAATATTACCCATTAAGTTTCTTAACATATCAGGATACTTCAACTATGCCATCATATGTTCCTGTTGTACAAGGCTTTAGATGTGACAGAAATTTACCAGATTTGGTACACATATTGCGTATTTCGCCTTTGGGAGAATATTATGGTCATGATGGAAAAGGAAATGGAAAAAAGGAACTTTCTTAATTGGTACTGCTTATACGCCACTACAGAAGAAATTGAAAAGGCAAAAAGGATCAATAAAGAGGCCCTTGAAAGACTAATCCATGAATATTCAGACGATATCGACAAGATAAACAGGTCAAGACGTTTGTACGAATCTATATCACAATCCAGAGAAATAACACGAGAATCATATCCTGTCGGTCGCCCCTAAATATGACTTCGCGGGACCAACCAAGCCGCCCGACGTGCCTGCCTGACGGTAGGCAGGCGTTCTGGCGGGTTGCGAGGGAAGCACAGAAGCCTGAAATGCAAGAAAATAACCCTAATAGGAGAGAGGTTAAATGCCAGGCACGAGCGCCGTTGGCGGTTTAATTTCCGGCCTTGACACCGCAACCATAATCGATCAGCTTATCGCCGTAAGCAGAAAACGCATCGACGCAGTAGTTGCTAATCAGACTACACACAGTGACGAACTGTCGGCTTATCAATCTCTTAACACAAACCTATCAGACTTTAAATCAAAAGCAGACATCCTCAGAAATATTGACACTTTCAATGTCTTTAAGACTGCAATATCAACTGACTCAACTAACTTTAAGGCCAGCGACCTTCTTTCGGTTTCAACAACAACTGACGCAAATCCTGGCACCCACACGATAAAATTTACAACATCATCGCAACTAGCACAGGCAAGACAACTATCATCTCAGAGTTATTCCAGCAGCACGACAGCGCTGAATCTTTCAGGTGAGTTTGTAATAAATGATAAGGCTATAAGTATCAGCACAACAGACACACTGGCTGATATTGCTGTAAGTATTAATAATGCCAACTCTGGTACTAACGCAACCGGGGTAACGGCATCCATTCTTACCATCACAAGCACTGACAATCGCCTGATCCTTACAAGTGACAATACAGGCAAAGATAAATTTAGCATACTCGACGCATCAGCCAGTGGCACAAATATACTCCAGGGAGGGCTAACTGGCCTGGGTTTTACTACCAGCAGTACCACGATTAAAACCCCCACAAGTGATGGCGCTCAATCTGACAAATTTTCTAGTAGCAACGCCTCCATTAAATCCTTGCTTGGTTTAACAAATGCCCAAAGCAGCACAACCGTAAACATTGCGGGGACAAACGTTACTATAGACCTTGCAACTGATACACTAACAACTATTGCAAGTACTATCAATGGTATTGCGGGCGTAACTGCTACCGTTGCGAGTACGACAACGGATGGTGTGGAGACATTCTTTATTGATATTAGCGGCACTACAAACTTTACAGACAACAATAACATACTTGAAACCCTGGGTATCCTGGAAGGTACTAATGCTAGTGTGAATGAGGTGCATGCCGGCTCTGTGGCTAACACTAAATTAGCCTCCGCAATAGTCGCTACCGATAAATTTAACGAAATAGATGGTGCCAGTGTAGGTACCACTGATACAATTACTATCCAGGGTACAAAAAATGACGGGACTGCCATCACCTCTACTACCTACAATATTTACAGTGGCGGCACCTATAACGATATAAACAATCTTCTTACCGCCATAGAAACCCAATACGGTGGAGTCAGCGTTGTAGATGCCTATATCAGCGATGGAACCGATGGTAATACGGCAGGTGAAATAGCTATCAGAGACTTAACTGCGGGTGACAGCCAGATATCTCTGACCTTGCTTACCAATAATGAGGGCGGTGGCGCCCTTGATTTTGGCACTATCGCAGCAAGCACCCAGGGCTATGATATGCAGGCCGCAGCAGGACAAGATGCAAATGTAGAAATAGATGGGGTTGGCGTCACACGAGACAGCAATTCAATTGACGATGTCATAAATGGAGTTACAATTGACTTAGCAAGGGTGGAATCAGGCACCACAGTAGACCTGACCATATCCAGGGATACTGACAGCATAAAGTCCAGCGTGAATGACTTTATAACCGAATACAACGGCATAATCGAATTTATAAACCTGCAATTCACGTTTGATGAAGATACAGAAAGCTCCGGTGTGCTTGCGGGCGAAAGCGCCCTGTCTACAATTAAGAGCACTATCCAATCAACCATTACGAGCACCAATTCACTGCTTCCAGCTAACCACAATGCACTTTCATTGATCGGGATAACCTCTGACAAAAACGGCAAGTTGTCCCTAAACGATAGCGACTTCCTGTCAGCAATCAATACCGACTTCAACGCCGTCAGGAGGTTATTCACTGCTGAAGGCACCACAACAAATAGTGAAATTACGTTCGTAAGCCATACCAAAGAAACAGTAGCGGGGGACTATGCAGTAGTAATTAACACTGTTGCCACCCAGGCAACTGTAACAGGAACAGGTGACCTAAGCAGTGGAATAGGGGGGGCTGGTGATGTGCTTGATTATAAAATTACCGACACTTTAACTGGCAGGGAAGCAACTATAACCCTTGATGGAAGCTCAAATGGCAGCTCTCTTGACAATATCGTAAACGCAATCAACTCCGAACTTGCCACGGAGTTTACACAGACACTTGTGGGAGACAAGGCACAACTCGCAGGCGGTTTTCCTATAACCAGTAGTACAACTTTTGGCGCAATTGATGGAGAAACGCTGAATCAATACGATGAAGTAATTTCAATTAGTGGCACAACACGCTCAGGGATATCCACTAATAATACATTTACAATTAGTGACAAAGATACAACTACAATTCAAGATTTTCTTTCTTTTATAGAAAATACGTACAATAATGAAGTATCAGCTACAATTGATGGCAGTGGACAGTTAGTGTTGACAGAAAATACAATCGGAGACAGTCTATTAACAATTACCATAACAGAACCTGCTGGAAAAGGTGTGGATTTTGGAAATGTAACGACTGGTAATCCTGGTGGTGTGACCGGTAGATACGCGATGGAGATTACGGCATCTAAAAGTGGAAACAACCTCGTAATCACACACGATAACTATGGAAACAGTAACGGATTCTCAACATCTGAAACTGTTGTAGGCGGAGCCCCCACTCTACCATCAACAACGACGGGATCACCTTTTAGTGGTATTGATGTTGCTGGTACAATAAATGGAGAAGCTGCTACAGGCGTGGGGCAGCTCTTAACCGGCGATGCTCCACCAAGCGGGGGGTCAACGAGTATTGAAGGGCTTTCTATAAAGGTCACTTCTACAACCACAGGCTCAAAAGGTAACGTAAAGCTGACAATAGGAGTGGCTGAAGAAATGTTCCGCGAACTCGATTACTTTACCGACCAGTTTGACGGACTGGTCACTGTCAAAATTGATGGCCTCCAGGATACAATTGATAATTTACAAGATACCATAAACGACATGGAAGCGCGGTTAGTGACGGAACGGACACTGTTAGAAAATCAATTCGTTCAACTGGAATTGTCTCTTTCAAAACTTCAAACAGTAAGTTCCTTTTTATCGCAGCAACTTGGTTCGCTAACCAATTTATTAAGTTAAAACCTAATTACCGGGTGGAGGTAAATGAAACAACAAAAAGTCCATTCGTATAAAAAGTCACAGATTGAAACTGCCGATCAACTAAGTTTGATTCTAATGTTATATGGCAGAGTTATACTTTTACTTGATAAGGCAAAAAAAGAAATTTCAGAAAAGAAACATGAGGAAAAACACCATTCCCTGACAAAGGCACGTGATATTGTATTTGAGTTGATACAATCATTAAACCAGAACAAGGGGGAGGAAATTGCCGCTTCATTATCACGTTTATATGACTTTGTCGTACGCGAGATAATGGATGCTGATGCGAACCTGAACACAAAAGCAATAGACAACGCAAAAGGAATCTTATCAGAATTGAGGGAGTCATGGAAAGATATAAAAACCAACCCAGACAAAGAAATCATAGCTGATTAAACAGGAAACCATGAAGGACGTGAAGAAAAAATGACAAAAGACAAAATTCAAATGTCAAATCAAAGCGAAAATGCAATCTCTTACCTAAAAAGAAAATTAGAACACTACGAAGAGATATTAAAACTAGCAAAAAAACAAGAAGAAGCAATAATATCTGGCAATATAAAAGACTTAAACTCATTAATAACAGAAAAGGAAAGCCATATTAAGAATATCAAACGCCTTGAGAAACTTAACCCAAAAAACCTTATATCAGATAAAAGGCTTGATTCACTACTGAAACAACTTCACTCTATAATCACCAAATTAGTAAACCACGACAGGGAAGACATAAAATTGTTATCTTCAACAATAGATAGTATAAAAACAAAGACAAGCAACCTTAACAAGAAAATAAGAAGGCTAAAATCATCAAGAATGCAACAAATCCGTGCGCCAAGATTTATAGACGTGGTTCAATAAGGAAGAAATGATCTTAGCAATAAATTTCTACCACCATATATTTGTGGAAAATGATAAGCCTTAAACACAGAGCAATTCTTTCAATTGACAATTCAACGAAAATGTCTTGCATTTCCTCATTCTGCAATCAACACACCCTGTGGTTTTGTAGTCGTCTTAGATCGTCTAACACCCTGCATGACATTTTTGAAATTTCCAGAATCTGCTTAAAAAGAAGCCGTCTTAGTTCCCCTTCTATGAGGCCCCATCACAAATGTTGCGCCTTAGTAAATTATAACATTTCTTTTCAAGCCTTTAAGCTTTGGTATGATAGTTGTGTATTAAAATATATACTTTCGAGTTTTGAGACCGGAAAAAGATATTAAGAATTCTGCCCTTTAAAGGGCTATTATCAAGTATACGGTGTTTCTGGCCAATTTTATGTAACAAGTGTTATGATACAAAGAGCGAATAGGAAGGGTAAAACTGTGCAAAAACGCTACGTTTGTATATTAAATTTAGACAAATCATCGTGCTATTTAGGAAGACATATACGGAAAATAGCATCACTAAAAATTTGTGCTTAAGTCTTACCCCATAAAGACGATAATTAAAATATAGAAACCAGCCCGTCCCGTCTCCGCCAGGACAGCACAGTCTGGCATGCGAACGGCAAGCATCATCGCTCTGGCAGGTAAGTATATTAGTAGCTACTCAAAATCTTGCGGTTTTCAAGTGGCTAATGTAAGTTATTCTATGGATACTACTTATGTATAAGATGAGTAATGAGGTGGATATCATCATCGGTATACCATCTCTGAATGAAGCCGATAATATAGCATTTGTCGCACGCCAACTTGCCCTAGGGCTGAAGAAATACTTCCCTACCCATTCCGCTGCAATTATCAACGTTGATAACAATTCCAAGGATGGAACAAAGGGTGCTTTTCTGGGAGCCGAAACAGACAATATCCCTAAGAGGTACATCAGTACAGAAGAATCTATTGTAGGTAAGGGTAACAATATGAGGAACCTCTTTGTAGAGGTTGTGCAGCGTAAGGCAAAGGCCGTAATCGTTGTGGATGCCGATTTAAAGAGCATTACCCCGGAATGGGTTAAAACCCTTGCCACACCGATTTTAGAGGGACATGACTATGTAACCCCCATGTATTCCAGGAACGAATATGATGGCACAATAACAAACCACATAACCTATCCCTTGATATACGCACTCTTCAAGGCAAATATCAGACAGCCCATAGGTGGCGACTTTTCCTTCTCGCCCAGGATGGCAAGATACTGGCTGGGAATGGCGTGGGAAAAGAATACCAGGCAGTACGGCATAGACATATTTATGACCACCTCGGCCCTCCTGAATGGGTTCAAGATATGCCAGGTTGCACTGGGGTCCAAAGTTCACAAACCTAGCGCGCCAAAGCTTGGGGCTATGTTTACCCAGGTTATAACCACACTCTTTTCAAACGTCTCTAAGTTCAGAAACGTCTGGATGAATGGTAATGGTAACAAGGACTGTCCAATCCTTGGCAATTTCAGTTATAAAGAACCACAGGGACTTTCTGTTGACTACAAGGGTATCATTAAAGCAAGCTTCGAAGGGTTTTCAAAGAATGAAAGGATAATTTCGTCTATCCTTTCACCATCCTATTATCATATAACCCAGAGGATGTATCATGCGGGGAGATGGAATATCGGATCAGAATTGTGGGCAAAGAAACTCTATGACTTTGTCTTTGCATACGAAATGTCAGAGAATAAAGAAGATGTAGTAGAAGCCCTGAAACCCCTTTATTTTGCAAGGGTTGCATCTTTTTATAGGCAGACCATGGATATGACACATAAGGAAGCAGAAGAGAAGATAATAAAGCAAGCCAGGCAATTTCAGAGGATGAAGGGATACCTAGTGAAGAAATTTGAGTAAATTAAGGTATAAGTAATACCTTCTTCTCTTGAACGTAACTCATGGCCCCCTGTTTTCTTAGGAATGCCCCCTTCCATATTTAACCATTTTTTTTTGAATCTCACCACCAATCCTTTTTCCTTTGTACCTGCCTGCCCGCCCCGTACCAGAGCGTTACGGGACCAGAATAACACCCTCAAACTCTCCCAGAAGCTATTGAAATGATGGCATTTTGAGCTTACGCAGTTTTCATACCGAACAGTATCGGGGCGAAGGGGGATTTTTGATCAAGGATTAAGAGTTAAACAAATAATGATACAAAGAGATAAGGACAACTAAGGCGGATTACAGACCTATGCCAGGATACGTATGTGTATGGAATGGAGAAAACATGGATACTTTTACCATCAGACACGGTGGTGTATCTGGAGGGTTCAAACAAATGTTACACAACATCACTTGACCATCATTTTTCTGAAGTGGCTTTGAAAGAGGTGGTTCCTGTCGTAATCTTAGCAGATCTCAAAAGATATATAAAACTATCAAGCATATCTGGATCGAAAGCTCCTTTCATATTATCTCTCATTATCCCACAAGCTTTATCAGGGCTGCTTATACTTGCATATGGCCTGTTAGACGTAAGGGCGCTAAACACGTCGATAACACGCGATAATCTACCAAAATAATCGATATTGTTTCCTTTCAAACCATAGGGATAACCGCTACCGTCATAGTTTTCATGATGGAGTAAGGCAGGCAAACAAGATTCATTTACAACCTTATTCGTATCATGTAACATTTGAAATCCGATTTCCGAATGTTTCTTTACAGCCTGAAATTCCTCTTGGCTCAATTTAGTAGATTTGTCAACTACTAAAGGATTAATCTTGCGCATACCAATATCCTGAAGAAATAGACCCATACCTAATTTATTTAATTCACCAACATCCAACCCCTGTTTATATGCAAAAATTAAACCTAATACTGTAACATTTGTAATGCGTTCACAAGAATGCCCATTATGTTTTATGGCTTTATACATTCCCAGGACATGATTTTGGTTGTTAAAAATAACATTTGTTACGATACTTACCCATTGTTTTACTCTTTCTATGTTGCAACTCCTATCAGGCACAGCACTAACATCTTTAATGAGATTGATAGCAACATCATTGATTACTCGAAATATTTCTTTTAGGCTAACATAATTATCCTCAGCTATCCTTTCGAGATTCGCTTCCATAAATCGTAAATATTGTTCTCTGCCATTTTTTTCAACAAAAAGTCTATTAATATTCTTCTTAATAAACTCTCCTCTTTTCTCATTATCAAATACCTGCTTGATGTTACCATTGCGAGTACCCACATCTCCTCCCTTCCAATACAAAACATATCGCTTTTTACCATTATCACCATTTTCTATATATAATTCACTTGTACTAAAAGGACCTGATTTAAGACTTTGTAGAGTTACCGGCAGAAACTTATTTCCATCATTATTGTAGTAATTATCAAGTTTTTCAACGATCGTGAGTTTCTTGGATTTTCTAATCAAAAGGGCATTTCTGACGGCAATGGCAGAATGCTCTGAAATAATCTTAAGCAATTCAACATCTTTCGTTCCAAACGCTTCATTATTATTCTTATCATTAACGTTAATTACTCCTATAACTCTACCACTATAAACAACTGGCACAGATATAAAAGACTTATTAGAATACCTTTTATTGTTTCTTCTCTTAAACCTAATGTCTTTCTCTACATTCTTAACAAGTATAGGTTCACCCTTCAAGGCTGCCCATCCTGAGATTCCAACCCCCGCTTCTACCCTGCATTGTTTCATTACTTTCTCTGGAATATGCTTCGAAGACTTTATACGCAGGGCATTCCCTTCCAAGATCATTAGAGACGCAGACTTTACCTCCAATACTTTTGTAGTTATATCAACTATCAAGTCATAGAGCCTCTCGATCTTGAACACTGAATTCAAGGCTATCCCAATCCTATCACTCTCTTTCCTGTTAAAGTGTATACTGTTTATTCCAATCTGATTTGTTTTCTCACTTTTTCTTTTTTTCTTTACTCCATACAGTTCTGTTCCTGTAGTTGCTATCATTGGAAGACCTCCTTCTATAAAACAATCTTTATATTACTCACATTTTTTTTTATATAGTCTCTTAGCGATTCTAAGGCAATCAAGTTTGCAATAGTTTTATTCTTACAAATTTTCTCAGCTTCATCTGTAAAGATTGCAATTAAATCCATCAATGTAAATCTTCCATTGTATTGTCTTTCTGTATCCTTCTCTTTTAACTTCCTGTTGAACTTAAAACCTTCTATCGACCTGCCCGAACTAGTCGTTCCAGCGGGTTCTTCATGCTCTTGACTGACATTGCGTTGTAGCTTTTCCAACATTGTATCGTTCCCTTACCAACCTTCCTGTCAATTCCTAGAGTTCCTGTTGATCTAGTTGCAACTCGTGTGCCCAAAAGACATCTTAAAGTACTTTACAGTCTCTAAAATCTATAAGTCTATGTACTCACACAACATAAAGCTCGCCTGAAAAAAGCACTCTCTATGGTAACTGAAAGTTCTGGAGTTTATTTATTAAAAATTCAGTCCTTTTTTCCCTCATGTTGTTAAAACTTTCCTCTTTTTGTAAAGAAATTACACTACCAGCCATAACCACCAAGAAATCTTATAAACTGCTTAAATAAAACACGATCAACTGCATCTGACATCCCATCCTTGATTATACTCAACGCATCATACGGCGTCTGTGCATATGAATATGCTCTTTTTGTAGTCAATGCATCGTATATATCTATTATGCGGGCAACCTTACCGATAGAATGTATTTCACTTTTTTTAAGTCCATATGGATAACCAGTTCCATCGCAGTTCTCGTGATGCTGTAATATTATTGTATATTCATCATTAAAACCATTTCCTGTTTCCTTTAAGATATTTACCCCTAATTCAGGATGCTTTTTAACCTCTTCAAATTCTTCTTCTGTCAATCTCCCATTTTTATTAAGAATAGCCGGGCTAATCTTAATTTTGCCAAGATCATGCAGGAGCGTCCCCGTACAAAACGGCCCCAAGTCATTCTCACTGAAACCAAGATTCTTTGCGAATAAAGTTCCCATGGCTGCAACATTCACCGAATGAGTATAGGTATAATATTCATGCTTCGCTATTCTAATCAAGCTAAACGAAGCTTCACCATTTCTAAGAACGCAATCAACCATGTTGTAAGCAAATTTTTTAGCCCTTTCGATATTTCCAGTTCTCGGGTCTTTAAAGACATCTTTAACCAGGTTTGTAGCAGCGCTATGCACGATTTGTGCCCTTTCATCAGGATGGATTCTCTCATCAGACATGATATTTTGAAAATTTGATTCTAAGTACTCAAAATATTTCCGCTGGTCATCTCTGACAATAAAAAGTCTATTGATATTCTTTCTTACTAACAGTTCTATTTTGTTATTCTCAAAGACTGAATTGCCTTTACAATACAATATATGACGACTAGCACCGTTAACATTCACAAGCAAGTAAACATCACAATTAATTATAGTATCCGGTCTTAAACTGTTTAATGTAATTGGTAAATATTTTTGCATTACACTTCCCTTTCAATTTAAAAACCTTAGGTAAATCTAAAGTTCTTAAGGCGCATATAATGTGTCATTCTTTCTTCACTTTTCTCTTTGGCTATGGGGTCCTAAGAAGCATACAAACTCTTTAAATAATTCCTTTTCAAAGCAATTCTCCATATTTTCTGACATCTCAACAAGAGCATCATATGGCGTCAGTGCCCTTCTATAACACCTATTTGTAGTTATTGCATCATACACATCAATTATTCTAGAAATCCTTCCAAATAAATGAATATCATTTCCTCCAATTCTATTGGGATAGCCAGTACCATCATAGTTCTCATGATGTTGAATAACTACTTCTAAAGATTTTTCGTGTATATCCGCTTTCCCTTTCAAAAACTCCATCCCTATTTCGGGATGCTTCTTTACTATCTCAAACTCATCTTTTGTCAACTTGCCAGGTTTGTTAAGAATATCCAATGGAATTTCAACCTTGCCCAGATCATGTAATAATCCACCTACCCCAAGGCACTTCAGGCTATGTATATCTAAATGGACATGTCTACCAAAAAGCAACGCTAGTACAGATATATCTACTGAGTGCGTATATGTATAATAATCATGGGTGGTTACCTTTAATAAGCTGGGAAACGCCTCTTTATCACTAAGAATATAGTTAACAGTATTATCCACCCACTTCGAAGCCCTTTTCACTTTCGTATTAAGTCCGGATCTAGGGTCACTCAAAAGATCCTGGACCAAATATTTTGCAGTATTATAGACCATATGCGATTTCTCTTCTGCACTTCTTTGCTTATCTGTAAGAATGTCTTGTAGGTTTTTTTCCTGATACCTGAAGTACTTCTCATAATCTTTTGCAGAGATAAAAAGTTTTTCTATGTTTTGTTCTATTATTTGTTTTTTTTGTTTATCACAGTATATTTCATCTCCACGGCAAAATAAAACGTATCTGATAGCTCCGTTAACGCGGCTCTTTAAATACAAATCACACCCCACCTTTGTATTTTCTTTTATACTGTTATGGACTATGGCCATATAATTGCTCATTTATACCTCAATATCTATAATCGTTCCGCAACCTTCATTTAAAGCATTAGCTTTAAGTGAATCTTCTCTGCTCTCCGCACCATTACTCAAGCTTTTTTGATCAGTATCATGTTTGTTATGCTTTTTGTTTTTCCCATCTTCATCACTAACCGATATGTACTCCGAAAACTCTTGTTCCCCTTTCTTGTCATCTTTCCTGTCGCTATTTCGTTCCTTTCGGTTAACTTGTTTTACCTGAGGAACATAACGTATAGGTTGAATAGAATTATCCATAATCTACAAATTAGCTCCTTTTCAGCCCCATCCCCACCAGAATGAACGTCGCCCGCCCGTTCCGGTACGGACGGGGACTGGCGAACGGCCCCTGCCCGAAGGGGGGTAGCCCGCCCGGTCTTGCCGTTCGGACGGGTCAGGCGGGTTGCTAATTTATGCTATCGAGCAGTGTTGGATCTATTTACTTTTGCTCTGATCGAGACCAATGCCCTATGATGCAACTGTGACACCCTAGATTCAGATAAATCCATAACTTCAGCTATTTCTCTTAGAAGCATATCTTCGTAATAATATAAGGTAATAACCATCCTCTCTTTAGGTTGAAGTTCAGTAATAGTACGCTCCAATATCTTTTGTTCTTCTTCCAATTCCAAGACATCTGATGGTTCACAAGCTTGACGATCTTTAAGAATCACATTTACTTTTGTCCCTGTATCATCACCGCTTCCATAATTAATGTCCTCAAGGTTTAGCAATGAACACAGGTTAATTTCTGCCAGCATTTTATCAAGTTCACTACAACTAATATCCAGCGCTTCAGCAATTTCTTCGATTTGAGGGATTCTACCAAGTTGTTGCTCGAGGAAGCTATGTGTTTCCTTAATCAGATTTTCTTTTTCTCTAACTGAGCGTGGTACCCAATCTTGTAATCTAAGATAATCCAGAATGGAACCCCTAATCCTGTGGAAAGCGTAAGTTTTAAATTTGACTTGTTTTTTTACATTGAATTTTTCAGCAGCCTCTATCAATCCCAAGATTCCAGACTCAATCAAATCTTCCCTGTCAACATGTGAAGGAAGACAAATCATAATCTTCCCAACCACATATTTTACAAGGGGAAGATGTTCTATTATGAGCTTATCTCGTTTTGTTCTACTTGCGGTACTACGTCTACTTTGCACCGTAGCGGCACGCTGCGATAATTGTCTTTTGGCAATATGCGCCTGCATTCGAAATTCCCCAGTAATTGTGAAAACTTGATACAATTCTAATCTGTAATTTGCTTAAATAATCGCAATCATCTATATCTCCTTACAAATCCTGTAAAGATCATTCTTCAGGTTTGTCAGCATCAACATTATCTTCGCGTTTAACCACATTAAAATTGTCAGGAACATAATTTACTAATATCTTTATTAAAACAAAGAATGCTAATCCCAATATGCAGCCAGCTATAATTGCCTTCTTCATGACGGTTTCAACAGCCACGTTTGACACATAACCAAGAAAACACGTAAAGAAAAAAACAGATATGGCAATAT
Organism: Candidatus Scalinduaceae bacterium; assembly: GCA_046757465.1. Lineage (GTDB taxonomy): Bacteria > Planctomycetota > Brocadiia > Brocadiales > Scalinduaceae > Scalindua_A. The sequence continues at coordinate 24,972 of JBHHYH010000011.1, read as the reverse complement.
ATATGCTATACCTATACCCGATTAATATTAGCTTCCGTTTTGGCATTTAATATAAATTCGCTCCCCTCCGATCGTCACTTTGTCATTATCCTATTACCATTTCAGCAATCATGCTTCCTGTAACAGGTTTAATATTTCTCTGTATCTCTTGCCCATCGGTAATATAGGAAAGAGGAATCTTCGTGGCCATTGCAACACTAAATAGCGTGCCATAAATATCAGTTTCATCAACCTTGGTAAAAAGTAATCTCTGGACTGGTATAATAGAATAATTCTTAACGGTATTAATGACATCAACGAATCTTGTTGTCGCACTGATAACAAGGTGAATCTCTAAATTTGGTATATTATGAATGTATTCCTTTAACTCTAACAGCTCGACATTATTAAGATGATTTATCCCTGGTGTATCTATGAAAATAAGTGATGTACTTTTAAATTCATCTATAATCATACTAAGCTCTTGACGTGTTGTAACAACCCACACCGTTGCTCCTATCAACTCTGCAAGCTTATTCAGCCTTTCCTCAGAATCATCTTTGATCTTTATCAATAATATATCCATATCAGAATGTGTTCTTGCATCTAATGCTAATTTTGAAATAGTTGTAGTTTTCCCCACTCCAGCACCCCCTACAAATACCATTGCCTTATGGGTTCCTTCGTTTGCTAAATTAGAAGCGGGAATTTTAATTTTACTAATAAACCTTTCTTTAATTATCTGCTGTTGTAAATCCACCCTTTCAAAACCTTCTTTCCCCACAGCTTGCTCGCCCTGTAGGCTAGAACGCCGTACGGGGCTAGCAGTGTGGACTTTACCCAGATCGCATAATGTCTCTCTTATCAATATTTGAGCATATTCTTCTTCTACTTGCTGAGCGCTAAGTTTGTCAGATAATTCCTTGATTGCTTCAGGCAAATCATTCTCTACGCCACGATCTACCTTTGAAAATACATTTAAACGGTCATCACCCTTTAATTCTTTATTGATATCTTGTTCAATAAAATTTTCTGCTGCAACAATCTCAACCAATTTCTTGCCTGCAGTGGCTTTAATATCTCCCTCTTCTATATCCCTGGTATCGAGAATCAGGGGAGAGTCGCCCATTTCCCTTTTTACACTCGTTAGCGCTTCCCGTATTGTAGGAGCAATAAAAGATTTAATCTTCATTTGTTAAATTCACAACCCCAAGTGATTCAATTTGAATTCCCGGCGCTATCTCCTTATAAGACAATACCGGTAAAAAAGGTATCGCGTTTTCTATAAGTTTTCTGATGTGATTTCTCACTGCAGAAGACGTTAAAAGCACTATGCTGCTGCTGGATGAGTAAGTCTTCTTCATAGTTGCTGTGATTCCATCTATTATTTTTTGGGCATAGTTTGGCTCTAAAGCAAGTACGGATTTATTCCCGGTTGTGTGAATAGAATTCGCGATTTCTTGTTCTAATCTTGGTTCAAACGAAATTGTATTAATCTTGCTCGTTTCATCTTGATACTGTCCACATAATGTCCTGCACAACCTCTGTCGCACATATTCGGTTAGGACATCTGGATCCTTTGTACTAGGTGCATAGTCAACAAGAGTTTCAATAATAGTACCAAAATCTCTTATTGAAATTCTCTCTCTTAACAAATTCCTGATTACTTCGTGCACAACACCCAACGTAAGAACGTTTGGTGTCAATTCATTTACTAAGGTTGGTGAATCTTTTTTCAAATTCTCTATTAATTTTTGAATATCTTCCCGGGTAATTATCTCGTGGGCATGAGACTTAATAACCTCTGTCAAATGTGTAATTAAAACTGACGTAGGATCGATCACTGTATAATCTGCCGATTCGGCCGATTCCCTCTTAGATTCAGAAATCCATACACCCGGCAAACCATAAGCTGGGTCTACTGTCTTAATGCCTTCAATTGGCTCTTGCTCCTCTCCTCCACCTAAGGCCAGATAACTATCAGGCATTATTTCCCCCTTAGCAACCGTTTCCCCCTTTATCTTTACATGATACTCATTTGGGGCAAGCCGCAGATAATCCCTCAAACGTATAGGAGGAATTATTGTTCCCATATCCCTGGCAAGCTGTTTTCTAAGCGCACTAATCCTACTCAAAATTCCCCCTGCCTTTTTAGGATCAACCAACGGTACCAATTTATAACCAACCTCAATCCCCATTCTATCCACCTGTAACAGGGCTTCAATTTCCCTCTCAGGTTCTTTCAATTCCTTTAATCTCTTTGCTTCTTGTTCTCCATCTTTTTCCATAACAACACTAGTTGAATCTCTACTTGTAACGTAATACATGAAACCAAAAAAAACTGACATTATTATAAAAGGGGTTTTTGGCAGGCCCGGAATTAAACCAAAAAACCCCAAGATACCTGCTGCAAACGCCAGTGCCCTTGGTACCGTCAGTATCTGGGATGTCAATTCTGCGCCCAGATTGGTTCTTGATGATGCCTTTGTAATAAGTAGAGCCGCAGATGTAGCGTTAATTAAAGAAGGGATTTGTGATACTAATCCATCACCAACAGTTAAAATCGTGTAGGTAGATAATGCGTCAGAAATATTCATACCTTGCATTAATCCACCTATTATCATGCCACCTGCGATGTTTACTAAGGTAATAACAATCCCTGCTATAGCATCGCCACTTACAAATTTACTTGCTCCATCCATTGCACCATAAAATTCCGCTTCTTGTGCTATTTCATCTCGTTTACTTCTTGCCTCATCCTCCGTAATCAGACCTGAGTTTAGATCAGCATCAATACTCATCTGTTTACCAGGCATGGCATCCAGAGTAAATCTGGCGGCTACCTCCGAGACCCTTGTAGCGCCCTTTACGATTACTATAAACTGAATAAGAGTCAGAATTATGAATATCACCATTCCAATCACTACATTACCACCAACTACAAAATTACCAAAGGATGCTATTACTGCACCAGCATTGGCATTCATGAGGATAAGGCGGGTTGATGCAACATTTAAAGCGAGTCGGAAAAGTGTGACGAAAAGCAAAAGGGACGGAAAGGCAGAAATCTCCAGTGCCCGTCTTACATGCAATGTAACCAAAAGCACCAAAAACGATAACGAAATATTAATAGTAATTAAAATATCGAGTAAAAACGTTGGGAGCGGGATTACAAGAACAACTAATATACTAACCACTCCAACCGCCAGACCATATTCACTGTTTTTAAATAATGACGCCATTGAAAGTCTGGGCATATTTAACTTATTTTCAGCCATTTTGTTGCATCCTCATAGTTAGTGTTTATTTTCCGACGACATTACGCAATTGATAAACGTATGAAAGGACCTTTGCCACCGCCTGATAAAGTTTAGGGGGAATTTCACTATCAATTTCCACTGTGTTATGTAATATTCGTGCAAGAATTCTATCCTCAACTACAGGAACGTTATGCTCCCTGGCAATTTCCATTATCTTTAATGCTATGAAATCAAGTCCCTTCGCCACAACTTTTGGTGCATTCATTTTAGTAGCATCGTACTTAAGTGCTACAGCATAATGTGTAGGATTGGAAACAACTACATCTGCCTCGGGTATTGCTTCCATCATCCTTTTACTTGCCATCTGACGCTGCATACTCTTAATTTTGGACTTTACTAAGGGGTCTCCTTCACGCTGCTTTGATTCCTGCTTAACCTCATACTTCGACATCATTAGATCTTTCGAATACTGCCATCTCTGGTACATAAAATCGAAAAGTGCCAGGATCAACAAGATTATTGTAATTTTCAAGACAAGGCCGAATATTAAACTAGATGCGGAACTAAAGATACCTTCCACCCCCATGCTTACTAATTCCATCAATGGTTCTATATCCTTCCTTATAGAGAAATATGCTACAACCGCCATTATTGACAATTTCACAAGAGACATCGCCAACCTAACCAGGGCTCTCTTTGATACAAGACCCTTCAAACCCTTAATAGGATCCAATTTCTTAAAATCTGGCATAAGCGCTTTTGGGGCGAAAAGAAAACCAACCTGGGAATAAGAACTTATTATTCCTATTACCATAAAGCCTCCCATTATTGGAAGAACGGTTTTTAAATTTTTGCTAGAAATATCCACCATTAGAGAGTGTAAAGTATTAACGTCAAAGTTCTCATAAAAAGGATTCCTAAAGAGTAAAGACATCGTATCCTCTATATTCCACACCAATGCCCCACCAAAAAAGTATATAAGTAGGGCTCCAAACATCATCAACATAGCAGTATTAAGGTCTTGGCTCTTTGCAACATTCCCTTTGCTACGAGCTTCTTGTCTCCGTTTGGGTGTGGCGGGTTCTGTTTTTTCATCAAATGACTTCATTATTTACATACCTCCTACCAGACTAAACAAGTCCTTACGGAGTATATTTAATAAATATTCTATTGCGCGTACTATAAATGGAAAAGTTATGCCCAGAATTATGAAACCCATAATAATCTTCATTGGGAAAATTACCATGAATATATTTATCTGTGGTATAGACCTCCCAATCAATCCGGTAACAACTACAACAAGAAATAGAATAATCATAATTGGAGCAGCTATTTTAATTGCAGATATAAACAATCCTTGAAACAATTGCATCATCTTACCCATTGTTAAGCCTGGCCCAAAAAATTCTGTTATAGGAACAGTTTTATAACTTAGAACCATCGCATTTATTAACCAGTGATGCCCGTCCATTGCTAGAAACAGAAGTAAACCCGCCATCTGAAGCAATTGTCCAATTGGCCCTATCCGGCCTCCAAACAATGGATCAACCATCTCTGCCATTTGCAACCCCATCTCGCTGCTTATTAATTCTCCTGCCGTAACGAAAGCTCCAAACACCAATGTTGCTCCATAACCGATTACGAAACCAATTGCAATCTCCTTAAAGATTAAAGCAACAAAAGGCAAAACACTATCAGGCAGCGTTTGTTGAAAACTATTTACTGTGGGAAAAATAGCAAACGCGACTACAATCGACAGGCTTATCTTTACCAGCAGGGGTATGCCTGTCTGGTTAAAGACAGGAGAAAAAAAAAGGACACTGGCAGTCCTGAATAGTACTACAGTAAACAAGGGAAGAAGATTAACAATATTTAGCAGCATTTTTTGTCAGTAAGAATAACTAAAAAGATTACCCAGGAGCGCAGAAGTGAATGTCATTAATTTCTGTATCAACCAAGGCATAGTAATAATAAACACTCCAAATACAGCCAATAGTTTTGGCAAAAATGTAAGAGTTTGCTCCTGAATACTCGTAGCCGCCTGAAAGATTCCTATTAAGAGCCCAACGACCAATGCCGTTCCAATAAGCGGCGCAATGATGGACATTGTAATTTCTATCGTTTCCCTGCCAAGAGCAGCTACTATGTCTTGTCCCATAAGCTTCTACCTAATACTTGAGACTATCGATTGAATAATCAAGTGCCAACCATCAACTAACACAAATAAGACAACCTTGAACGGTACAGAAATCATCATTGGTGGAAGCATAAACATACCCATTGAAGTTAGGACACTTGCAACAATCATATCTATCACTATGAAAGGCAAATAGACTACAAATCCCATTTGAAAGGCAGTCTTTAGTTCACTCAGGACAAATGCCGGCATCAGAATTTGGTTAGGAACATCATCAAGTGAATTTGGTCTCTCCTCTTTTGCAATGTTAAAAAATAGCGCTATATCTTTTTCTCTTGTTTGCTTGGCCATAAAGCTTCTTAATGAATCCGTACCTCTTTTAAAAGCCTCCATTTGTGTAATATCCTCATTCATAAACGGTTGAACAGCATTTTCGTTGATCTGTTTAAACACAGGGGACATCACAAAAAAAGTTAATAAGAGAGCGAGACCGATTAAAATTTGATTAGGCGGCATTTGTTGAAATGATAAGGCCTTCCTTGCAAATGACAGCACTATAATAATCCTCGTAAACGAAGTCATAACCATTAATAAACCTGGTAAGACTGTAAGCGAAGTCATTAACAGGAATATCTTCACAACGCTAGCAAGTTCCTTGGGTTTACTAAGGTCGCCCATATTTATAGTCATCTTCACAGGTGTGTTAACCGCATTACCTGCCTCTATCGGTCCTGCAAAGAGTAAAACAACACCAAAACACATTACGACAATCAACAACCTATAGAAACATTTCATTTTTGCTATTGCTTCTGTTTTAAATATGATTTCTTCATTAAACTTAAAAATTCACTATTACTAATGTTTTCACCTTTGCTATCAGCATCATCACTAATTATTTTATCTGTATCTGTAACATCCTCGTTTGCAATCTCAGATATTAACCCTATTTTGTCATTAGTTGCACCAATCAATAAATGCTTTCCCGGAACTTTAACTAAAACAATCGACTTTTTTACTCCCAGTGATATGTGTTCAATTATCTGTATGCGTTTCTTACCTCTTCCCATATTTGTTCTTATTCCATATTTCTTCCTGAGTACAAACACTGTCGCAATTATTAGGGCTATAATTATGAGGAGTGTGCTTACTATTCTTGTATATCCTATCGGTTTGGCAGAAGAAGTCTTCTCAGGAGAATCATTAACAAACCACCCGGTGCTTTTTTCATCGGCAAAACTCGTACTTTGCACCCTCACAAAAGATAAAGAAATAATCAGCAGGATGAGCACGACAATTTTAACAGGTTTGAGATAACATCTTTTTACCATAGTTTTTAGCCCCGGGATACGAATCTTCTTTTAAGATATACAATATGCTTTTCTAACTATAAAATAATCTCAATATGAAGATTAGCAAATCAGATACCATTGTTTTTCTTAAACTCCCCAGCATCTTTACTTGCTATATGTCATTACTAGTCAACTACTTAAGTGCCTTTTAGTCCTAATAACATAAATCCCCTAACCTGATTCACTACTGTTAAATTATTAGAACAAATGTTAACGTAGTCTTTTTAAACCAATCGTAGTTTTCTTGGACAAGAACTTAGTTCGCTTTACACACAAATGGAATGATGGAACAAGGGGTTCTGGAAAAGCGGGATAGTTGATTATTGGCCAAAATCTACTGACAAGAGATTTACTTGTTAGATAAAGGCAAGGCCGTTTCTTAAGACATGGGGGGTTTCAGATATAACTTTTTGGATTCAATTCTTTTTCCCCCGCAATCCGCAGTTTGCCAGCTTAACCTTATAGATTGAACCCATCAGTGTGAGCATTTCACTACATTACAACAATATTCCCTATATAGAAACGTTGATAAGAGAAGGTATTATCCACTATGAACTTTTCAATGAAAAATTTTGTGAGATAGAGAGATATGGTACTCGGTAGAATTCAGAGTCGTTATCCCACGCTTTCAATTCTTTCCTGATGGTTTGCAATCTTTGTTATCTTTACACCAAAATTTTCGTCAACAACTACCACCTCTCCTTGCGCAATTGTTTTTCCACGAATTGTTATCTTTACAGGTTCTCCTGCCAAACTATCTAGCTCAACTATTGATCCTGGAGACAATGCTAATACATCGCGCATCATCATCTCTGTCTTTCCTAGTTCTACAAGAAGAGGAATTTTAACGTCCATCAACATATCGATATTCCCTTGTGTTGCTTCAGGTTTTGTCTGTACTGGTTGTAGAGGAGAGAATTCGACAGATTTTATAGCCTCTTCATCGCTTACACCTTGATCAGGTATTTTCAGATCTTCCTTCTCATCGCTTACAGCTTCATTAGAATTTTTTTGTACTTCCTTCATTTTTTTTGCCATATATAATATCCCCCTTATTAATTGAGTTCTGTCAATACACACCACACGAAATATAAAGATTTTTCTTAATATAAACAGTTCTTTTGGAAATATACCACCCTATAATCCTGAGTTTTCTGTGATAGGCGGAACACTCTTGTCTTACCTCTCGTGGAGAACTTTCCAAATGCGTAACAATATCCCTGATATCAATGTGATGCATCAGGCCGTTCCTCCGCGTATGAAGTAATTTGCATGGCTTTTTTTGAACCCAAAAGCCCTAATTTCCCATAAAATTTATTTTTCCCCTCCACAGTAATTCTCAGATCATCAGTAATTTTACTATCCAGTCTCATTACGTCACCCTCCTTAAGATTTATTAAATCATTTACGGTAACACTAGTTTCATCTAAAACTCCAGTTACGATAACATTCAAATCCTTTACCAATTTACTAAGTAACTCAGCACTTTCTTTACTAACCTCCTTTGAAAGAGACGGATTATTACTACTAGCAAATTTTTCTAATGTATACTCCATACTTGAAACTGGTACACACAACTTCATTTCGCCAAAGCTGTAATCCAAATTTATGGTAAAAGAGACCAATAGTAGGACTTCAGCGTCTGAAGCAATATTAAGATACCTGGATTCCATTGCCGTTTCAGAAACTTTCCAATCTATTTCAATAAATGCTTCCCATGCATTCTTTATTTTTTCCAATATAATTGACACGACATCATCAAGAATTGCCACTTCTAAATCTGTTAACTTCCTAACTTCATTTTGAGATTTTCCTTGACCACCAAAGGCCCTCTCTGCGATAGACAGGCACAAACCTAAATCAATTGTAATACATCCGAAACCCTGCATTGGCTTCAGCTTAACTGTTTCGACAAAAACAAGTTCCGGACATGTGTTTTTAAAGATTCCAAAACTCAATTCGTCTATAGAATCCAGATTGACCTTTACTGAAGTCTTTAAATAATTAGTAATTTCCTTGCTCATGTGATAAGCAGTAGCCTCATATAACTTATACAGCATGCGTCTCTTTTCTCTTGATATTGTGTTTGGACGTTTAAAGTCATAATATTTTATAATTCCTCCTTCTTCGATTACGTCTGTCTGTTCAACATCAAGTTTACCTTCATGAAAAGAAGACAATAACCGTTCTACTTCTTCACTAGAGAGAATTGCACTATTTATATCTGCCATAGCTATTGCACAATAAAGTCAGAAAAATATACTTGCTTAATAATGTCACCAGATCCTAAAAGCTTATTTAGAAGATCTTTAATTTCTAACCGTAACTTAAATAGGCCACCTTCCGTTTCTACAGCTTTTACAGTCTTTGTCGAAAAGAAAGAAATCATCTTGTCTCTTAAAATTACCGTCTTTTCGCTTATCTTTTTTTGAGTATCTTCACTGTCTACTCCCAGGCTAACCTGAATCCTTAGATACCTGTTGCTACCTATTCCTCCTAGATTGACAACAATGCTTTCAAGTGGCACTACAAAACCATCCATTAAACTACCTGCATCTTCATCACTGTTAATATCATCGTTATTGCCTTTTTCAACACCGGCTCTGTTTACATCGTTCGTTTTAGCCTTTTTATTTTCCTGCTTCATGTTGGTTTCTCTTTGTGGTACATCTTTAGTTCTTTCAACAGTAGAAACACTATTCACATCTTGTACTTCAAAGTCATTCTCCTCAAAGGGGGTGGATATCTTTGATACAAAAGTAAAAGAGCATACTATTGAGATTAAGGCAACTATAGCCATAATCAATTTATTCTTTAGGTCAAAGTTCACGACATTTTTCTTATCAGTATTGGCATCCTCGGTTACAGGCCTCTTGATTGCTTCCGAATCGATGCGAATGAAACTATCAGGATCCTTAGAATCTTCAGTTACAGCCTTATTGACTGCTTCCTTATTGGTGTTAACGTAACCGGTGTCAGTATCCTTAGAATCTTCGGTTACAGCCTTATTGACTGCTTCCTTATCAGTGTCAATATCCTTAGAACCTTCGTTTACATTCACATCGGATGTCTGTTCAGCGTCCTTATCATCTTTAGCTTCATTTCCCATTTTCGCTCCCCTTTTGCAATACCCCTTAATCCCCCTTTATAAAAGGGGGTTGGGGGGATTATAAATCGAAAAATAAACGCAGTACTCATAACCCCATGAGTTTACTATCGCTCATCACTAGAGATTATTATATTTGTCCTGTTATTCGCATCATCATCAAAAAATGCCTCTTCTCCTAGTAATGGTTGATATTCCCCATACCCTATTGCAGTCATGCTTTTATAAGCTATATTTCCCATTTTATGGAGGTAATTAGTAACGGCAGCAGAACGTTCTGCTGTAAATTGCCAGCTTGTAGTATATTCATCTGATGGTACAAAATTCTCGTCTGTATAACTTGATACTGTAACTTGGCAATCTCTTTCCTTTATCAATTTTATTAAGTTGTTAAGATATGCCTTGCTTGAAGGCGTAAGCTCTGTTCCTCCATCTATAAAACCAATGTTAGTAGGAAAATACAATTGACGCCCTTTACGTATATACTCAATCTCTATCTCTCTATCAATCAAATTGGAGAATGTTCTTCCAATCACTCTCTCGCTGTCGGATTTCACACCTTTTATTTTTGATACATAGTTCAGGTTAGCGACGGAATTAGTACGCCCAAATACAATTTTACTCAGCCCATAGTTTTGTAGTGCTTCTTTAAATGATTGAACTGCATCTTCCGCAGCGTCGTTTTTGGGGCTGCCTGCAAAACTGGTCAACATAATAAAAAATGCTAATATGATTGTCATGGTTGATGCAAAAGATAGCATATCTATTGTTGGAGGTTTACGTTCGTACTTCCTTTTTTTCCACAACCTGCCAGTGATTCTAGTTACATTCTTAACTGAAGGCCGCTCGCCCGTATCAACCTCCTCTTTAGCATCATTCATCCCTCGGTATTTCTTCAATTATAATCTCCACTCTCCTATTCTTCGCACGATTATATCCGCTAATGTTAGGTAGTCGAGGTCTGTATCTACCATATCCTGAGACTCCAAACCGGGCAGATTCCAGCATTCCTTCCTCAACAAAATATCTGCAAACACTTGTAGCCCTTGCAATAGATAGTTTACTATCGGTGTAATCGTCGTCAGAATACCGGTCATCAGTATGACCGGTAATTTTAACATCGTTCGTCACCCCGCTTAATAACTCAGACAGAGTGTCGAATAAATATAAATATTCTTCTTTTAGCTCCGCCCCACCTGATTCAAAAAGAATATCGGCTCTTATCGTAATCGTGAACCCTTCCTTAGTTCTTTTTAAATCTATCACCTTAGCAAGCTTATTTTCGGTTATAAAGACAACTACTTCTTCAGTTATTAAATCTAAGTCATTTAACGGTGTGGGGCGTTCGTCTTTCTCAATCCTGAGTCTTTCTTTATTCACAATTTTATCATCTAATAAACCTGTGTCTTCTAGGTCTGCACTTACAATATTATCGCCAACCCCCTTATCGAAATTTAATACCTCTGTAATCCTTTCAATATTAATCGTGCTAAATGAGAGTATTAACACAAAAAATGTCATTAATAGAGTAATTAAATCGCCATATGTCAATAACCATGCGTTAGGATCAGGCTTATTCATCTTCCATTATTGTCTATTTATCTTCTCTTAAATACTCTGAATGGTTTTCTTTTCTTTGAGACGGAGCAAGGTAAATCTTTAGTTTTTCCTCAACAATATTGGGATTATCACCAGCTTGTATTGCAACAATTCCGTCCAAAGTTAACTCTTTTAGCAGTGTTTCTTCCTTCGACCTTAAATCAAGTTTGCCCCCCATTGGAAGACACACTAAATTTGCCAGCAAAACTCCATAAAATGTAGTTATAAGTGCTGTAGCCATACCTATTCCTATTTGTGTAGGGTCTTCCAAATTTTTGAGCATCAGTACCAATCCGATCAACGTGCCCATCATTCCAAAGGCCGGAGCCACAGTCCCCATTGACTCTAACATCCCTTTACCTATAGCATGTCTATGACGTACATTTTCAATTTCTCTTTCGAGTATTGTGCGAAGATTTTCAGAATCAGTTCCGTCAACTAACAACTGAATGGATTTTGCAAGAAAGTTATCCTTAACTTCAGCAAGCTCGTTCTCTAATGCTAACAATCCTTCCTTTCGCGCAATCTTGGCAAATTCCACCATCCTCTGCACCTCAACCTGAGGTGTAGACAATTTAAAGAATATTGTCTTCATAACAACCCCTACTACTCCAAAAACCCTTCCTAAAGGATATCTGACAAGCGTAGCCGCAACCGTTCCACCAAGTACGATCAACACCGAAGGGATATTTATAAATGATGCCATCCCGGACACTCCTCCGCCCATAACAATTGCCAATGCAATCAAAACAAAACCAGCTAACATACCTGCAGGAGTTGCAATATCCATATCTTATGCTCCTTTAATTTTAGTTTTATCTTTTTGTTTTATCTTATTTCTAATCTTCTCAGTCAATTTTGATGCTTTTTCCGATTGCACCAAATCTAATATTTTAGCCAGTTTTTTTTCGTCCATATATGATAGGATACTAATAGTAGTTTCATCATCCAGCTTCTCTATGATGGATACGGCCTTGTTTGCTTCCATATCCTCATAGATTGTGGCAAGTTTCTTCAGGTTCCTTTGCTTAAGCGCCTCACCTGACACAGTGTTCACAATTTCCAACTTTCTCATTTGCTCAGTAAACTTTGCTGCCCCGGCAGGAACAATTTCTGCTAAAATATTCGCAGATTTTTTTGAAGGCATACTGGCTAAAACCTTGGCGCCAGTTTCACTATTTAGCTGACTCAAAATCACTGCCGCCTTAGATGCCTCCATTGATGCATAAACAGCAGCCAGGTGTTTCAAGTTTTTCCTTTCACTCTCATTAAAAACAACAAGGTCATTATCAAGAGCAACCCGTTCCCTACCTACCGATAACAACGCTTCAGACAACTTCCCCCTCATAGAAACAAGTTCTTCTTTTTGGCTTTCTAAATCTTTCTTGAAAGAGTCCATCTCTCTTTCCCTTTGGTCAAGCAATCCGGTCTTCTTTTCATATAAATCTATCCTACTCTTAAGTTCTGCCACAATTTCATCAATCTTTTCAGGAGCCAAATGTTTGAACATTCTTAATGGCCCTTTTGTATCTAATTGTTCCGCACTTTTAATTTCTTCCAATTTCTCTAATAATTGTTTAGAATAAAAATTAGCTAATTTCTTCTCAATGCTCCCCTTTAAGGATATCATTACAAATGACGATGCAGAAAACATGATTGAGAAGAAAATAATGTAAAATAATAAATATTTGCTATTAAATTTCTTGATATTAAAACTTTTTCTATCAAATTTTTTGATATTAATACTTTTGATATTAAATTTCTTGATATTAAACATAAATTAGCCCTTTCTATTCGCTAATTTATTACAGTCTTGCTGCACAAGACAAAATTTGTCAACCCGCATACTTAGTCTTGACTTAACCGTCACAACATATGGTGTCATGCCCTTTATTTATTATTGAATCTTGTCATTGCGATATCGTCCATTTCTTTATTTAACGTCAAATTTAAGCTGTTTATGTACTCTTCCTTACCTATTTCCTTAAGTTTTTCTAAGGCTTTTCTCTTCTTCATTATCTTTAATAATTCATTTTGAACAGCTTCAATTTTTTTCGTTATTTCTTCCAACAGGCGCTTGCTGTTCTTAATATCATTGTCAAGTCTCTCAAAATAGTCTTCATATACCTTCAATTCTGCGGCGGTAATATGATGTTGTTTTTTTCCCTTAAGCTCTTTTTGAGATTTAATCTCAAGGTTCTTGAGTCTTTCTAATTTGTCTTCCTCTTCCTGCAACTCATCTTTAATGACCCTCAATTCTCTGACACATTCATCCTCGTAAATTTGCTCCTTATCAAGTAGTGGCTGTAGTTTGAAATTGTATTTTGGCATCTTTCCTGATAAATTAGCAACCCCCTACTACCCGCCAGAACAGCATGGATAGTCAGGTGTCATTCAGGTGGGTTGAAGGGAGCTAATTTGTTACTGGTGCTTCCTTCTTCACATCTTTTTGCCCGTGTTTTGCCATCATGTCCTTTAATCTGGTAATATCTTCCTCATAATTACATTGTTCATCAACTTCTTGCCGGAGGAATTCTGTAATTTTATCGATCATTTTTGTTGAGTAATCAATCTTTGGATTCTTTCCTTCCACGTAAGCACCTACATTTATCATATCCTCGGCTTCTTTATAAATCGAATAAGTAGACTTCAACCTTTGAGCTGCTTGCATATGTTCTGGTGATACAATATCAATCATACATCTACTTACGCTGTTAAGAATATCTATTGCTGGATAATGGTTTTGTGCGGCTATTTTTCTTGAAAGTACAATATGTCCGTCCAAAATGGCCCGTACTGTATCCGAAACGGGCTCATTAAAATCATCTCCTTCAACCAATACGGTATACAATGCAGTAATACTGCCTTTAGAAGTTGTGCCAGGCCTCTCTAACAATTTTGGAAGTATAGAGAAGACAGAAGGCGTATAACCTCTTGTAGTTGGAGGTTCGCCAATAGCCAGACCTATCTCTCGTTGTGCATTTGCAAGCCTCGTAATAGAATCCATTAACAACATCACATCCATACCCCGGTCTCTTAAATTCTCAGCTATTGTTGTGGCAACAAATCCTCCCTTCAATCTCACTATGACAGGTTTATCGGAAGTTACCACAACTACAACAGATTTTTTCAAGCCTTCTTCGCCTAAATTATGCTCAATAAACTCACGTACCTCTCTTCCTCGTTCTCCTATCAAGGCAATTACATTTACGTCTGCCTTAGACGATCTGGCAATTTTTCCCAAAAGAGTACTTTTCCCGACACCACTACCTGAAAAGATTCCCAACCTTTGGCCCTTTCCACATGTTAGCAGGCTGTCAATGGCCCTGATCCCCGTGCTTATAGGTTCAGTAATTAGATGTCGCTCCATCGGGTCAGGAGGGTCGTTATATACCGCCCCCATTTCATCGTAAGTAATTGGTCCTTTGTTATCCATAGGATTACCTAATCCGTCAAGAACTCTACCCACCAGTGAAGCACCCAGCTTGACATTAAGCGGGTAACCGGTAGCAATCACTTCACTCTTAGGACTAATCCCATCTGTGTCCCCAATCGGCATTAATAACGTTCTCTTTTCTTTGAAACCAACTACCTCTGCAAGAACAGATTCATCTTCATTTTGTGTTGTTAATTTGCATAGTTCTCCAACTGGCACCTCAGGTCCCAAAGATTCTATTAGCATACTGGTTGCCCTTGAAACAGTTCCCATTAGTTTCATAGTATTAACTCGTGAAAGTCTCTGGTGATATTTTTCAAGCAAATCTTCTTCTTTTCTCATTTGTCCTGATCCGTTTCTAATTTATGCCCACCAAAGGCTGCCTCTATTTCACCCCAACGAGTTTCTAATCTGGCATCAACACTTCCATAATCTGTAACAACCTTACAACCCCCAGAAGTAATATCTGTGTCGCTGACTATTTCATAATCTTTATTCCCGTTTATAAATTCAGCTATCTTCCGGCGTTTAAAATCTTCAATATCTACGGGATTCAAATGAAGCCTTAAAATTTTCTTACCCTTTACTTTATTAACCGCCTCTGCCACAACTTCCTCAACTACTTTACTACCGCCTTTCGAGATTTCATGGCATATCACTTTCTTTGCAGTTACCAAAACAAGTTTGACTATTTCCTTTTCGCATTTGTTCCAAATCGTATTTCTTTCTTGCCTTAAATCGTTAATTACCTCCTGTAAACCCTGACACGTTAGTTCAATATTTTTTTGTGTTTCATCTTGTACTTTTTTTACGCCCTCATCCCAACCCTTTTGATATGACTCACGTGATACAGTCTCCAACAACTCCTTTTGTTCCCTCTGTTTGGCTACTTCATCATCTTCATCTTTGTTAAAGTCTATCAGTTCCGGTGGTATTTTAGACTCCAGAACTAATGTTTTTCCAACAACTGGTAATTTATAAATAATTCTTCTGCTCATACCATTGGTCCCATGTCTCTAATCGATCCCCTTATCACTTCTCCTTGAGCCTCCAGTTTGACAAGACTATCAACTATTTCTTTTTGTGCCATCTCTACTTCAGCTAATGGTTTTGGACCCAATAATTCTAATTCTTCCCTAACCATCTCTCCCATGCGTTTAGACATATTTGCGAATATCTTCTCACGAACTTCATCGCTAGCAGTCTTTAAAGCCATGGCAATAGTAGGGATCTTGGTCTCACCTAATACCCTCATCAATGCCTTGCGTTCTACCACCGCAATGTCCTCAAATACAAACATCAGCGCCTTTATTTCTTCAGCAACTTTAGGATCTTCTTCCCTTATACGCTGCATGATTGTTTTCTCTGTAGCAGTATCAGTTCGATTAAGTATTTCCGCAATAGTCCTGAATTTCCTTTCGTCTGGTGTATCTAACCTGCCACCTAACGAATGCACCTTTGCTTCTAACCGGTCATCTAGTTGTTTTATAACCTGAATTGGCGGTGCTGAAGCAGTAACCATTCTGTTTATTACGTCAGCCCTCTCTTCTTCAGGCATTGCAGAAATAATTTCTGCAGATTGTTGGGAATCAAGATAAGACAATACTAATGCAATTAATTGAGGATGTTCACCGGTAATTATAGACGTAATTTCTTCATTTGTAAGATTCTTGAAAGACCCGAATGGTATAATATTAGGTCTATGATCCTTAATTACATCGATTATTTCTTTACTTTTACTCCATGAATCGAAGCGTTCAACAAACTCGTCAAGTACTTGCACGGAAACATCATCCTCAACGGTTTTCATCCTTCCGATAATCTCGCTAATCTCTGCAATCTCACTTTCCCCAAAATTTCCCAGGATGTCACCGGCTGCCTTCGAACCTAGATTTAAAAGGAGTATCGCAATTTTTTCTTTATTTGACAAATTCTCTGTCATTATTTAGCCCCTCTTAACCACTTTTTGATAAGGGCACTGATAGTTCGTGGATCTGCTTTTGCTTTGTCAAGAATATCATCCCTGAGTAACAAACGTCTTTCGCTTGATGTTTTATCCTGGCCTAGTTTTTTTGAGCCCTCCTCACCTACAGAACCGTCTTGAAGCTCAGGGGGAGGTGCGTATGCAGCATATCCTACCTGTTGTCGCGGTCCTAATAATCGCTTTAAAGCTCTCATAGCAAACAATAAGAAAGCAAGGACAGCTATTATCAGAGAACTGTTTTTAACAATTGTTAATATAAATTCTTTTTTCTTTTCCCTTGCAATACCTTCCTCGTCTATGAAAACAGGAACCTGCCCACGAAATTGAACACATTGTATTTCAAATTTGTCATTTCTTGGAGGGGATTCGTCAAGACCAATTGATTGTTTTACGATGGCTGCTATCCGTTTTAATTCCTCATCAGGCCTTTTTGTAAATTTTCTATTTATCTTGCCTTCTTCCGTTTTTTCCTCCTCATAGTACCCGTCTACCAGAACGGCAACGGTCAATCTCTTAACGCTTGCAGCACGCTCAGATACAGCACGTTCTATTTTGCTCAATGCGTATTGTGTCGTTTCTGTTTCTTCTTTTTCTTTCGAGTTTTCAACTTGACTATCATCTTCACCTTTATTTAACACCTGAGGCATTTCGGTCGATTGACTCGTAATCGTCTGATTTATAGGTACCTTTCTATCTTGATCGTATTCTATATGCTTTTCATCAACTTGCTTAAAATCTAAATCTGCACTTACCTTTACAATCGCTTTACCTGAACCCGTTATCCTCTCGACCAAACTCAACGCTTTTGCCGCATAATAATCCTCCATTTTTCTCCTTAACTCCAATTGATCTGCAACCACCCCTGCCATTGTTGAACCCTCAGTCTTGGTTAACAAATTGCCCAAACTATCAGTAATAGTAACGTTTTCGGGACTCAATCCTTCTACACTTGCACTAACAAGATACGTAATACCTGATATTTGCATCGGTTTCAAACGTTGTCCGCTTCTTGTTTTTAAAATAACTGAAGCAGTTGAAGGTTTTTCATCCTCAATAAACAAGGAAGGCTCCGGAATGACTATTTGAACTTTTGCCCATTCTACTCCATCCAGATGTGATATGGTTTTTGTTAATTCTCCCTGAAGTGCCCTTCTATAATTAACCTTCTGGGCCAGGTTTGACATCCCAAACTTAACTTCGTCAAACAGCTCAAAGCCAACCTCTCCTCTTGGCAAGCTATCCTTAGCAAGGTCCATCCTTGCTTCGTATACCAAATTTGAAGGCACCATGATTGTTGAACCTTTGTTTTTTACTTTGTAAGGTATATCATTGTCTCTTAAATATGATACAATTTCGGCAGCCTCCTTTTGATCCAAGTCACCATACAGGAACCCGTAATCCGGCTCCCTTATCCAATATGTAACTCCCAAAAAACCAACTAAAAATCCTGCTATCACAACAATAAATATTAGCCTTTGCGTAAAACTTGTTCCTTTCCATATATCACCAATCTGTCCTAATAACGGGTTCAATGTGTTGGCCTCTTCAAAACAAATAAAATAATCACTTAGGTCATCATGAAATTAGCAAATCATATACCATAGTACGGTTACAGTCATAACCAAATTATTTAACAAAAAAACGGTCATATTTTCCCCCTTTAATGTTGTTCCAACCCGTCTGAATACTTTAAGATACCTTACATAAACAAACCTACCTGGGCTGCACAAGAATTCAAAAGTCCGTGAAAAGGCATGGAAACAAAGGACTTATAGATTCTAGAATTCACCAGGAGACCCATTTTTGGACACTCTGTATCAAATTGATTGTGTAGAAGTTGAAGGTTATAAAATCTTTTAAAGAACAATAATGACCGTAGCCTTTTTAAACTAGTCGTACATATTTTCTACAGCAAGTTATAACGCTAATTGCCTTAGTAGAAAGTAAATATCAACACATAGAATTCTTTTTTGACAAGTGGAAATACTTTAGGCAAGGGAGAGTTTTCAGGTTCTAAAAATTCATTAGAAAATAATGACAGCTTGTAGAATCTACGAGACGCAGGAAGCCCCCCTTCACCCTGTTAGATATTCATGTTAAGCGGCGTATAGCCTACTCTCAAGATACTATCTAACAGGGTAAAACGAAGCCAATCTCCTATTTGTGGTGAAGTAGTTATTAAGACCCTGGAGTGTGGACTAAGGCACTAAAAGTCCAAAATAGCAAGAAGCCTGAAAATGAAGCATTATAGGTTATTGTTCTTGATTTGAAAAAGATGATTTAACCTTGGTAAATATTACAAGGTTAAAGCTTTATTTTAATAGCCGTGTAAACACATTCAGACACTTTCACACTTATCGCCTGTCCGAATGTTCCACTCTTTATCTGCCTGACTCATACAAGGTTCGTGTGGATTGTATTGCAATGTCCCCACACTGCCCTGTAGGCTAGAACGCCGTACAGGGCAAGAAGTGGGGGGGAATGTGAAGCTCTATAATATAACCGCTTTATACCTGCATTTGCATTATCTCTTTATACGCATCGATAAGTTTATTCCGAGTCTCCATCATAAATTTAAAGCTTACTTCCGCTTTCGTCATTGCTATCATTACTTCATGAACATTGTCTACCTCACCACCTGCAAAGTTTTCAATTTCTTCTCCTGCTTTAAGTTGAAGGTCATTCACATCGCCAATAAATTTATTAACCGTTTCCTTAAAGCCAACACCGGATTTCTGTTCAAAGTTCTCAACTATCTGTCCGATTTTACCAGTTACCGCCGGATTTATAGGATTAATATCCATGCCTTCTACCTCCTTATAATATTCAGCGCCCTTTCAGCCATTTTCCTAAAAGCGCTAATAACTGCCGTATTAGCTTCATAAGATCTGGATGCGACCATAAGGTCTACCATTTCTTTAGAAATGTTTACATTTGGCATCTTCACA
Source organism: Candidatus Scalinduaceae bacterium (assembly GCA_046757465.1). GTDB lineage: Bacteria > Planctomycetota > Brocadiia > Brocadiales > Scalinduaceae > Scalindua_A. The sequence goes on along the minus strand of JBHHYH010000011.1, from coordinate 5,174 downwards.
AAACCTTCTTCATCTGCTTTCGGATGACCGGGTATGTACATTATATTTGGTGGTTCTTTACTCTCGGTAATACCCTTAACTTTTACACCACTCAAATTAACATCCTTTGCTAACCTACCTATCATAGAACGTCTTAATTCACTGGCAAACTCAACCTGTTGCCTCTTATATGGTCCACCATCAGGTGTTTCAGTAACTTGAGCATTTGCAATATTATTTGCAATAACCTTCATTCGCATTCTTTCTGCTGAAAGCCCTGAAGCGCCTATATCTAAAGCAGAAAAGACCTTATCGAACATAGACATGCATTCTCACTCCTTTCTTTACTCCTTGTAATTCTCATCTCCCCTCTATCGCAGAGATTAGACCTTTAAACTTTTTTGATATAATTTCCAAAGATATATTATGCCTACCTGAACTTTTAAAAAATTCTACCAATTCCCTATCAATATCCACATTACTTCCATTTTTTCTATTAATCGCATTATTAGAAAATGCTATTTTCTCTGTCACATTATTAATCTTTTCGACATCTTTACTTTTTATGGCTTTATGTAGTTCTTCTTGAAATGTAACCTCTAATTTCTTATATCCAGGGGTGTTTACATTGGCAATATTATTCGCAATTACCTTGCTTTTTAAAGAAGTCAAATCTAGTAATTTGGACAACACATCAACGTTTTTGTCGAAAATGCCCATATTTTAAGCCTCCTACTACGGTATGCTTACATGTAACATGACGAGTGTAAAATCGATAATTAACAAAATGCAAGAACGAGACTCTTCTTTTGTAGAAGAAGTTATAATTTTCCTGCGGTTACTGATTAAAATTGATCGCAAAAGCAATACCATATTAATTATTAACCTGGTTTTTACATATCCTCTCTAAAACCAGTACATTCAATTGACAATGGTGCTTTTCAGAGAGAAGCTGAATTGGAAACATGAAACTATACTCCTAATGGAAGGAAAAAGATTCCCAGCTATTAGGAAAAACTTTCCTGAACAACTCCGCTTTCATTACCGATATCTATGCTGCTTTCAAAATTGGGTTGTAAGTTTTTATATTTATTTAACTTATTTCTCAATGTACGAGGTGTAATGTCTAGTATCTCTGCAGCTCTCGTTTTGTTACCATCTGTATTCTCAAGTGTTTTATAAATAAGTGCCATTTCTACATCCTCTATAGTTTGTCCGACCGACAGTTCATTCTTTTTTTTAATAACATTGACGTTCAGCATATTTTCAAAATGTTGTGGCAGTAATATCTCCGAATCAACCATTACTATACACCTATGAATCAGATTTTTCAGTTCTCTGACATTACCTGGCCAGTTATATCGAGACAACGTGTCCGTTGCCCCTTCACTTACTTTTTGAAGAGGGGTATCTATCCCACGTTTATATTTATTTAAAAAATATTCAATTAACGTGGGTACATCCTCTCTTCTTTCTCTTAAAGGGGGTAAGGTTATGGGTATTACGTTAAGTCTGAAGTACAAGTCTTGCCTAAACTTATTCTGCTCGATTTCCATGAGTATGTTTCTATTTGTAGTGGCAATAACCCTAACATCAACTTTAAGTGTCTTGGTTCCCCCTACCCTTTCAAATTCCTCTTGTTCCAAAACTCTTAACAATTTAGCTTGAATCTTTGGTGTTATTTCACTAATTTCATCAAGTAATAAAGTACCACCATTTGCCAATTCAAAACGCCCTAACCTTCTCGAATCAGCACCCGTGAATGCCCCTTTTTCATGTCCGAATAATTCGCTCTCCAGTAAGTTCTCGGTCAGAGCGGCACAATTAACCTTAATAAATGGTTTTGTATTCCTCTGGCTATGTAAATAAATTGAATGTGCAATAAGCTCCTTGCCTGTACCACTTTCACCTTGAATAAGCACACTTGCCTTACTTTGTGCAATCCTCTTTACATCTTCACAAATTTTGTACATTTTAGATTGCTTGTTTATAATGAGTTCACAATCTCCATTACCATCCAGTCTTGACCTCCAGTATTTATTTTCATTTATTAATGTCTCGCGTTCCTGTATTCTCGTTAATAGTGTCTCGATTTGATCAAGTGAAAATGGTTTTATAATATAGTCGTAAGCTCCATTCTTCATTGCCACAACTGCAGATTCAATACTACCGAAGGCAGTTATAATTATAACGGTAGTTTCTTTTGATATTTTTTTTATTTTCTCTAAAACTTCCAATCCGCCTATTCCAGGCATCTTCATATCAAGGAACACCACGTCATAATTACAATTACCAACCATTTTAATTGCTTTGTGTCCATCGCTTGCACTTTCCACTCCATAACCATTCCTTAATAGTGCTTCACTTAAATAGTCTCTGCTGAGAGCGTCATCATCAACAACCAATATCCTATCAATACTCAATTACGTTTCCTCCAAAAATGCAAATATCCTTTTTCATGCCACCTAAAGAATCTCCTACTACCTAATAGTACAGAAAACATAGCAAAGTAAATCTCAAACCTATTTCCACAAAGACATTTCTATCTAAACCATAACACTGCCTAGCCCCCACTGCTAACTTGCGCTAGCAAGCTGTGGGGGCAATCTTCCAATGATTTTAGTTTTACATGATGATTATTGGGCAGATTTATCAAAAAGGTTGTCCCTTTTTTGTGTTCGCTGTTAATCGTTACTTGCCCACCATGAAGCCCTATAATATTACGAACTATTGCCAGACCTAAACCTGTCCCATCATTTTTTGTAGTGAAAAATGGTTCAAAAATCTTTTTAATAGCATCACTGCTAATACCATTACCTGTATCAACAAAACCTACCTGTATTCCTGGTCTATTATTCAGGGTTGATTCTCGTGTAAATACTGTAATTTGTCCGCCTTCACGCATAGATTGAATAGCATTAAGCATAATATTTAAGAAGGCTTGCTGTAAGCGTTCCGGGTCACATTCAATAATATCATTTAGACAAGTATAATCTTTGTTTATCTGAATGTTTTGTTTACCATTTTGACTTAATTCATGAGATACGAAGACAAGAGATTTATCAATAACGTTTGTAAGTCTGTATTTCCTTAGATTTAGCTTGATCGGACGAGCAAGAAGCAGTAAGTCTGTTACTATTTTATTGATATTCTTTGCTCCCCGGATAATATTTTTAACAAGTTTAAGGCTGTCTCCTTTAAGTTTTCGTTCGAGAAGATAGGCAAATCCTTCGATACCATTTAACGGGTTCCTTATCTCATGAGCAACACTTGCAGCCATAGTGCCAACCGAAATAAGATTACTCGCACTATGTAAACGCCCTTTTAATTCATAAATTTCCGATAAGTCGTGGAAAATTTCAACGACTCCTGAAATTTTCCCATTCCCATCCTTAAGAATAGATATACTGCTTTCTATATATCTGGTACTCCCATTTCCTGTTCCTATTATTCTTTCAAGATTAATGATGTTACTTCTTTTTGAAAGCGATTCTATCAATAAATCAGTAAAGCCGCTTATATGATTCAGGGTATTTCTAATATCTTTTCCTATTATCTCCCTAGCATTAACATTTAAGATTTTTTCGGCAACTTTATTAAATGTCATCACCTTACCTTTTATGTCGATTGCAACTACACCGCTGTGCATACTCTCTAGTATATTATTTAAATATCCAGTTAAATTATTTAACTCCTGCACCTTCTTATTAAGACATTCATTTGTATAACTCATTTCTCGATCAATTTCTTTAACCCTATCTTGAAATCGCTTATACGAAGCTTCAAGTTTTTGGGCATTATTGTTAAAGTTGTCAAATATAGCTGACAGCTCTTCAAATCTATTGTGTTGCTTAACTCCCCCGTTATAGGAATTTAAAGTTTTCATCTTTCACCAACTATTTCTAACTTGTCTTGCGCTTCTGTACGCCATTCAATTTCATTAATATACCACTGTGCCTGTTTGCCCCAGTAAGTACCTTCGTACTCATCCTGAAGCTTTCTGTAAATCTCCAAGGCCTTGTCAAACGCTCTTAACTTTCTATAGCAATTTGCGATTTGATATGTTATCCACGTTGCTTTCTCATCCTCTATGTCTTCTTTATTTATTAAGTTATAAATATCCAGGGCCTTTTCATACCCTCCCATTTTATAAAGGTTCTCCGCAATTTCGAACGAGTTTATTATTTCGTCTTTCTTCTTATTAATTATAATTTCTTCTTTTTCCTCTTTCTTAATCTCATCTACAAGAGCAACTTTGCTTTCTAACTCACCTTCTTCTTTAACGGCAGGTGAAATGCCATGTTCCTCACTACTTAAGGCCTCTTCGCTTTTCACCTTATTTTCTTCAATATTTGCAGATACTACTCTACCTTTCACCTTATTTTCTTCATTATTTTTGCTTTTCTTAGATATCTCCTGAAATTCATTCTTTAGTTTCATTAATTCCTTCTTTTCCTTTTCTAACTCTTCAATCTTTTTTTCTACTTCGTTTTCCCCTTTACTATCTATCTCTGTTGTTTTTGGCAATTCTTCAACCATAATGTCAGCTTCATATTCATTCCCCACCGCCCCGCTGCTTCCTTGCGGAAGCAAGGATGCGGGGCTCGCAGTGGAAACATTTGTACTTTCATCTTCGTTCCCACTGGTTGAGTCTTCCCCCAAAACCACTTGCAAGGCATAAAAACAGATAAGATTAAAAATAAGTAAAATTAATATTTTCCTGTTAATATTCATATCAAATGACATTCCAACCTGTCAGAACGATGCCCGCCTGAATGAAGTAGTCGGGCTGATCGGGCTGGTAAAATTCATAAAATGTTTTTTACAAGGTAACGATCAATCAACCATAAGTAGGTAACACTGAGCTGCAAGGAAATTTGAATTACATAAAAAAGTAAGCAAATGAAATGCCATGATCCCTAAAGAGTTTAAAAGCTCAAAAGTCTATAATTATGGGCTGGTTTGAATCGTAACGTTTATTAATACACAGGGCATAATATGGCTGTTAAGTTAGCTATAAAAGTACCCATAAGGCCATAAGTTTGGCTAATAAACTTATGGAAATCATGCCAAATAGGGAGAATTTTCAGAATCATTTTGAATTTTTACACGTTTCGTATAATTTTTGTACATACAGAACCTGTTGTATATGCTCAGTAATTAGGTAACTCTTTTGGTATAATAAATCAAAACCT
>JBHHYH010000010.1:0-67959 GCA_046757465.1 Candidatus Scalinduaceae bacterium | reverse complement strand
AACGATGCAAGCTGGCAACCGTAGTTGCATTGCGCGCAATTATAGTATTAAAATATTATAGGTTCTTTGTATACTCCGAATACCTTACGCCATACATCCATAATCTCCCCAAGTGTTGCATAGCTTTTCACGCACTCCATTACATAGGGCATTAAGTTTTTGTCAGTTTTTGAAGATTCTTCTAACGCCTTTAAACTGTTCTTAACTTTCTTGTTGTTCCTTTTTCTTTTTATGGCCTTTAGATTCTTTATCTGTTCCCTTTCTAGTGATGGATCTATCTCAAGTATATTAATTGTAGTAGCCTTCTCCTCTGGATTGACGTATTCATTTACTCCTACTATAATTCTTTCTTTCCATTCTACAGATTCTTGATACGCCTTGGCAGATTTAGTAATTTCCTTTTGGAAGTAACCATCTTCAAGACACTTAAATACTCCACCATGTCTTTTTATTTCTTTAAAATACGTATTAGCTTCGTCTTCTAGTTTGTTGGTCAAGGTTTCAACAAAATATGAACCACCAAGTGGATCAACAGTATTGACTACACCTGTTTCATGAGCAATGATTTGTTGTGTTCTAAGGGCAATAAGTACTGCTTTTTCTGAAGGCAAGGCTAGTGTTTCATCCATTGAGTTTGTGTGGAGTGATTGTGCTCCTCCTAGCACTCCTTGCAGTGCTTGAAATGCTGTTCTGATTATGTTGTTTTCTGGCTGTTGAGCAGTTAGCGTACAACCTGCTGTCTGTACATGGAAGCGTAATAAGAGTGATTCCTTTTTCTTTGCACCGTATTTTTCCTTCATCGTCTTTGCCCAGATTCTACGCGCAGCCCGAAATTTTGCTATCTCTTCGAAGAAGTCTGAATGGGAATTAAAGAAGAACGAAAGCCTTGGAGCAAAAGAGTCTACGTCTAAACCTGCATTTATGGCAGCTTCTACGTAAGTAAAACCGTCTGCTAGGGTAAAGGCCAGTTCCTGAATTGCAGTGGCACCTGCCTCTCTGATGTGATAACCGCTTATCGAGATAGTATTCCATCTTGGAACATTTTCTATACAGTAATCAATTATATTTGTGATTATTCTTACCGATTCTTTTGGTGGTAAAATGTATGTCTTTTGTGCTATATATTCTTTTAAGGTATCATTTTGTATTGTCCCCCCAAGTTTATCAAAAGGGATGCCCCTCTTTTCTGCTACTGCCAGATACATAGCGAAGATTACGGCTGCTGGTGAGTTGATTGTCATAGATGTAGTTATTTTGTCGAGTGGAATATTGCCAAACAGTATTTCCATGTCTGTCAGCGTATCAATAGCCACACCACATCTGCCTACTTCACCCTTTGAACGTGGATGGTCAGAATCATAGCCCATAATTGTAGGTACATCAAATGCCACCGAAAGACCTGTTTCACCTTGGTTGAGTAAATATTTAAACCTTTTATTTGTTTCCCTGGCCGTACCAAATCCGGCAAACATTCTCATTGTCCAGAGACGCCTTCGGTACATATTTTCATGTATTCCTCGGGTGTACGGGTATTTACCTGGTAAGCCTAAATCTTCGAGATAGTTGCAGGAGGAGATGTCTAGTGGTGTATAGAGTGATTTAACTTTTGTACCTGAAATGGTGCGAAACTTAGTAGTTCTTTCATGAGCTTTCTTCATTTTTATCCCTACGGGCTTTCTCTTTTTTAATTTTTTGACTTTCAATTTCAAATTTTGAAAAAATGTGTGTAATTCTTATTACTATTATGGTTGTTAAGATTCTTTAATCAAATTTTGACATAAAAGAATTTTAAAGTCAAGGGGAACATATCACGGTAGTTCATTATAAAGAAGATTTAAAATGTTGACACACGCTTTACCTTTTGATAAGCTTTTTGAAATGGATATATGATCAAAAAATGCATGATAGCCATGGATAATTGGTGTTTTGTAATGATTTTTATTGTTGATTCATAGAAAAGGATTATTTAGAATTACAACAAATTGAATTTCGATTAAAGTTTTTCAATATAATATAAAAATGGGAAAAATTGTAATTAATGAAGATAGATGTAAAGGTTGTGAACTTTGTGTTACAGTATGTCCCTACGATCTTATAAAGATGTCCACAGAGGTAAATCGCTCAGGCTATCATATTGCACAATTTGTAAATGGCAAACGATGTACCACATGTAAATTTTGTGGTATGATATGTCCAGATTTTGCTATCGACGTCTACAAATAAAAGTTTTTTTCATAGCATTCAAGCAAGATAAGAATCAGCATATTCTTAGACCCCCTTAACCAATTCTTATAAAAATATCATGTCAGTTTTTGAATGTAAACCACGTTAGATAGGGTGTTCCTGCTTAAGTTCTTTTTTTGAAATACTCCTTCATTAAAAAAGTTGCAAACGTATAATTTCAATAGACTATAGAAATTCCAAGACATTTTTAGACATCGAAGTTAAGGAGGTAAAATATGATAAAAATAACCTTTCTAGGACATTCAGCCGTACGTATCGAGGGAGTTAAGACTATTTATATTGACCCATTCTTAAGTGATAATCCAATCGCTGAAATTTCCCTGGATCAGATAAATACCGCTGATATTGTTATTGTTACTCATAATCATGCTGATCATATTGGTGATGCTTATGAAATTTGCAAGAAAACAAGTGCTATTTTAGTTGGAATTCATGAAATAGCAGTTGAGGCTGAGAACGCCGGTATTCAAGCTGAAGGAATGAATATAGGTGGGACAATAAATATAGAGGGTGTAATCATAAATATGGTGAATGCGAACCATTCAAGTTTAAATAGCCACCCCGCTGGAGTAGTTATAGAGACAGAAGGATTGACGATTTACCATTCGGGGGATACAGGTCTTTTTGGTGATATGAACATAATCGGAGAATTCTTTGATATTGATCTTGCCTTTTTGCCAATAGGAGACCGCTATACAATGGGGGTAAGATCGGCCGCTAAGGCTGTAGAATTTTTAAGACCTAAAAAGGTTATTCCAATGCATTATAATACATTTCCAATAATTCAGGCCAATCCGAGTGAGTTTAAAGAACTTGTGGGAAGCCTGGCGGAAGTATTGCTATTAAGCCCGGGGGAGAGTACGGAACTGTAAACTGCAGGACCTGACAACTTATTGATAAATGCATACAAACAAACCCATTGCGTTCCTTTGTAGATACGATAAATCTTGAACATAAATTGAGCGATTTTATGTTGCATGCCATCGGGCAGGGGCTCCACAATTAAAAAACTTGATAAGCATTGTTAGTATTGTTAGTATACAAAAAGATAGTAGATTTAGATGATCTTTTTCTTATAAAACTGAATTTTTGCTAACTTACCATATTAGTTTAAGATAGAGTAGTTTGTTATTTAGATCATTCAAATGTTCCAATCTACAACCATATTATCAGTAAGGCTTAAAGGAGCTGTAGCCATAGGTGGTGACGGGCAGGTTACAATGAGTTCAGTTATAGTTAAGAAAGAAGCATGTAAGATACGAAAACTGTATCATGATAAGGTTATTGTGGGTTTTGCTGGGTCGGCTGCCGATGCCTTTGCTCTTTTAGAAAGGTTCGAGGCTAAGTTGGAGGAGTTTCAAGGCAATGTGCTAAAAAGCGCACTTGAACTTGCTAAGGCCTGGCGTACGGATAAGGTCTTAAGGCGCTTAGAGTCACTTTTGGCGGCAGTTGATAAGGACTATTCACTTCTTATTTCTGGCAATGGAGAGATAATTGAGCCTGATGATGGCATAATAGGTATAGGCTCAGGGGGGCCGTATGCTACCGCTGCGGCAAGGGCCCTTGTGAAACATTCAGATCTTAGCGCAAGACAAATTGTGGAGGAGGCCTTGAAAATAACTGCAGAAATATGTGTATATACGAACACAAATATACATGTGGAGGAAGTTAAGTGAAAGAATTGACACCCAGGAAGATAGTCGCAGAATTGGACAGGTATATAGTAGGTCAAAAGGATGCCAAAAAGGCAGTTGCAATTGCGATTAGAAACCGATGGAGGAGATTGCAGCTTTCTAATGAACTACGTGAAGAGATTATACCTAAAAATATTATAATGATAGGTCCAACTGGTGTAGGAAAAACTGAAATAGCACGAAGGATAGCAAGCTTGGTCAAGGCACCCTTTTTGAAGGTTGAAGCTTCTAAATATACAGAAGTGGGTTATCATGGGCGCGATGTAGAGTCAATGATCAGGGATATTGTAGAAATAGCAGTTAATATGGTTAGAACGGAACAGATGGAAAAGGTTAGTGTGAAAGCAGAGGCAAATGCAGATGAAAGATTGCTGGATTTGCTTTTGCCACTACCTGAAAAAAAAGAAGTCACTGAAAGTGAGACTGGAATTGTTGAAGAACAAAAAACTACTCGTGAGAAGTTTAGAAACAAATTGAAGCAGGGAAAACTCGAAGACCGTATGGTGGAAATTAAGGTTCAGGAAAGACCTGTGGTTATGCAAGGCATTATTGCTGGAATTGAGGAGATAGGTGTTGATTTTCAGAATGTTATTGAAAAAATGATTCCGGCACGGTCACAAGTAAAGAAAGTTCCAATAAGTGAAGCACGAAAGATTCTTAAGCAAGAAGAAGCGGAAAAGTTGATTGACAAAGAAAAGGTTATTAAGGAGGCTTTATATAGTGCAGAAAATACGGGGATAATATTTATAGATGAACTGGATAAAATAGCAAGTCGTGAGTCCGGACACGGTCCTGATATATCACGTGAAGGGGTGCAAAGAGATATATTACCAATAGTAGAGGGCTCTACTGTTATCACCAGATACGGCATGATTAAGACGGATCGGATCCTTTTCATAGCTGCTGGTGCATTTCATGTTTCTAAACCCTCAGATTTAATACCCGAACTTCAGGGAAGATTTCCGATCAGAGTTGAACTAAAGGATTTGGGAAAAGAAGAATTTATCCGAATTCTGACAGAGCCTAAGAATGCACTTATAAAACAATATACAGAACTATTGAGGACCGAAGGAGTAAAACTTCGATTTGAAGAAGATGCAATTGACGAGATAACCGATATTGCTGTTAAGATAAACAGAAGGGGTCAGAGTATTGGCGCAAGAAGATTGCATACGGTTATGGAAAAATTGTTGGAGGATGATTCTTTTGATGCCCCTGAATTAAACGGTAAGGACATAGTAGTCGATGCCAAATACGTACGAGAAAAGATGAAAGAAATAGTAAAAGATGAAGATTTGACTAAATATATTCTATGATTTAGAGTTAAAAGCGAAGAAAACACTCCAAGCCTAAAATCAGTTTGCACATCTTTAAGACTTTTCCCACGCAAAAAATAGTTGACAAATGAGATATATTTATATATATACACCCTTCCTATCACACATTTGGAAAGGAAAAAGTCTATATTTGGACATAATCATACCTAAGAAGTTTTACAGGGAAGTTGCCGTAGTAGCGTAATTGATAAGCTTCAACTTCTTTCCTGATTTCGGACACAAATCATCTTTAAGTGCAGAGGCAATCATGGAGGATGCCGAAAACACGCAAATGGAAGCAAAAGACCGGGATGGTTTTTTAGCATCACTCCGTTCATTAATCTCATCCTTTACTTCAAAAAAATTCAAGAGAACATAATAAAGTCAATATTATGAAACTTTGACCATGTTAAATGATCAAAAAGATAATAGGGGTTAAAGCAATTGATAAGAAGGTAATTTTATCTTGAAATCAGATTATAAAATTATACTCCAAACATTATCAGTGAGAATTAATATTCAAAAACATCTACAAAAAGGGGAATAGTTTCCTATGAATGATTTAGAATTAAAACCATTACCTACTGATTATTCCTTCGAAAAACTTTTTGGTCCTAACAAGGAATATGTGTACTTTAAGAATGTTTCTGATCACCCTTACCATTTTGCATCCAATAAGTTTCAATTAGTAAATGCATGGTGGCTAGCCGAAGCCTCCATGCTGGTGTATGTAAAAGAAGATAATTTTGTAAAAGAAAACCTAGCTAAAGCGGGCGTAAACAACATAGAATTCTTTAAAAAGAAAGGCACCCAATGCTTTATAGCGCATAATAATGATTTCATTATTGTTTGTTTTAGGGGAACAGAATTAGAGGAACATGACATTATTACCGATGCGAAATTCATACTTGTTGATTCTGAACAGGGTGGAAAAGTACACAAGGGTTTTAAAGATGCAATTGACCTTGTTTGGGATGATATAAAAGAATATATACAAAATATTAGAAGTAATTCTGCACGGAAACAAACTGTTTGGTTCACGGGGCACAGTCTGGGAGCGGCTTTAGCTGTGCTTGCCGCAGACCGTTGTAGTAATGTGCAAGGTGTATATACTTTTGGTTCTCCACGAATCGGGGATGAAGATTTTGTCAATAATTATTATGCCAATACTTATCGCTTCGTGAATAATAACGATGTTGTTCCTATGGTACCACCACCAGTATTATATCGTCATGTTGGTTTGGTTAAATATATCGATAGTGAAGGTCACATTCATGATAATCCCCAAAAATGGTACAAAAAGATAGATCAATTTAATGCGCACTTTTCTCACTTAATCAATGTGTTGGGAAGTTGGAAGGTAGGTGCGTTCGATGCAATATCGGCAGATAATCTTAACGACCATGCACCGATTTATTATGCAGTAAAAATATGGAATAACTACATAAAGGATATTAAAAGTTAAAACTAAATGGGTGTAGGTTTTCATTAAAACGATTATTTATCTAAAAAGGTCTTATAGGGTCTTGTCTTTTTTCATGTAGACTTGGGAAATTCCACATAAGTATTGTTTTTGGAAAGGAGAAAAGCCATGAAGGTTTTTGTAAGTGATTTACATATAAATGATAATACTACCTATGACGACTTTAGTTTTAGAGGACGTCCATTTGATAGTTTGTTTATAAAATTTATGGATTCAATAGAAGCAAAATATGCCGAAGCTAAAAAAGGAAATGGATCGAAAAGAGAAAACAAGAAATTAACTCTAGTATTACTTGGTGATATCTTTGACCTTTTCAGAACTGTGCATTATGCTGATGCTTTTGGTTCTGATCATTTCAACCCTGCAGTGGTTTCGGGTGTTTTGCTTGATTATGTGCTTGAAAGAAATATAGCAGAAAAAGTAATAAAGGACGCTTTTAAATCATACAAAAAAAGTTTTGACCGCCTTCAAACATTTGCTTCAAAAAGTCATACCGAGATTGTATACGTAATAGGGAATCATGATTATCCAATCTTTGAATCAACACATCTTCAAAAACTTTTGAATGATAGACTGAATACTAAAATTAAATTTCGTCACAATTTATATGACAATAACATTTATGCTGAGCATGGGAATGCTTACGACTTGCATAATAAACGAGTCCTCCTTGACAAAAGCAATGATAAAAGGATTGTCTTTGGAGATGCAATAGTGAAATACATGATTAACGTCTTTGCAGATAAATATCATGATGTGATTACAAGAGATTTACATAGGTCTGGAGACATCGATAACATTAGGCCGGTAACAGTTATATCATCATGGATAAAGTCTTTATCATCTTCCGGAAGAATTAATAAATCTACCGGCAATGAGATGGAGAATGACTGGGCAAAACTTGTAGACAAACTTCTAGAAACAGATTTTTTTCAACACTGGTATCGATGTATAAAGGGTGGTAAGACTGGTCTATTCGGAAACCTTCTGGTAGGACTTGCAGGAAAACTAAAGCTGAGTGGGCGTATGCTCTCATTCTTTTCCGATGTTTCACAAATTAAAAAGGATAGAAGTGACCACTATAGAAATGTAGCAGAGAATATATTAAAAGACAGATTAAAAGAGATTAAAGACAAACCTGAATGGCTGGAAGGTGTAAGAGGTAAGGCAAAAAAGTATGTATTATTTGGCCATACTCACGAATCGAAATATGAAGTATTCATTAATGATAAGGCTAAGGAAAAACAGTTCTATATAAATACAGGCACTTGGCGCAAAATAATTGAACCAGAAATATCTGAAGGCAGGTGGGCAAAAGACTTCTATGCTAGAGCTGAAATGGGTCATACAATACTCTATGAAAATAATAATAAGATACAAGTAGAACTCTGGGACGGTACTTTATTGTAATGGCAAATGAAAGCACACCTTTTTTCGGAATATTTAGCGATAATTATGCAACTAAAATACTTGTTATTAAACGGATTGAGGGAAATGATAAAAAGTGATAACAAAAACCTGATTATAATATTACTAAAATTCTAACTGAAAAGTAGATAGCAACTTAGCACTTACAGCCCAAATGACAAACAAAAAAGTCTGAAAAAGTGATTGACAAATGGGATATTTTTTCTGTATATACGCCATTCCTATCATATTGGGAGGGTAAAAAATCTATCTTCGGACATAATCATACCTAATTCATATCGAAGCTGGATAACGACTTCGCTCAAATATAAGCCTAAAGCGATGTACTTACTCTTTTTTGAAGTATTTTATGTGTTATTGATAACTAATAACTTTCAATCTCTTTCCTGATTTCGGACAAAAATCATCTTTAAGTGCAGAGGCAATGAAGGAGGATGCCAAAGTTACGCAAATGGAAGCAAAAGACCAGGATGGTTTTTTATCATCACTCCGTTCATTAATCTCTTCCATTACTTCAGAAAATAATCCTAAAGAACAAAACAAAGACCTAAGCTGTATTTGTCGAATGCTAATAATTTGAAATATTTAGCCCTGAGATATGTGTCCTAAATGTAAAGCCTTATAACTTATTGGGAGGGAATAATGAAAGGGAAAATCAATTTCTTATTTTTAATTGTAATAATACCTTTAGCTTCATGTGCATCTACTAAAATTCCCACAGTTTATGAAAGGGCAGAGGCGAGGGATGCCTCAAATATTCAAGTTACTGATGCTGATATTCTAGCGCTTTCAAGTGATGTGGTGCAACTTTTTCAGTCACGTATGAGAAAAGGGTGGCTTACACGCAAAATATCAGAAACAATAAGGTTGGTAACAGCTTCTGCCGCTGGTGGATTTGGAATTTCTTCTCACGACGAGACTGAAATAATAACCGCATTGTCACTTACGAGTGCGATTGTACCTCCATTGCAAAATGTATGGCAAGCAGGAGAAACAGCGATGGCTTTCCAGCAGGGCGTTAGCATGATCGTGAATGCAGAGGCAAGGTATTATACGGGTATTGCAGTAAAAAATCAAAGTGTAAACAATGATGGACTTTCAAAAGAAGGTGCAGAACTGTTTAAGGAAGTAACTAACACTATAACAGTCGTTACAAAAACTCTCGCAGGACAGATACCTACTATAACAGAACTAGAGGCAGCAGAGGGTATACATCCGTCAGCAACACTAGAGAACGGAGGTAATGGCAATGGAGGTAATGGCAACGGAGGTAATTAAAAAGGAAGAAACCTTTTGGAATTTATTCTGTTTATAGAAATTGTGCCAGAATGCCACTAGAAATAGTAATATCTTTTTCTATTTTATAGTGGACTAGGCATGATTTCCATCCACTCAAAGATTCAAGAAGGGTCCACATAAGGATAAGCTTACGCTTCGTTCTTCAATAATATTTTTTAAAAAGCCGAAATGAAAGACAAATACGTTTTGTTTCGTATTTTACCGCTATTTTTACTGGTTTTAATAACGTTATTAATTGGTTGCAGCAATCCTCCAAAACTCCTGGAAAAAGAAAAAGCGTACGGTACGCGTTATGATAAATACGCGATCTTTCATAGAATTGCAGAAGTAGATCGTGGTTTAGGACTTAAGTATCCTGGATTTCTTGTAGGTATTGAGAAGGGATATAGAGAAAATATTGACCCGAATAATACCTATGACGTTGTTGTTCAACTAAAAAAGGATAAGACATCAGAAAGAAATTACAAAAGAGTAAAAGATATTCTGGGTGATAGGAAAATAACCTTTGTTTCTCATATAGCGCAGTATCGTCTTAAATCCGGTATAAACGGAAATCCGTATAATGGAATACCATACATTGAGGAAAATGTTTTATATAATGCATATGAGAAGAATTTTATCACTTCAAATGCGTATACAGACAGTAGCACAGCACTTGATAAATTAGAGGAGCAAATCGCTGAAATAAAGGATAATGAGCGATATACTCATATTTTCCTCTATTGTATGGGTTGGAATACAGATCAACAAGAATCTCTTAGAAATTACAACAGTCTTTTAGGGTTAATTATAGAGAATTATGAAGATAAAGAACCTTTCAGACCTTTGTTTGTTGGGATTTCGTGGCCTTCTTTATGGAAATGGAAGTTCTTTAAATATACTGGAATAATTTCAAGTTACTTTACAAAAGCAGATGATGCTGATGAAGTTGGACTCATATGGGGAAACAGAATTTTACGTGAAA
The DNA here is from genome assembly GCA_046757465.1 of Candidatus Scalinduaceae bacterium. Taxonomy (GTDB): domain Bacteria; phylum Planctomycetota; class Brocadiia; order Brocadiales; family Scalinduaceae; genus Scalindua_A. The sequence continues at coordinate 57,531 of JBHHYH010000010.1, read as the reverse complement.
TATTGATTCCACTTAAAAAAGAAAAAGAGATTCCATTAATTCTCATTGGACACAGCCTTGGCGCCAGGGTTCTTACAAGGGCATTGTTCAGCACTCCATTAGTGCCTACTGAAGCTACAGATGATATAAGACCGCAAGATGTTGATCTTGTGATAGGACTGGAAGGTGCCTTTAGTGTTAGAAGGTTTATACACGATAAGGGGCTTGAAGGTTATCCATATGAAAGATTCAAAAAGTATGCAAGAAAATTCGTTTTTACCTGGAGTAAACATGATAGTGCGAATTCAGCGCCTGTTATTTATGGTACCAGGTATATAGGTGGGAAACCTGGCCACAAATACACAAAGAAATTTGAAAACATTTTTACCCATTTTACCATTAAAACGGATGGGACAGATAATAATTATAATATAATATTTGCTGGAGTACAGGATGAAGTAAAGTGGAAACAGGGCTTTGGAGACTCATCTAAGGTCTCAATTGTAGATGCTTCAGAGCTGATTTATTATCATCCGTACTTAAAGGGTGGTAATGCGCATAACGATATTTATACTCCTGGAATTGCAGATTTTATTTGGGACTGTATCAGCAACTTAAAGAACAACTAAATTGTGCATTCAAATAAGGGGAAGCGAAATGCCTTTTTGAATTGATGCATATTTTAAATAATTGACCTCTTCTCATTTATCAATCACTTCTTTTTTATATCCGCTATTGAGATTTAAATAGTTCCAACCGAATTTCTCCAAAAGGACGTCCAAGAATCTTTCATCTCCAAAAGGGTAGTGCAATTATACTGAATATATAGGGAAAGTGGAAAGGCCGGTTTCTGTTTTGAGACTCTTGAAGGTTCAAGGACAGAGTCAATTTATGAAGCTAGGCTAAAATTGCTTTGCTACCATCCACCAAATTTGCTATCGTAATTCTCTTTTAGAAGCAAGCCGTTAAGAAAGAAACAATGAAATTTTAATGTGAGGAAATAACGATTACGTGAAGACTATTACCTTTTATGCGCCAAGTATAAAACGTTATGAGACTACGGAATTGGCGCAGGAAAATCATTACAATTTTATCCCTGTTAGTATTACGGGTACTCATTGTGTATTAGACTGTGACCATTGCAAGGGCCAACTTTTGAAGCACATGAAATCAGTATCCGACCCAGAATCCCTGTTCAAGGTTTGTACTGATCTTGCAAGGAAGAATGCTAAAGGAATCCTTATCTCCGGTGGTTGTGATTCTGACGGAAAGGTTCCGCTTACAGATTTTTATGAACACATACACAGAGTAAAAGACGAGCTGGGATTGAAGGTTGTTGTTCATACCGGAATTGTGGATGATGAAATGGCTAAAGGCCTTAAATACAGTGATGTTGATAGTGCATTATTTGACGTAATTGGGGATGATCGTACTATTAAGGAGGTTTATCACTCAGGTGTTACAGTGAAAGATTACGAGAAATCTCTATACTATCTTAATAAGTATCATGTTCCTGTAGTACCGCATATCGTTATAGGTCTCAATTACGGCAAATTGATTGGAGAATATAATGCGCTGGAAATCATTGCGAAGTATAAAATTAAGTCTTTAGTTTTGGTGATTCTAACTCCTTTTATGAATACTCCAATGCAAGACGTCACCCCTCCATCTATTGATGGTATAGAGAAGTTCTTTTCAAGGGCTAGGGAAATTATAACTGAGAGTCCTATTATACTGGGTTGTGCCAGGCCTATGGGAGAATATAAAATAAAGGTGGACAGGTTAGCAGTGGATTATGGCCTTGATGGAATTGCTTTCCCCTCGGATGGAATTGTTTCATATGCCCGGAAAAAGGAACTTAAACCTCTTTTTACTGAAACATGTTGTGGCGTTATATAGAAAATGATTCTGTCTCTACAAGCCTTGGTTTGGCTACGGATGAATATTTAGTCGAAGCCTTTACGCCTGCTCGTTCTGATTATGGTCATATCTTGAGGCTTTATACGTATAGAGATCACTGCGTTGTTCTGGGTAGATTTCAAGATGCAGAATCAGAGGTTAATCTCACAGAATGTAAAAGGTTGGGGGTTGAAGTCAATAGGCGCATAACTGGTGGCGGCACGATTATTATGGGACGTAACCAGCTGGGAGTTGCCATAATTATCCCCCCCGGGGGTGCGAATGGTTCAAGGAAAAACAATGTTCCTTTCTCAACAAGAAAAGTTTTTGAAGATTATGCCGGGGGAATAATTGAGGCGTTATCATTATTAGGGATTCAATCTGAGTTCAGGCCAAAGAATGACGTCCTTGTTAAAGGGAAAAAGATCGCAGGGTTAGCTGCATGTGTGCAAGAAAACGGTAACGCATTATTTCATGCCAGCATATTGTTAGACATCGATATCAGGCTTATGGCCAGCGTGCTTAAGATACCCTTTGAGAAGATATCAGATAAGGAAATCACAGAAGTGGAAGATAGACTCACTACCGTGAATAGGGAATGTGGAGGAAGGGTGACAATTGATAAGTTGAAAAGATTCTTAAAAATAGGATTTGAAAATGCATTTCAGATGAAGTTGCATAATGTACCGTTAACTGATTCTGAGATTTCTGGTATTAAGACCCTTGAAAGGAAGAGGTATTTGACAGATGAATGGATATACCAGAAGTCGTTGATATCCAGCGAAACAACTGCAGTAAGGAAAAAGACTAAGGCCGGTATGGTAAACGTTCATATGATAGTTACGAATAATATTATTAAGGACATTATCATTACGGGCGATTTTTTCTCGACAACTGAATTTGTATCTACCCTTGAGCGAAGATTGAGATGGAAAGCGATCGATAGAGAAGTTATAGCAAAGGTTATCAAAGGCACATGGTCATTTTCTCAAGATTCAATTTCAGAACTGAATCCGGAAATACTGACCGAATGTATATTAGAATGTGGGAATTCCCCACGGAAAAAATTAAGGAATTGAGGAATTATTTGACAGGATAACAGGATATAAAAATCTAAAAAAATATCAGAGCAATTCCTAAGTAAAGCGAAGTGGTGAGGTTACTTTTTGGGACAAGACTTTAAGATCCAAATTAACCAAGTTATAAATTTAATCCACAAAAGTATAATACCTGTAGCGCAAGCTTCAGGTTTCCATTTCTATGATTGCAATATTATAAATGGAAGGCTAAAGTCGTACCACTAGGCAGATCTGCCTCTGGCATGACCTTCCGCTACTTAATCAATGACATTGCATCTTGAGGAGGATCCAACCCCGGTGGACTTTTATCTGTTAATAATAGCCATGGGCATGTTAATGATTAAGAAACCAGAAAAGATACTGCTTGGGGGTCTTGACATTGAAACCACCTTCCACAGACCCGAACTCCCAGTATCGAGAGCGGACGAGGAGCATATATCCAAATTCCTTGATACTAACATTAATAACTCCCTCCCCATAATCATTGTTCATCCCTGTGCAAGCGGTTTGGTTCCTATAAGCAATGGCCTGTTTCAAATTATGCCTTGTTGGCCGATAAGATACTGGAGAGTTATGAGGCTAATGTTATTTTTTCATGGGGGCCTGGTGAGATTAATGTAGTTAAGGAAATAGTAAGGAATATGAAACACAAAGCACTTGTTGCGTGCAAGACCAAATCCATAAAACAACTCATAGAACTGATACGTCGTGCAGACCTTTTTATTGGCGGAGATACCGGCCCACTACATATTGCCTCCATCCTTGATATTCCCACAATTGGAATTTATGGTCCGAAAGACCCTGTCATCTACGGTCCCTATCATGGTAAAGCGGTAGTCGTAAGAAAGGAATTATGGTGCAGTCCATGCAAGAAAAGAACGTGCCCTGATCCAGAATGTATGACATCCATTCTGCCGGAAGACGTATTTCACGCAGTAAATAAACTAATCCCCCATTCCCCCTTTGCTAAAGGGGGATCAAGGGGGATTTAAATTGTTTGCTAAAATATAATCTATTTCATGCTCTCATTAATAACCCCAACCTGGAATTTAGAATGCGTTTCCAGGAAAGATATTACCTCGCCGCACACAGGATAAAGGGGACAGGCTACTTTTTAACAAGTTATACGTAATACTACCAGAAAAACCACTTTAAACCCTTGGCGCTTATAACCTCCCGTAAAAAAGTAGCCTGTCCCCTTTATTGTCTAAATCGGGTAAAAAGTCTATTTACAAAGTGGGATACGAATAGTAAAATGACGCACTCTTAAGTTACTTAATAGTAACACAATTACCCACGATAAAAACAAATCTTGAGTGATCAGGGGACGCACGGTAAAAGGGTCTTTTACTATAGAGGGATGTATTTAGGATGTGAGTAAAAGTCCTATCATTTACAGGGAAGTAGTATTAGAAAAGACAGCCTTACTGCCAGGGATGGCACATGTGAATTCTGATCGAATTCATTAACATCTTTAGCAGTAAGGCTTTTTTATTTTAAAGTATATTTATAATTGATATGGTCAATAAATTAACAAATAATACAATTAATTATGAGATAGAAAATACAAATACAGTTTACCAAATTGTAGTATGGCGATTACGTATTTTAGGCATATTTAAGGAGGAGTCATTATGGACGTAAGAAAAAAATTATTTAGTATTGCAATTTTGTGCTGGGTATTCGTTCTTTTATACACCCTGCCATCGCAGGGTGGAGTTATGCTGACTGCTCACCATCGGCTGATTTCCTCCCAGGAGACAGAAGGCGAGTTTTTGACCACCGTGGAGATCACTATCCGAAACACGGGATCGAACTTACTGACAGCCGTAGACCTCCAGCCGATGGACCGTGCATTCCTGTCTGAGCCAGGGCAAAATACCCTCTCACTGGATGTCCTGTATGCGGGTGAGGAGATTATGGTTGAATGGTCGGCTGTCACCTTTGTCCCGCCAGAAATAATCTTTGACGGTCAACCTATCCTGTTTCTCGGCAATGCCACCGACCCATATGGGGATTCCGTTCCCGTTACATTGTACAGTGAACCATTGGTTGTTCAATAAACCAGATTAGGTAACTGTTAAAGACCTCCCCTCTTTCCCCTCCTTGGCAAGGAGGGGATAAAGGGGAGGTTATAAAGCAAGGTTTTATAATACTGTAGGTATCGTGTTATGAAGGAGGGTAAAGTGAAGATTAAAATGCATAAATATAGAAGGTGGGGTTTGGGTTTGATTATGGGATGGGTCTTTATTTTTTTCGGAACTACCATCCCCGCAGATGTTGCCGAGGCACAGGTAACCGAGGAGTGGGTGTCTCGATATGACGGACCAGCAACGAAATTTTCCATTGATGTTGCCAATGATATAGCCTTGGATGCTGCGGGCAATGTCTATGTGACGGGGTGGAGCAACGGCGGTATCGGCTTAGACTATGCCACGGTCAAGTACGATAGTAGTGGCAATGAGCTATGGGTAGCCCGCTACAATGGGGGAGGTAATGATTCTGCCAATGCCATAGCCGTGGATGGCCGGGGCAATGTCTACGTGACGGGGAGTAGCGTCGGAGCCGTAGACGACAGAGGCAGAGCCTTTGAAGACTATGCCACAATCAAGTACAGCCAATCCTGCGAAGGTGGAATTGAACAGCTCATTAATGACGTAAACGAACTGGGTCTCCAGAAAGGAACCTCTAACAGTCTGGAGGCGAAATTGAATACCGCTCTGAAGTCTCTTGAAGATGAAAATCCGAACAATGACGTGGTCGCGACTAACGCACTTAACGCTTTTATATATGAGGTGGAGGCACAGCGTTACAACCATATTGATAATGAGGATGCAGGCACGCTCATCGACGCGGCAAAACCTATCATTGACTGTCTCAGCCAGCAGTAGCCAGGAAAATATAGGGTTCAGATTGCAAATCTGAACCCACGGTTGGGGTTATGCAAGACTAAACCCTGAGCGATCAGGGGGCGCAGAGCTTGCCCCGTTAAAAAAATTCTCTGACGGGGGTAAAGGGTCTTTTATCGTACAGGGATGTACGGAGGATGTATTTCACGCAGTAAATAAGCTGATGGAACGATAAAGGGGACAGGCTACTTTTTTACCGTAAAGAGGTTATAACCGCCAAGGGTTTAAAGTGGTTTGTCTGGCAGCATTGCGTATAACGTGTTAAAAAGTAGCCTGTCCCCTTTATCATCACATCAAAGAATCCACATCATAGAACACCCCCCCTATCTCCTTCTTTTTCCAAACACAACCTTAAGCTCCAGACACATTACCTTATTCATAAATCGTTCAATCTTACAACTTAGATTCCTTTGCCATCATCCTCCAATCTTTACCATGTCTGTCCTAGACTGTGTAAGACAGTTTATAACATCAAGAAATTTTTTGTGTCATTGCCAATTTTTTCTTGACGAAACGATTTAGCATATATAGAGTATGTACTCTACTTCAATTTTTGTAAGAATGGATTACTTAGTTTATTAAAGCTTTGTTTTATTTTGTTAAAATAGAGTGTATACTCTATGTTCATTATTAACTAACAATTTCACCCACGTTTGGCTTGTACTTGGTTTCAGCAAATTTTAGTAGTTGCATGCATTTCATACTTTAGGAGGGGTAATAATGCAAAAAGCAGCATTTACTATTAATATTCCGCATATTGTCTCACGCCTGTATCTGCAATTTCTGCATTCTATACAGAAACCTAATCATACATCAATTCAATCACTTATATCCCGTTTCTGTATTTACGAAACGTTTCAAATAAATCAATTGAATCTCCTGATTTTCAAAATTCCTTTTTGTTTAACCCGAAAATAGATTCCCGATCGGGGCCGGGAATGACAATTTGTAGTACTCTATGTAATTCCACAATTAAAGTTAGTGTCATTCCCGAGGAACGGCCTACCTGGTTAGCAAACAGGGAATCTAGATTTTCACCCTTCGTGGTGCCACTTAGTGGCATGAAGGTTTGATCCAAAAATAAGCTCTGGAATCCTCATGAGAGGGAGGTGACCTTGCTTAAGACTGATTATATCCATTTTGGTAGCAACCCAAGGGATCAGCTAGGAAGCAAAGGGTCTTCACGTACAAGGGATGTACAGGAGGAGACGTAATAGTTCCTAAGACTTATAAGGAAGTCATAGAAAAGAAAGCCTTACTGCCAAGGATGGCATATGTGAATTCTGATCGAATTCATTAGCATCTTTAGTAGTAAGGCTTTTTTATTTTACGATATTTTTAAAATTTAATATTAATTGTAAAAAAGCTATAGACAATAAAACATTTTGTTTAACTAATAGCATTATTTGGACAATTAAGATGGAGGGGATTTTTTATGAAAGACATATTTGAGACAAAACGAGTTTTTGTAATGACATTAGCAGTTAGTATTATTATTGGTTCTGCGGGGTTGGTAAATGCGGGTGCAACTGATGCCACAACTACCAAACCCGACAAGGCTACTCGGGCTAAATTAAATGAGAATTACGGTAAGTTACCACTCTCGTTTGTCCAAAATGGCGGTCAGATGGATAACAAGGTAAAGTTTTATGAAAGAAGCAGTGGCCACAGCACGTATTTTACCACTGATGGGATATACCTGGAATTAATTAGTGATAAAAAAATAAATGCTGAAGCAATTAATACTAAAGACAATAAACAAATAATACCGAAGTCAAAAACCACCAAATCTAAAAACCAAGTCCAACAAACGGCTGGTGGGCAGAATCTAAAATCAGAGACTATAAAACTGACACCTATTGGCGCTAACAAAAACCCAAAGATCATTGCAGAAGGTATGCAAAGAGGTAAGGTCAATTACTTCATTGGTAACGATCCTAAAGAATGGAAGACTAATATACCCACCTATCAGGCAGTGGTTTATGAGAATATTTACAAGGGCATAGATATGAAGTTTTATGGTAATAACCATCAAATGGAATATGACATCATGGTAAAACCTGGTATAGATTTATCTATTGTACGATTAGCGTATGAGGGTATTCAGGCTTTAAGTATTACAAAAGAAGGAGCTTTGGAGATTGGCCTTAAAGAAGGTAAAGTAATTCAGAATAGGCCATATTGTTATCAGGACATAGATGGCAAACGGGTGGAAGTTAAAGGAGGATTTAAACTCCTAAAGAACGCAAAACTCGCATCTCGCAACTCGGAAGAGTATGTATACGGCTTTAAGGTTGGATCCTATAACAGGAAATATCCCCTCATCGTAGACCCAGGTCTGGTATACTCTACTTTCTTAGGCGGTTCTCACCCGGATGGTGGTGCTGATATAGCAGTAGACGCTTTTGGCAATGCTTATGTGGCAGGAAGTACTATGTCACTAGACTTTCCTACCACATTTAGTGCTTATGAGACAACAAACAGCGGTCATTATGATGCGTTTGTGACCAAATTGGATCCCACAGGTTCTACCATTATTTATTCCACTTACTTGGGCGGTACAGAGTACAGAAATGGAGATAAGGCCACCTGTATAGAAATAGATACATCAGGAAATGCCTACGTAGGGGGTGTTACCTTTTCCTCCGACTTCCCTACCACAGAAGGGGCATATGATAGTGTGTATGACGGCCGTTGGGATTGGGGAGAAGATGCATTTATAACTAAATTGGATCCCACAGGCTCTAGCTTGATGTATTCTACTTACCTTGGGACATACCACATTGACAGACTCTACGATATAGCCGTTGACGCATTAGGCCATGCCTATGTGACTGGGTTGACTTATGGTGAAACCTTTCCCACTACCGACGGCACTATACGTAAATGTGTTCCATTTGGTCAGTGTGCAGATGCCTTTGTAACTAAATTGGACCCTACTGGCACTAGCCTTGTTTACTCCACATTATTCGGTGGCGGCAATTATGATGCCGGCATCGGTATTGCTATTGACGCCTCAGGTTATGCTTATGTTACAGGAGAGGTTTGGCCTTTTTCCGATATTCCTGTCACAGAGGGGGCTTATGATACGGACTTTAATGGAGGAGACTATGATGCGTTTGTGGCTAAACTGGATTCTACAAGCCCCAGCGTGTTGTACTACACACTCCTTGGTGGGAGCCATAGCGAAAAGGGTACTGGCATAGCTCTTGACACATCGGGTAATGTTTACGTGGCGGGAGTGACTTTGTCCGGCGACTTCCCCACCACGCCAGACGCTTTTGATAAAATATATGGTATTGACGGATCTACATCAAATGGGGACGTCTTTGTGGCCAAGCTAGATTCCACATTCTCTAGTCTGGTTTACTCAACCTTCTTGGGTGGGGAAGATGTGGACTGGGAGGCTGATATAACAGTAGATACGTCAGGCAATGCCTACGTGGCAGGAACTACTAGTTCTGTGTACTTCCCCTCTACGCCTGATGCCTTTGATCCGAGCAAAAACGGTTCTGGTGAGGATGTCTTCGTATCCAAACTAGATCCCACAGGCACTAGCCTCTTATACTCCACATTCCTTGGTGGGCATAATTCTGAAAACGATCATCTTCAAGGTAACCATGGGGGAGGCATCGCAATAGATGCATCAAGAAATGTCTATGTGACGGGATATACGAAGCAAAGCGACTTCCCCACGACGGAAGGGGCTTTTGATGAGACCTACAATGGGCATGTGGGCTTTCTTGATCCAGGAGACGCCTTTGTGGCAAAGCTTGAGCTTTTACAAGATGTAGATGAAGATGGATTCTCTTCTACAGATGACTGTGACGATACAGACCCAGATGTTTACCCTGGTGCTCCAGAGCTATGTGATGGCAAGGATAATGATTGCGACGGTGAAATTGATGAAGATGCAATTACATATTACTTCGATTTTGATGGAGATGGTTTTGGTAATCCTGCTATTTCGATGCAGGCCTGTGAAGCTCCTCAAGGTTATGTGGAAGATAATACAGATTGCGATGATAATGATGCAAACGAACATCCGGGTCAAACATGGTACAAAGACGCAGATGGTGACGGTTATTCAGACGGTACGACAGATACAACCTCATGCGAAAGACCTACGGGATATAAAGTAGAATCAGAGTTAACGGCAATATCAGGCGACTGTGATGATGACTGTGCAGTGTGTTACCCGGGCGGTGGCAAAGATACTACTACCAGCTATACCGGAGCATTTGTTGTGCCGACAGGAAATGTCACTGTGAGCGTTACGATTGTGGACGCGGATTCTAATCCTGTTACTGCTGGTTCCGTATTATTTGTTCTTGTTGATGGTTATGGTAACACATTTACCGAAACCGATAATACCATTACCATTGGTAACGCAGAAGCGACGATTTTCGTTCCGGTTGGTGTTTATACGGTTACGATTTCATTCGATGGTGATGATTGTTTGTTAGCAGATTCACAGACAGAAGTTACATTAGCTGTTTATGACCCAAGTGCAGGCTTCGTAACTGGTGGTGGTTGGATAAATTCACCAGAGGGAGCGTATAAAGATGATGTTATCGCTACAGGCAAAGCGAACTTTGGGTTCGTATCCAGGTACAAGAAAGGCGCTACAATACCAACCGGTCAAACCGAGTTTGTATTCAAGGCAGCAGACTTAAACTTTCACAGTTCTGAGTACCAATGGCTAGTGGTAACTGGTGCTAACTATGCTAAGTTCAAGGGATCAGGTACCATCAACGGTGCAGGTGATTACAAGTTTATGATCTGGGCAGGAGATACTGCCCCTGATACCTTTAGAATAAGGATTTGGGAGGAATTTGGAGGTGTCGAAACCGATAAGTATGACAACGGTACTGATCAACCAATAGGAGGTGGTAATATAGTTGTTCATCGTAAGTAAATGATCATATAGTAAGACTTAAACTGGAGAAGAGGGCAGGGTCAGAAATGGCTCTGCCTTTTTTTATTGCCAGATTCACGTTTGTGGCCTGAAGAAATGGCGGCCATGGGAAAATGGAGGGCATACCTCTCCCCTGAGAGGTCATTGATAATAAAATTCCAACCTTTGTTCATGAGAATATCCTCGACAAGAATCTGCACTCTTGTTAGGAATCATCTCTCATATTATCAGGTCTTGACTTGATACATAGACGAATAAGAAATTAAGGAAAGATGGATGAAGGGGGTTACCTCTATTAACGTGGTGCTTTTTTACCACATTTACGTTTATGGAAAGGAACACTCTCATCACATTGCGTACGTCTTTTTCCTTTCTATGTTCAACTAAAGCGAATTTGGGATTTTAACGATAGATATCTTTTCGGTGTCCTACCCGAATGATATGAATAATCTTTCTAGAAACGTAAACCTCGTAAATAATACGGTAATCTCCTGATCGCAAGGAATAACAACCTCGCTTATGACCTTTGAGTGGTTTTCCTAAAGATGGATTTGAAGGAATGGACCAATAAGTTTGATAATTCGTTTGGTAAGAGCAAAATTAGTACGACGGAGTTTTTTAAGATCTCTGGCTGCCTTTGGATCAACTTCAATTATATATTTACTTGAGTTCACGTTTCAAAGATTTCCATGGTATGGTTTTGCCATTGCGGAAACGAGCTCTGGCTTGAGTGATCTCGCGGTCTAATTTTGGGGTAGGTTTATACCCTACCTCTTCAAGTAAAATAAGATATTCTTCAACTGGAATCAATACCATAGGTTTGTCAATGGTAACAGGGTGTATCGTATTTGTAAGTTTTGCCATTATTTTTTATCTCCTTTTAGGTATTAGGGTAATCTTAATTAAAAATGTAACAAATAAACTAGTTTAGGTCAAATATGAATTTTGCGGATTATGTCAGATGGTTTCAGCACAGGAAGGCTTCATCCTTTTTCTTATCATAAAGTATTTTTCAACAGGTCTTTCGGGGATGATAAATACGCGTTGCCCTGGGTTTGCCTTTTCGATTGGCTCCATTTCTTGATTATACATCTCTTTAATATTTTGAACAAAGTCCTGCTCCGGTCTCTTTCCCATCACTTCAATGTCGTCACCCACTTCAATCTTGTTCTTGACCAACACTTCAGCAAACTTTCCATCCTTAGGCCTGTCAAACAAGCCAAGGATTTTGTGCGTTCTAACATATCCATCTCCAGAACTTACGTTTTGTCCGTTCGCACCCGGACTGCCGAAGAAAAAGCCGGTACAATATCCTCTGTGGCTAATCCTCTTCAATTCATCCAGCCACTTGCTTTGATACTCATAAACATCATTCTTAAAAAAGGCATCAATTGCCTCACGATATATCCTTGTCACGGTAGCAACATAATATTGACTCTTCATTCGGCCTTCTATTTTCCACGCATCAATACCTGCAGATATCAATTCTGGAATATGTTGAATCATGCATAAGTCACGAGAACTCATAATCGACGTAAGCCCTCCATCTTCGAAAACATCGAAGAACTCATTGGGGCGTTTTTCTTCTACGATAGAATATTTCCATCTACACGATTGCGCACAATCTCCCTCATTTGCGCCACGGCCTGCCATGTATGAACTAAGATAACACCTTCCTGAGTAAGAAATACACATGGCGCCATGTACAAAAACCTCTGTTTCGTAACTGCCACCAGAGCTTGTCTCCGATATCTCATCCAACGACATTTCTCTTGCCAGTACAACTCTCTTAACACCCTGTCTGAACCAGAACTCTGCTGATTTGCTATTTGTGCAGTTAGCCTGAGTACTGAGATGGATGGGTATTTCAGGCAGGACATCCTTAACAATCTCTAGTATCCCCGGATCAGATATAATTAAGGCGTCAACAGGATATTTTGATAATTCCTTTAGATATTGTTCTATTTTAGGAATGTGGTGATTATGGGCAAATATATTAAGGGGTATATAAATTTTTTTGTTTCTTTCATGCACATAATCGATGGCCTTCTCAATATCGCTGAAAGATAAATTAGATGCAGCATTTCTTAAATTGAATTCCTTACCACCTGCATAAACCGCATCAGCACCGTACGCAATAGCTGTCTTTAACTTGTCCATGTCTCCCGCAGGAGCAACCAGCTCGGGTTTTTTGTGTTTTAGTTGAGAATTATTTGTCCCATCCATTTAGTATCTTATTTCCTAAATCCAGAACAAAATTACTAAGCAATTCCGACCTTTGATTGGCATTGCCGTAATTCAAAGAATTACACAAGTTTAGGCTAGGGTAACGGTTAAGGCAAGGAAGCCGGTCTGGTAGTTGGGTTAAGGTAAAGTGTGGAACTACTTGACCCTTAAACCAAACTGGCATCGTAACCTTTACCTGACTACTTAACCTGAATTATTTTAGTCCTCTTTACTTCTATCCAGATAGCTCTGAAGGATAAATTGTGCGGAAATCATGTCAACCTTCTTTTGCTTTTTTCTTAATGACATTTTAGTATCTGACATGGCCCTGTACGCCCTTACGGTTGTCAGTCGTTCATCGACAGTCATAACAGGAAGATTGAGGTTTGATTTAAGTACTTCAACAAATTCAAGAACCTCCTCAGCCTTCTTCCCTATAGTATCATTCATGCTTTTGGGAAGACCAACGATTATCCTGCTTACGCCTTTTTCCTTTATTACGTCAGCCAACTTCTCTAAATAATCTTCACCGTTTGCACGTTCAATTGTTGGGAGCCCTTGAGCAGTTAAGCCCAATGGATCGCTGATAGCCAGCCCAATCCTCTTTTCACCATAATCAATTCCCAGTATCCTCATGGCATCATACTCTTTCAAGCAAAATAAGCTAACCCACCCGCCAGAACGACATGGTCGGGCTGGTTATCATTTCTAAGAAAAATCCTGTCCCCAAAGGGACCGATATATTATCTATTTTGAAGGGTAATGACTCTATTATACATGAAACAAAAGACACTATCAATGCAATCCCTAAAGGCACATAAAGAATAGAGCACACAAAGGCAGAGACAAAAAAAGCTATTGAACCTTCCACGGTTTTTCCATGATTATAGGGTATTCTAAGTCTTCCATAAAATCTTCCAATTACGGTTGCTATGCTATCAGAAAAAGCCACTATAATTATAACAATACAAGCTATTAATTTTGGAAATAGTAGCAGGGAAAGTATTATACCCAGTGATAATGTAACAGGGGCTAAGGTAAAACGCCTTTGCTCACCGGTGCGTATGCATAATCTCGTAATAAGGTTCATAATAGGAAATGAAATCCCATTAAGCCTTAGCAATTCAGAAAACATAAATAACACCGTAATTATTATCAGCAGATCTAGCGTAAGTGTAAAGTTAACACCTGCAAATAATGGAACCAACACAGCGCCAAAGTGAATGGCTTTGCGTCTAAATTCCTGGCGCCATGAATGGGTAAACTCCTGACTCAATTTTGAGCTTAATTCTGAGAAAGACGGATCTTCCTCAAACTCAATATAGCTTAGAACCTCTTTCAAGTCATTGCCATCAGCCAGGTATTTTGCTTTCTTACGAACAGAATAATTTGAGTTAAAACCAATACTGACCTTTGCAAGAGCCATAATATCAAGATTATTACGATCATCCCCTACTACAATTACATCATCCCACGTAATTCTGTTTTCTTTCAGTATCTGCTCAACAACTTGAACCTTCCCCTCATGAAAAGAAAGAGAACCGCTAATTTCACCAGTAAAGATACCTTTATCCATCTTTGTATCTATTCCATATCCATAACTTGCATGTAATCTTTTTGCAAGACGTCTCATTAAAAAATCAGGTACACCACTGCTTATTAAGGCAACGTAATGACCATTGTTCCTAATACAGCGAATTGCCTCTTCAGCGCTTCTTACCAGCTTCATTTTATAATACACTCGCCAGAATTCTTCTTCCTTTACGTCTTTTAATTTGTCATATACCCTTTCAAGCAATACCCGCATAGTTAAACGATTAATACCAAACATAAAACATAGAAACAAAGCTCGTAAATAAGTAAAAACACCTGAATGCCAGGAAAGACGTAACAACAATTGGCTTTTGAAGATTACGCCGTCAGTATCAAAAACTATTAATTTCTTATTTATATCAGTCATAAATATATTTAATCAAAACCCTTCGGGATATTTGATTTTTTGTATCATAACGTGGCATAGCTACAACAAAAAGAAAAAAACTGAAAATGTTTATTTTTCAGATAATTGACTCTATTCTCATACCAATACTACAAAACGTCTTCTTTTTTTGTCGTAACAATAAACATTTGACACAAAATTATTTTAAAGTATAATTTAATGTTTTGCACTTTACTACTCGTTTATTAAGTAATAATCAAATGAAAATAGCAGTCTCAGGCAAAGGTGGTGTGGGAAAGACTACGTTAGTCGCTGCGCTATCAAAGCTCTTTGCCGATGAAGGGAATAAAGTAATAGCCATAGATGCAGATCCTGATACTAATTTAGCTTCAGCGCTGGGAATTAGGGATGCTGAAAAAATAACACCGCTGGTTGAATTAAAGGAACTTATAAAGGAGCGTACCGGAGCATCTCCAGACGAATACGGCAAGTTTTTTAAATTAAATCCAACTGTCAATGACCTCCCAGAAAAATATTCTATATCAAACAATGGTTTAAGATTAATGACCCTCGGTACAATCAAGCGTGGTGGTAGCGGATGTGCTTGCCCTGAGGGTGTCATGTTAAAGTCATTATTAAATCATTTAATATTACAAAGAGATGAAGTAGTTATCGTGGATATGGAGGCAGGTATTGAACATTTGGGACGAGCATCGATAAGGGCTGTTACGGCATTGATAGTGGTTGTAGAACCAGGGAAAAGAAGTATCCATACAGCTTTTCAGATCAAAAAACTTGCTGGTGACTTAGGAATAAAAACTGTCTATGCAGTTGGAAATAAAGTAATGAATGACACTCACAAGGAATTTTTAAAGAATGAACTTGGCGATATATCTTTACTGGGGACGATTTCATATAACAGTAAATTAATCGAATCTGACTTAAAAGGAGAAGCTGCATTTAGTAATAATGAGCAGTTATTATCAGAAGTTAAAGATGTAATGTTTAAATTAAAGGAGTGTGTAAAATGACAAAAAAATATGAAGGCTCAGACCAGGTATCCCTGGATTTACTTAAACGAATGAAGGAACAAGGAATAGAGAGCGCCTTTGACAGGTACGATTCCCAACAACCGCAATGTGGTTTTGGTCAACTTGGACTTTGCTGCAGGCACTGCCAGATGGGGCCATGTAACGTTGACCCATTTGGTAGAGGCCCACGGAGGGGAGTATGTGGCGCTGATGCAAACACTATTGCGGCCAGACACTATGCGCGTATCGTTGCCGCTGGTGCAGCAGCTCATTCAGACCATGGAAGATCAGTCGCTCACCTTCTCGTAGCCGTGGCCAGGGGCGAGGCGCCCGGATACAGGATAACGGACACAAAAAAACTATTTGAGGTAGCAAAGACATTTGATGTCTCTACCAAGGATCGTAAGATTGAGGAAATCGCAGAGGAAGTTGGAGAAATGGCCCTTGCAGAGTTCGGTAAGGCTTATGGTACCCAGAGGTTTACGACTCGTGCACCCATTAACAGGCAAAAAGTATGGGAAAAACTCGATGTAACACCCAGGGCTATTGATAGAGAAGTAACAGAATCCATGCATCGTACAGGCATGGGTACTGATCAAAACTACAAAAATCTTATTATGCAAGCATGCAGGACATCACTTGCAGATGGCTGGGGCGGAGCGATGATAGCCACAGAGCTTCAGGACATACTCTTTGGTACTCCCAAACCTACGCGTGGTACTGCAAATCTTGGAGTGATAAAGGATGATGAGGTAAACATACTCGTACATGGGCATGAGCCCCAGATGTCAGAGATGATAGCAGTAGCGTCACAGGATCCTGAGCTAATAAATGAGGCTAAGGAGGTGGGGGCAAAGGGGATCAGTGTTGCCGGTGTCTGCTGTACGGCGAATGAGATGTTGATGAGGCATGGGATACCGCTTGCGGGGCATATGAAGATGCAGGAGATGGCGATTGCAACAGGCGCTATAGAGGTGATTACGGTGGATATACAGTGTGTGATGCAGGCGGATGTAGATGTGGCCGGTTATTATCACACAAAGATGATAACGACTTCTCCCAAGGCAAAGATCGTAGGCGCTGAGCATATAGAGATAAATGATGAGAATGCGTACGAGAAGGCGCATGAAATAGTAAGGATGGCAATTAAGAACTATCCCAACAGGGACAAGTCTAAGGTATTTATCCCGAAGGGCAGCAAGTCTCAATTAGTAATAGGTTTCAGTCACGAGACCATAAAGTATATGCTGGGAGGTAAATTCAGGGCATCATACAGACCGCTTAATGATAATATTATGAATGGCAGGATACGAGGTGTGGCTGGAGTTGTGGGATGTACGAGTTCTACGGTATGGCCGGATCAACAGCCATATATGGCGCTGGTAAAGCAGTTGATATCCAATAATATTCTGGTAGTACAGACCGGATGTGCGGCGGCTGAGTGTGGCAGGGAAGGTATGATGGTACCTGAATTTATGGAATATGCAGGAGAAGGCTTGAGAGAGGTATGTGAAGCTGTGGGAATGCCACCTGTACTCCATGCAGGCTCATGTGTGGATAACAGCAGGATACTCATTGCGTGCTCAGAGATGGTAAAGGAAGGTGGACTTGGCAGTGATATAAGTGAGCTTCCGGTAGCAGGTGCGTGTTTTGACTGGATGCACGAAAAAGCCCTGACTATCGGACATTACTTTGTCACGAGTGGTGTCTTTACGATATTTGGGACGAAGACGCCGGTTGCAGGAGCGCCGGATCTAGATAAATTATTATGTGAGGGATTAGAGGATATTGTGGGCGCTAAATGGGCATTTGAGCCTGATGTTAACAAGATGGCAAAGCTCATGATAGACCATATAGAGAAGAAGCGAGATGCGCTGGGCATAAATGTGAAGAAGGAGAGAAAGCTTTATGACATGGCAGATAGACGCGCACTTGAGATTGAGGGTTCAGAAGTACAAGCCGGGTGTGAACCAGGCATTGCTCATTCTCATCGGAAAAAAGATTAATTTTTAACTCGATAATAGACTTACATGCTTGTTATGCCACAAAGTGGCACACAAAGTAATGTGAGTTTTTTAAATGAACAGGAGTAGGTAAAGATGTCCAGGATAATATGTACTGCTGCGATAAGGGGGGCGCACAAAATAGTAAAACAAGCGGAAGAAAAATTAAGAGAGACAATAGAGTCAAAAGGAAAAGATACCAAGGTTGGGTTCCCAAATACTGGTTATTATCTACCAATAATTTACTCAGCGACAGGTCTCGGAGTGAAGACTCTAGAGGATTGCGAAGAAGCACTCGGGCATGCAAGGGCTTTGTTACCACCAGTCCCGGAAGAAAAGGTATATCTGCCGTATCTTGGCTGGGCGCTTGATGCCGGTATGGCAACCCTTTATGCAGAAGAGGTAATAGAGGCATGTAAATACCTGATTGGTCCGAACCCAGTCGAAGGTATATGGTTAGGCGCTGCAAGTGACGTTATATTGCGTGAACGAGGTATAGAGTTCGTTGACGGTACTGCACCTGGATTTGCAGCAGTCGTAGGAGCCGCACCCACCAACGAGATTGCCGTAAAAATAGCGCGCGAACTGCAGGAAAAAAACTTATACATTTTTATTTCTGCAAGCACTAACGGAAGATCATTTGCGGAACAATTAGATGAAGAAGGCGTACAACTTGGATGGGAGACAAGACTAGTGCCATTCGGGAAGAGCATCACGGCTACTATTTATTCCCTCGGCTTTGCGAACAAAGCCGCCTTATCCTTTGGAGGTATAGCGCCAGCCGATTTTACAAGGAATTTAATTTATAACAAGAACAGAATTTTTGCATTCGTAATGGCGTTGGGAGAAGTAGATGATGAAAAGTATGCCAATGCAGCAGGCGCTATTAATTATGGCTTCCCAACAATCGCAGATACAGACATTCCAGCGATATTGCCAACAGGGGTTTGTACATACGAGCATGTAGTACCTAATGTAACACATGACAAAATGGTAGAGAAGTGTATTGAAGTAAGGGGTCTTAAGGTGGCCGCTGCCAAGGTAGACATTCCAGTGTCATATGGTCCTGCTTTTGAAGGTGAAAGAATAAGAAAGGATGACATGCAAATTGAGGTAGGAGGTCCACATGTACCAGCATTTGAGTATGTTGTAATGAGAGATAATAATGAAATCGAAGATGGTAAAATAGAAGTCATCGGCCCTGACATTGATGAAATGGAACAGGGTCCCGGCAAATCATTAGGAATATATGTTGAGGTATCAGGACGCAAGATGCAGAGTGAGTTTGAGCCGATCTTTGAGCGAAGAACGCATCATTTTCTGGGAGAAGCACAGGGGTTTTTCCATATGGGCCAGAGAGACATCATCAGGCACAGAATCAGCAAGGATGCTTTTAAGAGTGGATTTAGAATACTCCACATAGGCAAGATAATCCACTCTAAATATCATGAAGAATATAGTGCGTTATTAGATAAAGTTCAGGTTACATTGTATACAAATAAAGAGGATGTTGAGAAGAAGCTGGATGAAGCTAAAGCTGCATTTACTGAACGTGATGAAAGAGCACTTGGAATGACAGATGCATCCGTGAACTTATTTTACAGTTGTACACTATGCCAGAGCTTTGCGCCAAGTCATGTATGTATAATATCACCCGAACGTTCCGGATTATGTGGTGCAGTAAGCTGGTTGGATGGTAAGGCTGGTTATGAAATAACACCAACAGGTCCTAACCAACCTATTGAGAAAGGCAAATTAATAGATGAAAAATTGGGGCTGTGGGAAGGGGCAAATAATTTCCTGTATCAAAACTCAAATAGAGAATTTGAACGAGTAAGCATGTACAGTATGGTCACTGACCCCATGACAAGCTGTGGCTGCTTTGAATGTATATCAGCAATGTTACCAATGACAAATGGTATAATGACAGTAGATAGAGATTACACAGGAATGACTCCATGCGGAATGAAGTTTTCAACGCTTGCAGGAACCGTAGGTGGTGGTGTGCAAACACCCGGATTTGTAGGACACAGTAAATTTTATATGGGCAGCAATAAATTCATATCAGGCGATGGAGGGCTTGCAAGGCTGGTGTGGATGCCAAAACAACTTAAAGAGGAGATAGGAGATGCAATCAGCGAAGCTGCAAAAGAAGAAGGGTTAGACGATTTTCTTAATAAGATTGCTGACGAAACAATAGCTCAAACAGAAGAAGAAGTATTAGAATATTTGCAAAAAGTAAATCATCCAGCGCTCGCAATGGACCCAATGTTTTAGAAAAAGGAATAAAATCTATCTATAGGAAAAAGAAGAATATGGATTATATACATTTTCAAGAAGAAGAGGAAGAAGAAGAGGAGGAAGAAGTGAACATTCAACGTTTTGACATCTTAGCACAAAAGCTCATGAAGAGCCGAACTATAGTAATTGCAGACGAAATCACCAAGCGATTGGCCCAAAGGGTGATTGCTCAACTTTTAATACTTGAACAGGAAAGCCCTAAGGAAGATATTAAAATCTTTATAAATTCTCCCGGTGGAGATGCGGATGCAGGATTTGCCATATACGATATGATGAGATTTGTTAAACCAAAAGTTAAGGCTATTTGTGCCGGTGTCGCCGCCAGCGCAGCCGTAATAATCCTTATCGGTGCAAAAAAGGAGTTTAGATTCAGCCTGGAAAATTCTCGAATACTTATTCATCAACCATCCACAGGAGTTCATGGCACAGCATCTGATATCCAAATAGAAGCAAGTGAGATACTGAAATGCCGTGAGAAGATTAATAAATTATTAGCTGTAGAAACAGGCCAGAAGGTTGAAAAGGTTGAAAACGATACTAAGAGAAATTATTGGATGTCTGCCGAAGAGGGAATTAAATACGGGTTAATAAGCAAAATTGTTAAGACACTAGATGATACTAAGTAAGTATGTATACTTTAAAATAAAGGATCAAATATATGGCGCTGACTGGACTTGAGATCTTTAAACTTCTCCCAAAGACAAACTGCAAAAAATGCGGCAGGCCAACATGCTTGGCATTTGCAATGCAGTTGGCGCAAAAGAAAGCTGAATTGAAGGATTGCCCGGACGTAAGCGAAGAAGCAAAAGCCAAGCTTGGCGCAGCTTCAGCGCCACCGATTAAGCTAGTAACCATAGGAACAGGCGAAAAACAAGTAAAAATAGGCGAAGAAAACGTGCTCTTCAGGCATGACGAAAAGTTCTATAATCCAACCGGAGTCGCAATAACCTTAAGTGACGACCTTGACGATGGAGCATTTAAAGAAAGATTAAACAAAATAAACAGTCTCAAGTTTACGCGTGTGGGAACTGAGATTGAAATAGACCTTATTGCATTGCAAAATAATAGTGGAGATGCGTCAAAATTTTCTGAAAGGGCAAAGGAGGTAAGCGGTAACACACATTTGTCTATGATACTGGTGAGCAAATCAGCTGATAATGTGAAGGCTGCTTTAGAGACCTGCGCAGACAAGAAACCCTTAATCCATGGAGCAAATGCAGAAAACTGGGAACCAATGGCAAATATTGCAAAGGAAAAGAATTGCCCTTTAACCGTAAGCTCCCCTACCTTAGAAGAACTAGCAGACCTGACTGAGAAAATCAAGGGAACAGGCGTTACAGAAATGGTCTTGCACCAAAACTCTGAAAATACAAAAGAAATTTTACAGGGACTCACCAAAATAAGAAGATCTGCATTAAAAAAGGCATTTCGTCCGCTTGGCTTCCCGGCTTTAACGTATATACCAAATGGTGACCCCAGCCAGGAGATTGCATGCGCAAGCGCTTTTTTAGCGAAATATGCTGGAATAGTGGTAGTAGACGCTTGTGAACCATGGCAGATTATGCCATTGTTGACTGTTCGCCAAAACATATTTACTGACCCACAAAAACCTGTGCAGGTTCAACCAAAACTTTATGAAGTCGGTCAAGCTAATGAAAATTCACCTGTCATGTTTACGACAAATTTCTCGCTTACTTACTATACTGTAGAAGGAGAGGTGGAAGCGAGCCGTACGCCGGCTTACATTCTGGCTGTTGAAACGGAAGGAACCTCAGTATTAACAGCATATTCTGGTGATAAACTAAATGAAAATGTTGTTGCAAAGGCCATGGCTGACGCACAGCTAGAAGAAAAGGTAAAACATAAAAAACTCATTATTCCAGGCCTTGTGGCAGTACTTTCGGCTAAGATACAGGAAACTACTAAATGGGAAGTACTGGTAGGTCCAAAAGAGGCATCTGGATTACCAACATATTTAAAATCTACCTGGCATTAGGATCCTATACCTTCATGTCTTTTTGTCCATTTTATAGTAATCATGTCTGAAAATAATACTTTCAAGATACATTTCCTCCCCAATGATAAGGTTGTAGAAATCGAGAAGGGAAATACTGTCCTCGATGCTGCACATAAGGCTAATATTTACATTAATAGTATATGTGGAGGAGATGGCATATGTGGAAAGTGCAAGGTTGTCCTTTCGAGTGGCAAGATTGATGCACCGGCAACAAAATTATTAAGTAGTGAGGAAACAGAAAAGAATTACATACTTGCATGTGAGGCGCGGGTTACCAGTGATCTGCAAATTCTGATCCCCAAGGAAACCAGACTTGAGGGAAAGAAGATACTTTTCGACCAGAATGAACAGCATTCGTTAACATGGAATGCTATACTAAATAAAGCACAGTTCAAACATGACTCGTTAGTAAAAAAGGTGTTTCTCAAACTGGAACCTCCCACTATGGACGATAACGTTGCTGACCACGAACGCCTTTATCAAGCAATCATGATGAAGGAGGGAGTAGACTTAAACATTATGCAAACCGGTTATCGTATATTAAAACAACTGCCTGAAGCACTAAGGCAAAATGACTGGGCAGTAACTGTAACACTGGGACATAGAGGCCGTACACTGGAAGTAGTTGAGGTTCAACCTGGTGATACCAGCCAGAGAAATTATGGCATTGCAATCGACATAGGGACTACTACCGTAGTTGCAAGCCTGCTTGAACTTGAGCCCTCAAAGGTCATTGATTCCGAAGCTACTTATAATACACAAATGAAATTTGGGGAAGACTATATCCAGAGGATAATATACGTAATACAGAATGAAGCCCTGGATGAAATGCAAAGGACGATAGTATCGGACATAAACAATCTCGTTTCAACGCTAGTTAAGAGAAACGATATAAATCTTGATGATGTAACATCTATTGTGTGCGCTGGTAATACAACAATGATTCATTTCATGCTTGGTTTAGATCCCGCAAACATAAGGAGAGAGCCATACCTTCCTGCTGCAAATTTTATCCCGCCAATAAGAGCAGCTCAAGTAGGAATAGACATAAACAGGCGTGGGATCCTTTACACACTTCCAAGTGTAGCAGCCTATGTAGGTGCAGATATAACTTCCGGCGCCACTGCTATCAGGCTTGACAAAGAGGAAATGCCCTCACTGTTTATAGATATTGGCACTAACGGTGAAGTGGTACTTGGAAGCAAGGAGTGGATGGTCTGTTGCTCGGCCTCCGCGGGACCTGCGTTTGAAGGTAGTGGTGTTCAGCATGGAATGAGAGCTGCAAAAGGAGCCATTGAAATTATAAATATTTCAAAGGATTATGACGTAAGCTATTCTACCATTGGAAACATACCACCAAGGGGAATATGCGGTTCCGGATTATTAGATTGTATTGCCGAAATGCTGCGAAGTGGAATTATTGACAGGTCTGGAAATTTCCAAAAAGGTATAGAAACTGATAGATTGAGAAAAAAAGAAGACGAATTTGAATTTGTTTTGGTTGAAAAGGAAGAGACGGGTATTGATAGTAAAATAGTAATAACACAAGCCGATATTGCAAATCTGGTGCGTTCAAAGGGTGCGATCTATGCCGCAGTTTCTATACTTATAGAGTCTATGAACTTAAGCGTAAATGACGTACATTGTGTTTATCTTGCCGGAGGATTTGGAAACTATCTAAATGTTAGAAATGCTATAACGATAGGTATGCTGCCAGATATGCCAGCGTCACGGATAAAGTTTGTTGGCAATACGTCTCTCACTGGCGCAAAGATGACTTTATTATCAGAAGAGGCATTTGAAACAGTTCAAAAAATTGCTTCTCAAATGACTTATTTCGATCTTATGGGAAATCCAAAGTATATGGAAGAGTTTATGTCTGCAAACTTCCTTCCACATACAAACCTTGAGGAATTCCCATCGGTACTCAAGGAATTGTCTTCCCAAAATACACAACTAACAGGAAAGAATTAAAATGTCATATACAATTGCGATGGCAGGAAAAGGCGGCACAGGTAAGTCAACCATTGCAACCTTAATAATACGTTATATAACAGAGGAGCTTGGAAAGGCTGTTTTGGCGGTTGATGCAGATCCAAACTCATCCCTCGGCATATCATTAGGCGTAAATGTAGAAGGTACGATTGCTGATATCCGTGATGATGTAGTTGAAAGAAGAGCGGAAATACCAGCAGGTATGTCTAAAGACAGGTACATAGAGTACTGTATTGAAGAGAGTATAGTTGAAGAAAACAAGTTTGATTTGTTAACAATGGGAAGGCCTGAAGGCCCAAAATGTTATTGCTATGCCAACAACCTCCTTCGTAAGTACCTTGACAACGCAGAAAAAAGTTATCCTTATATAGTTATTGATAATGAAGCAGGCATGGAACATCTATCACGCAGAACCACGAATGATGTTGATTTGCTCATAATAGCATTTGAATCAACTATCATTGGTGTACACACAGCAAAGAGAATAACAGAATTAATAGAAAGTTTACCGGTTAGGATAAAAGAAAAAATATATGTTATTTGTAAGGTTCCGGAAATCGGGATAAGCGAAAAGGTTGAATCTGAAATCACAAAGGCAGGGTTTGAGGTATCATCCAGAATACCTTTCAACAATGAAATATATGATAGCATTACATCAGGAGAATCATTATTACAAATAAACAAGGAAAATATTGTATATAACGAGATCAAGAATTTAATGAATAAGCATGTAATGGCCTCAACGGAAAAGTGATCTAGACTCTTCGCTTGGCTCAGAGCGACATTTTTGTTATTACATTGTCATTCTGAAGGAGCGACAGCGACTGAAGAATCTCAGTTATAGAATTTACAAAACGTCGTTTTAGTTTGGAGAGGAAACAATGCAGATTGCAAATGTAGCAGATAAATGGACAGGAGCCGTAAAAGAAGTAACTATTGGGGCGACGAAAGATCAGGGTGGTACCAGGGATAAAACTGTTACCGTTGGTGGTGCTAAAAGTATTCCCTTTATG
The DNA here is from genome assembly GCA_046757465.1 of Candidatus Scalinduaceae bacterium. GTDB lineage: Bacteria > Planctomycetota > Brocadiia > Brocadiales > Scalinduaceae > Scalindua_A. The sequence continues at coordinate 32,222 of JBHHYH010000010.1, read as the reverse complement.
GATTTTGATGGAGATCAGGGGAAAAAGATAGCAATTGCAATGGACGTATATGATATACCTCCAGAAGATTGGCCTGAACCACTTTTAAAGAACTATGAAGACGTAGTAAACGACCCGGCCAGTTGGGCAAAAAAATGCGCCGAGGAATATGGCGCTGACTTAATATGTCTGAAGCTTGATGGTATACATCCCGACAAGGGAAATAAAAGCGCCGATGATGCAGTTAATACGGTTAAATCCGTCTTGGGAGCCGTTAAAACACCATTAATTATCTGGGGATGTGAAAATGATGAAAAGGACAATGAGGTTATGCCAAAGGTTAGTCAGGCAGCAGCAGGAGAGAGATGTCTCCTGGGAAGTGCTACTCAAGATAATTACAAGACAATAACTGCTGTATGCCTTGCAGACGGACACAACCTGATAACGCAAGCTCCAGTAGACATAAACATTGGAAAGCAGATCAATATCCTGGTAACAGATTTGGGGTTTCCTCTTGATAGAATAGTAATGTTCCAAACAACAGGTGCCTTAGGATATGGAATTGAGTACTGCTACTCAATTCATGAGAGAGCGAGAATAGCTGCATTATCAGGAGATAACCAAATGGCAGTGCCAATTATCTGTGATGTTGGTCATGAAGCGTGGCGAGCAAAGGAGGCAAAGGCCACTGACAGCGAAGCCCCACAATGGGGATCGTTCGCTGAAAGAGGAATCATGTGGGAAGCAATTACCGCTGTTTCTCTGATACAATCTGGCGTTGACATAATCAGGATGTACCATCCTAAAGCTGTTTCAATAACCAAAGAACATATTGATAAACTTACCTAGAAGGAGAAGGTGAAAATGATAACTATCGGAGAAAGAATTAATGGAATGTTCAGGGATGTAAAGAACGCTATCAAAGACAAGAACGCTTCAGTAATCCAGGAAATAGCAAAAAAGCAAACTGAGGCCGGAGCAACCTATTTAGATATCAATGTTGGCACGGCTGCTGCTGATCAACTTGATGCTATGAGATGGCTGGTAGAGGTAACACAAGAAGCCGTTAAGACTCCTCTTGCCCTGGATAGCCAGAAACTAGAAGTAATCAAGGCAGGTCTGGAAGTAATTAAAAACGAAGTTATGATAAACTCTGCACAAGGTGAACCAGAAGCCCTCGATGAATACATGCCGCTTGCAAAGGAACATAATGCAGCATTAATATGCCTGACTATGAACAGGACAGGTGTCCCTCAAAATGTCGACACTCGAATTGAGATAGCAGCAACAATTGTAGAAAAGGCAACTGAACACGGCATGGATATGGGAAAGATTTTTATTGATCCAATCATCCTGCCAGTTAACGTAGACCAAAAGCAGCCAGCTTATATGCTGGAAGTCTTCAGCCAGGTAAAACTCCTTTCAGACCCTCCACCACACATAACAGTTGGCCTAAGTAATTTCTCGCAAGGCACAAAGGAAAAGCCCTTATTAAACAGAACAATGCTAGTAATGGCTATTGCAGCAGGCTTGGATACAGCCCTGATGGACGTTCTTGATAAAGACTTGATGGACGCATCAATTTGTGCTGAAATGATCCTGAACAAGCAGATTTATAGTGATTCATTCCTTAAGGCTGCAAGGTAATAATATCAGTATTTAACAGGCTGTCCAATTTTATTTGTTTCGAAATTCGAATTTCCCAGCCTACCCTGTCCGTCCGACTGGCGGGCATTTGTCGGGCAGGGAATGACAATTCTCGGACAGCCTGTTAACCTGCGATAAACCTGAAGGTTTTTCTTCGAATTTCTATAAATGAATCATATGGAAATAACAGTTAGGGTAAGATACCAGGAAACAGATCAGATGGGCTTTGTATATTACTCAAATTACTTTGTTTATTTCGAGATGGGCAGGATAGAATACTTACGCAACCTTGGATTTTCTTATTCAGAACTTGAGAAGGAAAGTATCTTCCTGGCTGTGGTGGAAGCCCATTGTAAATACAGATCACCAGCGAGGTTTGACGACCTTCTCATCATAAAAACATGGTTGTCAAAAATGAAAAATGCTAGTGTTGAATTCTGCTATGAAATTAGGCGTAGAGACGAAGAAAATTTAATTGCAGAAGGTTCCACTGTCCTCGCTTGCCTGGATGAAAATAGAAGGCCGAGGACTATACCAGATGAAATCAAAAAGGCCATGTCATCACATAATTGAGGCAGTAAAGATCCCTACTACACTATTACTCTGTACCTGATTCCAATTATATAGAGTACTGGTTAGAATATTTAATAATATCACGGCACGCTTTTTTGAACCATTTAAAAATCTATTTTAGGTCTTTCACTGAACTTCAAAGCCACACCAAACTTTTTATCCTTATGGTGGGAATCTATTTTGTCTATCCTCATAACCATTCCAATTCCAGTAAGCTCGACTGTTTTACTAGGTAAACCGGGGTTAGAAACGCTTGTAACAATTTTAATCATGGTTGTCTCCCCTAGAGAATACTCTTCGATATTATCCGCTGTCTCTTCAAAGTAAACACCACCCGGGCTGATATTTTTTGATTTAACTTCGTGGTTGAGTAACTTTATTGGTAGTGCAATCTCTAATCTTTTATCTACTCGTCTCTCAATTCCTTTTGAAGAATCTGACACAGCTTTCTTTATCCTCAAAATACTGCTAATATAATTATTGCTTGTTCTGGTTTTTAATTTCGATTCTTATTCTCTTTGTGTTATATGCTCCCGTAAGCCTTTAAAATAAGCTATCGTCTTCTTAAGCCCTTTGTCCAGAGCTTCATCAGGTTCCCATTTTAGTATCTTTCTTGCAAGAGATATATCTGGGCTTCGCTGCGTTGGGTCATCCTGAGGCAAAGGCTTAAAGACTATCTTTGATCTTGAGCCCGTCAATTCGGTTATCATCTTTGCAAGTTCAAGGATAGAAAATTCTGTAGGATTTCCTAAATTCACAGGTCCTGTAAAGTCATCAGGACTATCCATAAGCATAATCAGACCATTTATAAGATCATCAACATAGCAAAAACTCCTTGTCTGACATCCATCACCATAAACCGTGATATCTTCTCCTCTTAGCGCCTGCATTATGAAATTGCTTACAACACGGCCATCATTAGGGTGCATCCTTGGCCCATAGGTATTAAAAATTCTTGCTACCTTTATCTTTAACTTATGTTGTCGGTAATAGTCAAAAAAGAGGGTCTCTGCACAGCGTTTACCCTCATCGTAGCATGACCTTGGTCCGATAGGATTTACGTTACCACAGTAGGTTTCAGCCTGAGGATGGACCTTAGGATCCCCGTATACCTCACTGGTCGATGCCTGTAATATCTTGGCTTTTATTCGTTTTGCCAGTCCAAGCATATTGATACTTCCATGAACTGAGGTTTTCGTTGTCTGCACAGGATCAAACTGGTAATGAACAGGAGATGCAGGGCATGCAAGGTTATAAATCTCGTCAACCTCTGCATACAATGGAAAACAAATATCATGCCTCATGATCTCAAAATAGGGATTTTCCATCAAATGAGCAATGTTTGCCTTGCGTCCCGTATAGAAATTATCCACACAGAGTACTTCATGCTTGTCAGCTAGGAGCCTTTCACACAAATGCGAGCCAAGAAAACCGGCACCGCCGCTAATGAGTATTCTTTTATTTGTAAAGTTTTTCATCAACCCCTGTACAAACGGCTACTTTTAAGTAGATAGCTTAAGATCGAAGGATAATGTTTCCAGGCAAAAACAGCGAAGATGGCAGAAAAGATCTGGAAGACTATCCTTATATCATGTTCCTCTTTTTTTGTGTCTGCCTTCGTAGCGCTTTTCATAAACGAGTTAGTCCGTCTAGCAATTCCTGTAATTTATAAGAAATATTTTATACATTACAAGAATATCTACACACGATTTATTCTTTATGTTGTTTAACTTTGGATGAATGTAGTTATCTTTGTACCACATGAAAATTTCCTCTCTACCGCAAAACTTCTTTAGCCCTTTATTCATTTTTAAAAATCGCGGCTCCCGAAAGTGTTAAATGTCCATCCACACTTTCGCATGGTGTCTGTATTTTGTCAGCACCAGCAGTTCAAATCCCGTTTGAGGATTCCAGAGAGTTTCTGAATGTCTTCTCGGAATTCTTCGAACAATTCCCTTCGAAACTTAACACTCAAGGGCTGACGTCGCTCTCGGTTGGCAAAGCATCTTCCGATGACGGCAACTAAACCAAATTGCTCAATACCCAATATTTTCTTGATCAATGCTTCGATACGAGAAACACTACTCGGAGGTTTGAATACTAGTTTAGCAAGCCAATTCATACGATATGAACCGATGTTATCGTTTATGACCGGGAATTCAATCCTGCCGTCAGAAGGCACATCAAGGAAAGCCAAAACCTCTTCATAAACCAACTGTGGTGACTTCAAAAAATCATCAAAAAAAACGATGCGTACCTGATCTCGTGGAAATATGTCCAGAACTCGCTGTACCTGTGCACCAAGTTTGCCTATCTTTAAATATTGCAGAAGGGCGGGTTTACGGCAATGCTTCGGTAGGAACTTGCCCTGTTGTCGAGCTGATTGTAGTCGCCATGCCTTCTCAAAATCCCGTTTCTCCTCAGTAAATATTGCCAGCAGATGAGAGTGAAAGGATTGCACCATGTCAATAGGGTTACGGAGCATTATGAGGATCTTTGCACTCGGGTTGAATCGGTGAATGTTCTCGACTGCTACTGAGGAATACATGTATAAGACCGATGCATCACATATGACCTTATGGCACTGCTTGGTAGACTTAAATAATCGCATATAACGTGTCAGGCTGTCCAGTCGTTTAAGGCCGGTAAGATCATCTGCAAAATAATACGGCTCTTTACGCTTAGGGATATATATGTTTGGATGGTCTCGCAAAAATGTGCTCATTGCAGTTGTGCCACATCTTGGTGCTCCAACAATAAAGAAATTCGGTCGTCTCATGATATCGTTGTTTATGCGCTGCAAATTAGGCCATTTCGTTTTGAAACAAACGAGTTATTCTCCGTGTTCGCATAAGTACGGACTTTATCCTTTTGATCCAATCAAACATATTGGGTCTTTTGTAATCAACATCTCAAATGTATCGGTCATTGTATCTTAGTAAAAAATTTTGACTTGTATTCTGCAAGCTATATGATAGTATAAATACCTTGAACAAAGATAGGCAGTGCTTTACTCATTATAGAACCCCTATCAAGAATTCATTCCAATCTTAACACGGGCAATAACCACAAAAAGGAAATAAGACGCTTAAGATTATTTATGTCAATTATCACTAACAAAAAGCTTATAATAAATTATGACAACTAAGAAAAGAGTTCGTGCTAGGGGCCATATAAACATTATTATCAAGCACCTGGCGGACGCCATAAATATTTCTGAGGGGGGTATGGGTGTTATTATTGACAATCCCTTGCTTATTGGCCATAAGATTGAACTTGACTTACATTTACCCACTACGTCCAATGACGACAAACAAGAATCCTCAAATCCCATCACGCTTGAAGGAGAGGTCGTTTGGACTAAATACTCTGAGTCATTAGACAAACATCAAATAGGAATTAAATTCACCGATACAAATGCTCAAGGCAAAGAAACACTAAAATCCTTTGTTGAGAAGTATACATAGAAAAATCCGTAATAAGGCCGGTTTGTACTATGACCCAGAGGTAACTTAATTCCTTCCAACAGACGTGTACGAGAATCCAAGCTTCTTAACGTAGCTTGGTTCGTAAACGTTCCTCAAATCTATTAAGATGGGCTTTTTTAGAAGCCTCTTAATTCTTTTCATATCCAGCATTCTGAACTGGTTCCATTCTGTAGCAATAACCAGCGCATTTGATCCCTTGGCTACCTCGTAAGCATCTTTGCAATAAGTCACTTTACTACTATTGAATATCGCCTTTGCCGTCTCTAACGCCTCTGGATCGTATGTTCTTATCTTAGAACCACGCTTTATGAGGATTTTAGCCATTTCAATCGCAGGTGATTCCCGAGTATCATCTGTATTTGGTTTAAAGGAGAGGCCTAAAATACCTATTGTCTTACCATTAATTTTACCAACCGACTTTTTTATCTTGTCTATCATTATAGTTCTTTGTCGCTGATTAACTTCAATTGCTGATTCGACAATTTTCAGTTCACAATTATTATTCTTCGCCATCTGGGTTAAGGCTTTCGTGTCTTTGGGAAAACATGAACCTCCAAAACCCGGGCCTGCATGCAAAAATTTAGAACCTATCCGCTTGTCCAATCCCATCCCTTTTGCCACCCCGTGAACGTCTGCACCGACCCTCTCACACAGGTTCGCAATCTCGTTGATAAATGATATCTTTGTTGCTAGAAATGCATTGGATGCATACTTAATCATTTCTGCAGTTTCTACATTTGTTATCAAAAATGGTGTTTCAATTAGATAGAGTGGTCTGTACAAATCTTTCAGTATGGCTATAGCCTGCTCACTCGAAGCACCAATCACAACCCTATTGGGCCTCAAAAAATCTTCAATCGCTGAACCTTCTCTAAGGAATTCGGGGTTTGACGCAATATCAAAATTCATCTTTACCTTTTGATGCCTCTCTACAATATCTGCGATCATTCTCCCCGTGCCGACTGGAACCGTGCTCTTGGTAACGATCACCTTATAGCCATCCATGGTTTTTGCAGTCTGTTTTGACACTTCTTTGATGTATCGTAGATCCGAATCACCTTCTTGTTTTGGAGGTGTCCCCACTGCGATGAATATAACCAGTGCATTCTTAACCCCTTCTTCTACAAGCGTAGTAAATGAAAGCCTTCCGTGCTTTGCGTTTCTCTGAATCAACTCTTGTAACCCCGGTTCGTAGATCGGAGTTTCTCCTCTACTTAGTCTTTTTATCTTATCTTTATCCTTATCGACGCAAGTAACGTTAAGACCGAATTCGGCAAAACAGGCACCTGTTACAAGGCCTACATATCCAGTTCCAATTACACAGATGTTCATAGATGTAGTAATATAGTGAACAAACAAATAATATACAATAAAATATTCCAGCTGTTATTTACCAGATGGTAGAATCTAGAATACAAAACACTTATAACAGACTGACTATCCGGTATGAAACTTTTAACAGACTATTTCGTTTACTCCAAAAACAACTTAAATCCCCCATAATCCCCCTTTAACAAAGGGGGAACGGGGGATTTGAATTGCCCTGTAGGCTAGAACGCCTTACAGGGCTAAAATGTAATCTATTTCATGCTCTCATTAATAACTATAGTGAACACCATAAATATGTAAGTATCAGTATCAGAACTTGGCATAATTGCTGATTATGTTTGTTTGACAAACTTGATGTTTTCTGCAGTAAAGATTTTCATAAAAACTCTATTTTTTCTTATAATCTATATTGTACTTTTTCAACATTTCATAAACGTACGCCCTTGTTACTCCAGCAAATTTTGATGCCTTTGCTACGTCGCAAGAGGTTCTTTTCAATAATTTTTTGAGATATGTCTTTTCGAATTCAACTTTAGCCTCTTTAAAAGGCTTGTCATAAGTCTCACCACCATACAACACTGAATCATCAGAATATCTAACTTCGATGGGTAGGTGTTCTACCGTAATCTCCTTACCCAGACCAAGAATAGCAGCACGTTCTATTACATTTTCAAGTTCTCTGACATTTCCGGGCCAACTATACTTATTCAATGCCTCAAATACATCATCTGATACCCTTGCGTTCTTTTCTGTTAATTTGTGCTTTTTGAGAAACCATTGCACTAGTAAGGGAATATCTTCTTTACGTTCTCTGAGGGGAGGCAGGTCAATCGGAAACACATTTAGCCTGTAGTAAAGATCTTCTCGAAATTCTTTCCTTTCCACTGCCCTCTTCAAATCCTTATTAGTAGCTGCAATAACCCTTACGTTAACACTTAGATCCTTGGTATCACCAATGCGTCTAAAAGCCCCGGTTTCTAATATCCTTAACAATTTTACCTGAAGGAAAAAACCCATTTCTCCAATCTCATCCAGGAAAATAGTACCGTCATTTGCAATTTCAAATAAACCATGTTTTCTTATTACGGCCCCAGTGAAAGCACCCTTTTCATGCCCAAATAATTCACTCTCCAATAAAGTTTCCGGAATAGCACCGCAATTTACAGGTATAAGAGAGTGGCTACTCCTTGGACTCCTGTCATGGATCGCTCTGGCGACAAGCTCCTTTCCCGTTCCACTCTCTCCTTGAATCAAAACAGTAGCGTCCGTTTTTGCAACCTTCTTCATCATTTCGAATATAGACTGCAATGCTTCTCCTTTGCCAATTATTTCTGGAAAAGTGTCTGGTTTTTCATGAATTTCTTCGAACCCTTCACTGTCTTGAAGGAACTTCCTACGCTTCAAAGCCTTTTCAATTACAAGTAACATGTCATCATTATCAAAAGGTTTGTTAAAATAATCATCAGCACCCATCTTAACAAGTTCTACAGCTTGTTTTAAAGTTGAATAACCTGTAATAACAATTACAGAAGTATCAGGACTCTTTTCTTTAACATATCTCAGAACTTCAACCCCATCGACTTCTGGCATAACAACATCAGTTATTACTATATCGTAAGACTTACGTTCTACCTTTTTCTTTGCATCAGCTCCATGAATAGACCGATCAACTTTATACCCCTCACTAGTAAGGAGATCACTTAAGAATTCTCTCATACTTACATCATCTTCAACAATTAATATTTTAGATTGCTTCTTCATCATCAATCAAACCTGGAAAAGATAATATAACACTGGTACCTTGATCAACTTTGCTCAAGACATCTATATCACCTTTATGCATCTTAATTATTCTCTTAACTATCGAAAGTCCTAAACCTGTCCCTTTACCTTCTTCTTTAGTTGTATAGAAAGGGGTGAATATCTTTTCTATATTTTGTTCACTAATTCCATGACCAGTATCCATTATCGTGATACGAACTTTACTTACTGAAGAATTTTTAGGATCCTTGACAACGTCAGTTATGACTTCTAGTCTACCACCTTTATCCATCGCATCAATAGCATTAGACATAATACTTACGAAGACGTGAATTAGTTCACTACCAATTTCCAAAATCTCAGGAAGATTTTTTGTTAAAGATTTATGCACGCTTATCCTTTTCAGCATTAATCTAGTTGACATCATTATTAAGGCATCTTCAATGATAGTATTTATATCAACCGGTTTTCTTACCGCAACTCTTCTTGAATAATCTAATAGACTTCCTATAGCAGTCCGAATGTGATCACAACCAGTCATCATCTGTTTTAAATTATTTCTAAGCATTTCCTTATCAAACTTATCTAAGTTCTTTAAGATCAACTGAATTCGTCCTACGACTGCGCCTAATGGACTATTAACCTGATGGGCAAGCTCCGCAGCTAATTTTCCCACGGAAATTAACTTATCAAACTGAGTAATTCTTTTCCTCATGAATTCTTCCTCTGTCAAGGTTCTAAATATCCCTGAAGCGCCAATTACACTACCAGACTCATTCCTAATTGGAGATATTGTTACATTAACAGCGACTTTCTTTCCATCCTTCCTTATTCTCTCCGTTTCAAAACCGCTTATTACCTCACCATTCGAGATCACCCTACCAAGCAATAGTTGCTTTTCATCCACCAACTTATCCTGAGGTACAATAATGTCTATGCCTTGACCAATAGCTTCGGACCTGCTATATCCGAAGATATCTTCAGCACTCCGATTCATGGACATTATCGTCCCATCCCTTGAGATACCAATTATTCCATCTCCCGCATTTTCAACCAAATCATCCATGTATTCATTCGTATACGACGGTTTGTCTAAATTTTTTGCCTTCATAAATTTTTTTGCTTTGAAATCTGTTTGATGTGTTATAAAGAACCCGATAGAAAGGCTATATAAGCTTGTGATATTTATCTAACGTGCACGGCTACTATAACTTGAAGTCTACTGGTTGTCAACCGATACTTTTGAAGTTGACAAGTATTTCATTTTCTGCTAAATTTAATTATATAAAGCGGTTATGTTAAAGGTAAATCATTACAATGAAGAACTTTATAAACATTATACTTTCACTTCTGCTAATCCCTTCCATATTTATACAACTGGTACTAGCTGATCCAGAAGAACAAAAAACGAAGACAGATTTAGAAAAAGATACTTACCAAAATGTATCTATCATTCCGCTGAGTGGGATGATTGATGGAGGGCTGCACGATTCTCTCGAAAGAAGAGCTGATATTGCTAAAGAAAATGGTTCAGACCTGATAATTTTTGAGATTGATACATATGGGGGCCGTTTAGAACCCGCCTTCGAAATATCTGAGTATATAAGTAATATCAAGTATGCGAAAACGATAGCCTTTATCCCCACAAAGGCAATTTCCGCCGGAGCACTTATAGCAATTTCATGTAATGAGATTTACATGGCTCCCCAGGCTGAATTAGGCGATTGTGAGCCAATTGTCCCTTCATCTGAGGGTGGTTATAAAACAGTAGGTGAAAAGATACAAACCGTATTGAGAACAAAGTTTAGGAAATTTGCAGAAAAAAATGGTTACCCTGTTCTACTTTCCGAGGCAATGGTGACCAAAGAGATAGAAGTTTATTATATAACTACGGAAGATAGGCCCGATGGATATTATATATCAGGCAGAGAATTTAAAGAAATGACCGAAGAGGAAAAAAAGAAGATAAAGTCCAAAAAATTAATAATAGAAGAAGGTAAGCTTCTCACCATGCATGCAAAGGAAGCTCACGAATACCAATTTGCAAAAGAAATCATTGAAGATCGCGATAGCTTGTTAAAATCACTTAATTTAGATAAGGTTACGACAACCTTACTGGAGACAAACTGGTCTGAGGAAATGGTACGATTTTTAGAAAGTATAGCGCCTATTTTACTTGGTATCGGACTGGTTGCCCTATGGATAGAATTCAAAGCACCGGGCTTTGGACTGCCCGGAATAATTGGAATTCTGTGCCTTGCAACGGTTTTCTTAAGCAAGCATCTTGTTGGTCTGGCAGAGATGCCAGAAATTATCATCTTTTTCGTAGGTATCGCCTTGCTCGCTGTAGAGATACTCGTAATACCAGGTTTCGGTATCGCAGGTATATCCGGAATAGTTATGATATTAATAGGTTTGATTTTATCATTTCAAGATTTTACCATCCCAATAACTCCATACGATGTTGAGACATTTATAAAAAACATATTTACAATTATGTGCAGTCTTCTGGGTAGCGGGATTGCAATTTTCCTGTTAATTAAATATATGCCAGGTATACCGGTTTTTCACCGTTTAGTCTTAACTGCTTCAGAAACCGCACAAGGTGGTTATGTTATTCCCTCTCAACCGGAAGGAGGGGACGATTTAACAGGTAGAAAGGGTAAGGCGGTAACAATATTACATCCTACAGGAAAGATCGAAGTGAATAATCACACACTGGATGTAGTAACAGATGGAGAATATATTGAGAAAGGTCAAGCCGTGGAGATAGTAGAAGTTAGAGGAAACAGAATAGTAGTGAAGGCGTTATAAAGCTTTAATGAAACGCAACAAAGCTACAGGCGAAAATGAGTACAACAGGAATAATAACGCTATTTATAATTGGTTTAATTGCGATAACAGTCGAACTCTTTATACCGGGGGCAATAGTTGGTCTTTGCGGTGTTGGATGCGTTATTACGAGTATAATATTCGCTTACTTATACGTATCAAATTTATTAGGCCATATACTACTCGGTTTAGGGATTTGCTTTATACCAGTTTTTTTTGTATCATGGTACAAGCTCTTGTCGAAGACATTTTCAGTAAAGGCTTCAGAAAAAGACTTCTCTTCCGCAAGGGATAGATTAAATGACTTATTGTCAGAAGAGGGTATCGCTCTAACAACATTAAGACCCTCAGGCATCGCAAATATTAAAGGTAACAAAATAGACGTTATTTCAGAAGGCGAGATGATTTCAAAAAATACAAGGATTAAGGTAATAGATGTAAAGGGAAACAGGATAATTGTAAAACCAGTTAAAACATAAGGAATTGAAGGAGGAAAAACATGAATTATTTACCCATACTTGCCGTTTCCAAGGAGGTATTAACGATTGGAATTGTCATTGGCGCTATTTTTTCAATATTACTTCTTATCTTAATATTTAAATATGGTTGGTTATATATACAGGCGTTGGCATCAGATGCTCATGTCGGGCTTTTACAATTAATTGGAATGACATTCAGACGTGTCCATGCAAGGGTTATTGTTGAGTCTCGCATAATGGCAAAAAAGGCAGGACTGGATTATGACTCTCCGCAACTTGAAGCACACTATCTGGCAAGAGGAAATGTACCAAACGTTGTCAGGGCTTTAATTGCTGCTGATAAGGCAAAGATTGAGCTGGGCTTTGATAGGGCATGTGCAATAGACCTGGCCGGTCGGGATGTACTCGATGCCGTCAAAACAAGTGTCAATCCAAAGGTTATTGATTGCCCTGATCCGACCAAAGGTAGACTGACAATTGATGCAGTTGCAATGGATGGCATACAGCTTAAGGCAAAGGCAAGGGTAACGGTAAGGGCAAACATAGAACGATTGGTTGGAGGTGCTACTGAAGAAACTATCATTGCACGTGTTGGTGAGGGTATTGTAACCACGATTGGTTCTGCAGACACCCACAAGAAGGTATTAGAAAACCCGGATTCAATATCAAAAAAAGTGTTAGAAAAGGGGTTAGATTCCGGAACTGCATTTGAGATATTATCTATCGATATCGCCGATATTGATGTAGGCCATAATATCGGCGCAAAACTTCAAGCCGACCAGGCAGAAGCCGACAAAAGAGTTGCACAGGCAGAGGCCGAGAAACGCAGGGCAATGGCTGTAGCAAGAGAACAGGAAATGACGGCCTTAGTAGAGGAAAATAGAGCAAAGGTCGTGCTTGCAGAAGCCGAGGTTCCAAAGGCAATATCACAGGCCTTCAGGGAGGGCAACCTTGGAATAATGGATTATTATCATCTTAGAAATATCCAGGCAGATACAGAAATGAGGACCTCTATTTCTAAGACTAGTGGAGATACTTCAAAAAAATAGCATTTGCAACAATTATGAATTAACAAGCTGCCCGACTGCGTCATAATAAAGGAAATGCCTATTTTGTCATTCTGAACTTGATTCAGAATCTAATGATTTCAGTATGTTAGCAACCTTAGAGATCCCGAAACAAGTTCGGGATGACTATTATGACACAATCTCACTGTCTGGCGGGGGCGAGTTAAAGGGAATTAATCCATGAATATAGGAATGGAACAACTAGTCTGGGCCATAATCTTCATTATCTTTATCATAATTACAATTCTCAAGAACAGGGCTAGAAAAAAAACCGACACTACTACCGAGGAACCACCGAAGGTAAAGAAGAAGGCAAGGGAACAGCAAGATAGACTTGGCAAATACCTGGAAGAGATTCTCGGCGTAGAAATACAGGAACCCGAACCACAGAAAATAATAATTGAGGAAGAAAAACCAAGACCGTTAAGAAAAAAAGTTACACCTATAACAAAACCAGAAAAAGAAGAAGTCGTTGGTGAATTTGAATCTCCCTTAATGAAAGAATACGAGGAGAAAGAGGAGGCTGTTATTCCTGAGAAAAAAGAACTTTACCAGATGAAATTTCCATGGGGTACCATTTCAAAAGAAAACCTTCCAGGTGCCATAATATTTGCAGAGATAATTGGCCCACCAATTTCCAAAAGAAAGAGCCATAGGCTATTTTAATTTAGCAGGACACAGATTTTCACTGATAAAAACTTTTTTCAAGTTATATTACAGCAGTAGCGGAAACCTTTAGGTTTCCATCTCCATTGGTTAGCTGACAATGTTGGTTATGTAAATGTTTAAATTAGGATTGACCCATGACATGTGGGGGGTCTGAAGACCTCCTCTACGTATTAAATAGAAGGATTTAACCTTAACTTCAAAAAATTCAAAGCGGTAGCCAGAGTGGCGGAATTGGCAGACGCGCCGGATTCAAAATCCGGTCCCCGTTAAAGGGGGTGTGGGTTCGACTCCCACCTTTGGCACCATAGTCTAGAGAAACCCTGTCCTCTCTCCAAGTAACTTCTTTACCCTGACGAGATAATAGTCGCTGTCCCTATTATCTGTGCAATGAGTTTAATCACACTATACACATAATGCTGGGCATCACTGGCAGTAAAAAGCATAACGAGAAATGAACGATGATTTTTGCTGTCTGAGTGCATGTGATTGTTATACGCATATTTACTATGCCTCTGTAAAGTCTCTTTTTTTCTCATCCTGGATTTGCTTGCGTAAACTTTGCACTCTTTTCTCTAGCAATTGCCTATGCTTCAGAAATTTTACCGAATTACATATAGATATAAGTTGTTCGTGAAAACATATCCTTTCTTGAAGAAGTGGAACTTGACTACCAGACCAGCTCCAACTGATAGGCTCAAATGGAAGCTTTTCAAAATCATCAAAATTTCGGTTTGCCTCCAGGAACACTTGAAAGAATTTGATCCTGCGGCCACGCTTAAACTCAGCAATAACGTAAAATAATAAATCCATATACTTTTTATTAGTGGATTTACCTCTAACTTCTTCACATAAAAATTCATCTTGTCTGTCTAATATTTTTTCATCAGTTTGAGGGTTTACGTTCTTGTTAAAAAACAATTCATAATATCCGAAGCAGTGACCTTTCTGTTCATGCTTGAAAACTATTTCTGAGATATTACTCATAACATTCATATAGTCATCACGCTGCCATATAAACGAATAGTCACGGCCATCATTATACTTACTTAGATAATTTTTTCCTGAGAACTTATCCTCGAGGTATCTATTAATAAAGTTTAAATCGTTATCCAGCAATTTAGAAAACATACTACCATCATAATCAGCGTAATGATCTATCTTATCTACTGTTATATAGGCATCTTCAAGTAGTATTGAATTGGATGAAAACAATGACATTAGCTGTTTGTTTATTTCCGTGTGCTTATTAAAAATCAGAGATAGAACATTCGCAACAAGTGGTTCAGAAATTGTTCTATCGACAATAATTTGAGTTATTCTGACAATAAAGCCATTTTTAATGGATTCATACTTTAGAAGAAAATCTAGGTCATTGATAAAGTATTCGTGTGCTGACGAGGCATATAACTCTGCTAGAGCCTCGAAATGTTCTGGTTTAATATCTTCTTTTTGAAGATGTTGATAATAACTAAAGAGCCATCTATTTTTCGACGGATAATCAGCCATTGATAAAACCTCAAACGCGGTTATTGCTCCACACGATGTAATAAGGTTAGAAACTAGGATCCATGGATTAAGTCTTAAAATATCACCTTTTTGTAAATAATGTTTAATAACTTCACCATATAGACTTGAGTTTCGTTCGACGAGCTCTTCAAGTATATAAATAACTCCTTGTCCTATTTGCCATTTGGAGTTTTCGCTAAGTGTTTGAAGAATATCGAAAAGTTTCTGAAACATCTTATCGTAGTCATCTCTCAAATATGATTTGGTAAATTCTTTTATTTTCTTCTTTTTATATTCTTGATACTCATCATGACTCAACTTTAATTCTATTCTTTCAAACGTATTAGTAAGAAGATCGTAGAGTTTATAGCTAGTGGATTGAAATAGTACTTTCAAATCTTCTTCAAATGGAATTTTAAGACGCCTTAATAGCTTGAGATAGTTTTGGACAATAATGCAATGATAGAGGTTATCTGGGGCAAGATCGTTCTTAAAAAAGGCTAATACTAACTTTGCATCCTGTTCAATAATATTGTTAGCAGAAACATTTAATCCAGACTGTGAATGAGTCAATAGTAAGTTAAGAATATATTGTTGCAGATTTTTATTTTTATAAAGACTAAACAAATAAGTCAAAATCAATTTTCTGAGATTACGTAGCTCACTTGATTCAACCAGGTCAAATTTTGTGAAGGTTATTGTGTGGCCTCTACCTGACTTGGCCCTAGAAAAATGAGTGTGAAGATAATTTTCTGCCAATGCAATAAAAACTCTAGAAAAATATTCACTTTTTCCAGAATTGCAGTATTCTATTGTTTTCTCAGCAACAGAATATTGCACTTGATAACCAAAGCAATAAGAGTCTGGTTGAAATCCATATCTATCTACGAAGTAGTGTAAAATTCCAGATGTGTCTTGTGGTTGCTTCTCCGCATATTGCAAGAACACATCTAAAGACATCTTAATTTCATCAATTCCTAGAAACCTAAACAATGAAAGAGTTGAAAGAAATTCTGGCAAAGTTGAATTAGAGTCTGCTTCAAATTTGATTTCATCAATATTTATTTCTTGGCTATTAAGACTTTTGATCTTATCCTGAATAAAGATTAGTGTCTCAGTTGGCTTCAAAAACCAAAATACATCAATTAATTGAAGAAAAGTATTTACATCCTTTGCTTGGGTGTGATCCCATACTTTGTCAACTGATGATTGCATGGTTTTCTTAGTTTCATCAAAATTAAAGGTGTTCAGTATTGGGTTGATAGCATCCACAAGTCGTTGTTTAAATTGCGGAAATAAATCATTTATGAGGATAGAAAAGTCGAGGATCTTTTCTTTAATAAACACCAAATAGAAAAGATAGGTAGCAAGAACTTGGTCTGATGTTTTAACGACCTCATTTTCGAACATATCTAGAACTTCCATGTCATGGAGCGTTTTAGCTACCTCCCAGAAATCTTCTGCAGATATACTAAATATTCCCTCAATATCTGACATTAAGTTATTATTTGTTCGATCTACACTTCTAAAAAATGCTACAATTCCAGCAGCCTTTAGAATATTTTCATTATTCAAAGCATCAAGATCAGATTTTATTGATGAATAATATATATCATATAATTCTGAGACATCTCTTATACTTTCAAGCGTATTACTGTCTTTGGCAACTTTTGCTGCCATTATCGCCACACGCGGGTTTCCTTGGGCAATATCTACTATTCTATCTAAATATAGATGATTATTTATTTCAAATTCATCTTGAACGAGCTTCTTGATTTCATTATCAGTGAATGGACTTAAGTTTATCTCTGCACCTGCTTCAAAAGGTTTACAGGTATCTCTAATTTTATCTAGCGCGTAATCCCTCACAGTTACAATAATTTTAAAATTTTGGTTGCTACGCTTTGTTTGCAATAGCTGAATAATATATTGAAAACCACTAATGCGATTGGCATCATCAACAAAAATTAGATAATTGCCAGAATCGGAAAAATAAGACTTAACATCTTCAAACAGATCAATTCCCTGATTGAAAATACAATATGCTTTGTATGATGTATTATCTTTTATGAAATGTTGGTAGCATTCAATAGCAATCCTGGATTTGCCTACTCCAGCTTGCCCTGAAACAATAACTAGACTGTTAGTTTCTATAGATGCAAGTAAGTTATTCTTTTCTTTTTCTCGAAAATGGAAGGTTGTTTTTAGTGTTGTTGCAAACTTGCTCTTTTCATACAGAGAGATAAATTTATCGAGTGACACAATTTGCCCGGTATCTACTTCAATACCTAGATAATCTTTTGCAATGCTAGGAAATTTTTCCAAAATGTCATAAGAAATCGCTCCAATTCCATATAGATTAAGATTTACACCTGTTGCTTCACATTTCACTCGTAATTGATCTATATTTTTAACTGATAATTCAGACGTATAACACAATACAATTTCTTCTATTTTTGCAACTGATATACCCGTTTTACTTTCATCAAGGCATTTGTCTATATCATCACAAAATTTGCTAAATACTTGATCTGCTGAAATTGTTGTATATTCCGCAAATATATACTTTCCATTTGGTGTTAGAATTAAGGTATCTGGGGTTCCTTTTCTTACTTTATTGCTTCTAGCAACGGAGCCAATAGGATTAATTTGTTGATAACCTTTTCTCAGTAAATAAGAGTCTGCCAGCTTTTGAAATGCACCTCCATCTAATTCCAAGATAGCTGTTTGAATTTGATTTATTTTTGCCATTTCGTCCCTAATGTTTTCTCAGATGCTTTTCGAACGTATAACATAGAATATACAGCCTAAACGCAGTAATATAATACAGATGTTTGGTAAATTATTATTGTAAATAACAAATAGGGACAGCTGTCGCCATTTATTTTTACAACTCATTCATCATTTAAAAAAGGCTTAAATTTTTCATAGAGGTTCTGTAGCTTCTTTTTATAATGCTCCACATTTTCATCCGGTTTCTTCGGGTTCCATTCCGAAGCGAGTTTGCAATTATCAAACACCCTTACCTTACTATTTTTTCCAGTTACATAATATGAGATCTGGTCGCCGGGCTGGTAGTTACGCTGTGATTTAATTGCCAATTCGTATGCAGCGGCAGCGCTTCTCTTTTTTTTCTTTACCTTTTCACTGTAGGTAGCAAGAGACTCCTGTAAAGACTCTGTCTTTACGAACATCTTCTTATCCCACTTATGGTTTACAAGCTCATCTGTATATTTTCCCAAAAGATTATGCACCTCTTTGCCTTTTCCTTTAAGTAAGAGATAAATCATTTCTTCCATAAACTTACGTTGAAATAACTCCAGTCCTCTGGAGCGCAGACCAGAACCCTTAATAATCATCCTATTATCGTAATCGAGGAGTACATAATTTTTTATCTTATAGCTAAACATGGCCTTATATCTTCCAGCCAATTCAAGGTTTATACCTGTGGGTAATGTATTTGACAATTCTTCAATGAGTTTTTCTTCTTCCTTATCCTTTGTAATATTTTCCGGTGGTACAAAGTAAATACCATCCGTATCAATCTCAATCACCTTACAATTATTATCCTCTAACCATTCAACCATAGACTTGATAAGGGCCCTTCCTTTTGCGGTTACCTTATTCGCCTTATCAAAATCACTAAAGTGACCGTAGGCAAATCCCAGATAACCATAAAATGAATTTATAAGTGTTTTGAATGTTGCCTGTAGTGCATCAAGATACATCTCTTCTGCCTTTGTTTTTGCAGTATTAACCATTTCTTTTGCCTTCAATCGGAAATCCTTCAGGTCTTCTAACAATGAGCGAAAGATATGAAGCATATCCTTTTTTGGAAAATATTTGAAGGTTATCATAATGGATGGATACAGCGATTGAACATCGCAATACAGAATTCTATTAACCACGCCCTGAAAAAATATATCTGTGTATCCACCAGAATATTCTTTTGCCTGAGGTGGCTGGGGAATCGAATGGTTTGAGCTTATGTACTCTCTTATGAAGAGCGAATCAATCTTTGTCGCATTACCCCTTATTATGACATTCTGAAACGAATATGGGAATATCTGGGTCTGGTAAAAAAAGCTTTGGCTTAATATTTCACTTATAGCCCTGGTCTCTCTGACATCGTCCATAGCATATTTTAGAAGCTCATCCGGTTTATTATCATAATACCAGTTTATCATTTCTGGTTTTATATACGTCCTTCCAGGAGGGGCAACATTAAAGTGCTTTGCTATAGCCTTTAAACCATAACTCTCCAGACTCCTTGCGGTAACATCATACATCTGCGCAAGTAAATATGTATCTACAATATGACGGCCATACGCCTCAAATTTCCTGTAAGATATTGTACGCTCTGCAATATTTAAACGAGATGGATGAGACTTGAGAATTTGCTTATTGCGGCCAACAGCTAAAGGAACCTTGTGTCTTTTTGCGCGTGTCTCTATGTATGTCAAATCAAAGTTAAATATATTGTGTCCTTCTATAACATCAGGATCCTTTGAATTAATTTGTTCAACCATAATCTCCAACATCTCTTTCTCATCGTATTCTTTTCCTGAAATTGTATATTCCCATCCTCTACTGTCTGAAAGAGATATCACCGTAATCCTATCCTCTTCCCTGTGAGGGTTCGAGAATTCATACCCCTCAGCACAATATGTTTCAATATCAAGTTGAAGCCTCACCAAATCCCCAAACGACATTCCCTTGAAAAGCGTCTGTCCTGTAAGGAGAAGGTGTTGATGAACCGGGTCGTTTAAATAATAAAACGGCGCACCAAAACTCGCCGGAGTAGCGCCTGTGGATTTCTTTAAATGTTTCATCAAATGTTGCAAATCCGTCCAATCATTTAAAAATACCAGGTATTTAAAATATTCATTCCCTTCAAGTTCACTTGTCTCATAAGTACCCTTCCAGCCTTTTGCATACTCGAGATCTTCCAAAAATAGAAACGGCCTGAAAGTTTGAATCTCTGAAGTTATCTTGTCTCCCTTCCGGAAAAACACTTCCATACCATTCTTACCATCATGTTCCACCGCCGTTATAAATGGCGTAGAATCATGGCCAAAGAGAATCTCGTTTTTATGGAAAGAAACCTTTTTAAATCTCACATCCATGTGAACTTCACACCTTTACCATTAAAATAAAAAACCGCAATATCATAATTATTTACATTCAACCTGTCATCCAATTTCTCAACATAATGTTTTAATATAGTCTCAATAACTCCATAGTGAGTCATAAAGAGCAACGTTTTGCCCTTGTATTTATCTAAAACCGTTTCAACAAATTTTATTACTCTTTTACTAAGAGAATCACCACTTTCACCATCGGGATAATGTTTCCATGTATTTCTCTTATGAAATAAAATAGTATCCTTTACATCATCAATCTTTTTACCCGTAAGCTGTCCAAAATCCAGTTCCCTTATTTCTGCCGAATAATTAACATTAATGTTAATATCAAGTCCCCTCAATAATATTTCAAGGCTCTTCCTGGCCCTTTCAATATCGCTGCAAAAAATGGCATCAAAAATGATACCTTTTAGTTTCTTAGCCCTATCCTTAGTAGCATCTATACCTTCTTGTGTCAAAGGAGAATCATTCTGCCCCTGGATAATTCTAAGGACATTGTCCTCAGTCTGTCCATGTCTTAGAAGGTACAGGGTTGTGGTTTTGTCCATAGTTATAAAACAATAGCCTTTTCTATTAGAATCCCCCTGTTTCCCCCTTTAGAAAAGGGGGAATTAGGGGGATTTGTATAATTCTAGTAATAAGGGATTTTACAGGGTAACATTATAACATGTATTTATGTATTTTATGATTTGGTAAATATTTGTCCAGCGTAAATAAACATAATTCTTCAATCGATGATATGGTTTTCTATTTTACTTGAATATTTACTGTAGTTTCTTATAGAATGATTCTATGAATCTTGTACCAGAGAAACTATTCCGACGCATGGTATCCATACGCCGCCAGATACATAAGCATCCGGAACTAGCATACCAGGAAGAAAATACCGCAGCTATCGTTATCGAAGAATTAAATAAGCTAGGTATAGAAGCAACTACAGGAATCGCGAAAACCGGTGTGATAGGACGAATTGACTCGCCAAAGAATCCAAGACCGGTAGTAGCCTTAAGGGCTGACATGGATGCACTAGCCATTAAAGAAGAAACCGGGCTTGAATTTGCATCAGAAAACGATGGTGTAATGCATGCCTGTGGTCATGATGGACACGTTGCAATACTCCTGGGGGCAGCATCCTTACTAAAGGAATCACTTAAAAAAGGAAGTATATTACTTGTTTTTCAGCCAGCAGAGGAGGGCGGAGGTGGTGCACAAAAGATTATAGACTCAGGGTTACTTGCTAAAGCAGATGCAATATTTGCCTGTCATCTGGACAGACATTTTAAGGTTGGAAATATAGTTGTGCAGGCAGGCTCAATTTCGGCTTTCACTGACAGATTCGACATCACCGTCAAGGGAAAGGGTGGCCATGCGGCACAGCCTCACGATACAGTTGATGCCATTGTAATAGCCAGCCTCATCGTAATGTCCTTACAAACAATCGTATCCCGTGAAGTAAATCCTATCCATCCTTCAATCGTGTCAGTTGGCAAAATCGAGGGGGGTTCAGTACCCAATGCTGTAGCAGACAGCGCTACGCTTTCAGGTACAATACGTACAACTGAAACACAAGTACGGAAACAGATAAAAGCGGGTATCCAACGTATTGCCAATGCGGCGGGTACACTCCATAATGCAAACGTTAAGGTAGAGTTTATTGAGGGTTATCCCTCTGTAATTAATACCGTTGAAGAGTCAAAGATCGCAAGACAGGCGATTGTGAATATTATTGGAGATGAAGCACTCGTCGATACCAGATACGTAACTATGGGAGGTGAAGACTTCTCCTTCTATCTTGAAAAAATCCCTGGATGTCTTGTAAGGTTAGGTGCACAGAAGAAAGGATTGGAAAATGTCCCTGCCCACAGTTCTACCTTCGACTTTGATGAGGATGCTCTTGGTATTGGCGCTGCCTTCCTGGCAGAAGTAGCAAAATTGGTCATTGACAGTCTGGCTAAGAAATAAGCAAGCTGCTGATCTTGTCTGCATCGTTCAAACGTTTTGTTACCAGCTACATCCTACTATCCATACTCCCGGCTTAAAATGGATAGGTGTAAAAAAAGGCTAAACAGCTTTTGTTGCTGTTTAGCCTTTCAATCTTCTTTTCATTTATGTGCTTTTCTTTACAAGTTTGCTAAATCCAATGCGCTTTTGTATGACTACGCAGTAACACCTTGCGCTTTCTCCTGAGGTGGATAACACTCGGTACCATGAATGCTAATATCTAAACCATCCTTTTCTACGTCATCCGATACTCTCATCTTTGAATGGCTATTACGTTTTCCACCGATCAAAACAAATATTATATAAGCCAGTCCACCTGCCCAGGCTAATGCTACGACAGATGCAATAACTTGTGAAACCAACTGTCCGTAATGTCCTGTTATTACACCATGAACTCCACCATATGAACCATCGGCAAAAATACCTATTGCAATCAAACCCCAGAATCCATTTGCTCCATGAACTGAGCATGCACCAAGTGGATCGTCAACTTTCAATTTGTTTGCAATAAACCATACAGAAAATAAATATAACAGGGATCCCAGGAATCCTATCAGAACTGCAGCCCAAGGCGAGACATAGGCACATGGCGCTGAAATAGCAACCAAGCCGGCCAAAAAGCCATTACATGCCTCACCAACATCAGTATGACCCGATAGTAAGTAAGTGACAAAAAGTACCGTAACGGCTCCAATTGCACCAGAAAGACATGTATTTGCAGCTATTACAGACATTCTCAAATCTCCTGCAGCAAGGGTGCTGCCAGCGTCATAAAACAACCAACCAAATGCCAGGACTATCGTTCCCAGTATCATATAACCTACATTATGTCCAGGTATACTGTTAGTCGTACCATCCTCGTTATATCTACCAGCTCTTGGCCCCAAGAAACAAGCGCCGACAAAACCTATTGTACCACCAATGGCGTGAACCACACCAGAACCAGCAAAATCTCTCACACCAACACCGTACGGAAGATTCCACAACCATCCTTCACCCCATATCCAATGGCCATATACAGGATATACAAATATGTACACAAAGAAAAACATAATCACGTAGGAACAAAGCTTCATCCTCTCGGCAACCGCACCGGCGATTATGCTGCCGATAAACGTTGCTATACATGCCTGAAACATAAACAATAATATCACCCTTACGTCATATGAATCACCCAATAACATAAAACCGCCAAGGCCCATGAAGGAATTACCTTTCCCCACATGTTGACCCAAAATTTCAAACCCTCCAAACATTACACCAAAGCCCACAAACCAATATATAATTACACCAAGTGTTGTTGCAATAAAGCAATGGGTCATGTAACTCAACATATTTTTCGCCGGAAGCAATCCCCCCAATAATGCAAAACCTACCTGCATGAACCATATCGTAAAACCACATATCAGGATCCATGTAAAGCTGTTGGATAAATTTATACCCCTGATGTCTAATGCAAAAGTCTTTTCACCATTCGGATCTGCTGCCTCTGAGATGCCAAACAGGACCAAAGTGGTAAAAACAGCAATCAGTAAATACCATATTAGGTTTTTCCCTTTAAAAAGCATATGGTTCCTCCTTTCAATTTGCACTGCTCCGATAATAAATAAGTAAAATTAAAATTCAATAACAGGTACGCAAACATGTTAAATTGTTTTATAAGAACGCTAAATCTCTTTAAGGAAATGAATGGTGTTACGAAAAAAGTGGAATTGGTTCTTTCTGAAACGGCGGTTATTGATAATACTTTATGGTAGTGTAAACATATTCCCCGGTATGTACTCATATCATTAAGCTGCATACTCGGCAATAAAGTATAAAGTGCTTTTGGCAATATTTTTAACTTTTCGAATATTTCCAGAATTTTTTTAATATTCTTGCAATACTGAAAAATCTCTTCTAAACGCGTGTATTAGCGCAACGTATATACCAAAACCTACAACAACAAAAAAAGCATATCCGCATGCCTCATGCTTGCAACCACTTACAATAAAAATAATATTTACACTACTTCTCTAAACTATTTATGCATCTAGTGCAAATCTGGTGCAAATCTGCCTTTTAGTCTAACATTATTTACCTAAGATAATGCGTCTCATGTACTTACAACTGGTGTGCAAAAAAAATCAAAACTGCGTAATATTTTACACCGTCTGGAGTTTTCCTCGTCCGACTAAGATTATATTCAGGGTTTCACACTTATAAACTTACTACATTTTTTTGTCAAGCTATTTTCCAAAAAAATCAGCATTTACATAGTTTTTACTTCATTCCACATATCATCCATTTCTTCCAAAGAACACTCTTCTATATTCTTGCCTGCTGCAGTCAGGCGCATTTCTACCTTCTTAAACCTGTCTATAAATTTAGATATGCTTCTCCGTAGTAAATCTTCAGAATCTAATTTAAGAAATCTCGAAAGATTCACTGTTGCAAATAGCAGATCACCTATTTCTTCGGCTATTTGTTCGTTTTTTTTCTTGTTGATTGCAGCCTTAACCTCCTCTAACTCTTCATCAATCTTTGCTATAACATCTTCTATCACTTCCCAATCAAAGCCTACACGTGCAACTTTTTTTTGAACTTTTTGCGCTTTTTGTAATGCTGGCAGGTGTTTTGGAATATTGTCTACGATTGATTCATTTTCGTTAATTTTAGCGTTTTGCTTTGTATTTACTTCTCTTCTCTTTATCTCATGCCATTGGGATAAGGCCTCGCTTGCATCATCAATAGTCTTATCGCCAAAGACATGTGGGTGCCTTCTAGTCATCTTATCCAAACAGACCTCCAGAATGTTATTAATATTAAAAATTTTACTGTCGTCGGCTATTTGACAATAAAATATTATCAAAAAAAACATATCTGCAAGTTCTTCTTTCAATTGTTCAGGATCTTTTGAGTCCACTGCATCAACGATCTCATACACTTCTTCTATCAAACAAGATTTCAGTGATTCGTGTGTCTGCTCTTTATCCCAGGGACACCCTTCTTTACCCCTGAGTTTTCCCATTAATTCTACTAAACTCTTAAAATTACTACTCAATAAATTCCATACTCCTTTCTACACTATTTAATCATCATTATTTACCTGCTTTTTCCTCCATGATCGTTGGAGCAATTACTTTCTTAAACCCTGCTCCCTTGGCATCATCCATAATATCAACCACAACTCCGTATGGTACCCACTTATCGGCCTTCAAAACCAGTACCTCATCCCCTGTGTCCAAAATCACCCTCCTGAGCTCTTTTTCAAGGTACCTCTTTTCAACAGGTTTATCTTGTATAAACAATTGTCCATCCCGAGATATAGTTAACACCATTCTCTCTATCTTGGTTGCCTCAGAATGCTTAGTAGAAGGTAATTCCAATTTGATATTCGGCTGTTCTACAAATGTAGAGGTAACCATAAAGAAAATTAAGAGTAAAAAGAGGACATCTACTATTGGCGCAAGGTTTATTACTGGTTTTATGAATCGTTTTTGACGAAATTGCATAGTTATTCTTTTTCAGAAGCTATTCCAGCCCTAATTTTCTCTGCAGAATAAAGTTTGTTCAGAAGTAACATTGAATATTTTTCCATCTCAAGTATCAGGTTATCGACCTTCCTATCAAAACTACTGTAAGCAACTAATGATGGTATTGCCACGCTCAGGCCGATTATGGTAGTTCTGAGCGCCTGTGCTATACCTCCAGAAAATGCCTTTGTTTGCCCTAATCCTATTTCTGATATTACGTCAAAGACCTGACTCATACCAAGTACCGTTCCAAGCAATCCTAAAAGTGGGGCAACAACCGCAATAATCTCAAGTACTATCAACATGCGTTCCAATCTCCTCGCCTCTTGTCTTCCTGCTGCCTGAATATCTAATATTTTCTCTTCTCTAGACAAATGATTATTTGAGACTGCGCGTTCGATAATATTGGAAAATGGCCCCTTTATAGCATTGCATCTTGTTAAAATGATTTTAACGTCTCTTGGACCCTTAATTGCATTGATCAAATCAACCAGTTCAGGTCTTATAATACGATTTCTTCTGATATTTATGGCACGCTCCAGGATAACTGCAAGAGCCAGTACAGAACAAATAAACAACGGTATCATTATTGGGCCACCACCTGCTAACCACTCCAATATATTACCCTCCAAATTAAAAGAAATAGAAATTAAACCTGACGTTTATATACTTTTCAGTAACATATTCTGGGAACTTGTTCAAGATAGTATTTCGAATCGATTTTTGAATCTTTGATGCTAATAGTTCATTTCCTGCTGAATTGGTAATCACAACATTAACTACCTTGCCTGAAGGGAGCACCCTGAATTCTACTATTACCGGCTTATAATCATTCGTGACCAGGTTAATAGACGCGTCCGTACCATACTGTAATAACCAATACCATGATATCTTATCTCTTATATGTTTGTAATATGGCGCGTATTCGTGTTTCCTAATATTAAAGGATTGTTCTCCCTGTATTGGCGCATTTGATATATTATCCTCAAAAAAGGGGGCATCGTCACCAGTTGGTATGTTATTTATTTGGGATTCAGGGGTTGTGAATTCGCTTTGAACTTTATTTGAAATACTCTCCTTACTACCTTCAACTATCTCTTTTATCATGGTCTTAGGAATAGATGCTATTTCTGTATATTCTTCGACAGATTCAGTTATCTTATCCGTACTTTCCTCTATAACATCCGTTTCAGCCTCCATATTTTCAAATGATTCTGTCTCTAGAATAACTACGTCTGACTCAGGTGTAGTAGACACTATCTTATCAATATCCTCGACTTGAGAACTGGTATCCTTAACATCATCTAATTTTGCATCTTGAACCACAGATTCATCTTGCAACTCATCGAATGTCTCAACTTCATTATCAACTGGCAACGTTTCACTATTATCCACGTCGGACAAACTATCGATTATTTCTTCTTCAACTAAAGGTTGAGTAATCTCTTCAGACACATCTTTGGTAGCCTCGCCGTAACTAACCTCTATTGGAAAACCTGACTCTTGAGGCACAGCAGATGCAAGTTCATCTGGGACTTCCCCGGGAAAATCAGAATCACCTTCTAATCTGGGTTCATCATTTATATTATCTTCTCCTGAATACATATCTCTTGCAATAGAACCTTTTTCTCCTACCTTATCAGTATCCGCTTGAGGTTCCTCATCTATAACCTTATCAGATGTATCTACAAAAAGTTGCCTCTTCTCTTTTGGAAAATCTTCTTCGGCCTTTTCTTCCTCTTCTGCCTTTTCCTCACCTGCAATGTTTTTTTCTTCCTCCCTGCCAGATTCAAGTTCTATCTCGATTACGTAGTTATCCTTCTTCGAGACATAATCGCTAAGATTAAGTTCTGGTTTCAGGAAATGACTTAAACTGGCAGAAGAAAAGATAAATATAAGGTGTAACAAAGAAGATATGACCAGAAAATAAGCAAAAATCGTTTTATTTTCAGTATTAAAATATAGCCTGGGAAACATGAGTGTCTTTCGAAGGTGAAAACTTAAATTTACAGAAAAAGAGGGTGGTTATATATTATCGATTTGAAATATTTAAAATAGCAGTTTAATAGTAAGGCTATTTAAGGGTAATTTGAAATGAGATATACCCGTATCCAATACAACTACCGAAATTAATACCAAGTGTTTTCAACTCTATCTTACTTATATTATTGACCTTCTTTTATATACCTTTTTAGATACTGATAATAATCACTATCAGTGCTTAAATACAAGCGAGTGTTCTTGTTGACTGTTTTCTCATATGTTTCAAGGGTCTTTGTAAAAGAATAAAATTCAGGAGCTTTCCCATATGCCTCCGCATAAATCCTGATAGCCTCAGCATCTGCTTCACCTCTAGTGTTAATCGCTATTTTGTAGCCTTCGGATTCAATCTGTTCCAGTTCCTTCTTCATTTGTCCTAAAATCTCTGCTTCCTCCCTTCTGCCTTCAGATTCGTATTTATTTGCAATCCTAATCCTCTCAGAACGCATCCTTTCAAATATCTTAGGTATAACTGTTGGAACATAATTAATGTGCTTAATCCTGACATCAATCAATTCCAAGCCGTATCTTTCACTTAATCCCCTATTTGCCATGGTTTTTATTTCTTCGACCAGTTGTGCCCTACCATGTACAATAAGTACTCTCTTAGCCATTTCTGCCTTTTCCAACTCTACCGTAGTATATTCAAGCTTGCGATTCGTATCCCTGAGAACCTCATTTAAAGTGTAGGAGCTTACAATGTTCTTTACAGCAGATTCTATAACCTCGTCCAACACACCCTGTCCTCTACTCTCCATTCCCAATGAAGTATAAAATCTCAATGGCTCCACGATTTTCCAACGGGCCCAGGTATTAATGCCAATGTTTTCCTTATCCCTTGTCAATATATCACTCGGTTCCCCATCCCATTCGATAATTCTCTTCTCGAAATATTTCACCTTTTGAATAAAAGGTGTTTTTATGTTTAAGCCCGGTTCGGTTACAACCTTAACAGGTCTACCAAATTGGGTGACTACGGCCTGTGTTTTGATGTCAACAACGTACAAAGTGGCGCTGGCTAAGATAAGTATTGCCACTACTGATATTATGGCTATTATTATGTATATCTGTGCCTTTGGTTTCATTTCGTTACTCTACTCTCTCCCAGATGGAGTATTGGTAAAATTCCTTTTTGATCTTTGTCAATGATATAAATCTCCTCACACTCTGGTATCACCCTTTCCATAGTTTCCAGGTAAAGTCTCCTCCTTGTTACGTCCTTTGCCTTCTCATATTCTCCCCAAACAGCAAGAAATGCCTTGGTGTCACCTGTTGCCTCGTTTATTCTCTTTATTTTGTACCCTTCTGCTTCTTTAATTACCTGTTCCTTCTTTCCCATTGCGGCTGGTATAATTTTATTTTTCTTTCCCTCAGCTTCGTTTATAATCTGCTCCCTCAACTGCACAGCCTTGTTAACGGCATCAAATGCATCCTTAACCTGTCCCGGTGGATTAACACCTTTCAAGTTTACTACCTGTACATCAATCCCACAACCATACGAATCAAGTATATCTTCTATTTCCCCCTCAGCAACTTCCTCTATATTTCTCCTTCCAATGGTGAGTACCTCATCAACAGACCTATCACCTACAATTTTTCTCATTACAGCTTCAGAAACATCTCTTATAGTGCCTTTTACATTCCTCACATTAAAGAGAAAATCCTTTAGGTTTTTAATTTTATATCTTACTACCCAGTTTACCTCTGCACAATTTCTATCCCCCGTCAGCATTAAAGAAACTTCCTTTGCACCCCTAAAATCATAGTCAATAATACTCTCTCTACCAGAACGAAGAGTTCTATAACCAAATTCCTCATTGTATATACGCTTAACCTCTCCGGCGTAGACCCTGTCAATACCAAAAGGCAACTTAAAATGCAACCCCGGCCCAACCGTCTCCATATATTTACCAAACCGTAATATCGCCGCTTCCTGATTCGCCTTTACTGTAAATATTGAAGAATATCCGATTATGATAATACCTATAACGAAAGCTATGGGTATTATGTACTTTTTAAGAGGATCAAATTGTGCTTTATCAAATTTGAATTCTGGTTGATTTCCATAACCATTCATAATTTATCTCTCATATTAGTTTCCCTATGTATAGTTTTTACATAAGCTTATTATATATACGAATTTAGATGTGGATGATTTTACAGGTAATATTTAAATGTGTCAAGACAATTTAAATTTATGATTTATAGTGAACGAAATAATTAAGATGTCATTCTCCCATGTCATTCCCAACTTGTCGCCCGAGGTGCCCCTTGGAGTGGTCACACCGAAGGCGGATATCTGCCTAAGGCACGACTTCAAGATCCGACAGTCGGGATTGGGAATCTATATTAGATTCCCGCTTATGCCCGCCAAAAAGGAGGCTGTGTCACAATTGTCATCCCCCCCCACTGCTAGCTTACGAAGCGCAAGCGAGCAAGCTGTGGGGGCGGGATCTCTCAGGTTGCTAAGTTATTGAAATCATTAGATTCTGAAACAAGTTCAGAATGACATATTATGTGTTTTTGCTATTGTGACACAGCCACAAGCACGGCGGGGCGGGAATGACAAAACGGTGTTCGACATTATTTTATGTCTACTTACCCGCCAGAACGCTTGCCCGCTGGTTTGTAGCGTTTTACTTTAAATGACCTTGGTAATCTCATCTACTTCAAAAAAAGGTAGATCTTTAACCTCTCCATTCTTAATTATTTTCAAACCCTCCTCTTTCTTAGTTAGTCTTCCAATAACTGAACATCCAATACCATCCTGTGCCAGTTTACTTAACACAGCCTCTCTGTCGTTAGGATCTATTACTATTAAGAGTGCACCGGAGGCGATAACGCCCATTGGGTCCAGTTTATATTCAGAACACAATATCCTTACTTCCTCTAAGCAATTAATTTTCTCTGCGTAAACAACAACACCCGTGTCCGATACCCTTGCAAGCTCAAACAAACCAGTTGCCAGTCCGCCTTCGGTTGGATCATGCATCGCATGAATATTAGCCGCTTGATTTGCAATAAGGGCCTCCTTTACAACACTAATTCCAGGATCATATAAAAAATTCTGAACCTTCTTGACAAATGTATTTCCATATTTTTTAGACAATTCCTCTTTTCTTTCTCTCGCAAGAAGCGTCATCCCCTCGATTGCAATACCCTTAGTCAATATGATCTCATTCCCCTCCTTTGCATCTGAATTTATCACTAATTTATCTTTATCTACTTCACCAAGCATATGTCCGGACACCATAGGCCTATGCAGACCATAGGTAATTTCTGTATGTCCACCACAAAGAACAATCCCCAATTCTTCAGCAGCTTTTTCGATATCGTGGAAAATATCCTTAACCAATTTACTATCAGTTTCATTTTCAGGCAGGAAGATGGACGCAAGCAGCCATTTTGGCCTCCCCCCCATCGTTGCAATATCATTTGCATTCACATTAACCATATACCATCCTATCTTATATGTAGTAAAGGTTACCGGGTCTGTTTTCGCGATAAGATATCTATCTCCAAAATCTATTACTGTAGCATCTTCACCAACCTTTGGGCCTACAATAATTCTTGGGTCTTTTTTTCCGATAGTACTTAACAATTCATCAAGGAGTTCTACAGGTAACTTGCCAACTCGAAATGTATTCATTTATTTTCAATTTAGGAATTAAGGGATTTAAGGATTCAGATGATTCTATTTATACCCTCAATCCTTTTTGTAATTTCTTAAATACTTTCTAAAACCTTTAATTTGCTTTCTACATTCACTCGCAAGATCATAAACAATATTAAATTCTGGATTATTGATATAACCGCAATCTAATGCGCGATATAACTGCGATTGGACTTCCCCACACGACCTTTGTGAATAACCTAAAAAACGAATAAATTCACGTGACGAAACATCATCAAATCCTTCTGCAATATTGTCCATGGCAGAACCGGCAGCTTTCCATATCTGTCCATTAAGGTTTGAATCCTTTTGGAACTTGGCTTTGTATTAGCTTTGATACTGCGTGACATAATTCTCTGGTTTTTTGCCAGCATGGTAACTCTTCAAACTTCTTATAATTTCCCAATTCCTCAATCCTTAAATTCCTAAATTCCTGAATTTCCCAATTTCTTCATATCAAGTCCCTTATGTCTCTCAACCCTAACTTTTCACGACTTGCGAATGGTTCTCCATACTGTG
>JBHHYH010000009.1:0-68598 GCA_046757465.1 Candidatus Scalinduaceae bacterium | reverse complement strand
AACGTAAAATCAGGGAAATAATCTTTTTTTGCAAGTTTGTACGCAGCTTTATCTCGGTCTATCCTGTATTTAAAGATGCCTAGCTCCGGGCTAATGTGCTTTGCCTTTTGATAAAGTGCCTCAATAGAGACATTAAGCTCAGCAATATCAACATCCTCTGGAGTACCAAGTGGCATTTCAGGATGTCGGTTTAATAAAGTATTTATTCTTGCTATAGCGGTTTCTCTAAACTGTTCAAGGGTGATTAATTCGTTCATTATATCGGAAAGCTCCACTTGTGCTTTCAGCACATCTTGTTGCGTTGCTTTACCTGTTGCATATTTTATCTCTGCAATCTTCGCAAACCTCTGCAGAAGCTCTTTATTGTCTTCATTTATGTCTATTGACTTGTACACCCAATACAACTCATAAAATGCTGATTTGGCTTTTGCAATAACCTCTCTTTCGAGCGTTCTATATTGTTCTCCACGCTCCTTTGCTTCGTTCTCAGCAACCTCACCTCTTAACCTGAGCTTCCCATAAAAGGGTATCTTCTGTGATGCTCTAAATCCGGCCTGCACCTCTCCCACACGGGTTTGAACCTGTTCACCAAAATAAGTGAAACCTAAAGTAGGGTCATCTAAGGCACGAGCTTGTGGTATCTTTTCCTTTGATGCATCCCATCTTAATTTTGCTGCCTGTAGTTCGGGATTCGTTCTTAATGCTTCATCGATAACCCACCTTATTCGCAAAGTATCTGCTTTTTCCTCCGATAATGCAATTTTAGTATATATTCCGGAAACCAATAATAGAACTAGCGATACCCTGAAGAAAAAAAAGAAGCTATTTTTTATATACTTTAAATTCATTATCAACCTCTTTCTAAAACGATGCCAAAATTTAATTTATCACTTGATATCGTACTTTTGCATTCTATATATGAGCGTCTGTCTGGAAATGCCAAGAAGTTCTGCTGCCCTTGTCTGATTTTGCTTAGCTTTATTCAGGGCATTTATTATCAGTTCCTTTTCAACCTCCTCAAGCTTGATACCATCATCAGGGATTTCTAGTGGTATTGGACTACTACATTGTTTTATCCTTATATAATCGGGGATGTCTTCAGGATTAATTGCATTCTTTTTTTTTCTCAGTACCAACGCTCTTTCAATGATATTTTCAAGTTCTCTTACATTTCCAGGCCATTTGTAGCGATCAAAAATATCAAGGACTTCTGGTAATATCTTGCAGCCTTTACCACCGCGTTTATCTATAAAGTGTTGGGTAAGTAGGGGGATGTCATCCTTCCTTTCCCTTAATGGAGGAAGTAGGATCGGAATTACACTGATTCGATAATATAAATCCTCTCTAAATTTACCTTCTTTGACGGCAATTTCTAATAGGATATTCGTTGCTGCAATGACACGTACATCTACATGGATGTTTTGTGTGGCGCCAACTTTGTCTATAGACTTTTCTTGAAGTACTCTGAGTAATTTAGCCTGTAAATCTTTACGTATGTCTCCGATCTCATCTAAGAAGATAGTTCCACCATTAGCGGCTTCAAACTTTCCTGGTTTGTCCTTAATAGCTCCGGTAAATGCCCCTTTCACATACCCAAACAATTCGCTTTCCAATAAATTTTCTGGAATTGCCGAACAATTTACTGTTACGAAAGGCTTTTCTGCTCTGGAACTATTAAAATGTATTGCCCGTGCAATTAGCTCCTTACCCGTCCCACTCTCTCCTTGTAACAAAACCGTTGAGTCGCTCTTTGCAACCCGTGCAACCAGATCGTATATTTTTTTCATTTTGGAACTAACGCCGATAACATTATTAAGGCTGAAACGGTCCGTCAGCTCCTGTCTTAGTCTTATATTTTCAACCATCAGGGATTGTATGTTCAAAGCTTTCTCAATTACGATTTGGAGTTCATCTCTATCGAAAGGTTTTGTGATATAGTCGTGTGCGCCTAATTTCATAGCCTTTACGGCTGTTTCGATACTGCCATGAGCAGTTATCATGATTACTAGGGCATTGCTCTTGAGTTTCTTTATCTCTTCTAATAGTTCTAACCCGTCAATCTTTTCCATCTTAATGTCAGTAACAGCAATATCCACGTCATCATTCTTGAAAATATCTAATGCTTCCTCACCGTTACTTGCAAGGAGTACCCTGTATCCTTTATTACTCAGGTTATATTCAATAATCCTTCTCAAATTTTCATCATCGTCGGCTATGAGTATTGTTTTATGATTTGACATCTATTTTTTTTATCCTTATCTCAGAATTTATTCAGTCTTAATCGGTAAACTTATTATGAAGGTAGTTCCCTGATTTTCCTTTGTAGTAAACTTGATTTTACCTTTATGTCCCTCGAGTATCCCGTGAACAATTGCGAGTCCTAAACCTGTACCTCTTTCTTTACTGGTAAAGAAAGGTGTGAATAGTTTTTCCTGCTGTTCTTCGCTGATTCCTGTTCCAGTGTCAGCAAATTTGCACACTATATCAGATTTATTTTGACCGGATTCAATTTCTATGGTTCCACCATTTGGCATAGCTTGTACGGCATTAATAATAAGATTTAAAAAAACCTGTTTCATCTGTTCTGGATCTACAAAAATGGATGGTAAGCTCTTTTCAAATCGTGCCCTGAGACTAATCTTTGATTTTGCTATTTCATGCTCTGTTAATTTAAGCACTGACTTGATAATATCATTAATATCTGCTAATTTTAGCTCTGGAGGTTTAGACCTTGCAAAATCAAGGAATTCAGCCACAACTGTATCTAGGCGGTCAACCTCTTTTATAAGTATTTTCGCAAACTCGTGTTCTTTATCGGTCGGTTTAAACTTGTCGGATATAATCTCCGCTGTTCCTTTTATTGATGCGAGTGGGGTTCTAACTTCATGTGCAATTCCCGCAGAAAGTTTACCCAAAGCTGATAGACGGTCAGCGTGTCTTAGTTGTTCTTCAGCTTGAGCAAGTACGTCGGCTTGACGCCTCAATTTAGCAGTTGCATTCATTTGTCTTTGTGAGAGAAAGCCTGTTACAAGACCTACTATATTATAAAGAACAATTTCAAGTGTTTGCGGAAGATCATCAGTGAGAAAACTGCCACCCCACTGATAAATAACATGGGGCAGATAAAAAAGGCTTACGCCAATAGCGCAAGATATGCCACCTTTTAATCCAAACCAGAACGCGGATAAGATGATGGGGATATAATATAGTCTCCTATAAATTTCATGTAAACCGTGGTATTTGTGTTCTGTGCTTGTTATGTAGTGAGAAAGGCTTATGAATATTATAAATAAAACAAGGGCTACAATTTTCCAACAGTGTTTATAAATACCAATCTTTAAGGTCAAAATATCAATACCCTCATAGTTGAAATTCGCAATTGTCATACCGTTTTAAGTTTTGAGCTGATTTTTATCACAAAGGATAAACCTTTTATTATGGTTGTTTTTAATAACTTGTTTTATACAACAGCCTTAACAACAGGATAGATTTACACTTTGTTGTAGCGAATTAATTGATAATTGATGAGTTATAGTTAAATGGTCAGGCAGAGTCGGTTGTTCCACAACATTAGTTGTTGCATATGCCACTACAAGCCATAATATATCATGTAAGAGTTGTTTTTTAAAGTACAATCTTGCTCACTAAATCATACGAAAGAGAGGACGGCAATGAAACATTTGTTGATTATCATAATAGCAAAATCACAGACGTCATTTCCACCTTTGAGCGGATGATTTTTAAAAGGCATTTTCTCTTTAAGTGTGTTTTTATTATAGTTTTTGATGCTTAAAATTGCTTAATTAAGTTTTTTAAATAACTCATGGAAATTTTCGTTTAATAAGTGATTGTATTATTGTATTTATTTCCTATATTAGGACTTGTGGGCAGTTTTGACTTGATAAATTTGTTATGTTTGATATATTAGAAAATTTCGAGCTAGCGTAGCTCAACGGCGGAGCAGCTGTCTTGTAAACAGCAGGTTGTGGGTTCGAATCCCACCGCTAGCTATAAAATGCCAGTTATGATATTGGATATATATACTAAAGGCTTTTCTCTTAATTAATGGGGAGGTTCCCGAGCGGCCAAAGGGGACAGACTGTAAATCTGTTGGCGAAGCCTTCGGAGGTTCGAATCCTCTCCTCCCCATTATTTATGTAAAAGAAAAAAAATTGCAAAATACTATAACTTACTTTTAATAAGTTTACTTTCTTCAAGGAATTAACTGCCTGTAGGTTATCTAACTACTGTGGCCTTTACAATAGGGCCAAAATGATAATCTATTCACTTCAAGAAGTAGTTGTATTTCTTATCGAACGTAGATCGTACGGCCACGTGGTAAATTGGGGTAAGTACTTTAGCGGGCGTAGCTTAATGGTAAAGCCCTAGCCTTCCAAGCTAGTTATGTGGGTTCGATTCCCATCGCCCGCTATATGTAACACAAACATTAAAGATATCAAACAGTATTATACTAACTATTTTAATTTCTAATCTACTAAACCTTGATAACACTAATAGTTATATAATTTATATTTATTTAAAAAAGTTTTTGACATTATTTTCGTATAATGTTATTATGAAATGCTTTAGATTGCTTTGGTGACATCAGTGATACGGTTTGTGAATTGTATTACATGCTGCTGTGGCTCAGTGGTAGAGCACGTCCTTGGTAAGGACGAGGTCATGGGTTCAAATCCCATCAGCAGCTTAATATGTGTAGTTTAATTTTGTTTAGTTAATTGTTTGCGAATTTTGGGAGTTAATTAAAAATGGCCAAAGAGGTATTTAAGAGGACGAAGACGCATGTGAATGTTGGTACGATAGGTCATGTGGACCATGGTAAGACGACGTTGACGTCAGTGATAACACATATACTATCGAAGAAGGGGCTAGCCACGGAGAGGGCATTTGATTCAATAGACAAGGCGCCGGAGGAGAGGGAGCGAGGAATAACGATAGCGATAGCACATGTGGAATATGAGACGGATAAAAGGCATTATGCGCATGTGGATTGTCCTGGCCATGCTGATTATGTGAAGAATATGATAACGGGTGCGGCGCAGATGGATGGTGCGATATTGGTGGTAAGTGCGCCGGATGGTCCGATGCCACAGACCCGAGAACATATACTGCTTGCAAGACAGGTGGGTGTGCCGAGGATAACGGTATTTATAAATAAGGTGGACCAATTGGAAGATAAAGAGCTGTTAGAGCTGGTGGAGTTGGAAGTTAGAGAGTTGTTGAGTAAATACGAATTTCCTGGTGATGATATACCGGTGGTAAAAGGTTCAGCGTTGAAGGCGTCAGAGTGTGGATGTGGTAAGAAGGAGTGTGAGAATTGTGGTCCCATACATGAACTGATGGATTCGTTGGATAACTACATCCCTGAACCAGTGCGTGAGATAGACAAGCCATTTTTGATGTCTATAGAAGATGTGTTTAGTATAAAGGGGAGAGGTACGGTAGGGACTGGGCGAGTGGAGCGAGGTATTGTGAAAGTGGGAGATGAGGTAGAGGTGGTAGGGATGACGGAAGAGATAAGAAAGACGGTGGTTACAGGAGTGGAGATGTTTAACAAGACGTTGGATCAGGGTCAGGCGGGAGATAATGTTGGGGTATTGTTGAGGGGGGTGGAGAAAGACGATTTGGAGCGAGGGCAGGTGTTGGCATTGCCCAAGAGTATAACGCCGCATACCAAGTTTGAGGCTGAGGCATACATATTGACGAAGGAGGAAGGTGGTAGGCATACGCCGTTTTTTAATGGATACAGGCCGCAGTTTTACTTTCGGACGACTGATGTTACAGGGGTGGTGACGTTG
Source organism: Candidatus Scalinduaceae bacterium (assembly GCA_046757465.1). Lineage (GTDB taxonomy): Bacteria > Planctomycetota > Brocadiia > Brocadiales > Scalinduaceae > Scalindua_A. The sequence goes on along the minus strand of JBHHYH010000009.1, from coordinate 62,779 downwards.
TTGGGAGGGGCGGAGATGGTAATGCCTGGAGACAATGCGAAGTTTGAGATAGAGTTGGTAACGCCGATAGCGATGGAGCAGGAGTTAAGGTTTGCGATAAGAGAGGGGGGGAAGACGGTAGGAGCTGGTGTTGTCACCAAGATTATTGCGTAGCATAAATAAAATATAAATATAATGAGAAACTATATTACGTTAGCGTGTACAGAGTGTAATAATAGAAATTATAGGACAAGTAAAGAAATGAAGCAAACGGTACGTTTAGAATTAAAAAAGTTTTGCAAATTTTGTAGAAAACATACATTACATAAAGAGCAAAAGAAATAGTAAGAAGGTCTGTAGCTCGAATTGGCTAGAGCACCGGACTCCAAATCCGGGTGTTGGGGGTTCGAATCCCTCCAGACCTGCCATAAATTTCATATTACTAAATAAATGTTATGACTTTCGAAATTTATAGAAAGGGAGTGGGTGTAACTGCAAGGTGCACAGTGGCAGGCCTTTTTGGGATTGCTTCAATATTTGCCGCATATTCTTTATATGGGGTGTTGATAGATTATCCAGAATTTTTTGCCGGTGCTAAAATACCTTTATTAGACATTCGGTTGACCTGGGGACTTGTAAGTTCGTTTGTTCTATTTATGTTTTGCGGCGTGATAATATGCGCCTTTACGACGGGTTTTGAAATAGGACTTAAGTGGATTGATAGTAAGACCAAAGGAGCTGTTGAGTTTTTCATAGAAACGCAGGCGGAACTTCAAAAGGTCTCATGGCCTACAAGGGACGAATTAATTGGATCAACGGTTGTTGTCATAGTATGTTTAATAATATTATCTTTGTATATTTTTGGTGTTGACTGGGTAGTATCAAGTATTATGGAAATTATAGGCGTATTATAAATAGGATTTTTCGTGTGTAATATTGAGAAATTGATGCGTTGAATATCTTAAAATTTAAGATCACTTCAAGTGGCCCTAATTTACGAATATTCAAGTAAAATCCCACCATTTTTCCACTAAGAAAGTTTGAAGAGTAACTAATTATTTATTAGTAGCTAAATAGCAACAACAATGATGTATGATATTTTTTAGGATATTTAAATAAAGATTTTTGTTTTGAATTATGGGGAAAAGATGGTTTGTGCTTCGTGTACAAAGTAATAAAGAGGATAAGGTCAAAAAAGATTTGGAGAGACGCATAAAAACCCAGGGGATTGAAGATCTTATTCCAAAGATTTTGGTGCCTTGTGAAAAGGTGACTGAGATCAAGGGTGGCAAGAAAAAAGTCGCTGATAAGAAGATATATCCGGGTTATGTTATGGCAGAAATTGAAGTTGATGACAATGGGCAGATTCCGGATAAGGTGTGGTATATGATTAGGGAAGCTCCAGGAGCGGGTGACTTCGTTGGTGGTGACCGTAAACCAGTAGCAATGACAGACCGTGAAGTTGAAAAGATATTAAAAGAGGTAGAACGTGGAGAAGAAAAGCCTAAAACGAAGATAGAATTTCATAAGGGAGATAGAGTAAAAGTCAAAGAAGGGCCCTTTGAAAACTTTGATGGAGTTGTGGAAGAGGTTTTACCTGCCAGTGGATGTGTAAAATTGATGCTCACAATTTTTGGCAGATCCACATCTGTAGAATTAGAATATTGGCAAATTGAGATAATTTAAATGTAGCTTTAGTTATTGGCGTAGAAGAACCTGATGGCAAAAAAAGTAGTAACTAAAATAAAATTGCAGATTCCGGGGGGTCAGGCTACCCCAGCTCCTCCTGTAGGCCCAGCACTGGGTCAGCATGGCGTAAATATAGGCAAATTTGTTACTCAGTTTAACGAGAAGAGTAAGGATTCACAGGGAGTAATAACACCAGTAGAAATCACAGTATATAAAGACAAATCATTTTCTTTCATTATGAAATCTCCCCCAGCTTCTGTGTTGCTTAAAAGAGCTGCAGGGATAGCGAAAGGTTCTTCAACGCCAAATAGAGAAAAAATAGGAAAGGTAACAAAGTCACAGATCGAAGAAATAGCAAAAACAAAGTTATCTGATCTTAATGCTAAGAGTATTGACATGGCGGTAAAAATTATCGAGGGTACAGCACGGACTATGGGCATAGATGTGGAAGACTAAAATGTCATGATTTATAAGGAACTTTATTAATGAAGTTTAGAAGTAAACGTTACATTGAATCCAAGAAAAAAATCTTAAAGTCAAAAGAATATGAATTAAAAGAGGCTGTTTCTGTTTTAAAAACATTTAACAAACTAAAATTTGACGAAACTGTCGAAATAGCTATGAAATTGGGCATTGATCCTAAACGTTCAGACCAGCTAGTTCGGGGTTCATTCTCATTGCCAAAGGGGATAGGGAAAGAGCTCAGGGTAGTAGTTTTTGCTAGTGGTGAAAAGGCAAAATTGGCAAAGAAAGCTGGCGCTATAGAAGTTAATGGTGACGATTTGATAAAAAAGATTGAGGATGGTTGGTTGGATTTTGACGTGGCAATCTCAACACCAGATATGATGCGTAAGGTGAGTAAATTGGGTAGAATTTTAGGTCCACAAGGTAAAATGCCATCTCCAAAATCGGGAACAGTAACGGATGATGTTTCTAATGTGGTTAAGGAATTTAGGGAAGGAAAGATTGAGTATAGAACAGACTCAGGCGGCAATATTCATACGGCAGTAGGGAAAATGTCTTTTCCTGATGAAGACCTGGCTGAGAATATTAAATCATTTATAAAGCATATTATTAACAATCGACCACCCTCAGCAAAAGGAACCTTTGTTCAAAGGATCTCTATTTCATCTTCTATGAGTCCTGGTATTAGAATCGTAACATCGTAGTAACTTTGAATAATTTATCAACGGATTTCGCTATATGTCTAAAGAGTTGAAAAAGTTAGTAGTTGATGAACTTATATCTGACTATAGAGGCGTCAATAACTTTATTGTGGTGAGTTTTAAAGGTGTGAATACGCAACAAGCAAATACATTGAGAAGAGATTTAAGTGAAAAAGATATCAAATTGAAAGTTGTGAAAAATTCTCTTGCAGCTATAGCATTTAAGGAAATAGGTATTCCAGCACTCGGCCAGATGCTGGAAGGACCGTCAGCTATTACAATAAGCGACAATGACCCTGTAATTTTAGCTAAAGTGTTAGCGAAATGGTCTAGAGAAATATCTGGCCTCAAGATTATGGGTGGTTTAATGGATGGAGAGATGTTGCCACTTGAGGATATAAAGGCCTTATCAGCAATTCCATCTAAACAAGTTGTTTTAACACAAATACTATTCGGGATAAGCACACCTTTGATCCAGTTAGCGAATTTATTTAATGCCGTAACAAATAATCTTTATTTTGTTTTATTAGCAATTAAAGAAAAAAAGAGTAATGGTGATAAAAAAAACGTTTGAAAATGCATAAGGAGGAAACTATGGCAGTAGATCTAGAATCAGAGAAGATTGAAGTTGAACCTACTGGGAAGATTGCACAGGTACTGGAATTGGTTGAAGGGATGAGTTTGCTTGAGGCGTCGCAGTTGGTAAAGGCATTTGAGCAAAAATTTGGTGTTTCTGCTTCTGCTGCGGTAGCAGTTCCTGCGGGGGGTGCAGCCCCTGCGGCTACTGAAGGAGCAGGTGCTGCCAAAGAGGAGAAAACTACTTTTGATATTATCTTGAAAGAGGTTGGTCCAAACAAGATTCAAGTTATCAAAGCAGTTCGTGCAGAGACTTCTCTTGGGCTGAAGGAAGCAAAGGCGTTGGTAGATGGTGCACCAAAACCCGTAAAAGAAGGTGTTGCAAAGGATGAAGCAGAGAAGGCTAAAAAAGCTTTAGAAGATGCAGGTGCAGTGGTTGAACTTAAATAGAACCTAATTTTTAAAATCCCTATTTTAAGACGCAGGAAGATTCAATAAATGTGTCTAGGGGGGAAAAGATGGAAGTAAGAAACTACAGTAAAGTTGCTGAAATAGTTGAACAGCCAGACCCTGTTCAGATACAAACCAGATCTTATGCTGCCTTTTTACAGGAAGATGTGTCACCAAATAAACGTAAGAATCGAGGGCTAGAAACTATTTTGCGGGAAACGTTTCCAATAAAAAACTATGATGAGACTGTTTCTTTACAATATATAAAATGTGAATTAGGAAAACCTCGGTACACCCCGGATGAATGCAGACAATTGAAGTTAATTTACGGTAAACCATTCAGGGTTTGGTTGAGGCTAAATAAGGGAGAATCTGTTGAGGAAGAGGTTTATTTGGGAGAAATTCCTGTAATGATTGGGGGGGGTGAGTTCATAATTAACGGAACAGAAAGAGTAATTGTAAACCAACTCCATAGATCGCCTGGTGTGGATTTTGTTGAAGAGCTTCATGCAGAGAAGAGAATGCATTCATGCAGGATTATTCCAGAAAGAGGTAGTTGGATTGAGACAGAAGTTGGCAAAAAAGATATTTTAACTATTAAAATCGATCAAAGTGGTAAGTTCCCTGCAACATGTTTCCTGAGGGCAATGTCAGAGAAGTACTCAAGAGATGAAGACATTATTCGGCTTTTTTATGAAACTGAGACGGTTGATACAAGCGATTATGCTTCTGCCCATAAGCTTAAAGATAAATATATTGTCGGTAGATTGGTTAACCCTCAAACTGGTGAAGTTATTCTAGAAGCGGGGCGGCAAATAAATGAGAATTTAGTTAAGATTATCTCTGATTCAAACCTCAAAAAGATTGAGATTATTAAAAAGATGGATGACCCCCTAATACTTAATTCTCTGGAATCTGATTATACTGAATCACATGAAGATGCTTTATTACGGGTTTATGCAAGGTTTAGACCGGGCAACCCTCAACAATTGGAAAAAGCAAAGCAATTGATTCATGACAAATTTTTTGATCCAAAAAGATACAAGCTAGGTCTGGTAGGGCGATTCAGATTGAACAGGAAATTAGGGCAGGATATTCCTGATAAAGAAATGACATTACAGCCAGAAGATTACGTAAATTCTATTAGATATATTATGAGACTCAGAAAGGATGAAGGAAGTGTTGACGATATAGACCACCTTGGTAATAGACGACTCCGAACTGTTGATGAGCTATTTGGAGAGGAATTACGCAAAGGATTTCTTAAACTTAGAAGGACAGTGCAGGAAAGGATGAGTGTTAAAGATTATGAGCACTTAACCCCGAGAATACTTATAAACTCTAGAACAATTTTTTCAGCTATAGAATATTTTTTTAGTCGAGGGGAACTTTCTCAAGTATTAGACCAAACAAACCCATTAGCACAACTTACACATGAGCGGAGGTTAAGTGCTTTAGGGCCTGGTGGACTTAATAGAAAGAGGGCAGGTTTTGAAGTTAGAGATGTTCACGTTTCACATTATGGACGAATATGTCCTATTGAGACCCCTGAAGGAACAAATATCGGACTAATTGCATCATTGAGCGCATATGCCGCAGTCGACGATTATGGTTTCTTAATAACTCCTTATTTAAAAATCAAAAAAGGGAAGTTAACAAACGAAATTGTTTACCTTCGTGCTGATGAGGAAGAAGGTAAAGTTCTCGCTCCGGCTGATGCACAATCTAACTTTGAGAGCAGAGGTTTGAACAAGGAAATACTTGCACGTTTTAACGGTGATTTTCGGCTTGTAGATGTAAAGGATGTTGATTACATAGATGTGTCACCCAAGCAATTAGTAGGTGTATCCGCGAGTTTGATACCGTTTCTGGAGCATAGTGATGCTAATAGGGCACTAATGGGTTCAAATATGCAGAGACAAGCTGTTCCATTACTCAAAACTGAGCCACCTCTTGTTGCTACGGGTATGGAGAAAGTAGTCGCAAAGAATTCTAGTATGGTAGTCTGTGCTAAAAATAGTGGTATCGTTACCAAAGTAACATCTGAACAAATTGTTATCGATGATAATGACGTTTACGACTTAAGGAAGTTTATCGGATTAAATGAAGGTACTTGTTTAAACCAAAAACCTATAGTATTTGAAGGCCAAAAAGTAAAAAAGAATGAAGTTATTGCTGATGGCGCTGCTACTTGTAATGGCGAATTGAGTTTGGGTGCAAACGTGTTGGTAGCCTTTATGACTTGGGATGGCTATAACTTTGAAGATGCTATTGTGGTTAGTGAGAGTTTATTAAAGGACGACCGTTATACGTCAATTCATAGGGATGAATTTGAAGTAGAAGTCAGAGAGACAACACTTGGGAGGGAAGAGTTTACCAGAGATATACCAAACGTTTCAGAAAAAGCCCTTAGTAACTTAGATGAAAATGGCATAATCAGGATTGGGACGAAAGTTAAACCATCAGATATTCTTGTGGGAAAGATTGCTCCAAAAAGCAGGAGTGAACTATCTCCCGAGGAAAAACTATTGCATGCTATCTTTGGTAGAGCTGGAGAAGACGTGAAAAATGTATCTTTAGAAGTGCCATCTGGTGTAGAGGGAATTGTCATTAATACTCAATTGTTTTCTCGGAGAGCACATCTGTCTGATGAACAAAGACAAAAAATTACAGATAAAATTAGGGGAATTGAAGACAAGTTTGATAAAGCGATATCAAAAGAATTTGTTAAGATGATCAAAGGGCTCGAAGAGGTTTTTGATGGCACGCTTGTAGATTTAAGGACTAGTCAGCCTTTAAAAGTTTCATATGGAATGGACACTGAGCATATTCTTACTTTACAAGGACAATTTGATATTAGGAACTTTGATTCTGGAAGTAACAAACGAAAAAGTGAAAGAGCTGTAAGGATTTGTAAAGAATCTAGTGAAAAAATTGAATCTCTGAAGGAAGAAAAGGATGCAAAGGTAAGTCAATTAAAACGGGGAGATGAATTGCCAAGTGGCGTATTAGAAGTGGCAAAGGTTTCTATTGCAACGAAAAGGAGATTATCTGTTGGAGATAAAATGGCCGGAAGACATGGCAATAAAGGCGTTATTGCTAAGATACTGCCAGAAGAAGATATGCCATATCTGGAAGATGGGACGCCTGTTGAGATGATTTTAAATCCCTTAGGAGTTCCTTCCAGGATGAACGTTGGTCAAATTTTGGAAACACACTTAGGTTGGGCTGCAAAAAAATTGGATTTCCAAGCTGTTACACCCATTTTTGATGGGGCAAAGGAATTTGAGGTGAGAGATACATTGAAAGAAGCAGGGCTTCCAGAGGACGGTAAAACTACATTGTACGACGGGCGGACTGGTGAGCTTTTTGAACAAAAGGTGGCAGTTGGGTATATGTATATGTTGAAATTACATCATTTAGTTGATGAAAAGGTACATGCTAGAGCTACAGGGCCTTACTCTTTAATAACACAACAACCACTGGGAGGAAAGGCCAGATTTGGTGGGCAAAGGTTTGGAGAGATGGAAGTATGGGCACTAGAAGCTTACGGGGCAGCATATAATTTGCAAGAGCTTCTTACAGTGAAAAGTGACGATGTAGAAGGACGTACCAAAATTTATGAGTCTATGGTTAAGGGTAAAAATACGCTAGAAGCAGGAACTCCTGCATCATTCGATGTACTTGCCAAGGAAATTGAAGGACTTGGACTTACTTTGAAACTTGAAAAAGAACCACTTTAAAGCCTGTCATTGTAAATATTAAACGGAGATTGACTAATGACAATAGGAACGTTTGAAAAGATAAACGAGTATAGTTCGGTGAAGATATCCTTATCGTCTGCAGAAGATATTAGGAACAAGTCATATGGTGAAGTAAAAAAACCAGAAACGATAAACTACCGTACATACCGCGCAGAGAAAGATGGATTGTTTTGTGAGCGAATCTTTGGCCCTGAACGTAATTGGGAATGCTTTTGTGGAAAGTATAAAGGTATCAAGCATAAGGGTATTGTTTGCGATAGATGTGGAGTTAAGGTAACTCATTCTCGCGTAAGAAGGAAGAGATTAGGGCATATTAATTTGGCTGCACCGATTGTTCATATTTGGTTTTTTAAGGCAATGCCTTCAAGAATAGGGACACTTTTGGCAATGAAGACTAACGCACTGGAAAGGGTTATTTATTTCCAAGACTATGTTGTGATTGAATCTGGGGATACACCGCTTAAAGAAGGACAATTGTTAACAGTAGATGAGTATAAAACGGTTCAGGAGAAATACGGCGAAAGTAGTTTTAGTGCTAACATGGGTGCTGAGGCTATAAGGACATTGTTCAAGAACTTGGATTTGGTAAAATTATCAAAGGAACTTAGGGTAGAACTTAAAGAAACAAAATCCAAGCAGCGAACTAAGGATATAATAAAGAGATTAGAAATTGTCGAATCTTTTGTAAGGTCTGGAAATAAACCTGAGTGGGTGGTTATGGATGTTATTCCAGTAATCCCGCCGGATTTAAGACCTTTGGTGCTGTTAGAAAGCGGAGATTTTGCTAGTTCAGACCTTAATGATCTTTACAGGCGCATCATTAACCGCAATAATCGTCTTAAAAAACTGATAGACCTAAACGCGCCAGAAGTAATAATCCGGAATGAGAAAAGAATGTTACAGCAGGCCGTAGATGCACTTTTTGATAATAGTAGAAGTAAGCGCCCTATTTTGGGAAGTAACAATCGTCCTTTGAAATCTCTCACAGACATGATTAAGGGAAAACAAGGGAGATTTAGGGAAAACTTGCTGGGTAAACGAGTTGATTATTCTGCACGATCGGTAATAGTTGTTGGCCCTGAACTGAAATTAAGGCAATGCGGAATTCCAAAAAAGATTGCACTTGAATTGTTTCAACCATTTATAATTCGACGTTTGAGGGAAATAAGATTAGCAGATACGATAAAAAGTGCAAAAAAGATGTTGATAAGGCAAGAAGAGGCAGTTTGGGACATTCTTGATGATGTAGTACGTAAACATCTGGTTCTGCTCAACAGAGCTCCAACGTTACATCGAATGGGGATTCAAGCATTTGAACCCATTCTTGTAGAAGGTAATGCAATTAAACTTCATCCACTAGTATGTCGTGGGTTCAATGCTGATTTTGATGGGGACCAGATGGCTGTTCATTTGCCTCTTTCTATTGAAGCTCAGATCGAAGCAAGGACCCTGATGTTGTCTGTTAATAATATTTTTTCCCCTGCTTCAGGTGAACCAATAATTACTCCTTCACAAGATATAGTATTGGGCTGTTACTATTTGACTATATTGATAGATAAAAATGAGGGAGAAAAGAAACTAAGAAGTTTTAGTAATCTTGATGAAGTATTAATGGCTTATGCGGAAAAGAAGATAGGTATTCATACTCAAATAAAACTCAGATTGGCTCCGAATAAAACTATTATGGGTGACAAAGGCGAACAGCCTAAGAATGGATTATGCACTACTACTGTTGGTCGTGTTATTTTTAATGAAGTTCTACCTTCTGAACTGCCTTTTTACAATTATCCACTTGATCATAAGTCAATAAATGGAATTATCCAGGATTGCTATAAGATTTTGGGTAGAGGAAAGACTATTTCACTGTTAGACCAGATCAAGGAAATGGGGTTTAAAGAGTGTACTAAGGCTGGACTTTCTCTTTCAATAATGGATTTAAAAATGCCAAAGAAAAAAGCACAAATCTTAGAGAAAACACAAAAAGAAGTAGAAAAGATACAAAAGTTGTACCACAAAGGCATAATCACTGAAGGTGAAAGGTACAACCAGGTAATAGATACTTGGACATACGCTGGGGAAAAAGTGGCAGAGGAAATGATTGATGAACTCAAACATGATACCAGGGGTGACAAACCATACTTAAATCCTGTATTTCTAATGTCTGCATCAGGCGCTAGAGGAAGTACCCAGCAGTTGAGGCAACTTGCGGGCATGAGAGGTTTAATGGCCAAACCGTCAGGTAAGATAATTGAAACACCAATTAAAGCGAACTTTAGAGAAGGATTAAGTGTATTGGAATATTTCAGCTCAACTCATGGTGCACGAAAAGGATTAGCCGATACAGCATTGAAAACAGCAGATTCTGGATATTTAACTAGAAAACTCGCAGACGTTGCGCAAAATGTTATTGTTACAGGTTATGACTGTGGAACAGTTAATGGAATTAGTAAAAGTGCCATTTATAGAGGAGATCGCATTGAGGTTCCTCTCTCCAAAGTAGTAGCAGGTAGAACATCTCTAAACAACATCGTGGATTTGGTTAAGGATGAAAAAATCGTTAAGGAAAATGAGCTAATTACAGAAGAAAAAGCTAAGAAGATAGAAGCTTTAGGGTTTGAAAAAATTCGTGTACGTTCTTCACTAACATGCGAAATGCCACTAGGTTTGTGTGCTAAATGTTATGGAATGGATCGCTCTAAAGGAGAATTGGTAGAAGAAGGTACATCTGTAGGAATCATTGCAGCACAGTCAATAGGTGAACCTGGTACCCAGTTGACTATGAAAACCTTTCATATTGGTGGGACAGCAACCCGATCAATTGAAGAGTCAGAAATAAGAGTTAAGAGGGTAGGTAGGGTCAAATATAATAATCTAAACGTAGTAGAGAATCCACACGGAGAAAATATGGCGTTAAATGGAAAAGGAGAAATTCTCACTGTTGATGAGAAAGACAGGCAAATTGAGAAACACGCAGTGCCTCTTGGTGCGACGGTTTTAGTAAAAGAAGGTGAAAAAGTTAGCTTGAATAGAACAATCATTAAGTGGGACCCTCACATGACTCCAATTCTTGCAGAGATGGCAGGTAAAGTTCGTTTTGAAGATATAATAGAAAACAAAACAATGCAAAAAGAATATGACCCCGTGACGCGCATTAAAAGGAAAGTTATTATCGAACATAAAGGCGATCTTCACCCTCAGGTAATTATTGAAGACAACAGCGGTAAAATCCAGGGACTTTATCCAATACCGGAGAAAGCACATATAGAAGTTGAAGAAAAAGTAAGAGTTGTTGCTGGTACACTTCTAGCTAAAACACCTAGAGAGATTACGAGGACCGAGGATATAACAGGAGGACTGCCTAGGGTGTCAGAGATTCTTGAAGCAAGAAGACCGAAAGACCCTGCAGTAATGAGCGAAATAGATGGTATAGTTGAACTTGGTGAAAAGAGGCGTGGTAAAAGGACTATAATTGTCAAAGGCGAATCTGGAATGGAAGTAGAACACCTTGTTCCTCGTGGCAAACATTTGAGAGTGCATAGAGGTGATCATGTGAAAGCGGGAGACCCATTGGTTGAAGGTCCTCTTATTCCTCAAGATATCTTAAGAATTTGTGGTGAGGAAGAACTGCAACAGTATATGCTAAAAGAAGTTCAAAATGTTTATCGTTCACAGAATGTTCCTATTGATGATAAGCATATTGAGATAGTTATTGCACAGATGTTGCGAAAAGTGCAAGTGGATGAATCGAATGATACAAAGTTGCTTCAGGGTTCAATTATCGATAAATTCAAGTTTCAAGAGATAAACGTAAAAATAAAGGAAAAGGGTGATAAACCTGCTACTGCCAAACCATTATTATTGGGGATAACTAAAGCTTCCATACACTCCGATAGTTTTATATCAGCAGCCTCTTTCCAGGAGACTACTAAGGTGCTGACTAAAGCGGCAGTAGAAGGAAGTAGAGACACCCTTGTAGGCCTGAAAGAGAACGTTATCCTTGGGCATTTAGTTCCAACAGGGACTGGATACAAACCATACCATATGTTGTCTATGAAAAGAGCTGAAGTTGAGACTTCTGATGAGAAAGAAGTTGAAAAGGAAAGACTGTTATCAACATTAACTAATTAAATTAAAGGGATCGCGGATGCCAACAATAAATCAGTTAGTTAGAAAAGCAAGAAAAAAGATCTCAAAGAAAAGCAAAAGCGTTGATTTGGGGGAATGTCCTCAGAAAAAAGGTGTTTGTCTTCAAGTTATGACACGGACACCAAAAAAACCTAATTCTGCCTTAAGAAAGGTTGCAAGAGTAAGATTGACGAATGGAAAGGAAGTTACAGCATATATACCTGGTGAAGGGCACAATTTACAAGAACATTCAATTGTCTTAATAAGGGGAGGACGTGTTCCAGATCTTCCAGGTGTTAAATATCATATGATACGCGGTAAGTTGGATACTGCAGGTGTTGAAGGCAGAAAACGGGGTAGATCTAAGTATGGAGCAAAAAGTTCAAAGTAGAATTTAGTTTTTTATTGCATATTTATGAAGGGGTAGATAAGTGGCGCTGGAATATAGAAGCACAGAGATATATCTGAAACCAGATGTACGTTATAGAAGTACTTTAGTATCCAAGTTTATTAATTGTTTAATGCATAAAGGGAAGAAAAGTGTAGCAGAAGGGGTTTTTTATCAAGCTGCGGATATATTAAAGGAAAGATTTTCTGATAAAGAACCATTGGAAATACTAGAGACTGCTATTAATAACGTTAAACCGTTAGTTGAAGTAAGGTCTAAACGTGTTGGAGGGGCAACTTATCAGGTTCCAATTGAGGTGTCAAGAAAAAGACAGTTATCATTGGCAATTAGATGGATTCTCAACGCAGTAAGAAGCAAAAAAGGCAAAGCAACATATCTGAATTTGGCAGATGAAATAACAAATGCGTATAAGAAACAGGGTGCTGCAATTACACAACGGGAAAATACTCATAAAATGGCGGAAGCAAATAAGGCCTTTGCGCATTTTGCTTGGTAAACCCCGTTAGAAAGGATGAGGCTTTTTACCTCATCCTTCCTGAGAGTAAAGAAGGGAATTGTTTTTACCAAGTTGGAGAGAATATTTCTAACGGGGTAAATATTAATTATATAAGTTATGAAAAAAGAAAAGCTTGTAAATCTTAGAAATATAGGAATCGCTGCTCATATTGACGCAGGGAAAACAACCGTAACCGAACGTATACTCTTTTATACCGGTAAGAGTTTTAAATTAGGTGAAGTTCACGAAGGTACTGCGATAATGGATTGGATGGAAGAGGAACAAAAACGCGGTATAACTATAACGGCAGCGGCAACTACATGTTTCTGGAAAGATTTTCAGATAAACGTAATAGATACACCAGGACATGTGGACTTTACAATGGAAGTTGAAAGGTCTCTAAGGGTCTTAGATGGGGCAATTTGCGTTTTTTGTGGAGTTGGTGGTGTTGAAGCACAATCAGAAACCGTATGGAGACAGGCAGATAAGTACAAAGTTCCACGAATTTGCTTTGTCAATAAAATGGATCGAATAGGTTCTGATTTCATGAAAGTATTTAATGAAATCAGGGAAAAATTGAATAAAAATGCTGTTCCGGTTCAATTACCGCTCGGCAAAGAGGAAAATTTTAAAGGTATCATAGATTTAGTAAAGATGAAAGCTGTAGTCTTTGACAACAAAGATGATACTTCCGGTGCGAAGTTTGAGGAATGTGATATACCTGATGATATGTTGGAGGAAGCGAAAACACATAGAGAGATGATGATTGAAAGTATTGCTGAAAAAGTAGACTGGTTTATGGATAAATATTTGAATGAAAGTACAATTACTGAAGGAGATATTAAAAAAGCTCTTCGAGAGGGAACTGTAAAGGCGAATTTGATACCTGTCTTATGTGGTGCAGCCTTTAAAAACAAAGGGATACAACAATTATTGGACGGAGTGTGTTATTATTTACCATCACCTCTTGATATCCCACCAGTAAAAGGGACTCATCCCAAAGATGATGATGCAATTGTACAAAGAGGGCCTTTAGAGACAGAACCTCTAAGTGCCTTAGCTTTCAAGATCGCCTCAGATAAACACGGTGATCTTACTTTTATTCGTGTTTATTCTGGTAAGGTGAAGACAGGGCAGAGGCTTTATAATCCTAGGATCAATAAGAAAGAGTTGGTGAGCCGTATTTATAGTATGCATGCCAAGAATCGTGAACAATTAGATAGCACTTCAGCCGGAGATATTGTAGCCGTCGTAGGTTTCAAATCTACTGTTACTGGCGACACGTTGTGTGACGAAAAAAACCCAATAGTTTTAGAAAAAATTGATTTTCCAGAGACGGTTATTTCAATGGCTATAGAACCAAAGACGGAGACAGAAAAAGAAAAATTAGCATTTGTTCTGTCTAAACTGTCAAAGGAAGACCCAACATTTAAAGTTCATACGAATGGTGAGGCAGGACAGTTAATCATCTCCGGAATGGGAGAATTGCATCTTGAGGTCCTGAAGAATAGAATGCTAAGTGAGTATAAAATAAATGCAAACGTTGGCGCTCCAAGAGTATCGTATAGGGAAACAGTGAAACGTGAAGTTGAAGTTGAAGGGAAATTTATAAAACAAACTGGCGGACACGGGCAGTATGGTCACGTAGAAATAAAACTGGAACCATACGCAGGTGAAAAAGCAGTTGAGTTCGAAGATAAGATAGTTGGTGGAGCGATTTCGAAACAATACATAAGAGCTGTAGAAAAAGGCATTAGAGATACAGCGGGAAGTGGGGTGTCTGGCGGTTATCCCCTTATAAATGTAAAAGTGACTTTGGTAGACGGTTCTATGCATCAAGTAGATTCATCAGATCTTGCTTTCTATAGTGCTGCAAGTATTGCCTTAAAAAAAGGTGTGGAAATGGCTAAGGCTGTTTTACTAGAACCAATAATGCGTATTGAAATTACGGTTCCGGAGAATTATCTTGGTGACGTACTCAGTGAATTGCATAGCCGTAGAGCTGGTATTGACGAATTGATTACAATGGAAGACTTGAGAGTAATTAAAGGAAATATTCCTTTGGCAGAGACTTTCGGTTATGCAACTACTTTAAGATCTATCACTCAAGGAAGGGGTACATATACCGTGGAACCTTTGGAATATAGGCCTGCACCAGTAAAAGTTAGCAGTAGTGTGACATAATTCAAATGAATCTTTAAAATTATCTCTGGAGGAAGGGGAAAATGGCCAAAGAGGTATTTAAGAGGACGAAGACGCATGTGAATGTTGGAACGATAGGTCATGTGGATCATGGTAAGACGACGTTGACGTCAGTGATAACACATATACTATCGAAGAAGGGGCTAGCCACGGAGAGGGCATTTGATTCAATAGACAAGGCGCCGGAGGAGAGGGAGCGAGGAATAACGATAGCGATAGCACATGTGGAATATGAGACGGATAAAAGGCATTATGCGCATGTGGATTGTCCTGGCCATGCTGATTATGTGAAGAATATGATAACGGGTGCGGCGCAGATGGATGGTGCGATATTGGTGGTAAGTGCGCCGGATGGTCCGATGCCACAGACCCGAGAACATATACTGCTTGCAAGACAGGTGGGTGTGCCGAGGATAACGGTATTTATAAATAAGGTGGACCAATTGGAAGATAAAGAGCTGTTAGAGCTGGTGGAGTTGGAAGTTAGAGAGTTGTTGAGTAAATACGAATTTCCTGGTGATGATATACCGGTGGTAAAAGGTTCAGCGTTGAAGGCGTCAGAGTGTGGATGTGGTAAGAAGGAGTGTGAGAATTGTGGTCCCATACATGAACTGATGGATTCGTTGGATAACTACATCCCTGAACCAGTGCGTGAGATAGACAAGCCATTTTTGATGTCTATAGAAGATGTGTTTAGTATAAAGGGGAGAGGTACGGTAGGGACTGGGCGAGTGGAGCGAGGTATTGTGAAAGTGGGAGATGAGGTAGAGGTGGTAGGGATGACGGAAGAGATAAGAAAGACGGTGGTTACAGGAGTGGAGATGTTTAACAAGACGTTGGATCAGGGTCAGGCGGGAGATAATGTTGGGGTATTGTTGAGGGGGGTGGAGAAAGACGATTTGGAGCGAGGGCAGGTGTTGGCATTGCCCAAGAGTATAACGCCGCATACCAAGTTTGAGGCTGAGGCATACATATTGACGAAGGAGGAAGGTGGTAGGCATACGCCGTTTTTTAATGGATACAGGCCGCAGTTTTACTTTCGGACGACTGATGTTACAGGGGTGGTGACGTTGTTGGGAGGGGCGGAGATGGTAATGCCTGGAGACAATGCGAAGTTTGAGATAGAGTTGGTAACGCCGATAGCGATGGAGCAGGAGTTAAGGTTTGCGATAAGAGAGGGGGGGAAGACGGTAGGAGCAGGTGTTGTTACCAAGATTATTGCGTAGTATTGTTTGAACTATGGCAAACGAAGTGGACTTTAAAATTAGGATTCGGATGGAAGCTTATGATCATAGAATACTTGATCAGTCAGCTGCCGATATAGTGGAGACTGCGAAGCGCACCGGAGCAAAAGTATCCGGGCCAATACCTTTACCAACACGTATGGAAAGGTATACAGTGCTTCGATCACCGCACGTTGATAAAAAATCTAGGGAGCAGTTCGAGATAAGAACGCACAAACGGATAATAGATATTATTGAACCGACAGCAAAAACCGTTGATGCCTTGAATAAACTAAATATGCCAGCTGGAATAGAAGTAAAAATAAAAGCTTGAGTTGAGTGTTAGGTGTTATGTAGGAACATAATTTTTTGATTAAATATCTATAAGGTAGTGTATATGTCAGTCGGACTATTGGGTAAAAAATTGGGTATGACTCAATTGTATAATGATCAAGGTGAGGTAATTCCTGCAACTTTGGTCCAGGCTGGTCCATGTAATATTTTACAAATAAAAGACCAGGAAAAAGATGGGTATTCAGCTATCCAAATTGGATTTGAAGATAGAAAAAAGAAAAGAGCAACTAAGGCCGAAACAGGACATTGCTTAAAAGCAAAGACAAATTCAAAAAAGTGGGTAAGAGAAATTCGTGATGATGCAGATACTGAATATCAACTTGGACAAAGTTTGACCGTTGATATTTTCGAGGGTGTGGAAAAGGTTGACGTTACTGGCACCAGTAAGGGTAGAGGTTTTGCTGGTGTTGTTAAGAGATGGGGGTTCAGAGGAGGGCCTGCCGCGCATGGTTCTACTAGGCACAGAACTTCTGGTTCTATTGGTGCGGGTACTGATCCTGGACGCGTGCTTAAGGGGAAAAAAATGGCAGGAAGGATGGGTGGTGTAAGAACCACAGTAAGAAATCTTGATGTCGTTAAGATAGATAAGAGCAAAAATTTACTGGTTATTAGGGGTGCAATACCTGGTCCAAATGGTGGATATATAATTATACGAAAGAGTAAGTATTATTAATTATGTTAGAAGTTCCAATGTTTGATGGTAATGGCAGTTTGTTAGAAAAGGTATCTTTATCTGAGGAAAGCTTTGGGGGTAAAGTTCATAAGGTACTTTTGAGAGACGCAATAATTATGTACGAATCGAATCGTAGGCATGGTACGGCATCTACAAAGACTAGAGGAAAGATTAGTGGTGGAGGCAAAAAGCCATGGGCCCAGAAGCATACAGGGAGAGCAAGAGCGGGAACTGTGCGTTCACCGCTGTGGAGGGGGGGAGGCGCTATTTTTGGGCCGCAACCAAGAGATTATTCTTATTCAATTCCGCGAAAAGCAAAAAAAGTCGCCTTGTATTCTGCTATATTGGCCAAATTAAAAGATAATGAAGTGGTTCTAATTAATAAATTGGAGTTTGATTGTCCGAGTACAAAAAGAATGGCAAATTTATTGGAGTCCCTGGGAATAAAAGATAGTTGTCTTATTGTAATACCAAATAAAGATGAAATAATATGGAAATCCTCTAGGAACATTTACAACTTGATGGTTAAGATTGCTTCGGACTTAAATGCTTATGATGTGGTTAGACACAAAATGTTATTAATAACTAAAGATGCATTGGACAACCTTAAGTATGAACAAGTAGACTGAAATAAGGATAAAAAAGCTTATTCCATCATTACATTCTAAAGACCGTTATGGATTATTATCAAATTATAAAGAAGCCTTTACACTCGGAAAAAAGCGTTGGGGATAGAGATTTAACAAATTCGTATCATTTTAGGGTAGACAAAAAAGCAAACAAAATTCAAATAAAAGAAGCAATTGAAAAACTCTTTGACGTGAAGATTTTAAACGTTAGGACAATGAACAGGGGTGGAAAAAAGCGAAAATACAGAAATAAGGTATATAAAACGAGCAGATGGAAAAAGGCAGTAGTAACCTTGAAAGAGGGAGATAGAATAGACCTTGGTTACTAACATAGTTATGTGATTAGAAAGTGTGATTTAAATGGGTGTTAAGCGTTATAAACCTACTACAAATGGAAGGCGATTTGCGAGCGTTTCTGATTTTTCAGAAATAACCACTACAATCCCCGAAAAAAGCTTATTGGAACCCTTAAAAAAAACTGGTGGAAGAAACAATGAAGGCAAGATTACTGCCAGGCATAGAGGTGGTGGAAGTAAAAGGAAATATAGGGTAATTGACTTTAAGAGGACTAAACTCGATATTGCGGCAAAGGTAGCAAGTATTGAATACGATCCAAATCGTTCTGCCAACATTGCATTATTACATTATGCAGATGGAGAAAAGCGATACATATTGGCTCCTGCTGGTTTAGCTGTGGGGCAATATATTGTCTCTAGTGAGAAAGTTGAACCTAAAATTGGTAATTGTATGCCTCTTAAAAATATACCTTTAGGAATGGATGTACATAACATCGAACTGAAAGCTGGAGAAGGGGGAAAAATTGTTAAGTCGGCAGGTAGTGTTGCGCGTACTTTAGCTAAAGAAGGTAATTATGCACAAGTAGTCCTACCATCTGGTGAAATCCGCAAGATTTTTCATGAGTGCAAGGCGACTATAGGACAGGTTGGCAATGCAGAGCATTCAAGCTGTAAAATTGGTAAGGCAGGAAGAAAAAGGTGGATGGGGCGTAGGCCTCATGTGAGAGGCGTTGCAATGAATCCCGTTGCTCATCCGCTGGGTGGTGGGGAAGGTCGAAGTCATGGAGGAAGACATCCTTGCTCACCAACAGGTTTGTTAGCAAAGGGTGGAAAAACAAGAAGGAGAAAGGCTTTAAGTAATAAATATATAATACGGAAGCGAAAGAGGACCAAGTAATAGCAAAAATTATATTAAAACCTACGTTAAATATTTGAGTTAAATAAAAGGTTATGGGGCGTTCAGTAAAAAAAGGTCCGTTTGTCGATAGTAAGCTGTTGAAAAAGGTATTGAGGCAAAAAGGAACAGGTGGTAAGGATCCGATTCGTACATGGTCGCGAAGTTGTACGATCATACCGGAATTTGTATCTCATACTTTTTTGGTTCATAATGGCAAAAGTTTTAATAAACTCTTTATTATGGAAGACATGGTTGGGCATAAACTTGGAGAATTTGCACCTACTAGGATTTTTAGGAGCCATGGAGGAGGAAGGAAAAAGGAAGCAACAAAGCCTGGTTCCTAAAACTAATTTTCGTAACATTTAATGGTTTAAAATGGATTTTAAAGCAAGTTGTAAATATGTCAGGATTTCACCTAGAAAAGCTAGGTATGTTGTTGATTTGATAAGAGGAAAATCCGTAAACAACGCACTCGAGGTCCTGAGATTTACAAATAAGAGGGCTTCGCACATTATAGATAAGACGTTAAGGGCTGCAATTGCAGGGGCTAACGAAAATTTAGATGCGGACATAGATTCATTATGCATAAAAGAAATCCGCGTGGATGGAGGCCCTGTGCGCAAATGGCATCGGCCCCGGGCAAGAGGTGTTTCTACAATGATTATGAGGCGTACAAGCCATATATCTTTAGTTTTATCTGATGGAAAAGAATAACGTAAATCCTGATCTTGAAAAGAAGAAGAATTGCATAGCACAGCGTAAATACAATCAAAGATTTGTAAGACATTTTTATGAAAAACATACAAGAGGAATTTTCCAGATAGTATTTGGTGTATATACAATTAACTTTTGTTACGAAATTTAAAAAGGAAGAAAGATGGGTCAAAAAGTTCATCCAACAAGTTTGAGAATAGGTATAACTGAAGATTGGAGATCACGTTGGTATGCAGGAAAGAAAAAATTTGGTAAATTACTTGTAGAAGATCAAAAAATTAGAAAGTATATTAAAAAGAACTATCGTTTTACAGGAATACCAAAAATAGTAATCGAAAGGACACGTGATGAGGAAGTAAGAGTTACTCTTTATACAGCAAGACCAGGGTTAATAATAGGTCGTAAGGGAGCAGAAATCGAAAAATTAAAGGATACGATTGAAAAGCTAGTTGGCAAAACTGTCGACATAAAGATTCAAGAAATCGATAAACCAGAACTTGAGGCACAGTTAGTGGCCGAGAACATTGCTGAACAACTACAGAAAAGGGCTGCCTTTAGAAGAACAATTAAAAAGGCCATAGATATTACCATGGGAATGGGTGCAAAAGGAGTTAAGGTTCAAATTTCTGGACGCTTAGGCGGAGCAGAGATAGCAAGGACAGAGGGGTCTACTGTAGGGAGTATCCCTCTGCATACATTAAGAGCAAATGTTGACTACGGATTTGCAGAATCTTTAACCAAATATGGTACGATTGGTGTGAAGGTTTGGATTTATAAAGGGTTAATCGAATTGGGAAAAGAGAATAAAAATGCGGTTGATGCCGAAAAGGGTAAAGTTTAGAAAATCTCAAAGGGGACAGATTAAGGGCAACGCAACAAAGGGGAACACTGTATGCTTTGGGGAGTATGGATTGCAATCTACCGAACATGGTATGATAACGGCACAACAACTTGAAGCAGGAAGAGTAGCGGCAACACACTTTGTTGCACGAGAAGGAAAATTAGTTATAAGAGTATTCCCGCACAAACCGGTTACATCGAAGCCTATTGAGACAAGAATGGGTAAAGGAAAAGGGGAACCTGAACTTTGGGTAGCTGTTGTTAAACCAGGAACTGTCTTATATGAAATGGGGGGAGTACCTGAGGATACAGCAAGGCAAGCCTTTAACAGGATTGCATACAAGATGCCGGTTAAAGTAAGATTTTTACATAGGAGGCGGGTGATTTGAAAGCGAGTGAGATTAGAAGTAAATCACGTCAGGAAATACTTGAAGAATTGGAAGGTTGTAAGAGAGAATTGCTAAATCTTAGATTCCAGTGGCAAGTAGGAGAATTGCGCAATTCAGCACAATACAGACAAACCAGAAAGGATATCGCACGCCTTAAAACTATCTTGAGGGAAATGGAATTGGGAATTAATAAAAACGTTTTTCAGGAAAAGGGAGATGAAACTTAGTGGGAACTAAAAAGATAGATAGGCGGAAGACTGTTATTGGAGTAGTTACGAGTAATAAAATGCTCAAGACAATTACAGTAAAATCTGAAAAGCTTGTAAAACATCCCAAATATGGAAAATTTGTTAGAAGGGTAACAACTTATAAGGCACATGATGAAGAAAATAAAGTCAGTATAGATGATAAAGTAGAAATCGCAGAGACTCGGCCATTGAGTAAAACTAAACGCTGGAGATTAGTTCGCATTGTGAAATGATAGTAGGATGCTGACAAAATGATAATGGAACAGACGATGTTAGACGTTGCTGATAACTCTGGCGCTAAAAAGGCTAAGTGTATAAAGGTTCTTGGAGGTTCTAGGCGTACCTACGCTTCCATTGGCGATATAATAGTGGTTGCTGTGAAAAAAGCTATTCCAGGTGGTGTTGTAAAGAAAGGTGAAGTTGTCAAAGGTGTGATTGTGAGAGTAAAAAAGAATATAAAACGTGAAGACGGTTCTTATTTGAAGTTTGATACAAACGCAATTGTAATAGTTGACGATGAGGGTAATCCTAGAGGAACTAGGATATTTGGCGCAGTTGCAAAAGAGCTAAGACAAAAAAAATTTATGCGAATAATCTCTTTGGCTCCTGAAGTAGTATAGAAAATTGAAATATTTTGTATTAAGAGTTAATTAAAAGATATGCATGTACGAAAAAACGATACTGTACAAGTGATAACAGGTGATGAGGCAGGTAAGACTGGTAAGATATTGTGGGTTATACGAAAGAAAAGAAGGGTAATTGTAGAGGGGATAAATTACATTCAAAAGCACGTACGACGAAGTGAAAAAAACCCGCAAGGTGGTCGTGTACAAAAAGAAGCACCTATATCCTGGTCAAATGTACTAGTACTGTGCCAAAGCAAAAATTGTGAAAAATATGGGAAGGGTGTGAGAACCAGGCATAAGTCTCTTGAAAATGGTGATAAGGTTAGAGTTTGTTATAAATGTGGAAATGAAATAATTGCTGCTGAGTAAAATTATAATATTCGAGTATTAAAAATATGGCACGTCTATTAGATAAATATAAAGAACAAATTGTACCCGAAATGATGGGAAAGTTCAACTATAGGAACAAATTAGAAGTTCCAAAACTGATTAAGATTGTGATAAATATGGGCATTGGAAAAGCAAGAGAAAACAAGAAAATACTTGATGATGCTACTAAACATTTGGCAACGATTTCAGGACAGCGACCAGCTATTACAAAGGCCCGTAAGGCCATAGCCGGTTTTAAGACCAGAAAGGGTGATCCTATTGGTTGCAAAGTAACACTTCGTGGAAAAAGAGCGTATGAATTTTTAGATCGTTTAATAAGTATTGTTCTTCCAAGAATAAAAGATTTTCGTGGTCTTCCAACGGAGGCGTTTGATGGTCGCGGAAATTATACATTGGGAATAAGTGAATTAGCAGTATTTCCTGAAATAAATATAGACGATGTTGAATTTGTACAAGGTATGGATATAACAATAGTATTATCCGGTAAATCAAACGAGCAATCATGCGAATCCCTTAGATTATTTGGTATGCCTTTTAGGTCGTAGTTCAAAGTTTTTCAGAATCTCAGGAACACCAATAGTTGTCAGGGAGTGGAGACTATATGGCAAGAAAAGCATTAATAGAGAAATGTAAGAAAGAACCAAAATATAAGACACGAAGATATAATAGATGTCAACTGTGCGGTAGGCGACGAGCATATTATAGAAAGTTTCAAATTTGTAGAATTTGCTTTAGGAATCTTGCTTCTAAAGCAGAAATACCTGGAATAAAAAAGGCAAGCTGGTAAAGTATAGAAAGGAAAAAGTGTTGTGGAAAAGAGGAGTTATTTATGTGCATGACTGATCCTATTGCTGATATGCTGACACGAATTAGGAATGCAAATATGACGGTTAAAGAAAGTGTAAATATACCTTCGTCTCGGATTAAGATTGGTATAGCTGAAGTGCTCAAGAGAGAAGGGTTTATAAAGGATTTTAAGAAGATTACTGATAATAAACAGGGTTTGTTAAGAATTTATTTAAAATACGGACCTTTAAAACAAAAGGTAATTAACCATATAAAGAGAGAGAGTAAACCGGGTAGAAGAGTATACAAAAAAGTGGAAGAAATTAGGAAGGTACTTAATGGTGTGGGTATATCGATATACTCAACTTCAAAGGGAATATTAAGTAATGGGGAATGCAGGAAAAACAAAGTAGGTGGTGAACGGATTTGTACCATCTGGTAGGAGTAATTAGTAACGTGTGTTTTTCTAAGAGACATTTTAAAGGTAGAAAGTATGTCTAGGATAGGGAAAAAACCAATTTCAATTCCTGATGGTGTGAATGTTAATTATGATAAAGGTACAATAATCATTGAAGGGCCTAAAGGGAAATTGACACAGAAAATTCATCCGTGGATGAAGATAGAGGTTAACAAGGAGGGGAAGCAGGTTTTGGTAAAAAGTTCCTCTGAGGAGAAACAGTTTAAGGCGCTTCAAGGTTTAATACGCACACTTTTAGCAAATAATGTTCATGGTGTTACTAATGGCTTTTCAAAGGACCTGGAGATAATAGGTATAGGATATAATGCTAAGTTGCAAGGTAAAGACTTGGTTTTACAATTGGGATTCTCACACCCAGTTAAGGTGGAAATTCCTCAAGGTATAAAGGTGGAAATCAAGAGTCAGACAAATCCTGGAAGACTGACAATTATGGGGATTGATAAGCAATTAGTTGGTCAATTTGCAGCAAATATTAGGAGCTTACGTCCACCAGAACCGTACAAAGGGAAAGGTATCAAGTATGCGGGTGAAATTATTCGTAGGAAAGCAGGGAAGGCTGTAGCTGCCTCTACCTCATAGTTTTATTTGCATTCATTTTTGCTTTTAAAGAAACGCTTATGAATATTTTAAAGGAAAAACGTAAAAGAAGAATTAAACGCCGTAAGAGTTTGCGGAAAAAGATCTTTGGGGTTAAAGAAAAACCCAGATTGAGTATATATAGAAGCTCGAGAAACATATATTGCCAATTAATAGATGATACAACTGGTAGAACACTCGCCAGTGCCTCAACATTATCAGAAGATATCAAGAAAAAATTGCCCTATGGTGGAAATAAAAATGCTGCTGAATTAGTAGGTCGAAAGATAGCAGAAGAAGCAAAAAAGAATGGTATCAGCCAGGTGGTTTTTGATAGGGGCGGATATAAATATCATGGTAGAGTTAAAGCTTTGGCTGAGAGTGCAAGGGAAAGTAAACTTATTCTTTAAAATCCTTGTGTGTAATATAAATTGAGATTATATATAGGCATAGGAGGTGTTTTTTGGCACACGAAATAGAAACTGGTAAGTTAGAAGAAACAGTTGTAAAAATAAAAAGATGTACTAATGTAACAAAAGGAGGGAAGAGCCTTAGTTTTAATGCGTTAGCTGTGGTGGGAGATAAAAATGGAAAGGTTGGCTATGGTTTTGGAAAGGCTCGGGATGTTCCAATGGCAGTTGGCAAAGCAGTAAAGGATGCGCATAAGAGTCTTATTTCTGTGCCTATTAAGAATGGAACCATACCGCATGAGGTATGGGGATGTTATAAATCTGCGAGGGTTTATTTAAAACCGGCAGCACCAGGTACTGGAATTAAAGCTGGTGCATCGGCTAGGTCTGTTCTTGAGTCTGTAGGAATTAGAGACATTTTAACAAAGTGTTATGGTACAAGAAATACGATAAACGTAGTGAAGGCAACGATTGAAGGTTTAAAGTTATTGAAAACTAAACAACAAATTGAGCTTTTAAGGGGTGTAAAGATAGAATGAACCTCATAGATGCTAAGGCAGTGTTTCATAAAAGGAAGAAAAGAAAAAGGGTTGGCCGTGGTCGTGGCTCTGGACATGGTAAGACAAGTTGTAAAGGAACAAAAGGTGCAAAGGCACGCTCAGGTAATGAAACCCGTCTGCTATTTGAGGGGGGGCAAATGCCTTTGTTCCGTAGAATACCCAAAAGAGGTTTTAACAACCCATTTAAGAAAGAATACACAATAATTAATATTAAAGACCTTGAAAATTTCGATTCAGGAGCGTTTGTTGATCCTCAAGAATTGAAAAACAATAGAATAATTAAAAACACGAAATACAACTTAAAGGTTTTGGGAGAAGGTGAGCTTAAAAAGTCGCTTACGGTTGTTGCGCACAAATTTAGTAAAACTGCTATATCAAAAATTACGGAAGCAGGCGGAGAAGTAAAAACACTATCATGATAGAAAAATTTAGCAACATGTTTAAAATCCCAGAGTTAAGGAATAAGTTGCTAATAACTTTGGGGTTGATAGCTATATGTAGATTAGGTGTCTTTATTCCGATGCCTGGTATTGACACGACAGTGCTAAAGACTTACTTCCAGCAGTTTACACAGACGGGAGTTGGTCAGTTGTTAGGTCTAGTAGATATGTTTGCTGGGGGGGCTATGAGTTCAGGTGCAATTTTTGGTTTGGGAATTATGCCATACATTAGTGCCTCTATAATCTTTCAGTTACTTGTGGGTGTTGTTCCTTTTCTTGAGAAGTTGCAGAAAGAAGGCGAAGCTGGTAGAAAAAAGATTAACCAATATACAAGAATTACGACTGTTGGCTTGTGTTTATTTCAAGCCTTTATAATGGTACGTACTTTATATACTATCGAAATCAATAATGTTCCTGTTGTGCCTGTCCATATTCAGGGCATTCAATTTCAGCTTACAGCGGCGGTACTCTTAACAACTGGTACTATTTTCTTGATGTGGATAGGTGAACAGATTGATGCGCATGGTATTGGTAGTGGGATATCATTGATTATCATGGTGGGTATTATTGATAGATTGCCATGGGCATTTAATCAAATTTTGCAAAACTTTACTTTTTCAGTAGCACCAGCAGAACACCAGATTGGAATTGCTAAGTTGATATTATTAATAGGCATGTTTCTTACAATAGTAGCAGGAGTTGTGTATATAACTCAGGGTCAAAGACGCATTCCAGTTCAACAGGCAAAGCA
Organism: Candidatus Scalinduaceae bacterium; assembly: GCA_046757465.1. Lineage (GTDB taxonomy): Bacteria > Planctomycetota > Brocadiia > Brocadiales > Scalinduaceae > Scalindua_A. The sequence goes on along the minus strand of JBHHYH010000009.1, from coordinate 36,642 downwards.
TACGAGGGGCAGGAAGGTATATGGGGGCCAAAAACATTTCCTTCCTTTAAGAGTGAATCAAGCGGGAGTTATGCCCATAATCTTCGCACAGTCGTTGCTTATTTTTCCTGCTGCCATAACAAGAGGTTTACAAGTCAGATTTGAGCCGGGAACGTTCTGGTATTGGATAACATCTCGGTTGACTGAAATGTTTCAAGGTGGCTTTACATACGTAGTTATGTATGTGGTACTAATTGCTTTCTTTTGTTACTTTTGGACTGCAATACAATTTAATCCAAAGGAAATGTCAAGTAACATGAAGGATTATGGTAGCTTTATTCCTGGGATTAGGCCAGGACATCGTACTGCCGAATATCTTGAAGGTGTAATGAGCAGGATTACTCTTGCGGGGGCGTCATTTTTGGCCGTAATTGCTATTTTACCTATGTTAATGACAAGTGGGTTTGAGATTAACAGATCGGTTGCTAGTTTCTATGGTGGTACAGGTCTTCTAATTTGTGTTGGAGTAGCCTTGGATTTGGTACAGAAGATAGAGTCACATCTAATTATGAGACATTATAGTGGTTTCCTTGGAGGTACCGGCAGAATAAGAGGAAGAAGAGGATGAGGCTTGTTTTTCTAGGGCCTCCTGGCGTGGGTAAGGGCACTCAGGCTGAGGATATTAGCTTAAGGGAAGACATACCTCATATTTCTTCTGGCAACCTTTTAAGAGAAGCTGTTGAGGCTAAAACCGAAATAGGTTTAAAAGCAAAAGCGTATATTGAAAAAGGTTTACTGGTTCCGGACGAATTAGTATTTAAAATAGTTGTAGGTAAGATCACTACTGAATACTGTAAGAATGGATTTATTCTAGATGGATTTCCAAGGAATTTATCTCAAGCTAAGATTCTTGATGAGACTTTAAATGAATTGGGAGAAAAGATAGACAAGGTTTTTTATTTTACAGCCACTGAGGATATAATAATTAAACGTCTTGCGGGTCGGCGAATTTGTAAGTCATGTGGTGCCAATTATCATGAGACTTTTATGCCTCCGGCAAAGGTTATGGTGTGTGACAAATGTGGTTCAGAGTTATATCAACGCAAGGACGATAACCCTAAAACGATATCAGAAAGGTTGAGGGTTTATCGAGAGCAAACAGAAGAATTAATTGATTATTATAAAAACAATAGTGAATTGGCGGAGATAAACTGTAATGGAAATATATCAGAAATTCATAAAAAGATACTTAAAGAATTCCATTCGCAATCAAGGGATGAAAGGAAAATGGAGTAGCTTGTGTGATAGTTTGTAAGTCTAAGCGTGAGATAGACTTAATGCGGAAAGCGGGGAAGATAGTAGCGGATGCTCTTGGAATGGCGAGGGAGATTGCGAAAAAAGATATAACTACGGAGACTTTAAATACAAAATTAGAAAGATATGTATTACAGAAAGACGGTATACCTGTTTTTAAAGGTTACATAGGTTATCCAAAAAGTATATGTACATCCATAAATGAAGAAATTGTTCATGGAATCCCAGGGCAAAGAAAGCTTTGTGATGGGGATATATTGAGTGTTGATATAGGAGTAGAATATCGTAAATATGTTGCAGACGCAGCGATAACCATTCCAATTGGAGATGTTTCTGAAGAGGGGAAAAAATTGGTGAATGTTTGTGAAAAATCACTTGATAGAGTAATTAAAACAATACATGCAAATATCAAACTATCAGAAGTTTCAAGGTGTATACAAAGTTACGTTGAGAGTAATGGTTTTTCCGTAATACGAGATTATACAGGTCATGGCATCGGTAGAAAAATGCATGAAGACCCTCAAATCCCTAATTATGTTAGCAAGGAATTATTAAAAATGGATGAAATACTCTTGCAAGGAATGACGCTCGCGATAGAACCAATGATATGCGTAGGTAAATGTGATACAGAAGTCCTTAAAAATAGATGGACGGTTGTTACTAAAGATAGAAAACTTTCAGCGCACTTTGAGCATACAATTGTGATGACAGAGAATGGCGCTGATATTCTTACTGTGTAGGGAGGAAAGGAATTTTTAATTACAATAAACATGTGTTGAAGTTTATTTTATGGTCAAAGAAGAACCTATAAGAGTTGTAGCAACAGTAAAAGAATCTTTACCTAATGCTATGTTTCGTGTTGAGCTAGAAAATGGTCATGAAGTTCTTGCTCACGTGTCAGGAAAGATGAGGATGCATTTCATCCGCATTCTTCCTGGTGATAAAGTCACAATCGAGATGTCTCCTTACGACTTAAGTAAGGGAAGAATAATTTATCGTCAAAGTTGAGAAGGAAGATTTATGAGGGTTAGATCATCTGTAAAGAGGATATGTGAAAATTGCAAAGTAATAAGACGCAAAAATGTAATACGTGTAATCTGTTCTAATCCGCGCCATAAACAAAGGCAGGGCAAATAAGATATAGAATTTAAGATTTAAGAATTCTTTTATAAATTTTTGAAAGGATTGTTATAAATGCCGCGAATTGCAGGAGTTGATATACCTGGAGAAAAAGGGATTGAGATAGCACTAACTTATATTTATGGTATTGGTAGGAAATTATCACGGGACGCACTTAAAGCCTTAGGTATTAATGAAAACATACGTGCTAAGAACATTTCGGAGGACGAATTGAGTGCATTGGGTGCTTATATAGAAAAGAATTTTACTGTTGAAGGTCAACTAAGAAGGCAGGAATCACAAAATATGTCACGAATGAGAAATATAGGATGTTATAGAGGTTTGCGTCATCGTATGGGACTTCCTGTAAGGGGACAGAGAACGAGGACTAACGCACGCACAAGGAAGGGAAAGCGAAGAACGGTAGCCGTAAAAAAGAGTGTGAAGGAAATGAAGGGATAAGGTTATTAGCAAAAGTAATGAAAATAACAAATAAAACAGAAATACTAAATCTATTAGAACAAGAAGATGACATAATAAATCCCCTTGGATTCAAGCATAACAATGGACTGTTAAAAAAGGATATGAACAAAAAGATTAATGAGATTGCTGGCTTCTGCGAGCAAATCTTGAAGGTAGTTAGAAGGTTTGATAAAGATAAAGAAATTGTTTTTCTAGAATGTTCATGTGGCAAATCTTATCTTTCATTTGTTTTAAGTTTTATTTTAGAGAGAGAGTTTAATGCAATCCCCTTTTTCTTTGGTGTAGATACCAATAAGGAGCTTATAGAAAGATGTGAGGAGATCAGATCTGTTTTAGGTTATAAAAACATGGCCTTTAAGCACGGAAGAACAATAGATTTCACTCCTGATAAAAAGGTTGATGTGGTTATTGCTCTACATGCATGTAATACAGCTACAGATGAAGCCATTGCCAAGGGTATTAAAATTGGTGCTAAGTATATTATGATTGTACCATGTTGCCATGGACAGTTGCGTTCTCAAATTAAGTCTCATCATCCTTTAACTAATGTAACTCAATTTGGTTTGCTCCGATATAAATTTGCGGATATATTGACAGACGCACTAAGATCACAATTTCTTTTAGGTAATGGATATTATGTGGAACTTCTGGAAATAGTATCTCCCAAGTTGACCCCAAAGAATATTTTGATATCAGCAAGGAAGATAAAGGGAAGAAACAAAAGGAATTTGGAAGGATACTATGAGCTGGGCAGTATGTTTAATACAAATTTTGGATTACAAGGGTTTTTCCAGGAACATTCTTCAAATGATACTCTGGTTTGTACTTGTTAGTTGTCTGAATGAGTAGTTTTATTTTTTGGAAAGGATAAGGTTTTTACTAATGGGTAAAAAGAAGATAAGGCGTAGTGTTGCTAAAGCAATTGCACATATTAAGGCAACTTTTAATAATACGTATATAACGATTGCTGATATAAATGGAGAAACATTGTGCTGGGCTAGTGCCGGAACGGTTGGTTTCAAAGGTTCAAGAAAGAGCACACCTTTTGCAGCTCAAAGAACTGCTAGAAATGTTGCAGAAAAAGCACGAAGGTTTGGTGTTCGGGAAGTTGAGGTTAGGGTAAAGGGGCCAGGCTCTGGAAGAGAATCGGCAATAACAGCTTTACAGGAAGCAGGACTTTTGGTTAAAGCTATTGAGGATGTTACTCCGTTGCCTCACAATGGTTGTCGCCCCAGGAAGAAGAGGAGAGTTTAGGAAAATATCTAAGTTGTTAGATAAAAGTGAATTTAGTATAAATTTCGATTTTCTGAGTAAAGGGTAACATGGCTAGACATATAGAATCTAAATGTAAATTGTGCAGAAGAGAAGGTGTTAAGCTATATTTAAAAGGTATTCGTTGTGAAACTGCAAAGTGTAGTGTGGCTAAAAGGAAAAACGTACCTGGTCAATTGAAAAGAAGAGGTAGAAAATTATCTGATTATGGAATACACTTTAGAGAAAAACAAAAATTGAAACGGTTTTATGGTGTCTTTGAGAGACAGTTTCGACATTGTTTTGCTAAAGCGGAAAGGAAAAAGGGTAATACAGGAGAAAATTTACTTATATTATTGGAAAGAAGACTTGACAACGTTTTATTCCATCTCGGGTACGGGTTTTCACGTAGTCATGCAAGACAGGTAATCAATCATGGTCATATAACGGTAAACAATAGAAAGGTTGACATTGCTTCTTATTTAATTAAATCAGGAGATTTAATTAAGCCGATTAACAAAGAAGATAGTGTAAAGATGATAAAATTGAACGTGGATTCGGATAATAATCGAGACCTACCCTCTTGGTTAGAAGTGGGAGATGATGGGTTAGAGGGCCGTGTTTTGCATTTGCCTACTAGGGATGAGATATCAATAAATATACAAGAGCAGCTTGTCGTTGAGCTTTGTTCGAAATAACCTATAATTTGTAGGATATAATTAAAATTATTACGTATCGTAATATTAAGTAAGTTATGAAACCCTACCTTGAGTGTCTTACCCAACTAAAGGACATTTTTTTCCAGCTCATAGTAATCGATCTAACAAAACAAGAAGATATTCATTTCTCAGAAATGATCAAAAAGGAATTTATGATCAGAAGGAGGCTTCCACATGCGTATTAGATGGGGAGATTTTGAACTACCTACGAGAATTAATGTAGAAAAAGAAACATATACTGACACTTACGGAAAATTTTTTGCTGAGCCTTTTGAACGAGGTTTTGGAACTACAATTGGTAATAGCTTGAAAAGGATTTTGCTTTCTTCGATAGAAGGAAGTGCTGTTACGTCGGTTAGAATTGATGGTGTACAACATGAATTCAGTACAATTCCAGGTGTAGTGGAGGATACAACAGATATTATTCTTAATATTAAGAACCTTATTGTGAAGTTGTACACGGACAAACCTGGAATAATTAAGATTGAAGCAAAGAAAAAAGGGGAAATTAAGGCAAGAGATATTATTACCGATGATGGCGTGGAAATTGTTAATGGTGATCTTCATATTGTGACTATTTCTGAAAATATGAATTTTAATGTTGAAATGGAAGTTAGAAAAGGAAGAGGTTACAAAACAGCTGAGGAAGTTGAAGTTGGAAGTCATGAGATAGGTGTCATTCCAATTGATGCTGTTTTTTCTCCTGTTCGCAAGGTCAAAATTCGTACAGAAGAGACTAGGGTTGGTAGAAGGACTAATTACGATAGATTAATCATTGAAATATGGACAAGTGGTATTATCTCACCTGAGATGGCATTGGTAGAGGCTGCAAGGATTTTTAGAAAACATTTGAATCCCTTCGTGCATTACTTTGAATTGGGTCGTGAGTTGCCACAAACTGGTGAGAAGCTGCTTGAAAAAACGGAAGAGAAAGAAGATTCTGCTAATGAAATAGACCAGAAACTGGCCACATCAGTTTCTGAACTGGATTTGTCTGTGAGGGCATCCAACTGTCTTGCAGCAACTAATATAAAGACACTCGGTGATCTTGTTACAAAAAGAGAGGATGAATTATTGGGATTAAAAAATTTTGGCAAAACAACATTAACTGAGGTTAAGAAAAAGCTTACACAGTTGGGTTTATCGTTTAAGACTGATAGTGAAGATGTAAATCAAGTTGAAGAGGAAGTGTCATATGAGGCACAGAAAAAATGAAAAACATCTGGGCAGGACAACCAGTCACAGGAAGGCCTTGAGGCGTAATTTGGCCATAAGTCTTTTTACCTATGGCAGGATTGTTACTACTGTGGAAAAGGCAAAATATGTTCGCCCTTTTGTCGAAAGGATTATTTCATTGGCAAAGAAAGGCATTGCAAAGAAAGAAGTGGATAGGCCCGCTTACGTTCACTTTTACAGGCAGGTATTGTCAAGGTTAAACAATAAAGAGGTGGTTAAAAAACTATTCGGCGAAGGCAAATGGCGTGAATCTGGCGGGATAGGCGAAAGATATATTGACCGAAACGGTGGTTATACGAGGATACTTAGACTATCGGGAAGTAGAATGGGTGTTTTGTCCGGAAGTAGTGTGGGAGATATACCAGAATTGGAATATAAAATGGAAGGTTTTGAGAGGAAACTTCGTCTGATAGGGAATCGTCTGGGAGACAATGCCAATCAAGCTATTTTTGAACTGGTAGAAGAAGTTAAAGAAGAAGAGGAAAAAGAGATAAAGCCCAAAGTATCAGTCCCAAAAAAAAGAAATAAGTTTTAAAAGACATGCCTAAATTTGTTGTTGACAGTTTGGGGATATCACCTATAGTATTCGTTACTTTAATAGTATTATATAATAAACGCTTTTCGGAGTGAATACTGTAGCGTAAAAATGATTAGGAATTTTAGCTGGCTGATAGAAGGTGAAATAGCTGGTATGGCTAAGCCAGCATCTACAGTGGACGATTTTGAATTTCTTAAAGATAATAATATTGAAGCAATTGTATCACTCACCGAATTTCCTCTTAATAAAAATTTAGTAGAGGAGTTCGGTTTTGAGGTTAAGCATATTCCAGTTAAAGACTTTGAGTCTCCAAGCTTGGAGCAGGTTGGGGATTTTTTAGAGTTTGCAAGGAAAGTAAGAACTGATGGCAAACAATTAGTAGTGCATTGCGATGCTGGTGCTGGCAGGACAGGGACTATGCTAGCATGTTATCTTGTAAGCAAAGGATACGATGCGGCAAAAGCAATCGAGGAAGTTAGGAGAAAAAGGCCCGGTTCTATAGAAACGCCCGAACAAGAAGAGATAGTTGCTAAGTGTGAGGGGAAAATAGAGCGGAAATAAGAATCTTCCATAATCATTATTTAATGGATTAGATGCTAGATAATGATACTTTATATTGTCAAAGTACCATTGTCTAATAATTAAGTAATTCGAACTGTATTCTGTTTTTTTGGCTCTTCTGACATTACCATCCGGATATAAGCTATTCATTCTCAATTCCTAGTTATCACTTTCAGAAATAGTTTAAGAAAAGATTAAGCGTAATCCTTTTTTAAACGATCGCTGTTGTCCCAATACTGTTCAGCACGATAAATGAAAACATCCAATTACAACAATTACACATTTCATTTCCTCATCAAAAATGCGTATTTAGTCCTTCTCCAACCCCACATTCCTACTATAACAAGGGTTATTATCTAAATTTTCATAACGTTGGTACAACAACTTATCTCCCTAGATAACAGAGGATTATGTCTGTAATTTCCTTAGAAAAATCGTTGCTTTTGTGCTAGACTGCGGTATCCTAAGATACAAGTCGTGCCATGTAGTGAGCAAAAAAGTTGGAAATCAATAATTTTGAATATATAAAGGAGATTTAGACATGCCCCTTCAGAGGAAAAAAAATTTCAAATTGTTTGCAGTCATAGTGATTGTCGGCGCTGTGGTGATACTTTCCATAAGTTCCACGAATTATCAAAAACAGTCTGCCATGCTGCGAGAAGAGATTTTCGATAAATGTGAAATGATTGCCCTTGAGCTTAAGCACACAAGAGAATATCTGGCTGAGACGATAGCACTAGCCAATCTACAACATGGCGAAGAAGCCAGAAGACTCATGCCCGCAATGGCAGGGAAGGAGATCGGGAAAAAGTTTTATAATGCAACAGGTTATCAATTAAGACAGGTTAGTTCAAAATATAGAAATCCAGATAACAAACCCGATAAATTTGAAGAAAAAGCTCTTGTTGAATTTCAGGAGGATAAAAATCTTTCTGAATACAAAGGTGTGGATAAAATAAATGGTCAAAGAGTGTTGAGATACCTCACCCCCCTTTACATTGAGGAAGCATGTCTAAAGTGCCATTCTGCAAAGGAGACTATACCTGAAGTTATAAAAGAAGATTATCCTGAGGATAGGGCTACAGACTATACGTTTGGAGATTTAAGGGGCGCTATCTCGGTGATTGTTCCCGTGGACAGGGCTGAAGCTGAGACCAAAGGGCATTTAATTTATATGACCATTATAACTACAATAGGAACAATCTTTCTGGTTACATTTATCGCTCTTGCGATGAACATTTCGATTAGGAAGATAGATAAAGATAAGAAATAAATTTTTTGTGATGAAAGTTCACATAGAAATCCTGGATAAGTTAAAAGAACAAATCTCTGCAACAATGTCAGGATATTATAAATCTCTGAAGGACTGTAAATATTTGGACTTGAGGTTTGGGGTCAGCGAGTTCAAATCAGCAAGTTCTGAGAATGGAAAGGCAAAGGGCGTAAAAGATGATTGTGATCTTTCCTTTGGTATAAGGGTTATTGCAGGGGGAATGCCGTCATGGGGGTTTTATGGACAATCCTTGGGGAAAAAAGACTTAAAGAGCAGGGAAATTGCAGGACTGATTAAGTCAGGCGTGAATACAGCCTATGAAAGGGCTATAGCTAACGCAGAGAAAAAGTCAGAATTTAAAGAAATAGCTGATTCATTAACAGGAGTTAGACTGGCAGAGGTTGAAGTTTACCAGGAAACTATTCCGGCAGAGTTTGAGATAGATCCTCGAGAGATTACTTTGCAGAGGATATTAGGGATGAGCAAGGATGTTTCTGGGCAAATGAAAGCCCTTGATGCATCAGTGAGATTTACGGCTGTTGAAATAACAACTGGTATAACCAGAGAACTTTTTTGCAGTTCTGAAGGGGCAAAGATTGACCAATCGTTTCCGTTGACACAGGGTGTTATTTATGTGTCGGCGCAGAAAGGAGAATCAAGCCCTGAGGTGTACTATGATTACATTGGAGACTTGAGGGGTTGGGAGGTGATTGAAGGAAAAAATGTTTATAACTTAAGTTTTCTTGATTTTGCACTTGAGAGAACTAGAGATACAATCGAACTATCAGGTGCAGAGTTTTTAAAAACCAGTGAAAAGGAAGAGGTTGTTGTAACAGATCCTCACTTTAATACATTGCTTGTGCATGAAATCATCGGACATCCTACGGAAGAAGACAGGGTATTAAAGATGGAAACTGCTTATGCAGGCAGATCATGGCTTTTCTATAATCTTAATGAAAATCAAATAGGAAATCAGATAGCTTCACCCCTCGTAAACGCATTTTCAGATCCCACTATGATGGGATATGGGCACTATAAGTATGACTCGGAAGGAACGCCTGCCAGACGGGTAAACTTGATTGAGAATGGTATATTAAAAGGCTTCTTGAATGGAAGGGAAACCGCTGCAATCTTTGCGCATGAACCAAATGGCTCTATGAGGGCGACTGATCCATCCCTCGTGCCATTGGTCAGAATGACAAATGCCGCCTTTGGGCCCGGCGAGAAAACTCCAGAAGATATAATCAAAGAAGTAAGAGATGGCTATTACGTAGTCAATCATCGCATACCATCAATAAGTGAATCCAGAGAAAACTTCAGAATTTCTGCACAAAAGGTTTATAGAATTGAAAACGGCAATCTCACCAAGTTATATAGAGGTGGTGGTATAATGGCAAATTCAAAAGACTTCCTTATGAGTATTGACGCAGTAGGTAATGATTTCAAATTGTATCCCGTACCAAATTGTGGGAAGGGGCAACCAATGCAAATTATGAGGGTTGGAAATGGTGGCCCTACACTTCGAGGCAGAGCAAGGGTAACTGGCTGTTGAAATCCCTCCCCCTCTTTTCCCTTTAGAAAAGTGGGAAAAGATGGATTCTTAAAGGTGGATTAATTTTTTAGCTGTATGGAATAATGAAATTCAAGTTATAACATGCCCCTTCTAGCGGAAACCTTTAGGTTTCCATGTCCATGTTAGCTGGTAGAAATGTTATAAGAGCACTGACATTCACCCAATGGTGAATGGAGGTCTAAAGACCTCCGCTACGTTTTATTCAACAATAAAAAAATGATAAGGATAGAAGATTTAAGGACATCTGTTGATAAAGCGCTAAAATGTATAAAGGGAAAGAAAGATGTGATTGATGCTGAGGTATTTGCATCATGGAATGAGCGAATAACAGTAAGATTAAACTATACATCTGATATTCCTTGCAATGGAGTACAGGAACCAAAATCTATACAATCTTATGGTCTGGGAGTATTCGCTGCGTTCAAGACGAGAAATAAAATCGAAGTAGGGTTCGGATCCGTTACGGGTGATCTGACGCAAGAAGGAGCTCTTGAAGCCTTGACGAAGGCAAAAAGAAGCAGGGTGTACGATCCTGATTTCAGGATACTACCAGAACCAGCGAATAAACCAACTTTAGAAGATTACCACGACAATTGCGTCATGGAAATCAGTGCAGAAGATACTGTGAACTTGGGATGGGAAGCGCTTGGAGGTTCTCTTAATACTTTTACTGATGGAGGATATGTAAAATCAATTATAGTTGGTGGAGATATTACTATTTTGAAGGAAAGGATGGCGATAAAGAGTACAAGGGAGATAAATGATTTTGATGAATCCACTATCCTTACAGCAAACATTACCTCGATGATTGAGGAAGAAAATGTTAAAGGCACTGGATGGGATATAAGCACACATCTGGCAACCTTTAAACCTGAAGGAGCAGGAAGAGAAGCTGCCTTAAGCGCAATCAGGACGATCGGGGGAAAGAGAATTGAATCTGGAAAACACAATGTCATCTTTGGGAGTCAACCTCTTACGGATATTACTTCACATGTTCTAATACCATCATTAAATCTAATCTCGGTTAACGCTTCGAACACACCATTCCTCGGAATGCTCGGACAAAGTATATCCTCATGTAATTTAAATATATACGACGATGGATCAATAAAGGGAGAAATAGGCAGCAAAAGAGTAACCTGTGAAGGTTTGCCAACGGGAAGAACTGACCTGATTTCAAGCGGTATACTTGTTGGTTTTCTTGCAAATAATTATTTTGCAAAGAAATTTACAAACAACTTATATAGCCCTGTGCCGAGGAATGGTTTTAGATCGTCAACGGGAGGTAGACAGTATAAGATGAAAGCTAGTATATCACCAACAAACGTGATAATAGAAGGAAACAATGAGACTTCCGAAGAGGAATTGCTTAATCAAGTAAATGATGGAGTATACATAGGTAGGATATGGTACACTTACCCAATAAATGGATTAGCCATGGGTGACTTTACCAGTACCATAATAGCCGATTCTTTTTCAATAAAAAATGGAAGGATATGTGATCCTCTGAAACCTAATACTATCAGGATAAATACTAATATCAAAGGAATACTCAACAACATAATTGGCATTACAAAAGAAAAGAGGTCTACACTGGTATGGGGGTCTGAGGAAGTAGTAATTGCCCCGGAAATTGCAGTAAGTAACGTACAATTAGATAATATTGCCTGCCCTGTGGAATAAAAATGTATGGTTTACATAAACCCTTTGGTGTATATTCCACAGGGCGAGCTTCTTAGACTAAATGTTTAAGCCTATCTGATATCCCTCATGCACTGCGTCATGAATATTCCTTGGTATCCTTGCATCACCTATAAGATGAACTTCATTTATCATATCCTTTGCTTTGGGAAAAAAATCATTTGCAGGATTAAAACCGCTTGCGTTAATGACTAGATCGGCTTTGATCTCTACCTTTTTTCCAGCACTGTCCTCAATTATTACCTCATCTTTAGTTATCTCGACAAGTTTACTATTAAGGCAGAACTGAACGCCATATTCGTCAAGCTTCTTTAACAAAATTGTTCTATTAATTAGGTCCATATCTTGTGCTACTGAAGGGAGTTTTTCTATGAGGGTTGCCTTTTTACCTTTTTCTGCTATACATTCCGCAATTTCTGATCCTATAAAACCTGCACCAATGACTACGTTATTTTCTCCCGGCTCCTTCTTCCCGAATAACACAACGCCCGGACCATCCACATCTCTTCCCTCGGCAACAGGCACAGTTATTTTCTTGAGCTTAATTCCCGTCGCTATGATAAGGATGTCGGGAGAGTTGCTTTTCAAGAATTCCTCATCTATTGCAGTTTCCATCTTAACATCTACCCTGGATTCTTTAAGCTGGTTTGAAAGATAATCCAGCATTTTTATCCAGGGTGTTTTTCCCGGCGCCTTTGGCGCTGCCTTCAGGTGGCCACCCAGCTTAGGCCCCTTCTCCAATAAAGTAACATTATGGCCTCTTTCAGAAGCCGTTAGAGCCGCCCAAATCCCACCAGGACCACTACCGGCAATAAGTACTTTCTTTTTGACAGATGCTTCTGTACTGACACTTTCACTCTCTCGCCCAACTCTGGGATTAACCGTACAATCAGCGCCAAGTTCCTTCATAACACGGTCATTACAATTTGCACATGAAACACATTCGATAATGTTACTGATTCTTCCTGAACGAGCTTTTACTGGAACATCTGGATCGCAAAATAATGGTCTATCAAGCGCTAAGGCGTCTGCACTTTCTGAAGCGAGTATGTCCTCAACCATCTGTACATTTGTTATCTTTCCAGTAGCAAAGACCGGAATAGAGACCTCACCCTTAATATCCTTACTTAGTTGAGAAGTTCCACCTTCGGGAGACCTCATTGCAAAGAGGCCGTCACCATTAAAGAATGATTCTGGTGTCCCTGAAGTAACTGTAATATAAGCAATTCCGCAGTCTTCCAGTTTCTTGGCAAATACCTTTGCCTCATCTATATAAAATCCATCAGGAAGTAGTTCGTCTGCCATTAACTGGTATCCTATTGGTAAACTATCTCCCAATTTACCTTTTATTGATTCTATTATGTCCAAAGGTAATTTCATTCTTCCTTCAAGACTACCACCATAATTATCACTTCTCTTATTAGTCCTTGGCGAAAGAAACTGGCTCAAAAGATGACCATATCCTCCACTGATTTCAATCATATCAAAGCCAGCCTTTTTTGACAAAACAGCAGCGTTTGTAAAAGACGTAACTGTTGCATTTATATCGTCCCCGGTCATAGATGTAGGAACTATATCTCTTCCGGTACATGGGCACGTAAAAGAAACATCTGAGGCGGACATTGGATTTGAGCCCATTGCAAGCCTTCCACCATGCTGAAGCTGTAATACTGCAAATGCTCCGCTTTTCGTGATGCCCTCTGCTAACTCATTTAAACCTGATAGGTATGTTTCACTACTAGCCATGAGCTGTGATAAATAAATCTTACCTTTATCTTCAACAGCAGCTCCTTCAACTACTATTAATGACACACCACCTTTAGCCCTTTTTGCATAATATGAAACCATCTTTTTGGAAACAAAACCATTTGTGCAACTGAAGCCTGTAGGCATTGATGCCATTGTAATACGGTTTTTCAACAAAAAGCCTTTTATGTTTATGGGTTCAAACAAGTGCTTAAATCTCATCAATTTCTCCCTTGAAAAATAAAAAATATTGTCAAACTTATCCTCACACGGAATAAAGAAGCGTAAATATAACTTCAAACAGTAAAGGAATCAAATCAAAAATCTTTTTTTAAGAACCCTTGTTGAATTTGATTGTATATTTGTCAAACTCATCTGCCTTAAAACCATGTATTGTTGCTTCAAACGACCTTCTTGCTCCCCTGTCCATATTCAATATGTAGAAATCGTTACTTGCCAAGACAGCACCCTTTTTGTCATAGACACTTATTTTGAAGAGTGCATATTTGTAATCTTCATTTGACTTATTTATAATGTTACCTTTAAAAATTGTATCATTATAATGAGTTTTGTAAGTAACGTTCACTATTGAAAAATCTTCTTCAGACTGTTCAAAACCTTCAGGAATCCTCTTGAATTGTGCCTCTGTCTTGGTCTTCTCCAGCAAGAAATTTTCTTCAAGTGAGATAATCCTTTTCTCTAGGGCAAGAATTCTGAATGATAGATTAGAAATACTCTTTTCTAGAGAATCAAGTTTTTCAAGAACCTGATCTGAATTTGAAGCACCCAGTAAGAGAAATGAAGGTATAAGACAAAAAATAGAAAAAATAAGAATTTTTTTCATAGTAACTTAGCACCTCCTCATTTTTAGTAAGAATTATTCCCAAGCTAATCTTTTTATATCCATGATTGTTTTTGCCATATCGTTAGAAGCAAGTATTAACATCTCTTCATCTTTATACTTAACGCTTATATCATACATAATCTCATTTTTTTGGCTATCCTTTTCAAATTTATAAGTTTGTAATTTTAAAGAATATCTTTCCAGAACACTTCTTATATTGTCCAGAAAATGTTCCTGACCAGCAATTAACATTTTCATTGTTATATATTTATCTTTCTTAATTTCACTTTCAACTTTTGGAAGTAAAATTAAGGTCATAATCGCAATAAAGACTGTGAAGATAGCAGGTAAAATAAATCCGCTACCTATTGCGAGGCCAATACCTGCCACAACCCAGAGAGACGCTGCTGTGGTTAAACCCCTTACACTAGCTTTAAACCTCATAATAGTACCTGCACCTAGAAAACCTATACCTGTTATAACCTGAGCAGCAATTCTAGCAGGGTCTATCCGGAGGATTGAATCTTGCTTATAAACTTGATACTGAACAAAGATATGTTCTGATACCAACATAATTAGGGTTACACCCACACACAACAATAGATGCGTCCTTAACCCTGCAGGCCTTCCTCTTCTCTCTCTTTCCCACCCAATAACTCCACCCAGGGCCGCTGCGATTAATAGTTTCCCAAACACAGTGCCAATGTCAAACATAAAAATATCGCCAAAATTAGACATTTTTTACCCTCCTTTTTATCAGATTAAACAGAAATATTTTCAGTAATTATACAGAGAAGATAAACCGTTTCAAAGTAATTTGACACTTTCAGTTTTATGTACATTTTTTAAAAGGGCAAACTTGTAAGATATACCTACTAATGTTCCAAGCGCAAGTCATTATATTTCCGACACTTTTTGGGATAATTTTATTTTCTTGCATTGAATACGTTTTTTTGATAACATTTTGCTTCATTATATACTGGAGAAGTTTACGCTTTAACTATTTTTGGGATAAATATTTACATATAATCATTCATCTCCAAAATTGAGGAAATGGTAACAAGAAAAACTGTGTGCAGGAATGTGACAGATAATAGCGAGAAATAATCATAAGTTCTTAGTGAGGCGCATAATTTCCGTTTTTAAATTAGAATATGGACGGAAAAAGTCGTATAGATACTCTAAACAATATACAAATATTTGCTGGAAATGCAAACCCAACTCTTGCAAAGAAAGTATGCAAGTATCTTTCAATTCCTCTTGGAAATGTTCTCGTAGGTAGATTTCCAGATGGGGAGATAGACGTCAAGGTTAATGAAGATGTTCGTGGGTCGGATATATTTATTATTCAGCCCACATGTCCGCCAGTAAACGAAAACCTTACGGAGTTATTAATCTTGATAGATTGTTTTAAAAGGGCGTCCTCTGCGAGAATAACCGCGGTTTTGCCGTATTATGGATATGCTAGAAAGGATAGAAAAGATGAGGGCAGGGTTCCCATTACGGCAAAGCTGGTTGCAAACCTTGTAACCGGGGCAGGTGCAGATAGATTGCTAACTATAGATTTACATGCTGCCCAGATACAAGGCTTTTTCGATATACCAGTGGATCATCTTCTTGCATTCCGTGTGCTCGCAGATTACTATAAGGAGAAAAAGTTAGAAGACTTTGTAGTAGTTTCACCGGATGTTGGTGGTATAAAGATAGCAAGATTATATTCAAAAAATATGCATATTAGATTGGCCGTGGTCGACAAAAGAAGGGTTGGGCCTGAGGAAATAGAGGTTGGATTTGTAATAGGTGATGTAAAAGATAAAAACGCAATTATAATCGATGATATAATAGCTACAGGTAGTTCCATATGCCAGGCTGCAAGGATACTGAAGGAAAAGGGAGCCAAAGATATTTATGTAGGAGCAACGCACCCAGTGTTATGTGGATCTGCTGCTGAAAAATTGATGGATGCACCAATTAAAGAGATAGCAGTGACAGACACAATTCCTCTGAATGAACAGGCCAGAAGTCTTGGCACGAAAATTAAAGTTTTGTCTATTGCAAGTCTTTTAGGTGAAGCAATCAAAAGGATTCATACTAACAAGTCTATTAGTTCAATGTTCTCTGAAAGCTGAACTATAAGCTTTCTAGATAAGTAAATTTGAGTTTTAAAATTTTCTAGAATATATCAGAATTGTAACAATGGATGCAATATCAATACAGATAAAGATAAAGAAAGATTGTGGTTCTCGTATAGCACGTAAGTATAGGAAATCTGGATTAATTCCCGCTATCTTGTATGGGCATAAGCAGGAAAGCCTGATGTTCTTACTAGATAAAAAAGAATTTGTTAAAACACTTAATTCCGGGGTAAAAATGGTTAGTCTAAAGTGGGATAGTTCAGAGGAAACGGCGCTTATAAAGGATGTACAATTTGATACCTTTGGTAAGGAGATATTACATATTGATTTTGTTAGAATTGCTTTAACGGAAAAAGTTACTACTCAAGTACCCATTGTGTTATACGGAACTTCACAAGGAGTAAAAGAAGGAGGAATCTTAGATCATTCTATGAAAGAGGTTGAGATAGAGTGTCTTCCAACTGAGATTCCGAAAGAAATACGGATTAATGTTTCAGAACTCAGGATTAAAGATTCCTTGCATATGAAGGACATAGAACTTCCTCCCAATGTTAAGGTTTTGGAAAATCCAGATGCTATTGTTGTATCAGTCCATTTTGCTGTGGAAGAAAAAGAAGTGCCAGAAGAGGAATTAGTTGCTGAACCAGAGGTATTAACTGCTCGTAAACCTGAAGAAGAAGCAGAAGCGGAGGCAGAGGCAGAAAATAAGGATTGATGAAAATTGTCATTGGTCTTGGAAATCCAGGTAGAAAATACGCAAAGACCAGACATAATGTAGGATTTATGGTTATAGACAAATATACTAAAAAGTATAATGTAAATATTGCCAAAAAGTGTTGTAATTCTCTAATTAGCGAATGTATTATTGAAGGTGAAAAAACACTCTTTGTAAAACCACAGACATTTATGAATGCAAGCGGAAGACCTATCAAAGAAATTATAGGAAGATATGATTGTAAACTGGATGATATACTTGTAATTTTGGATGATATTAACCTTCCTTTAGGGAAAATTAGAGTAAGAGAACAAGGATGCAGTGGTGGACATAAAGGATTGAAATCAATTTCGGATCATTTAAAAACTACGTGTTTTCCCAGGTTAAGGATCGGTATTGGAAATTGCTTTTCGGAAGACAAAAAAGACTTTGTTTTATCATGTTTTGCAAAAGAAGAAGGTAAAACCATTGAGAATGCTTTAGAAAGAGCAAGTAAGGCGATAAATATTTGGGTTGCAACAGGAATAAACGATTGCATGAGTATGTTTAATTAGGAGGAGATATAATATTGAAGCTATACGAGGGAATGTTCATAATCGACAATACTATTGCTAATGCAGATTGGGATGCGGCGGTCAAAGAAGTCAGTGATATTTTGGAAAATAGAGGAGCTGAAGTGATTAAGAGTGAAAAATGGGAAGAAAGAAAACTTGCATACAAGTTGAAAGGTCACAAACGAGGAACTTATTTACTCACATATTTTAAAGCTCCAGCAGATTCAGTTACGCCTATAAAAAGGGATTTGCAACTTTCAGACAATGTTTTGAGGAGCTTGATAGTAAAGATAGATAAAATTAAAGAACCGGTAACTAAAGAAGCCCAAGGCCCTGAAAAAGAACCTACTGCCCCGGTTGCGTCAAAATAAGTTAATCGTTTAATAAAGAAATAAAAATAAAAATTAAAAGAGATAAAATATGGCAAGTCTTAATAAAGTTTTCTTGATAGGAAATCTTACTAGAGATCCTGAGTTGCGTTATACACCTAGTGGTACAGCAGTTGCTAGTTTTGGAATTGCTGTCAACAGAGCCTGGACAGGGCAAAGTGGTGAAAAGAAGGAAGAGGTATGTTTTGTAGATATAAATATGTTTGGTAGACGCGCTGAAGTTATAAACGAGTACTTTAGTAAAGGTAATCCTATCTTTATCGAAGGGCGATTGCAGTTTAACCAGTGGGAGACAAAAGATGGGCAAAAGCGAAATACCTTGCGTGTCGTGGCGGAGAATTTTCAATTTATAGGTAGTACAGCAAAAAGGGTTGCGGAGACGGAAATGCCTGGAGAAACGAATACAAGCAATAAGCAGTCCATGGAACCAACTGACGTTAGTGACGAAGAAATACCGTTTTAAAAAATAGAATCATTAAACAACTTTTAGGGAGAATTGCTTTCAATGAAACGCATGAAGAAATTTAAAAAAAAGAAATTCGATAATTCAAAACAAACAAAAAAGAAGTATTCAGAACTTATAACAAAGTGTCGTTTTTGTCGAATGAGGGTAGATAAACTTGATTACAAAGATATACAATATTTACAAAAGCTTATGGGAAATCAGGGAAAATTATTTTCAAAAAGACGCTCAGGAAATTGTTCTACACATCAGCGCTCAGCAAAGATTGCCCTAAAAAGGGCTAGACACATGGCATTATTACCTTACACTGCATAAAATGAACTTAGACTTTTTATAAGTTATCTATTTTAATAAATAAAATCCTAATGAAAGTGCTGCTAAAAAGAGATATTAAAGAACTAGGTAATAATGGTGATGTAGTAGTTGTAGCTAATGGTTATGCAAGAAATTATCTTTTACCTAAAAAGTTTGCAACAATTGTAACACCTGGAAATGTCAAGCAGATAAAGCTTCAAAGAAAAAAACAAGAAGAAAAACATACAGAAGAAATGGAAAGGCTTCAATCATTAGCAGATGAGATTTCAAATGTGTCATGCACCATCACCGTTAAGACAAATGAAGAAGGAAAACTTTTTGGTTCAGTAACTGCTCATCATATTGCTAATGCACTCTCTGAAAAGGGCTATCATGTGGATGAGAACATGGTAATTCTTGAGACGGCGATCAAAAAATGTGATCTCTATAATGTAACCGTGGCTCTGCATCCCGAGATTAAATCGCAATGTAGAGTGTGGGTTGTTAGTGAATCGGAAAAGCCTTCGGATACCAAGAAATAACCACAAAGTATAATCCTGATTTGGTTCATATCTTAAAATTGCAAACGGATTAAATCAAAATAATGCAGACAGAATTAATTCGAGAAAAAACACAACCCTTTAGTTTGGAAGCAGAAATAAGTGTTTTGGGTTCCATGATGATAGATAACGACTCAATTGATCTTGTCACCCAGATTTTAAATAAAAACAGCTTTTACAAAACCGCTCATCAAAATGTATTTGAAACTATTATCGGCTTATATGATAAACAAAAAGGTGTTGATCTCGTTATTTTGAAAGACGAACTTAAAAAACATTCTTTGCTTGAAAAGGTCGGTGGCGCTGAATATTTAATGGAATTAGAAGAATCAGTCCCAATTACTTCAAACGTAGAATATTATGCAAAGATTGTTCGAGAGAAGGCAATAAAAAGAGACTTGATTGCAGGTGCAATAGAAATCCAGCAGGAGGCATATAACGATTCCTTAGAATCCGACGAACTTTTAGACAAAGCAGAAAAAACAGTATTTGATATAATACAACGTAAATTCTCTTCCCCAACAATAAAACTATTCGACATACTCCAAGGCACTTTCGACCATATAGGTAGTTTGCACGATAGAGATAGTAGATTAACTGGAATATCAACTGGTTTTTATGACCTGGACGACAAAACATCCGGGCTCCAAAAATCTGAGTTAATAGTTATAGCGGCAAGACCAAGTATGGGGAAATCAAGTTTAGTCTTAAATATTTCGGAACATGTGGGTACAAAAGAGAAAAAACCAGTGTTAATTTTCTCGATGGAAATGTCGGCCCAGCAGGTAGCACAAAACATGTTATGCTCTAACGCAAAGATTGATGCACATCTACTGCGTACGGGCAAACTTGACGATAACCAATTTTCAAAACTCCCCTTGGCTATGGGTGATTTATCAGAATCGGCAATATTCATCGACGACACTCCAGGACTTGGCCTCCTTGAACTACGTGCCAAGGCCAGACGCCTTAAATTACAACATGACATTCAGTTGATTATTATTGATTATCTACAACTAATGGAGGTAAAAGAGAGGAAAAAAACAGACAACAGAGAACAGGAAATCTCCAGTATCTCAAGGGGTCTGAAAGCGTTGGCCAGGGAATTAGAGGTACCAGTGATTGCTGTTTCTCAATTGAATCGCTCAGTAGAAACAAGGGAAGGACATATACCAAGGATGTCTGACCTGCGAGAATCTGGATCTATCGAACAAGATGCTGATGTAATTATATTATTGCATAGAGAAGACTATTATGATCCAACCAAAAAACCAGGTGAAGTCGAACTAAACATAGCAAAGCAAAGAAATGGGCCTACAGGCAAGGTAACTCTTACTTTTCGACGGGAATTTCTAAGATTTGAAAACTACCAAAAAAATACTCCCTTAGATGTGTACTAAATTATGTCATGCAAATATGCGTTTATAGCCCTTGCATTTATTATTTTTCTTCTGTTAGGGAGTCATGTAACGCTTAATGCGCAGGAAACTGAAGAAACCAGGCCTGTTATAAAGAAAGTTGAGGTTAAAGGAAATCAAAGAATAAGTACTGCTACTATAAAATCGGCCGTAAAGATTAAAGAAGGAGATATATACGATCCTCAAGCAATGAGTCAGGACGTTGATGCTATCTGGTTGCTGGGATTTTTTGACAATATAGAGGTGGAAGTAGAACCATATGAGGACGGAATTAAACTAATTTTCCTTGTAACTGAACGTCCTGTCGTAAGAGATGTAATATTTATAGGTAACAGGAAGATTAAGACAAAGAAGCTTAAAGAAGCTGTAGAATTAAGGAAGGGAGATTATTTAAAGTATTATTTACAGAAATCAGGAGAAGATAAAATACGGGAAATCTACGAGAAAAAGGGATTCCATCTTGTAGATGTCAAGAGCGGAGAAAAAAGAGTAAATGGATATGCTGACATTATTTATAATATCAATGAAGGCCTAAGGGTACATATCGAGGAAATAGATTTTGTAGGCAATAAGACTTTTACAGATAAAAGACTTTTAAAACTTATTTCTACAAAAAAAAGAAGGTTTCCTGGTATTTTATTTCCTGGTAGATTTGATAAAGATAAATTCAATGAAGATGTAGAAAAGGTAAAGGCATTTTATGGAAGTGGAGGATGGTTAGATGTTGATGTAAAGTGGAAGGCAAAATACAGCACAGATAAATCAAAAATGCTTATTGATGTGTTTGTAGAGGAAGGAGAGCGATACTATGTTGATACTATAACCATAAAAGGAAATAAGCTTTTTACTGATACTGAGATAAGAGATATTCTTGAATTAAAAGAAGGAGATGCTTTTCTGCCTGAAGTTCTTCAAAAAGATTCTCAAAACATACGAGCCGCTTATGGCAGGCAAGGCCATATTAATACAAATGTGAAGGTAACTCATACCTATAAACCTGTTGAACCTAAAATAGATTTAACTTACGATATTCAAGAAGGAGAAAGGATATTTATAGAGAAGATAAAGATTTCTGGCAATGACAAAACGAAGGATAACGTTATACGAAGATCATTACTTTTTTTCCCTGGAGAAAGACTTGATACTGAAAAAATCCGTATTAGTCAAGAAAGATTGGTACATACCGGGTACTTCGATAACGAATCTGGTGCGCCTACCGATATAAGCTTTGAACCCGGTTCAAAACCTAACACTAAGAACGTAATAGTTAACGTAAAGGAGGGGAGAACAGGATTACTAAGGTTTGGTGGAGGCTTTGGTGCAAATACTGGTCTCTTTGCAGATGTTTCTTACACTGATAAAAACTTCGATATATTTGATTTCCCTAAAGACTGGAAAGACTTGACTTCAGGTAATGCCTTTCGTGGTGCAGGTCATATAGTAACTTTGCGATTCAGTCCAGGATTTCAAAGGACTGAAGGAATGTTTTCTTTTCAGAATCCTTCTATTTATGATACAGGATATAGTTTGGGATTCAGTGCTTTTATTTTTAGGCGTGCCAGAGAGGATTATGACGAAGAAAGGAACGGAGGAAAAATAACTCTTGGCAAGGAAATACGAAGGGGGCTATTCCTAAAACTCACTCCAGATTTTGAAGTAGTTGGAGTGCAAAATATTGATGATAATGCACCACAAATTGTAAAGGAAATTGAAGGAAGCAATTCTAAGCTAAGTTTAGAATTGAGTGCAACTCTGGATAGGCGGGATAATCCCTTTATTCCTACCAAAGGTTATAAAGTTGATTCATCTGTAGAAGTTTCGGGCCTTGATGTTGACGTAGTAAGGTTTATAGCAAAGGCTAAAAAATATAAGACCGTTTTTGATTCTGCTAGATGGGGTAAGCACGTAATCTCTTATGGTGGGACTTTTGGCATTGTAGAGTCAACCACAGATGAAGGAGTCCCAATCTTTGAACGCCTTTTTGCAGGTGGCTCTGGTTCAATACGTGGTTTTGGCTTTAGGGGTATAGGACCCATTGCTCCGGTGTCAAAAGAACAGATCGGCGGTAAGGTATTAATGATTGGGACAGTTGAATACACCATACCTGTTTACAGCGATATGGTGAGAGGTGCATTTTTTGCTGATGTAGGGAAGGTCGATGCTGATGTGAATGATATAAACCTTAATAATATGCGTGCTTCTCTGGGTTTTGGCTTTAGGGCGCGTGTGCCGTTTTTAGGAAATTCTGTTGTATCTATTGACTTTGGCTTCCCATTTATAAGCCAAAGTGAAGATGATGAACAAACTATAACATTTAACTTTGGCGGAAGTGGACTTTGACAAAGAAAATCATTATATCTTTTTTCTAAGAACCAAGAAAGGAATTTACAATCATGAAAACCTCTTTTGTTAGAATACCGTTTATAATCTTTTTTCTTACCTTTCTAATAAGTTTCACTATCTTAAAGATAGTACCGGCGAATGCTGTTGCAGGAAATTTTAAGATTGGTGTCGTTGATATAAGTGGAGTGTTTGAAAAGTATGAAAAAAGAAAAGATCTCGACCAGGAGTTAAAGGATTTAGAGAAGCAATTCCAAAACGAAATAAACAAAAAAAAGAAAGATATAATAAGTTTAGATGAAGAGACACAATTACTAGATTTAGGTAGTGAGAGTAGAAGGAAAAATGAAGAATTGTTGGAAAGAAAAAACGTGGAGCTTGAAGGTTATGCGAAATTTGCTGAGAGGCGATTGCTAAGGCGATATAAAGAATTATTTGAGATGGTTTATGATACGGTAGTAAAAGAAGTTGAAGCTATGGGGATAAAAGAAGGATTTGATCTCATTATCAAAAAAGAAGAACCAGAGTTAAAGAGTGGACAGATTTCTGATTTACAATTTAAGATAGGCATCAGAACCGTATTATATCATTCAAAAGCCGTAGACGTTACATCAAAAGTAATTGAGAGTTTAAATGCGAATTATCTTAAGGAAAAGGGGAAAAAAGAATCTTGAAAAATCAACAAAGAACAATTTCAAGGGTCGTAGAGTATTCTGGAATTGGGTTGTTTACTGGTGAGGAAGTCAAGCTTTGTTTCAAACCTTCTTCAGTCGATACAGGCATAAATTTCGTACGTACCGACATTGAAGGCCATCCAAAGATACCAGCAAGTGTTGAAACAGTCTCTAACTCAAAGCGACAGATATCATTAAAAAAGAAGGGGGTAGGAATAAAAAGCATAGAACATCTGATGGCTGCTTTAGCTGGACTTGGTATCGATAACATAGAAATAGAAATCAACGGCAACGAAGTGCCAGCAGGAGATGGCAGTTCTCTTATATTTACTCAGTTGCTAAAAGGTACTGGGATAATCCCCCTTGAAAAACCAAAAAAGACTTTCTATTTAAAAAAAGAATTAAGAGTAAGCAACGGTGATGCAAGTATTATAGCTTTACCATATAATAAGGGGCTATTTCTTTCTTACATCCTTGATTTCAATGGCTCATTCTTAAATAGACAATGTTTTGAAATTGAAATGACAGAAAGCAATTTTAGCACTCAAATAGCATCTGCCAGAACATGGGGTTTAAGCAGCGTTGTTGAAGAATTCAAAAAGAAGGGACTGGGAAAGGGCGTAACTGATGATAATAGCCTTATTTTACACGAAGACGGTACTATAACAAAACCACTATCCATGACCCCCGCCAACTTAAGATTCCCAAATGAATGCGTTAGGCATAAAATTTTGGACATTATTGGTGACCTTTATCTAACGAATCTTGAATTAAATGCTCGTATAGTTGCAACCAAATCAGGACATTATCTAAACGCGTGTATGGCCAAAAAAATTATTGAAATATCTAAAAATCAAATAAATAATTAGGCTAAACATACCACCATAAATGACATGGTTACGGCATAAAACTATTTAGCTAAACAAATTGACTATCAGCCGATAGGCTCAATTACTTAAACTTGTCAAAAGAGTCCGCTGAAATGTGTGTTTTTAAATAAATTTTATTTTTGTGTATAAGTTTTTATAAAGAATTTGACCAAAGAGTATAAAATAAATGAAGATACATTCAGCAGCTATAATTGATCCAAAGGCGGAGATTGGAAAAGATGTAGAGATAGGACCTTTTTCGGTAATAGATGAACACGTAAAAATTGACAATGGTAACATTATTTTCAATAATGTTACCATTACCGGTAATACCACAATAGCCAATAATAACGTAATATTTCCTAATGCTGTGATAGGTTCTGAGCCTCAGGATTTGAAGTACCGCGGCGGACAGACAAAACTTATAATTGGAAGTAACAACGTTATCAGGGAATGTGTCACAATCAATACAGGAACAGAAAAAGGAGGGGGTGAAACACTTATAGGCGACAACAATTATTTTATGGCATGTTCACATATAGCACACGATTGTGTCATTGAAGACAACGTTCTTGTGGCTAACGGTGTCCTTTTAGGAGGTCATGTAAAGATAGAAAAATATGCAAAATTGATGGGGCTCGCGGGTATACAACCGTTCGTAACTATTGGTCAGTATTCTTATGTTGGCGGGCTCACGAGAATTGTCCAGGATGTACCACCTTACATGATAGTAGAAGGTAACCCCGCTAAAGTGCGACAGGTTAATGCAATCGGGTTAGAAAGAGCGGGTTTTTCACAAGATAAGATTAATGTCATAAAGGAGGCATTCAAACAACTATTTCGTTCAGAAACATTGAACAGGGGTCAGATCCTATCTGAATTTGAAAATCAGAAGAACTTATTACCTGAAGTGAAGGTACTGACAGATTTTTTTAGAAATGTTGATAAAGGGAAATCGGGTAGGTATAGAGAATCCTTAAGGTTAGCGTTAACAAGTGTGGCATAAAAAGTCAATGAATTCAGGAAAATTAAAGATTGCGGTTATAGGGGTAGGCCATATTGGTAAAGAGCATGCGCGTATTTATTCTGATATGCCAGATGTAAGCCTTGCGGGGATTGTAGATATTAGCAAAGAAAGAGGTGAGGAGGCAGCACAACGTTATAATACCAAATATTATAACTCATACAAAGAAATCTTGGATAAAGTTAATGCTGTTAGTGTTGTTGTACCTACAAAGTCTCATTATGAGATTACCAAAGAGTTACTTAAAAACGGTATTCCCGTATTAGTAGAAAAGCCTATGACGGGAACATTATCTGAGGCAGAAGAATTAATAAGATTAAGCAAAAGTAACAACACAGTATTGCAACCAGGCTACGTAGAAAGATTTAATCCTGCCATACAAGCAATCCAAAAACTCGATGTGTCCTTGAAGTTCATAGAATGTCATAGATTAAGTCCATTTACCTTCCGTTCTGCTGATATAAGTGTGGTTTTAGACTTGATGATTCATGATATAGATATTATACTTTACCTATCTAAGTCTAAGGTAAAAAAGATAGATGCAGTTGGCGTAAATGTTATATCCAACAAGGAAGATATTGCAAATGCACGTATTCAATTTGAAAATGGTTGTGTGGCAAATATTACGGCAAGCAGGGTTTCTTTTGAGCCAATGAGAAAAATCCGCTTATTTTCGGAGGATTCCTATATTTCGCTTGATTATCAAAAGCAAGAAGCTATGATTTATAAGAAATCTCCTAAACTGACCCTTAAATCCATCAATATTGAGGATAGGGATGTTTCTACAATCAAAGATCTTAAGAGTTTTGTATTTGGAGATTTATTGAAAATTGAGCGGATAAAAATGGATAATCAGGAACCATTGAAAAAAGAAATCGAATCGTTTGTAAATTGTATAAAAAATGGTAAAAATCCAGTTGTTTCAGGAGAAGAAGGGGTCAAAGCCATAAAAACTGCCTCTATCATAAAGGACGAAATCAAAAAAAATTTGGAACTAGCAAGGTTTAATGTTTCGGAGGGAATTGTATGACGACTTTCGATTTTCTGCATATAGATGCCAAGATTGAAAATGGCAAGATTGTTGGAAAAGCAGGAGGCGCATTAGGAGAAATGATGCAGTCTTACGTCGATCAGTTTTTTAATAAGCTTAATACGTTAAAGGTAATAGCAAAAGTTAATGGTGGAAATGTTTATAATATTTATAACCCTCCATTTCCAAGTGAAGCGGGGATGCGCTTCCTTACTAGAAAACTTAGAATGATGCTAAATAAAATGGCGTTTCCTGTAACAGCTAATTTAGCTATAACTCACAAATGTCAATGTCAATGCATACACTGCAGCGCAGACCCATTTATTGATCCTTCTAAAAAAGAACTTGCTGTAGAAGAGATTAAGACCGTAATCGATGGTTCTTTAGACCTTGGCGCAAGTCTCATAATCCTTGTTGGGGGAGAGCCTTTATTACGTGAAGAACTCTTTGAGCTAATCGAATATGTAGATAAATCAAAAGCCATTGCTATGATTTTCACTAATGGCCTCTTACTAACAGAAGAAAATGTAAAGAAGCTGGCGAAAGCAGGACTAGCGTCGATCAATATATCTATTGATAGTAGTGAGCCGGCGTTACATAACGAATTCAGGGTTGTACCAGGATGTTATGAGAAAGCATTTGAGGGCGCTGCAAAGTGTAGAGAGGCTGGAATCCTGACAGGAATTTCCACCTATGCCACTAGTGAGGGAATTAGAGAGGGTTACGTTGAAAAATTACTGAAAATCGCACAAGAACAAGAGTTTTCTGAAGTTACGATATTTGATTGTATACCTTCAGGCAGGTTTTTAAAGGATGCTTCTAAAATTCTTAGTCCTGATGACAGGAAGCAGCTTATTGCTCTGGCAAAGAAATATCATGAAATGGATCATCCTATGGGTGTAAATGCAATGGCTTTAATAAATTCTCCAAAGGGTGTTGGATGCTATGGTGCTCAATCACAGTTTTATATGACCGCTTATGGCGATATTAATCCATGCGATTTTAATCCGATAAATTTTGGTAATGTACGTGATATGCCAATACAGGCCATATGGAAAAAGATGGTTACCCATCCTGATTTCAGTAAGCGTTATCCTACATGTCGTATGCAAAGCAAGGCTTACAGAAGAAAATATATAGACCCCCTTCCACCGGACGTAAGCTTGCCTGTGCCTATTGAAAGGTATGATAACATATCAAAAGAGGAATCATTAGTTAGTTGTTGATATATTAATAAAAAGGTTGTATAGTAAAAAATTCTAGACATATATGTTATTATTTTAATATACGAAAAAGTCTTTTAAACAAAGGAGATAAAAGGAGTAATATTTGTCAATTGTAAGTCTTCAAGAGTTAATTGATGCGGGGTTTCATTTTGGACATAGGAGCAGCCGATGGAATCCTAAGATGAAACCATTTATTCTTGGGAAGCGTAACCTAATTCACATAATCAATTTGAGAGAAACAGTCAGGGGATTAATTACCGCCTACAAGTTCCTTGTAAAGTTTTCTGGTAGCAGAAAAGAAGTCCTTTTTGTAGGCACAAAATGGCAAGCAAAAGATACGATTGTCACCGAAGCAAAGCGTTGTAATATGCACTACGTTAGCGAGAGGTGGCTCGGTGGTACATTAACAAACTTTGAGACAATTCGTAAGCGATTGAAAAGACTTGAAGAGTTAGAAGAAATTGAAAATAATGGTTCAATTCAAGGATACAGTAAAAAAATAATTTCATCACTTACTCGTGAAAAGAAAAAAATTAGAAAAAACCTGGAAGGTATAAAGAGAATGGACAAGCTACCGTCTGTGTTGATTGTTGTAGACCCCAAAAAAGAACATATAGCAATAAAAGAAGCAAATAAAATGGGGATACCTACAATATGCCTGGCTGATACAGATTGTAATCCGGATTTAATAGATATATGTGTACCTGGAAATGATGACGCTATCAGGTCGATAAGACTCTTCTTGAGTAAAATAGCCGATGCTGTATTAGAGGGACAACCTTCAGTTAAGGCGGGCGAAGACGACAAGGTTTTGCAAGAAAGTGCTTAGATTGTACTTTTACTCTCCACGAAATAAAACATCTATTAATAATCCTTCCTTAAGAAACCTTTTTACCTACAAAATTTAAGAGAAATATTTGCAGGGAGTTACTGTAATGGCTATAGATGCGTCGAACATAAAGGAATTAAGAAATCAAACTGGTGCGGGTATTCTAGATTGTAAAAATGCACTTGAAAAATCGAATGGAGTATTTGAAAAAGCAGCAGAATTTCTAAGAAAGAAAGGTCTTGCAAAAGCAGCTAAAAAAGATTCGCGTGGCACGCCGGAGGGCAGAATAGGTTCGTATATTCACACTAATGGTAAGATAGGTGTCTTGATCGAAATAAATTGCGAAACGGATTTTGTAGCTAGAAACGAGATATTCACAGCCTTAGTAAAAGACCTCTGTATGCAGGTAGCTGCAACTGATCCCATATCTGTAAGCAGGGAAGATATTGCTCAAGAAATTATAGAGGACCAAAGGAAGAGCTATGAAGAAGAATTTCAAGATAAACCTTCAAATATAAGGGAAAAAATTGTCGAAGGGAAGATGGAAAACTTTTATAAAGAAAAATGCTTATTAGGACAACCATTCATAAAAGATAATGATCAAACCGTAAAAGATCTGTTAGATAACGCAAAAGCAAAATTTGGTGAAAATATCAGGATCAATCGTTTCGTAAGATTCAAGATAGGAGACTGATATCATTGCAATTAATAATTGATAACTTTATTCCGCGGTTCATTTTGGTTATCAAAGTCGTCAGGGAACGGTAAAGGAAGGTATTCCTTGTATACCACTGTGTTTAACAATATTTATCGCCTTGAGGTGCTGTAGTAAACCTTCATCCCGTTAAATAATGCCCAAACGCAAGAAAAGATACAAACGTGTTCTTTTAAAAATTAGTGGTGAGGGTTTTTGCCCTGAGAGTTCGTCTGGCATAGATGATGCAAAGTTTGCTGCTATAGCAAGAGAAATCAGGAATGTAAGAAATACTGGAGTTGAAATTGCAATAGTTGTTGGTGGTGGTAACATTATAAGAGGAGCAATATTAAGTAAGTCAGGTATTGACCGTACTCGTGCTGATCAATTGGGTATGATTGCTACAGTCATTAATGCAATTATCCTTCAAGATTCACTTAAAAAACTAAAAATACCAGCATGTGTCTTGAGTGCAATACAAATCCAGAACATTGTAGAACCGTACGGTGCACAAAAATGCCTGAATTGTCTTAAAGAAGGTTATGTAGTTATTATTGCTGGTGGGACTGGAAATCCTTATTTTACAACAGATACTGGAGCAGCGCTAAGAGCAATAGAAATTGAGGCTGATATTTTTCTTAAAGGAACAAAGGTTGATGGTGTATACTCTGATGATCCGTTAACCAACCCGAACGCTAAGAAGTATACAAAATTAAAGTATATGGATATATTAGAAAAAAAACTTGGAATAATAGATTTTACTGCCATATCTTTAAGTATGGAAAATAATCTCCCAATAATTGTGTTTAATCTTAGAAAAAAACATAATATTGAGAAGGCCGTAATAGGTAGCAAAATCGGCACGTACATAGGGAATAATTAGATGTCTTCTGAAGAGATACAAACTGAGGCCAAGAAAAAGATGGGGAAAACTATAGAAATAATGAAAGAGGAGTTAAAGAGTATAAGAACAGGTCGCGCCGCACCAGGTCTTGTTGAGAATATCAAAGTTGATTATTACGGTTCTCATACTCCAATAAAACAACTTGCTAATATAACTGCACCAGAACCGCAAGTAATAGTAATAAGGCCTTTTGACCCGTCCGTTATTAAAGGTATAGAGAAGGCAATATTACAATCAGAGATGGGATTAACGGTGAATTCTGATGGAAAAGTCGTCCGTATTCCTATACCGCCATTGAATGAGGAGCGAAGAGGAAAAATCGTTTCCCAGATAAAGGAAATGGCAGAGGAAGCCAAAGTAGCTATTAGGAATATAAGACGTGAAGCCAACAAACATGTTGATAAAGAGGAAAAAGAATCACAATTAACGGAGGATGAGGCGAAAAAGACTAAAGAAAAAATCCAAAAATCTACACATGAATACGAAGCCAAGCTGGATGAAATACTAGCTAAAAAGTCAGAAGAAATATTGAAGATATAATTCAAATCAGGGGGCATAGCTCAGTTGGCAGAGCACCGCCCTTTTAAGGCGGGTGTCGAAGGTTCGAGCCCTTCTGCCCTCACTTAAGTAATGATATCTGGCCCCATCGTCTAGCCTGGCCTAGGACACCGGGTTTTCATCCCGGCAACTGGGGTTCAAATCCCCATGGGGTCAAATTACAAAAAGCCTTATACTTAATCATAAGTATAAGGCTTTCTTACATTATGTCATTGTATAATCAGTGGCAACATTGGAATTCCAAAACATGTTTTTGTTCCGGAGTACGGGCTTGAAATATACCCTAAAAATTTCACTTGATAATACTAAAGGTTGCTGCTAATTTCGCAATATTGTGTATCGTGATAAGTCATAGACAATTGCCTTTAAATAGGAATGGCGTTTGTATCTGCAATTTCTAATAAGGCCTTCCCATTCAATTATGATCTTTTTTTGTTGGACATTAAAGCCATAATCAAAATATGACAGTTTCAGATAATACAAGATGTGAAACAGCGAAAAGTAATAAGTTTAAATTACACGGCTGGATTGGTATTTTCTTAATCTTATTGGCTGAACTTGGGGTTGTTCTTCAACATAACTTCTACTTAGCACACCGCATAAGCATATGGACGACACCCTTATGCTGGTGGGGATACGTATTCTTAATAGATGCTGTAATATTCAAATTAAAAGGGAATTCACTCATTTGCAATAGGAGAAAAAATTTCCTGCTACAACTTCCACTTTCTGTAGTAATATGGCTCCTCTTTGAGCTTTACAACTTGCATCTTGCTAATTGGAAGTATGTTGGTTTACCGGAAAATCCAATAGAACTTTATCTGGGGACTAGTTTAGCCTTTGCAACAATAATGCCTGGCTTGTTTCTAACGGCAGAACTCCTGGATACACTTCGTATTTTTGATAGATTTCATATCACAAAACTTAAGGTAACAAACAGAATAATTTATAGTGGTATTGTACTTGGTTTCATTTTCATAATGGCACCACTGTTAGTAAGTAAATACTATGCCAAGTATCTATTTGGTCTTGTATGGACTGGTTTTGTAATGTTATTAGAACCGATTGTATACTCAAGTAATGGTGATTCTTTATTAAGAGATTTAGAAAATGGAATCTTAAGAAGAATCCTTTCTCTATTTGCAGCTGGTTTTGTTTGTGGATTTTTGTGGGAATTCTGGAACTACTGGGCGGCTTCAAAGTGGGTGTATACAGCACCCTTTATGCAAGACGTAAAGATATTTGAAATGCCAGTTATAGGTTTTCTCGGGTTTGCTCCGTTTGCATGGGAGTATTTTGCAATGTATAACTTTGCTAAGCTTTTTTTGAAAAAGGATTAGGCCCTTAGTAAGAGTTATTTGTCTGTCTTGTAGGTGAAACCATAGATTGTTTAATCAAGAAGTATAAAAAGAAATACACAACAAAAACCCTACTTATACAAAAAATACGCCTACACGGAAGTTCTCATCAATCTTATCAACCCATCTAACAATCGCGGTCTGTGCAGTAGCAGACTCTTTTCCTATCCTCAAAACATGTCCGGGTTCGAGTGGAAAAGCAGTATAAAATCCAAGCCCTTCATCACTGATGTCAATGCCCGTTCCGTTAGAATCAACTTTCTGAAGGACTTTGTATTTCAGTACGCTTAATGAATAATTGAGCTTTTCGTTATATGCAACCCTATTATATTTTCTCTTTTCAACTTTTTGACTCATTATACTTGTAAGTGCAACAATATATCGCTCAATAATGGGCTTATAGCCTCTGATCTAGTATATTGTTTATCATAAACTCAAAACTGAGAAAACAAATGAGAACTAATTAGTTTGGTGGTTTTATGTTGAGTAAGCTTAAGCATTTAATCTTTACTGGTAATTCATGTCCTGTGATTTTATAACTAGCACATCTAAAGCGTCTCGATACGATCCTGCTATTATGTGTTCATCAAACAAGGGTAAACCTGTAGGCATATTTTGCATAATGGAATGGGGTCTCGCCACTTGACAATATGACACCATATTCCATTTATGCAACCTCCCTCACTGCATTCTTAAATTTAACTGATACCTTTTTTGATACTCCTGCCTCTTCCATTGTAATTCCATACAGAACATCTGCTATACTCATAGTTTGTTTGTTGTGTGTTATAATAAGGAATTGAGAAGTTTTTGTAAATTCCTTAAGTATGTGAATAAAATGGTTAATATTGTTTTCGTCTAAGGCTGCATCAACTTCATCAAGTATACAAAATGGACTTGGCTTGGACTGAAATACAGCAAAAAGTAGTGCTATCGTTGTCATAACCTTTTCGCCCCCGGAAAAAAGTGTAATTGACCTAAGGTCTTTTCCGGGAGGCTGAGCGATTATTTCTATGCCTGCATCCAGAATGTCAACACCTTCTTCTAAAATAATATCTGCTCTACCGCCACCAAACAATTTCCGAAATATCTCATGAAAGTTGTTCCTTATATCGTGAAAGGTTCTTTCAAATAATTCTCGACTTGTAAGATTTATCTTTTTTATGATGTCTTTTAAGGTGTTCTCTGATTTTTGAAGGTCTTCCATCTGGCCCTCAAGATGTGTCTCTCTAGTTTCAAGTTCATTCTGCTCCTGAATGGCTTCTAAATTAACGTTACCCATTCTTTCTGTTTTACCTTTTAATTGTTCAATCTCTTGAGAAACACTCTCCCAATCAAAAGATTCGTTATATTCTTCTTTATTTTCTAGGTCGAGTTCAGATAACTCAACATGATAATCATCACGGATCCTCTCTTCTAAGTTCATGATTTTTACCTTAAACTCGTTCTCCTTAAGTCTCAAGTCGTTTATCTTTTGTTCATGGTTGCTATATTCTTCTCTATATTCATCAATTTGAATATTAATATCATTTAGCTGTTCATTATAATCACTTTGTTTTTCTTTTAGTGTCACGATATCTTTTTCCAAAACAGTTTTTTCTTTCTTAAATTCTTCATGTGATTTGTTCAGGCTTATAATTTCTCTCTCACTTTCAATAGTCTTTTCGTGGCAATTTATTATTTCATTATTTGTTGATGCAAGTTCTTCTTTATTTTCCTGATATTCTCTTTTTAGTTTTTCCGTGGAAGTATTGATATTATCTTTTCTTTCTTCTTTTTGTGCGATGAAAACTTTTAATTCTGTGATTTCATTTTGAACATTTGTTTTTGTTGTCTCCTTTTGCGTTTTTTCTTCAGTTGAAGCTGCGACCTGGCTTTCTAAATTTATGCGCTGTTCACTTAATTTTATTATCTCATCATTAAGTCTTACTTCTCTTTGACTGATCTTTTCAATAAGTTCGTTTATTTCATTGATCTCACTTTCATCAACATCCTTTTCTTCATTGAGCTCAACAATTTTAAATTCTTCCCTTTGAAGATTGTTTTCATTTGAGACCCTAAGAAGATTTTCTGCATCTATCTTCTTTCTAATCTCATCTGATTCTTTAAAGAGGTCTTCAATTTCTTTGGTTTTAACCCTCTTTTCATTCACATACATTTCGATTTCTTTTTCAATCTTTTGGAGTTCTAATTTAATGTTCTCAAGTTCAGTCTTACGAGAAATAAGTCCGATCTGAACGTTATCCACTCCAACAAGAATAGTTCCGCCTGGCTCAATAACTTCACCATTTAGTGTCACAAAACAGTTTACTCCATTTTTACCGTTGGCGAGTTTTAATGCTGTGTTAAAATCTTTAACTATAATCGTCCCCCCAAAGATATACTCAACTAGTGAATTAAAACCATTTTTGCTTTTTACCAAATCAACTGCTTTTCCGATAACACCTGGAATATTCAAACCAAAAGATGTTTCAGTTTTTCTCGCTTTAATATCATTCAGCGGAAGAAATTTAACATAACCCTTATCACACTTTTTCAAATAGTTAATTGCTTGAATTACCTCTTTTAATGAATTGGCAACGATTATTTGTGCTCTATCACCCAAAGCTGCCTCTATAGCAGGAACGTAGGTAGCATCTACACTTATCAAATCCGCAACCATCCCGCAAATATTAGTTGTCAATCCATCATTCTTTCTCGCTTCTTCTAAAATAAACTTTACACCAGAACCTATACCTTCATAACGCCTCTCAAGGTCTTCCAAGATTTCTAGACGAGATTCTTTACGACTTAGTAACTGCTGTTGAGAATTTATATTATCATCAATAGATTTAATCTCGTTATTTGATGCCACTAACCGTTCATTAATCCTGGACAAACAAGCTTCAAGGTTCTCAATATTGCTTAACATTATATCTCTTTGTTTTGTAAGGCCTTGTCTTGCACAATCTATCTGCTCCAGTTCCGATAATATATCTTCCTGGCGTTTTGACAATTTAGCTTTTCTATTGGCAATTGTGTCTCTTTCTGCACTTAAACTACCCATTTCATTTTGAAGATTGGATTCTCTATGGAGTATATCTATTACTCTTTTCTTATTTTCTTCTATCTTCTGCTGAAGGATATCACATTCAAATGAGTATTGTTTTAATTCGGACTCTTTTTTTGACAAACGATTGGTATTTTTTGATATATGATTTTGTATTTCCTCTAAGTTGCGCGCCAAGCTTGCAATACCATTTTCCGCTTCATTAATCCTATCTTTGAACACGCTAATGTACCTTTCATACTTGTCTTTTTGGTTGTTAAGTTCCTCTATTGCCTTATGGTTAAAGCTTATCCTGTCGTGTGTACTAGTAATCTTTGCGTCAAGATTGGCCAGGTCGGACTGCGACTTTCCAAGACCAGAAACAAGTTCATCAGTATAATTATGTAAACTATCTTTCTTCACCTGCAGATCTTCAATATTAGTAAGCATTTCCTGACCTTGATTTTCCTTCTGGTGTATTTGTTTCAGAATATTTGTTCTTTCAGTCTTGAAGGACCTATATCTTTTCAAGGAAAGTTTAAGCCTTAAATCCTTCAATCTACTTATATACTCATTATATTTACGAGCCTTTGCTGCTTGAAGTTTTACGGAGCGGAGTTGTTTCTGCACTTCTTCAATTATGTCACTTAAGCGGAGTAAATTTTGTTCAACCTTTTCCAGCTTTAACATAGCTTCTCTTTTTTTAGTTTTGTATTTGCTAATACCTGCTGCCTCTTCAAAAACAAAACGCCTCTCCTGGATATTTGCCTGTAGTAAGGTATCTACCTTTCCTTGTTCAATAAGGGAGTAACAGTTAGCTCCTACTCCAGTATCCATAAATAGTTCTTTAATATCTCTTAAGCGACAAGTCTGCTTGTTTATTAAGTACTCGGATTCCCCTGAAGTATATAGACGCCTTGCAATACACACTTCTTCATATTCTATCGGTAGCATATTTTTGTCATTCAAAATGGTTAGTGAGGCTTCTGCATATCCCATAGAGGGCCGTTTATTAGTTCCATTAAATATTACGTCTGACATTTCATTACCTCTAAGTGACTTTGCACTTTGATCCCCGAGTATCCATTTTATAGCATCGACTACGTTACTTTTCCCACATCCATTAGGACCTACAATAGCGGTAATTCCACTTTCGAACGTGAAACTTGTCTTGTCCGAAAAAGACTTAAAACCAAATATTTCTAACTTTTTTAACTGCATGTCATATCGTACCTACGGCAGA
>JBHHYH010000008.1:0-72855 GCA_046757465.1 Candidatus Scalinduaceae bacterium | reverse complement strand
ACATCGTCAGGCAAATCCAGGACGAATGTATTATCCGGTATTTCCGGGTTGATGCGAATATTGCTTAACTCAATCGTATTTACGATCTCACCTTCACTCTCGAATAGTTGAAACTGCACGGGCAGCCAGAGCCCCTCCTTAATCCACAACAAAACCCGTGAATAATCCGACCCAAAGGACTCTTTGGGAATCAGTTCTATGTGGAACAATGTTCCCTCTGCCGTTGAGATATCGTCCAGCAGAGTAACATCATAGTTTTCCTTTATCTTTTCTACATTATATTCAATGTCAAATATGTCCACCCCCTGTGGTGCATCCGTATCAATGTTCATCTTGTATTTTTCTACCTGTCTTTCCTCGGGATGGTAGATCCAGACGTATGAACCGTCAATGACGTTTATCTCGTTTCTGGGGGGCATAAATCTAAGGTTTATTTTTTTGGGTTTCTTGTATTTCAACTTCCCGTCAGAAATCTCTTCCGAGTCAAGCAGAGATATAACCCTTGAGTATTTTATATCCGCCTCCATAGTTTTGAGCTGTGCATTGGCCTCCTCTACCTTTTTCAATATTTCTTCCAACCTATTGTCATCAACAATTTGCTCAACATCATGTGGAAAACCACCCCTACTCCCCTCCTTCGCAAGGAAGGGATAAAGGGGAGGTAATAAACTCCAATAGAAATCCACCTGATATTGATCAATTACGTTAACATTATTGGTTGAACAAAATAGATTAGACGGTTTGTACACTAAAAAATAAAAGATGAAAATAGCCAAAATACGGCACATAATCTTAGTCATAGTAATTCCGATTTTAGCATTGGTTATAAATATTTCAAGAAATAAGTAAAAACACAATCATCAATCGTAAATCCCAAATCCCTGCCCGACGGCAGGCGGGGTAAATAGTCAATCATTCATCCCCCCCCTGTCTCTCCTTTATATATTGACAGTAAAAAATGTAATTGTTACGATAGCCACTTATTTTTATAATACATACTACTGAGATTATATAGATGGTAAATACATTTGCTATTATCGGTGGAAGTGAAGCTTATAATTTATTGGCGTCTAATAAATTAATGGGGGAACGTATTGGCCAGATAGAGACTCCCTTTGGAACATCTGAGGCAATATTCATAATAATTAGCGATAAAGAAAGCTTTTTATTCCTTTCACGCCATGGTGAAAAAGGCTATTCCAGAACTGCTCCATACGTTAACTACAGGGCAAACATATATGCGTTAAAGGAACAAGGAGTAAAGCAAATAGTATCCTGGTCGGGTCCCGGTGCCATTAATACAAAATACAATATTGGCCAGTATGTTGTTGTCGATGATTTGATTGACGAAACCAAAAACAGAGAATATACCTTTTTTGAAAACAAGGGAATAGGATTTATTCGACAAGGTCCTGTATTTTGCCCGGGTTTGAGGCAATGCATCATCGACACAATTAAATCACTTAATTTTAATTATGAAGGACATGGCACTTATGTATGTACGCAGGGCCCCCGACTTGAGACACCTGCTGAAATCAGAAAGTATAGCTTCTTCGGTGCTGATCTGGTCGGAATGACTCTAGTCCCGGAGGTGTTCCTTGCAAAGGAACTTGAGATGTGTTATGCATCTATATGTTATGTCACTAATTATGCAGAAGGTATTGTATATAGTGAATACCGTCCCGGTGAACTATTCGAGGGACTTTTAACGTATAAGGATAGAAAAGCCGTTGCGAACAGTGTCAACAACTTTCCAATTATCATTGAAACATTAGCAAGTGTAATTAAAAAGTACAATATGAAATGCAAGTGTCAATTGTCAATGCAACGTTATAGAAAAGAAGGCGTAATAGGTGATGATTGGCATGAATGGATAAGTAAATAATATTACCTTTCTTCTTATTATTTAATTAGTGAATGTATTGTGGTGAATCCTGTGGATTGAGATTTTGGGACATATGGCTACGCCGTCATATAGTCCGTCAAGGCGGACCTTTATTCTGAGGCTTTAGTCGAAGTCGTACCTGAGTCGGGTTTGCCTTCGGTGAAATTCTCTAATCTACAACACATTGATTTTATTAGATTCTGAAACAACAGGCTGTGTCACAAATGTCATCACCCCACAGCTTGCTCGCTTGCGCTTCGTAAGCTAGCAGTGGGGCAGGATCTCCAAGGTTGCTAACCTGTTGAAATCATTAGATTCTGAATCAAGTTCAGAATGACATATTATGTGTTTTCTCTATTGTGACACAGCCTGTTTGTCGGGCGAGGAATGATAGTTCTCGGACAGCCGATAAAGTATTATGCTATTATTAAAATCAAAATATTTATTAACAAAACCGGATACCGTAATAGACAACGGTGCTGTCTTGATTGATGATGGAAAGATAATATTTGCAGGACGTTTCAAAGATATTAATAAACATGAATCCCATCGAATTGTCGATCTTGCTAATTCGGCAATAGTACCGGGATTAATAAATACTCATACCCACCTTGAATTAACATGTCTTCATAATCGTATTAGCTATAATGGTGACTTTACAGATTGGATAAGGCAAATAATTATTGCAAAAGAACCCTGGAAAGAGCATGAATATGTATCATCCATACGTGAGGGAATTACAAGAAGTCTCGAAGCAGGTACAACAACTATAGCCGATATTAATAGAAATGGCCTAGCACTGGATGTGTTAAAAGAAAGCAAGATAAGGAAGGTTCTTTTTTATGAAATTATAGATCTTGATCCTCACAATGCAGAGAGTACGATAGATAATTTTAAAAGAGAAATCAACGGTATAAGTAGCGACGGGCTTCTTTCCATAGGAATCTATCCACATACGCCTTATACGGTTTCAAAAGAACTCTACAAACGATGTAAAAGAGTTTCTGAGGAATTAGGTATTCATATTGCAACCCATGTATCTGAAACTAACGAGGAAATAGAGTTTTTAACAAGAGGGACTGGAAAACTTGTTTCTCTGTTAAAGGATCGTGATATGTTAAATAACTGGAGTTGTCCCGGGTTAAGACCAATAGAGTACTTGAATAGTATGGGAATTTTAAAAAATGAATGTATACTTGTTCATTGTAATTATATAACGGAAGAAGAAATAGAGGTTATAAGGAGGTCCCGTTCAAGCATTGTCTTCTGTCCAAGAAGTCATAAATTTTTAGGTCATAAAAATCATCCTTTTTGTAAATTCATTGAACATGGCATAAATGTGGCCCTGGGAACTGATAGCCTTGCCAGCAATGATTCTCTTAGTATCCTGGATGAAATGAAGTATCTATATGAGAAACACAAAGACGTAAGGCCTCAGGATATTCTCTACATGAGTACCGCTGCAGGAGCTATTGCCTTAAGAATGAAGGATAAGATAGGAAGGCTTAAGCCCGGTTTTGATGCAGATATTACAGTAATAAAGCTACCTCAAGAAAGGGTAAGTAATGTTTTTGATGGGATTTTTTCTCAAGGCTCAGAGTGTATATTCACGGTTGTCTTGGGGACAGTTTGTTATGACAAATATGGCTTAAACAAGGAGTGATTTCCCAAATGTTAGACATAAACCTGATTCGGAATGATGCAGAAAAAGTAAAAAAAGCCATTGCCAGTAAGAATGACACAATAGATATTGATTCACTCCTTGAGCTGGACTCAAGGCGTAGAGCAACTTTGAATGAATGTGAACAACTTCGGCACAAACGCAATATTACGTCTAAAAAGATTAGTGAATTAAAGTCAAAAAAGGAAGAAGCCTCAGACTTGATAAAAGATATGAAAGGCGTTTCCGATAATATAAGGCAATTAGAAGCAGAAATAAGAAAGGTATCTGAGGAGTTAGAATATTCACTCATAAGAATTCCAAACATCCCTGCCGAAGACGTTCCCGTAGGTAAAGACCCAACATCTAATATAGAGGTTAGATCCTGGGGGGAAAAGAAGTCTTTTAAGTTTGAGCCCCTCCCCCACTGGGAATTGGGAAAGACATTGGGAATTCTAGATTTTGAAAGGGCATCAAAGATAACGGGTACCGGCTTTGCGTTATATAAAGGTGCTGGGGCAAGATTGGAACGCGCCCTATTCAACTTTATGCTGGATCTCCATACAAAGGAGCACGGATACATGGAGGTCTTTCCGCCCTTTCTCGTTAACAGAGCTTCTATGATAGGCACAGGACAGTTACCCAAACTTGAGGAGGACATGTATAAGACTACCGAAGACGATTTATTTCTTATTCCTACTGCTGAGGTCCCGGTAACGAATATTCATGCAAACGAGACCTTAAATTACAAAGACCTTCCAATATATTACACGGCGTACACTGCTTGTTTCAGGCGCGAAGCAGGTTCATACGGTAAAGATACTCGTGGCATGATACGAGTGCACCAATTTAATAAGGTAGAATTAGTAAAATTTGTACGACCTGAAACGTCTTACGGCGAACTCGAATCTCTGTTAACCGTTTCGGAAAAGGTTATGCAGTTATTGGGCCTTCAATATAGGGTAGTAAAGTTATGTACGGGAGATTTAAGTTTTGCGTCAACTAAATGTTATGATATAGAGGTATGGGCACCCGGAATTAAAAGATACCTGGAGGTTTCATCCTGTAGTAATTTTGAAGATTTTCAGGCAAGGCGAATTAATATCCGATTCCGTGATGAAAAAGGGAATCTCAGGTACGTCCACACGTTAAATGGTTCCGGTGTGGCACTACCAAGAACGATGATTGCAATTATTGAAACGTATCAAAAAGAAGATGGCACCATTGAGATACCAGAAGTGCTCAGGCCTTATATGGATGGATTGGAATTAATTGGATAAGATTAAGGGCATCCTTTAAGAGTTACTTTTCAGTAGTTTGAATCAATGTAACAACTGCCTGAGCTGCAGCGGCTTCTAACCTTCCTATTGAGTCTAAACCTTCTGTAGTTGTTGCTTTGATATTTATCCTTTCTGGTTTGACCTCTAAAA
Organism: Candidatus Scalinduaceae bacterium; assembly: GCA_046757465.1. Taxonomy (GTDB): domain Bacteria; phylum Planctomycetota; class Brocadiia; order Brocadiales; family Scalinduaceae; genus Scalindua_A. Next base: position 67,880 of record JBHHYH010000008.1, on the reverse strand, counting down.
TCTCAGAAATACGCTTCGACATTTCCTTCTTTTGCTTACTAATCTTTGGTTCCTGTGCAATAACGGTAACATCAACGTTGTTTACACCTAAACCTCTTTCTTTTATCAGTTCCATTATTTTGTTGAGTAATATATGGCTGGAAACGTCTTTCCATTTATTGTCCGTATCCGGAAAAAGCTCACCTATATCCCCCAATGAAGCAGCGCCTAAGATTGCATCACCAATAGCATGCAGAACAACATCGGCATCTGAATGTCCCAACAGCCCTAACGGATAATCGAAACATATACCACCCAGGATTAGTTTTCTGTTTTTTACGAACTTATGAATGTCATAACCAATTCCCACATACATTTGAAGTGAATAGGAGGCGAGATTCTAAAACCCTTTTTTCCTGAGTTTATCAAGTCTTTTTTGTGTTTTCTTTCGGTATCTTTCTACCCTGCACGTTTGCAATGCCATTTCATAATTCTGTACAGCCTTAGGATAATCTTTGAGGTGCTTATCATAAACTCTTGCAGCCATATAGCGAGCAGGTTTATCAGTATCTGGATTCAGTTCGTAACATGTAACATAATAATGTGCGGCTCCCGCATAATCCTTAAAATAAAAACCATTATATATCCTGGCAAGTTCGTAGGCTGCGTCATCTGCCTTATCGCTTTCGCCGTAATCGTTTATTATCATTTTAAATCTTTTAATAGCGAATAATAATTTTGATCCCTTGTTAAAAAAACATAGTGATTTTTTGTACATCTTACCATCCTGAAACAGGTAATTCGCCACCTCTATATCTCTGGCTGGTCTTATACTTATATTTGTTATAGTTTGCTCTTCCACGAGTTCCATACCGTGGAGACCTCTTGAAGGCTCTGAAGTGTCAACAATTTGTTCTTCTCCGGTTTCCATACCAGAGATATCTCTTGCAGGTTTTGACTTAAGCTTGCATTCTTCACAATATTTTTCGCCTTTAGAAATTAGTTGATAGCAATATTCACAAGTTGCCGCCCATGTAAGGCCAGAATAGCCTATAAGTAAAATCGCCAACAAAAGAGTTGTTATATATTTCATACTTTCCTTATTTCTTGATTTGGTGTCTTACAAACGATACTTACTTATGGTTGCCTTTGCGCATAAGATCTTTTGTACGTTCCAAGAGAGATTTTAAATCAGTAATCTGCCTATTGATTTCCTCTCTTTCAGACCATCTCGTATCACGATAGGCCGACATCTTGTTTCCAATATCCTCAATAACCCTATCTACGACTTTCTCAAATTCAAACATCATTAAATTGTTGAATCTTTCACATATAGCATCTATTCGTTTCACAAACTCGTTTCTATATTTTTTTCGTTTTATCGGATAAATAGCTAATCCTATTCCAGCTAGAATTATTGCTACCGTTACTCCAAATACACCAGGAATAATAAATGCCAAAAATGTTGTAAGACTTATTATTATGCCAATTGCCAGCGCTTCTAAAATAATGAAATTTATAAAGCCGCTTTGTATAACTTTATGTATCCTCTCACCCTCGATTCCACCGTCAAGTTCTTGAAATTGTTTCGTATATTCCTTTAGATTGGCATATTTATCAGTTCCATGGCTCGCGAAATAACGTTCTTTACGCATTTGTGAAGCATCGTTAACTGGCTGCGGCTTTAAAGCAATCTCTGATTCTATATAATTATGAGCCATATCCCACAGGACATTGTTATTTCGATCAATATATTCCACTGAATCGTTTATTATTCTATCCAACTCTACCCTGGGATTTGCATAACCAAAGACCTCTCTTTTAAACTTGTCCCCAATTTTCTCGCGTGCAAACTTCATAGTTAATATTGCCCTTGTGTTTACATTATAATTTAAAAAATTATCAACCTTCTCTTTTAATCTGGCGAAAACGGATTGCATCTCGGTTTTATATTTATGTATATAATCTCTCATATCCTGTTTTTTATTTCTCAACCGCTTTTCAAACATTTCTACACTTTTTATCTCTGCATTACAATCTACAACCTTCTTGCCGAGGCCACCTTTGAGCTCATCAAAGACATTTACAAGGTACTTTAAAGGACTCATAATCTTAAGGTCCATCTTTGTTTCATAATCCATCTTTTGAAAAGTAAAATCTTCTACTTCTTCAATGTTGCTGCTTTTCAATAATTCACTATCACCTGAGATTCTCGCGCTATAAGCGTCTTTTGTAGATACTGCAATAATTTTTGGTTCAAAGGCAAAGAGTCTGTAAAAATTCTTTTCGATAAAATCTGTTATTTCTTTTAATTCTTCTTCAGTTTTTAAATCTATTTTATTCAATATAAATAGTATCTTTCTCCCCCATTTACCCTTAAGTATCTGAAGAAACGCCCTCTCACTCTCTGTAAAAGGATGGTCTGCTGACGTGACGAAGAATACCAGTTCTGCTCTATGGATAAAACCTTCTGTAATGATTTGGTGTTCAGCAATTATCGAATTAGTTCCCGGCGTATCTACAATAGTTATTTCTTTGAGTGCCTCTAATGGATGCGTCATCTTGCATTGGTGGTCATCAATTTCTACAGAAGATTTTTTCTCTCCATAAGTCAAAAGCGTAATTTTGTGTGTAGACGGTGTTGGGCCATCAGGAAGAATCTTTTCCCCACAAAGCGCATTAATAAAACTGGATTTCCCGGAGTTATATTCGCCTACTACTACTAAATATAAGGGTTCCCTCGTTTGGGCCGTCATCTCAGCTACCTTTTTCTCTATGTCAATATCCCCAATTCTATAAAAGAACTTTTGAGAATCTTCGAGAAGCCTAACGACCTGTAAAAGATTATCTTGACTTTCTGCTGTTTTTGCTACTTCCAACATAATATTCAATACTCACACTAATTGTTTTAACTAATGATATATTTAAAATTACGTTAATTATAAGACAACACGCTCATGCGTCAAGTAAATTTTCTTGCTTAGTTGTGTATGCTATTGCGTCAATCTCAATATGTACGTCTCTGGGTAATCTTGATACCTGAACGGTTGATCTTGCAGGTGGAGAACTCTCAAAATATTGTACATAGGTTTCATTAATCATGGAATAGTCATCCATATTAGACAAAAAAATAGTTGTTCGCAAGACATTTTGAAGAGAACTACCACTGGCTTCCAAAATATTTTTCAGATTTTCAAGTATCTGTTTTGTCTGTTCTTTGATATTTCCTTTTACCAATTCACCAGATCCTGGATCTATGGGTATTTGACCGGAAACAAAAACCAGATCATTGAATTGAATTGCCTGGGAATACGGTCCTATTGCCTTAGGTGAGTTATTCGTCGAGATGACTATTTTTTGCATTTTATTCCTCCAGTTTTTAATTAGATATATTCTTGAATTTAACACATCATTCTGATATTCTGAGGTTTAAGTGGGATAAGGTATGATATCTACACAAACCCTAAATAGTACCGAATTATTCAATATTCAAGAAAAAGTCCTGAATGGACAACGTCTGGGTTACGAGGACGGCATAAAGTTATTTGAGTCTGATGAAATACTTACGATTGGTCGTCTTGCAAATATTGTAAGGGAAAGAAAAAATAAAAACAATGCTTATTATATTATAAATCGTCACATAAATTACTCAAACATATGTAAGAACAGGTGCAGGTTTTGTGCATTCAGTCGTGATAAGGATGAGCCTGACGCATACCTTATGAGTATCAAATACATACTAGATAAGGCCTCACAAGTTGTTCAGGATGGAGCAACCGAATTACATATAGTTGGAGGTCTGCATCCAGAACTAGGGCTGGATTATTATACAGAGATGATCAGCTCACTTCATGAGCGTTTTCCTAAAGTGCACCTACAAGCCTTTACTGCTGTTGAAATTGCTCACTTTGCAGATATATCCGGAATAACAATACACGAAACACTGAGAGAGTTAAAAAATGCTGGTCTGGGTTCGCTTCCCGGTGGTGGGGCCGAGGTGTTTTCGCCAAGTATCAGAGAAGAACTATGTCCAGAAAAACTTAGCGGCGAAGACTGGTTGAAAACCATGCGGGAAGCCCACGGTTTAGGCCTAAGAAGTAACGCTACCCTGCTATACGGCCATATAGAAGGAAATGAAGACAGGGTAAGCCATCTGTTAAGACTACGTGAGCTTCAAGATGATACAAACGGATTCATGTCTTTTATCCCTCTTGCATTTCATCCAAAAAATACAGATTTAAAGGGCTTTTCCAATACAACAGGAATATTAGATTTAAAAATGTTTGCCATAGGGAGATTGATGCTGGACAATTTTGACCACATAAAGGCATTCTGGATAATGCTTGGCGTTAAACTGGCACAAGTATCACTCAGCTTTGGAGTTGATGATATAGATGGAACAGTGGCCGAAGAGAAGATTACTCATTCTGCCGGAGCTGAGACACCTGAAGCGTTAACGGTTGATGAAATCGAATCACTAATAAAAGAAACGGGACGTGACCCTGTTGAGAGAGATACTCTTTACAATCGAATAATTAGACGTAATTAATTACGATATGCGCAATGCGTAGTTCCAAAAAAACAGGCTCTTTAAAATATTAAACAGACATTTTAAAGAGCCTTTTATTATCTTATTTCTTTAGACTTATTTAGACGCAAAAGCTCTAACAATATTAATAAGCTTCTGTATAGCGTCTTCTGAAATCCTTCCTCTGCATTGTGTGCAACCCTTATCGTTAGCTTCTAGGAACTTTTTCATCTGTGCGTCAGTAACAGAAGCCTGCCATTTTGCATCCGTGAAGTCTGGAACACCCATTTTTTTCCCTTCTGATGTTCCTTTGCCACCATTGCCATGGCAATATACACACGTTTCCATGGTGCCGAATGATCCCTGAATAGCTCCAGTCGCAAAAACAAAGTAATAGCTTTTTTCTGGATTTCCAATCAAGTCATCCAATTCATCCGCCTGACTGGAAAAACTCATACCTAAACATGAAATCGCAACAATTGATAACACTAACATGATTTTTTTCATCTTAATACTCCCCCTCTAATCGTAATATTTTCAAATTTTAACTGCCCTGGGTGACAAAATTGAACACTTTAGACAAATAACCTTTGGTTAAGGTCTCAACCTCTTTTCGGTTCGGTATACTTTATGGCATGCTTTGCATGAAAGATACAAAAACCTCAAGGAATGCCCAGCTGATTCAACAGAGCCTGGCACTGCTTTAGAAGCCGCCTCTTCTATATCTGCAAGGTGCCCGATAACAAGCTTAGTGATTGCTGCATGATTTTTGTCATTGTGTGTACGTTTTTTTTCGTTCGCAAGCATAGCCTTTGCTGCCGCTGCAACTCCTTTATAATCATACGGATTAAATTCGTCGCCAGGGAGTAGTCCATCATTCATTTTGATTTTCAGATAATAGTCTATCTGTTTTTTACAAATATCCTTATCTGATCCAAAACTGACCGATGAACTGGCGATAAGTAACGATACAGAGATTATGCATACTATAAAAATGCTTTTCTTCTTCATTTTTCTTCTGCCTCCTTAATAAAATAGACACTAACACTGTTTATGCTGGTTAGTCAAAAACTAGGAAATAAAAGTTTATTGTAAGTTTAAATAATAACTAACCTTGCGAAGTTCGACAAAACAATCTTCTGGTATTGCGTTTCACCCCCCTTCTTTTTTGAATATCTTCCTATGATCGACATATGTGCGAATATCCCTTAGAAACGGGCTAAATATATCATCGTGCTGGAACAGAGTCAAGTAAAAAACTCATGCTAATATTTTTCAAGAATGACAGCTAATTTGTAGAAGCTATGGTACCGGGGGTACTTCTTTGGGTTTTTTCTTATACAATTGTGGATATATATGGATGTCTAAGTGTTTATGGCATTTAGCACATGTTCGCCTCAAAAGCCTCACCTGCCACTGTGTATCCTCAAGAGCCCCTTCCTTATCGCTATTTTTTGCTACTTCAACCATTTCTTCTGCAGCTATTTGCATCTTTTCCATTAATTCTTGATATGTCCAATCATCAGGTCGCGAAAATCTCCTCCGTATAGATTTTGTTAGCAGCACCATATTTTGTCCTGATTCAAGAATTATTTTCCAGTGTTTTTTTTTGTATTTATACCATCCCGACATTCCTTCCACTACTTTATAGTTCTTATCAATTTCATCCATCAACTTTGCCAGTTCGCTCTTTTCCTTTTTTTGTTCTGCCGGTACAACTTCTGGCTCTTCACATCTAACTTCAGCATGAAAGATATACAAAAAAACACATAAAGCAATCAATATCCTATACATAAAGCAAACCCTTTCATAACAAACGCAGAAAACATGCCGATTTGTTTAAATAAAAAAATAAAATGTAAGTATTGCAAACAAAGACCTTATGCTTATAGATACATTATAAAACTCGCAATTATAACAAATTTTTGGCTAAATTCAACCGTTATGTTGAATCATAGCAGCCATATTTTCTTCGCTATTTATTCATCTTTTTTTGACAAAAATAAGTCGTTTTATAAATGTCTTGCAAATAATTATTCCCAATAATATAATCCAGATTAATTGACAAAAATACCTCGTAACTTCAACTAATAAGTGCAAAACTTAGTTTTGCTATTATAGGCTTGCAGCTCCTAAAATTGGGCTGAATAGCTTGTTACGCAAAGATAAGTTTTAAAGTAATATACAATTTTATTTCATCGTCCTACCTTTATTTATGAAGTGGTCACAAACCTTTATACCAACCTTAAAAGAAGATCCAAGCGACGCCGAAGTTGATAGTCACAAGCTAATGATACGAGCAGGTATGATTAGAAAACTATCCGCTGGAGTTTACTCATATTTACCACTTGGAACAAGAGTGCTAAATAAAGTAATCAACATCATCAGAGAAGAAATGAATACATCGGGTGCGATTGAGATATTTTTACCCGCTATACAACCATTAAACCTTATCGAACTTAGTGGGAGAGTTGACGTTTTTGGTGACGATTTGCTATGCATTAAAGACCGACATGGGAAAGAAATGGCCCTAAGCCCTACTCATGAGGAGGTAATTACCGATTTAATTAAAAATGAACTTAACTCTTATAAACAACTACCTGTAATCCTTTATCAGATTCAGACAAAATTCAGAGATGAAGTAAGACCAAGATTTGGTGTATTGCGGAGTAAAGAATTTCTAATGAAGGATGCTTACAGTTTTGACACGGATAATGATGGGTTAAACACCAGCTATCAGAAAATGTATGAAACATATTGTAAGATAATGGAGCGGTGTAAATTAGATTATCTGGCAGTAGAAGCAGATTCCGGTGTTATGGGTGGTGACGTTTCACATGAATTTATGATTCCCAATACTAATGGAGAGGATGTAATTGTTAAATGCAAAAGTTGCGATTATAGTGCAAATATTGAAAAGGCTGAACCAGCTCCAATCGTGACCAAAGATGATAATACATTGAAAGAACTTAAAGAGGTCTCTACACCAAAGATGACCACCATAAAAGAGGTAAGTGGTTTTCTTGGTGTCGAACCAAATATGATGTTAAAAACCTTGATTTATACGTATGACAATAAGAATATTGCAGTGCTTGTACGTGGAGATCATGATGTTAATGAATCTAAATTAACAAGTGTATTATCGCAAGATAAAATAGCATTGGCTGATGAAAAAACGGTTACTGAGCTGACAAATTCACCCATAGGCTTTGCAGGCCCTATTGGATTAAAAACGCAGATTATTGCAGATCAGGCAGTTCCAATAACGAAGAATTGTGTTGTAGGAGGGAACAAGGCAGATACCCATCTTATAAATGCAAATTTGGAAAGAGATTTTAAGATTGATAAGGTCGCTGACATTCGATATGTCACAGAAGGTGATAGATGTCCTAAATGTAAGGATTTGCTCAATATTTCTAATGGGATTGAAATAGGGCATGTTTTTAAGCTAGGAACAAAGTATAGTGTAGCTTTGGATGCAAAATTTCTGGATAAAACAGGAAAAAAACGTCCCATAGTAATGGGGTCGTATGGTATCGGAATAAACAGGATTATCGCCGCTACGATTGAAAAATCCCATGACTCCGATGGTATAATCTGGCCATTGCCGTTAGCACCTTATGAAGTCCTGGTCTCACCAATAAATGTTAAAGATGACACCGTAATGAATACAGCCACAAAGATGCACGACGAATTATGTGAAGCAGGAATTGAAGTGCTACTTGATGATAGAGATCAGAGAGCCGGTTTCAAATTTAAGGATGGTGATCTCATAGGAATACCGATAAGGGTAACAATTGGCAATCGTTTCAAAGAAAATGGTGAAGTTGAAATCAAGGTACGTTCTGAAAATAAAACACATTTTTCAAGACCGGAAAACATAACTACAGAAATAAGGAATATTATAAATTCCTTAAAATGAGAGACTACTTTTATCAACGCAAACCTTTTCATGTCTGAGATCAGTTGTCCTAAACCTGTAAAACTAATTATAGGAATTCTGTCCGGCATTAAGATTCTTTTAAAAGATATCGAAGTTTTACTTGAGAGCCATCTCGGTAAAATCGATCTTAAAAGCGAAATATTTACCTTTGATTTTACAGATTACTACAAAAGAGAAATGGGATTAAATATTCTAAGGAAATTCTTGTGTTTCAAGAAGCTTATAGACCCCGAAGAAATTCCCTCTATTAAGATATGGACCAATAAATTAGAAGATGAGTTTAAAAAGGATGGTAAATTTAAGGTTATTCGGCCAATTAACCTAGACCCCGGATATCTAACGCAAAGTAAACTAATACTCGCCTCTACAAAGGACTATTATCATCGGATTCATCTCCAGGGCGGTATTTACGCAGAAGTTACATTATTCTACCAAAATGGGAAATTTGAAAATCTACCCTGGACGTATCCGGATTATCAAACAGAAAAATACAAAAACTTTTTTTTAAAGGCAAGGGAATTATATGCAAAGGACATTGGTACTAATTAAACCGGATGCTGTACAACGCCGACTAATTGGTAAAATAATCAGCAGGTTTGAGGAAAAGGGATTTGAAATAATAGGATTAAAGCTGATGGTTATCTCCGAAGAGCTGGCAAGAAAAAATTATTCTGTCCATAAAGGTAAGAGTTTTTATGAAAAACTTATAAAATTCATAATTTCCGGACCGGTAGTGGTTTTGGTACTGAGAGGAAAAGACGTTGTAGAAGTTACGCGCAAGATGATGGGTTATACGGCAGGACACGAAGCTATTCCCGGAACAATAAGAGGTGATCTTGCAATAAGCGAACGTTTCAACTTGATACATGGGTCAGACTCAGTCGAATCCGCCGAAAAGGAGATTAAACTTTTTTTTGGCAAAAAAGACTTAATTGAAAACAGTCAAATAGACTTAAAATGGATATACGATATGTCTGGAGATGATATTATTTAAATGCAATTCAAATCATTTACATTTCTGATTCCCTTGATTATTCTCCTCTCCTTTGGTTGTGCCACACATAAACCTAGACTTTATTTAGGAGATAAGCTGTTAAATATTGATGTTAGCAGGATTAAGACTCTTTCCTTCCTCCAGGTAAAAGAAGACATAGTTTTGAGAGGACAAAAACTTACCAGTCTCAAGGCGGACGCTAAAATAACATTAATAAGTCCTGAGATTAATAAATCATTTAAATGTAAAGGTGTTTTGAGGTTTCAAAAACCAAAAAAGATACGCGTAATCGGTTCTAAATTTGCAAGCACTGTGTTTGACATACTTTCAGATGGAGAAAACTATTGGTTTCACTTACCCAAGCAGAAGGTAGTTTATACGGGGAAATGCGATATAACACGTAAGATAAACGATAACGCATATATATTTCCAGATGACATAGGAACTCTTTTAGATTATGGTAAGCTCTTTGAGGGAAGGTCGGCATTTATGGAAACATGGCCGGCTTTTTGGTTCATTCACGTGTTTGATAAAAAGGATGAGGAGTTTCTACCATATGGTAAATTGAAGATAGACAGGGTTGACAACAACGTAACTGAACTTATACTATTTAAAAAAGACAGCTCTATCAAGGTACAGGCTTTTTTTGGTAATTATACAAAAATAGATGACCAAACAGTCCCTGAAAAGGTGCAAATTAATTGGCCTGAAACTGGTACGACATTAATTTTAATCCTAAATAATCTTTCTATAAACGAACCTCTTAAACCCGAAATCTTTAAATTTAAAAAACCAAGAAAAGCAGACATCATAAAAATAAGTTGATCGTGCTCTTGCCAGTTATAAATAAATGAGAACCTTGCTAACTCGATTCAATGTCCATAATCTTCCCAACTCTGCGAGCATGTCTCCCCCCCTCAAAAGGTGTTTCTAACCATAACTTTATTTTCTTTTCTAACAAGTTTTCGTCTACTACATCTGCTCCCAAACATAAGGCATTAGAATCATTGTGCTTTCTACTCATCTCTACTGTATATAAGTCGTGACATACAGTTGCACGCACACCCTTTACCTTATTTGCAATAAGTGACATCCCTAAGCCTGTTCCGCATATTAAAATAGCCCGTTCACATTCACCTCTGCCCACGGCCCTAGCAGCTTGAAGCCCGTAATCAGGGTAGTCTACTGAATCAGTACCGTTTGGAGCGCCATAATCTACGATTTTATGCCCCATGTTTGAAAGAAAAGCACTTATTAAGTTTTTAAATTTAAATCCCCTATGATCTGAAGCTAATGCAACCTTCATCTAGGCACCTATTAATCCTTTCCTCTTCAATTACACCATGACGAATGATCTCAAATTTATCATCCATGATCTTTACTACAGTAGAAGGAGTCTTGAATTGTGTTGGCCCATCATCAAGAACCACATCAATCTTATCACCAAAGTTGGTTATTACTTGTTGTGCATCTGTGGCAGGTATTTCCCCGGAAATGTTTGCGCTTGTCGAAGCTATCTCCACCTTTGCGAACTTAATAAGGTCTCTTACAACACGATTACTCGAGTTCCTAAAACCTATACTTTTATTATCAGGAAGCGCAAAAACTATGGTCAGGGGTCCGGGCCAGAAGGACTTTATTAATATTCTGGCAATTGGAGGTATCTCTTTTACGTATTTCGTTACATCATCAGGTTCGGCAATCATGATAGCCAGTTTTTTGCTTTCGGGTCTTTGCTTTACCCTATATAAATAGTTTGTAGCAGTACTATCATTAGCATTTACGCCTATACCATATACGGTTTCCGTTGGAAAAGCCACAATCTTGCCAGATAGCAATGCCTGTGCGGCTTTTTCTATATCCCCCCAATATGAAACTGATTCTCTTAAATTTAAAAGTTCAGTAACCATAGCTATTTCTTATTAAACGTTCATGACTATCTATAGTCACCACGAAGGATGAAAATTGAACAATAAAAGGATTCCAAATTTTATTTTCGGATTAAAATTTTTAACTTAGTATAAACTTTTTAAAATTCAAAGGACCGAAAAATACTACCTTTTAATAATAATATCACCTTCAAAATATAATTCAATATCTATTATATAAATTTAAAGTAATAGTAATTACCACTATTCTTTTCACCTTGACAAAAAATGAGCAAGCTGATAAAGTCAGATCAAAACCAATTTAAATACCTTAAATAGGACAAAAAATGGGAATTACAAAAAAAACAGTGGTTGTATCTGTTCTTAGAATGGTTGTTTTCATCTGTGTGATATTAACATCTTCATTACATATCGCCATGGCAATAGAGATAATGAACGTAGATGATATTACACCTGGCATGAAGGGGTATGGAAAAACAGTTTTTTCAGGAAAAAGGATTGAAGTATTTAATATAGAGGTCCTGGGAGTTTTAAAAAATTGGGAAGCAAGAAGCGATATGATACTTATAAAAATGACAGGTGGTCCCTTGAACAAAACGGGTATTATAGCTGGAATGAGTGGCAGTCCTGTATATATTAATAATAAATTAGTAGGTGCAGTATCTCATGGATGGAGCTTTGCTAAAGAAGCTATTGCAGGAGTAACTCCGATAGGCATAATGATGGATGTACTTAAAATGGAACCACAGGTTGAGGAATCTATCTTTGCCATGAAAGACAACACATGGAGTGCACCATTAAACATACAGGATTCAAAGGTTATAAACAAGTTAATATCGAACGAAAAGCTGTTTGAAGGCAAACTATCTGAAGACACCGGGTTTCAGCAACCGTTTACAATCAATCTTGTACCTATTCATACACCATTGATGGTTTCAGGTTTTGACAACAGAAGCCTAAAAAGAATGAGTCCTTTATTCAGCAAACTGGGTTGGTTCCCCTCTCAGGGCAACAAAGGCCATGCAAATACTCCTACCAATTTAAGTGGCTTTGTGCCAGGTGCATCTGTTGCAGCTGAAATAATTAGAGGTGATTTAAGTGCCTCTGCAATTGGGACTGTAACTTATAGAGAGGGTAATAATATTCTCGCTTTTGGTCACCCTTTAATTCAGACTGGAACAACTGATCTACCGATGGCAACCGCACGCGTTTACACTATACTCGCAAGTCAGTCAGGCTCAGTTAAGATGGCAGTACCTGAAGAAATAATTGGAAGGATTACACAGGATAGAAGACCTGCTCTTGCTGGAAAGATAGGAGAATACTCACAGATGATTTCCTGCCAGGCAGACATTAAAGGGTCTTTAAATGTTAAATACAATTTCGATATTATTCACAATAAGCTCTTGACACCAAATCTTGTGCAAATGGCGGTCGAAAGTGCATTGCTCGCCACCGAAAAATCTATAGGAGAAAAGTTAGTAAATTTGAAACTCGATATTAATATAGCTGGCAGAGAAAAACCTGTTACAGTTGAAAACGTCTATTATGATCCGGGGCTATCATGGTTTCCGATATATAATATTACTCAACCAATCACAACATTGCTAAATAATAAGTTCCAGCCTGTTAGAATAAAATCTATAAAACTAGTGGCTAACATTTTAGAAACGAAAAATACTGCTTCTATCGAAAACGTTAGAGTCAGCAAAAAGTGGGTTAACCCCGGAGACGAAATATCTCTGAATGTCAGTTTGAAGCCTTTTACTCAAGAAAGTGTTTCTATACCTTTAAAGATAAAACTCCCCGACGATATTACCCGTGGAAGCAGAATAAGGATAACTGTCTGCGATGCTAATTACAGCCAGATGTTGGAAAATACGGGTGCGCCAGGCCGATTGGTACCAACAAATTTTGAACAATTAATTACTAACATAGAAGAAGTAGAAAATAACAAAAATCTGATCATAAGAGTATTACTAAATAAAAGAGGTTTGACATATATGGGCGAAAGTTTTCCATCACTTCCGAATTCATTTCTAAACATAATGTCTTTATCAAATCAAAGTGGCATTGCCCGCTTAAGGGGTGAAATAGTTAGGCGCGTCCAAACAAACTGGCTTATTACGGGGAAACAATTCGTTAACCTATTTGTAGAGAATAATGGTTAATTTAATGCCACAAAAATAAACAATGAAGATATTTTTAATTTCATTTTATATTATCTTGCTTGTCTTTCCATTTTTAACTTCAAGTGCACGGTTCCTCTATGCAACCACTACGAGAACGTGGATAGAAACTGACAGATCTGACTTTGCAAAAGGAAAATTGGAGAATGTATCAGTACACGATAGAGGAAAGCTCACATTATCACCCAATAAACTCAGGATAAAGGAAGTTCCTGCAGCATATGTTTGGTGTCTGGCAAAAAATGAAGCAGGTTTAATATTTGCAGGTACCGGTGACCCCGGTTCAATTTTTAAAATTACTCAGAATGGGGATGTAACCGAATTTTACAAAACGCCAGAGTTACATGTCAAAACCATTGCTACAGATAACACCGGGAACATCTATGCTGGCACATTACCACATGGCAGAATTTACAAAATCACTTCTGATGGTAAAGGAGGAATATTTTGTGAACTCCCAGACCCTTACATATGGGACTTGGTTTTCGATAGTAACGGTAACTTATACGCGGCTACCGGAAATAACGGCATAATATACAAAATTTCAGAGGAAGGCATTCCATCAGTTTTTTTTGATTCTCCCTATTCAAATATCCTTGATCTCGCAATTGATGAAGAAAACAATACTTATGCCGCTTGTGAGCCGGAGGGTCTTATTTACAAGATAACGACAAATGGGAATGCTTCTGTCCTTTATGATACTGAGGAAAGTGAGGTTCATTGTTTGGCCATAGATAAAAACGGTATTTTATATGCAGGAACATCATCTGGCATACCTCCTGTTTTACCAATAATTACACCTCCTACACCACCACAGATTCAATTACCACTTCCAATCGAGGAACTTCCTTACGAGGCAAATGATATTCTGTTAAACGATCTTTTCCCAAATACAAATATGGATAATTCAAAACATCCCGCTGAAGATTATATTAAAGATGAGTTCAGAGAAAGGCCGGTTCCTGCGGAAAGAAACTCTGTATATAGAATAGATAAAGATGGTAGAGTAAAAGAGATCCTTGTAGTGGAAAAAGCCTTTATCCTTTGCCTAACTGTCAACAGCAACAATGATGTTCTTGTGGGTACCGGGAATAAGGCCAAGCTTTTCAAGATTGTTAATGGTAATGTTGAAGACACCAGTTTACTGTACGATTTTTATGAGTCTCAAGTTTTAGACATTCTTCCGTATAAAGATGGATACAAATACATTGCAACCGGGAATAATGCAAATGTTTATCAATTATCTAGTGATTATTCTAGCAAAGGTACTTATGAGTCTGGTGTTCACGATACTTCATATATTTCTTCGTGGGGATGTATATCATGGGAAGGCAAGACTCCTTCACAGACAGAAATAAGATTATCGACAAGATCTGGAAATAGCAAGAAACCAGATTCTACCTGGAGTGATTGGTCTGAAGAATATGAACGCAGTGGTGAAAAAACAAAAAGCCCTCCTGCTCGTTTCATACAATATCGAGTTACTCTCACTACCAATGATTCTATTACTGCACCAATTCTTGATAATGCCAGTATTGCCTATTTACCACAAAATCAACCGCCATTAATTAAAAGTATTACAATCTCCTCCCCGAGAGATTCTTCTAGGGAGAAAACAGATGCTAACAATAATTCTAAAATATATAAAACACCATCCTATCCAAAGAAAAATGAAAGTAATTTTGGACTATCTATACATGAACCAAAAAAACTAATAAATTGGGAAGCAAGCGATCCTAATAACGATAGATTAAGGTTTGATCTGGAGTATAAAGGTATAGAAGAAAATAAATGGAATGAACTACGAAGAAATATCAAAGAGGAGAAAATATATCATTGGAACACGAATAGAATACCTGATGGATATTATCAGGTGAAAGTCATAGCAAGCGACGTCCTTGACAATCCAATGGAACTAGCACTCAAAGAGGAAAAAGCAAGTAATGCATTTTTAGTAGATAATACAAGACCGATTATTTCGGATCTTAAAACGATTATGGAGGCCGACCCGTCCGAACGGCTTGGCCGGGCGGGTCGGGCACGTAATACTTTAATTATCTCTGGTAT
Source organism: Candidatus Scalinduaceae bacterium (assembly GCA_046757465.1). Lineage (GTDB taxonomy): Bacteria > Planctomycetota > Brocadiia > Brocadiales > Scalinduaceae > Scalindua_A. Next base: position 52,291 of record JBHHYH010000008.1, on the reverse strand, counting down.
TGCAAGGGACGAGATGTGTAATATAACGGAGATTCAATATTCTGTAGATTCAGGAGACTGGAACCCGGTATTTCCTGCAGATAAAATCTTCGATTCGAAGGAAGAATCTTTTCTACTAAAAATTCCCTATGTTTCTTCAGAAGAACATGCAATAGTAATTAATGCAATAGATGCTGAAGGTAATGTAGGTAGCAGCAGGATAGTATTTAATCCATAACAACATCCAGGTTTTGCAATGCAAGCCGGAGGTTTGTTTTAGTAAAACCTAAATTGAGCGATTTCATATTATACGTTACTGTAGCCGAAGGCTTTAGCCTGCGTTTCTCATCACCTAATGGGTACATGGAAATTTTACGTAAGTTACGCAACCTGAAGGTTGCGGCTACGTAAATCGCTCAATTTAGGTAGTAGGGTTTTATTGGTGATAATTCTACTACCGATTGTGGGTGATTGTCAAAAACATTATGGGTGTATCTACATGTTTAATGGCTTACAAGCTATCTGCTACTTCGTTCCATACTTCACTGGTTTCCATACAGAGCAATGCCCTAATACCCTTCCCCCTTTGTCTTATAATCTTACCTAGCTCCCTGTATATCTCGACCCTGAATGGTTTGAAATAACGATATTTACCGTCGATACATGGTACAAACTCGCCTAATAAGAGATTGGTTTGTGGATTCCTTTCTCTGATTGCCCTGGCTAAGGAAGGGAGAAACCTGAAACCACCAAGGCTTACAAACTTAATCTTCATGATGTCCAGTCTATCGAAAAGCATGTTAAGCATTTCTTTGTAATTATCATACCAATCTTCACATCTTATAATGGGGTCTAAACATATTCCAACATTATAACCGGCCTTTTGCACTTCCTCTGCTGTGCTAATTCGTTCTTCTAGTGAAGGGGTTTTGTGTTCATAATTATCTATGATCACTTGAGGGCTAAACGTCCATGATATTACGACATTATCTATTCCTGATACACGTAAAAGGTGCTCAAGGTTTGTAGCTTTGGTCCTGAGTTCTAGCCTCGCATTTGGAAATTCTGAGAACAGATGAATAAGTTTGCGTGAGAGACCTGTAAGGTCATCGAAGACAAACGCATCACATAATTCACCGGCATGAAATACTACCCCTTTATCCCCTGCGGCAATAATAACGTCTCTTATTTGACTCAACATTTCTTCATGATTTACAAACAGGGTGGGTATCGCATTATCAAAGTAACCTTGAAGAAAACAATATTCGCAATCAAAACAACAATTATTCCCGTGGGTTATGTAATATTCTGTACTTCCAATTATTCCATCTCTACACCTGAATTGTTTGACCAACTTACCCTTCTTCCTGGCTATAGCAAGGCATTCCTTACTTTCTTTATAAATATTATTAATCATGCGCCCTTTTATTTTGATTTTTCCATAATCATCGATGTACTCGACTGGCACATTTGGTAGTTTACAGAGTATCCGCTGGGTAACAGGCGATTTAACAATATCTTTTTCAATGAATATCTTTTTTGGATAGAAAACTTTCATATAGCAACGGTATTAAGTATAGTCTTTTCTTGTCTTGTAAAATAATATATAATGATGTTCATACTTTTATTCCCTGGATGCTAGGTATGGAAAAACCAGTCCCTTTCTTTCAAAAGAAAATAATCAAAAAGAAGTCCTCAAAACTACAGGACAGGAGTAAGAAACCCAAGAAAAGTACCAAGGCAACTCTCAAAAAGGAATTTTTAGCTAATTGCCAAAAGGCTATAGAACACATCATGATATTTAACCGCATTCCAATGGTAAATGAAAAATTAAATCATTTAAACACAGCCATAACACACCTTGAGAAATGTCTTGTGTATCGACCAGGTAATCATCTACTCCGTAATCAAATAAAAATTTGCAGGGAGGAATTACTGCTCCTTAAGGAATCCAATCAACGTTCAGCCAATAACGTGATTGAAATATTACTCTCGATAGATTTATTTTAAGTAGTATCTATTGCGGAAAGCTTAAATGCTCAAAAATGTCATTCTGAACTTGTCGCCTGTGGCGCCCCTTGAAGCAACTACGAGATCCGACTTGTCGGGTTTCAGAATCTATATATATCAATCCTGAATCAAGTTCAGGGTGACAGTATAGTGTTTTCCGCAACAGATACTAAGCAGGAAACTTTTTTAGACAACAAACAAAAACCCCAATATCCTTTTTACGAATATTGGGGTCTATGTGTCGTAATTATAATTATAACCTAAGTGACAACTCTATATTTCTATACAGTGGATCTACTATAATCAGCTATACTTTATGATATATGAGTGTGCTTTTTAATATACTTATAATTTAACGACTTTTTGGGCCTTGTTACCCTTGTCTCCTTTTACTACTTCAAACTCTACCTTATCACCCTCAGCAAGCGTTTTAAATCCTTCACCTTGAATTTCGGTATGATGCACAAAAATATCCTCTCCATTATCAGTGGAAATAAAACCATATCCCTTTGCATCATTAAACCATTTGACTGTTCCACTTGGCATTCTAAAATCACCCCCTATCACAAAAAAAAAGGCTACAGGATTGTTGCCCTTATAGCCATAATATTACGTTAATAAATATGAATATACATATAATATTACTATACAGTACAATCGAACCACGGCAGATATTATCAAAAATTATATATTAAAGCAAGGGAAAAAATAATAAATAAGTTAGCATATGGGTAACTGTACCAGCTCAGTAATCTGGTGGCTTTTTGAACTGTTTCAATAGAAGATTTCCTTAACAATTTATTGAACCTCTTATTTATTTTGTCGTCTATCCTGAAGTAAATGCTTTGCCATAGCAACATAGTATCAGAGAAAGATATCCTCTATTGTTATCCTTGCATCAGGGTGAATGTACTAAGCATTCCCCAAGACAAAGCCTGAATAATGTGGCCCTTTCGGGGTAGTTATAATCGTAAAAACCGAAGCACGAAATCCGAAATCCCTGCCCGACATTTCAGACTGTGTCGCAATAGAGAAACACATAATATGTCATTCTGAACCAGGTCCTGAATTTAATTCAGGATCTCCGTTTTCAGAATCTAATGATTTTCTCTCGTTCCCACGCTCCAGCGTGGGAACGAGAATGAACGTTTGTCGGGCAGGGATGGTTTAGGCGCCAAGCGTCTATTTAAATACGGAAAAAATCCTCTTAAATGCCCCATTCTTTATATTTGCTAAGAACTTTTCTATGCTGCTCTTCAACTTTTCTTCGTCCGAGGCCTTTATGGTTATCTGAATATCATCTCCTTCGAAAAATCTAGAATGAGTGATGCGGACGTTATTGTCAAGGCCCAATCTCTTGCATGATTTGGTAAACTCATCTTCCTTCCTGCTAATGGTCGGGTAACGCATAGACTTTATTAATTTATAAATCGTCTCTCCCTTTTGCCTTTTATTGGTTTTACCATCTGAGAGTATGTTGCTGATTTCTCCTGCCGTTAGCAGTTCTGAGATGCTTTTTTGCCTTATCTGCCTAAGGTCAAGCAAGTTTCTAATTGTTTCCTTTGCCTCATTTATGTTCGTACTAGATTCCTTGAAAAGAATTCTGCAAGCAAAATCTCTCTCGGCATTATCGAGCATGATAAGGAGAAAGGCTTTTTCTATTTCTAGTTCATTTCTAGCTACGGCACTCTTGATTCCCCTATCCAGTTTCAAAAGAGAAAGATATTTATCTATTATTTTCTTATTTGGTGGTATGCCGAGGAGTGGAGTTATTTCGGTAACCAGTCTGTCATAAGAATAGCCGATCTCCTGAAATCTCTTTATAACGATTGCCTTTTCTATTTCATTAAATCCCCTTGAGAACATATTGTCATGAAGGCTTAATAAAGAAAGTTCTTCATCACCAAGCCCATCTACAACATTTGCCTTAATTCTCTCTTCCCCTAATTTCTTAAATGCCTTGATACGCTGATAACCACATACGATAGTGTACGCTTCATTGCGGCCGTGGTTTATGTTTAGTATTACGGGATTTATTAATCCGACCTTTTTTATAGAATCCATTGTCACACTTAAATCATGTGCATAACTAAACAAAAACTTGTCGTGCCTTTGGGAGGAAATATCAATATCACTTAATAAAATCTGTTTTAAATCCATTTTTTAGCAATCAGTTGTATAATTTTTCCAGTCTTTCGAAGAAGTCCGGGAATGTCTTGTGAACACACTCTGGATTTTTTATCTTTATCCCTCTGACTCGTAATCCAATAAGGGCAAAGCTCATTGCCATGCGGTGGTCGTTGTAAGTTGATACTTCAGCGGAATGTAGTGTGCTTGATGGTTCAATCTCAAGACCATCCTCATATTCCCTCACTTTCACACCGAGCCTTTTAAGCTCGTTAACAAGTGCAGAGATACGGTCTGTCTCTTTATAACGAAGGTTCTTGACATTCTTTATACGGGTTTTCCCCTCTGCAAATACTGCAACAGCTACCAGGGTCTGCACGACATCAGGAGTATCAATCATGTCTATATCTATCCCCTTCAACTTACCTCCTTCAACTTCTAACCAATCCTTAGCCTTTCGTGTGACACAGCCCATCTTGCTCAAGATATCAACAAATGAGGCATCACCTTGCAGTGAATTTTCACCCAAACCTTCGACCCTTACTCTGCCACCCGTTATAGCAGCAGCACCAAAAAAATACGAAGCGCTTGTTGCGTCTGGTTCCACCATATACTCACAACCCTTATAACTCTGACCAGACTTAATACGAAATTCTTTATACGAATCCCTTTCCACCCTTACTCCAAACTTACTCATAACATCTATAGTCATATCAACATAATTCTTTGATACAGGGTCATCGGTTATTATAATGTGAACATCACTCATTGCGTAAGGTGCAGCTAAAAGGATTGCACTAATATATTGGCTGCTGACACTGCCTTTCATCTTGATAGCTCCACCCTTTAACCCACTCGCATTTATTACAACAGGCGGGCATCCTGTTTTTTCCTTTGAGGCAACATCTGCACCAAGCTGATTTAGACCGCTAAGCAGTTCCTGAATAGGTCTTTTTCTCATACGTTCGACACCATCAATCTCATAATGACCATTACCCAACGTTAATGCAGCTGTCATAAAGCGCACAACAGTTCCTGCATTGCCTGCAAATAGATTCGCTTCCCTTGCAGGTATTGTACCCTCACTACCTTTTACCACCAAAGCATTATCTCCTGTAACACCTTTAATTGATACTCCCACCTCTTCAAGGCATGCCATCATGAGACGTGTATCGTCACTTAATAAGACATTTTTTATTACAGACTCTCCCGCAGCAAGTGAAGCTGTTATTAACGCACGGTTTGTATAGCTTTTTGACCCGGGAACTTTAACTGTAGCATTAATCTTTTGTGTTGGTTTAATTTCTAACATTTAACACTATCCTTTTGATAGGAAAAATTATAGACTAACAAGAGCTTTTCATCAAGGGCAAATAGACTTGCTTAATTGGCCGCCATCTGTTTAAATTTATAGAGGAGAAGGTATTTGAAAAAAAGAAAAAAAATTGTCATTGGCTCGAGAGGAAGTAAATTAGCCTTAATCCAGGCTAATTGGGTAAAGTCGCAACTGGAAGAATCCAATCCTGACATCAAATTTAGCATCGAAAAGTTTAAGACAAAGGGCGACAAATTAACCGATGCTCCCCTTTCAAGATTAGGAGGAACGGGATTATTCACAAAAGAGCTGGAAAATGCCCTTCTTGATAACAAGGTTGATTTAATAGTTCATAGCGCAAAAGATGTACCTACTGTAATCCCAGAAGGTCTTCTACTGGGAGCATTTCCAGAGCGTGAAGATCCACATGACGTACTGATTAGCAAAAACAATCAATGTTTAAAAGACCTTCCTCAAAATGCTGTAATTGGAACAAGTAGCTTAAGGCGTAGAGCACAAATTCTTGCCTTCAGGCAAGACCTTAAAGTTGTAGATTTGCGAGGTAATCTAGATACAAGGCTAAAAAAATTAGATTCAGGTGATCTTGATGCAATAGTTGTAGCCAGAGCAGGTTTATTAAGATTTAGTCTATCCGAGAATGCAAGTGAGATAATACCTTATGATATAATGCTTCCTGCCGTAGGTCAGGGAGCACTGTGTATAGAGATACGAGACAATGATGATGAGGTTAAAGAAGTCATATCGATTCTAAATCACCATGAAACCATGTGTGAAGTAAAGACAGAAAGAGTGCTTCTTGCAAAACTTCAGGGTGGATGCCAGGTTCCAATTGGCGCTCATGCAGAAATCGTATTCCCTGCCAATTTGAAATTAGAAGCGGTTGTATGTTCACTCAATGGAACTACAATTATCAGGGACTCTATTGAGGGCAAAATAGATGATTTTGCTGATATAGGGTATGAACTTGCATATAAGCTATTGAGAATGGGTGGGGACACGATCCTGGAAGAAATAAGAAAAAACCTTGCATAAAAGCGATATCCGCCATCATTCTTTATATAAATTTTGCTTGCATTAAGGAATCATATTTGATATAAAAAAGGTGAATTAAGGTTCTGCTGTGTTCGTGCTCGAAGTCGATATCTTAGTAACCTATATTGTTAACTCGGGAACTTTTCTTTGCTAACCTATATAAGGCTATCAAAAGGTACCCCCCTGAAAAAAGGGTAACAGATTAGGCTTTTCACGACACAAAGCGGAACCTTATTTTAAAATAACTCTTTCTATCAATCCTCATACCATATAAGTAGAAAGTTTAACCAAAAAAACACTTGACAAATGCAATTATAACAATTATCATATTGTGTGTAGATCACCTAAGTATCTTCACATGTATTGTTCCTTCCCGGATCATTCATTTTGTGAAATAGTTGATTTGTCCAACTCTTAACGGTATTAAATAACATATTGCTATAAAAAATATGTTGAAGATTCCTATTGAATAGTTAAAAGTTTTAAAACCGCCTATCTTTTTCAAAACTACAACACACTATAAGCTAATATATTACCATATGAATTTTATCTGAATGAAATAGCCGTTTTGAGATAACCAGGGAAATTTTTGGTGAGGTGTAAAATGTGTAATTTTTGAACAATATTTCCCTGTACACCTTCTCTAGTAAAACCATCTCTAACAATTACTTATCTCCAAAGGCATAATTTTTAACAAACAAGAAAGACTAATCAAGTCTCGTACACTCATAAGTGTCAAAAAAATTTTTCATTATTGACGGACATTCTCAATTTTATCAGGCTTTCTATGCTATCACAGGATTAACTACACCTTCAGGTCAACCAATAAATGCTGTTTATGGTTTTACAAGAATGTTACGTAAGGTCATAAAAGAGCAAAGGCCCTGTTACATGGCAATAGTTTTTGATGCTAAAGGGCCGACTTTTAGACACTTAGAATATAAAGAATATAAGATTCATAGAAAACCTGCACCTGATGAGCTGCTTTCGCAAATACCTCTTATATTCGACATAATCAAGGCTTACAATATACCATTATACGTTTACGAAGGTTATGAAGCTGATGACATAATAGGAACTATTGCTAAGAGAGTATCGGCAAAGGAGATAGAATGCATAATAATAACTACAGATAAAGATATGGAGCAATTAGTCGATAAATATATAAGGATTCTCAATCTTAGAAAAAAAGAGATAACGGATATAGAGAAGATACGCAGAGAAAAAGGAATTGAACCAGAAAACTTCATTGATGTCCTTGCTCTAGGAGGTGATGCCAGTGACAATATCCCTGGCATTCCCGGTATTGGCTATAAGACAGCCTTAAACCTTATTAGAGAATGGAAGTCATTAGAAAATGTCCTATCAAACATCGATAAGATAAACGGCAAAAAGAAACAGGAAAATTTGTCGAACAATACAGAATTAGCAATTCTTTCAAAACGTTTAGCAACCATAGATACGAAAGTACCACTGGATATAGATATAGAGACCTGCCGCTTGACAAATATTGACAATACCAGACTTAAAGAATTATTTACCCAATTTGGCTTTAAGTCATTCCTTGCCGAAAACGATGACAATAACTGAATGAAACAGCGAGTTACAGTAATAGGCATTACGGGTGGTATAGCAAGTGGAAAGAGTACTGTAGCAAAAATGTTAAGATCACTGGGGGCAAGCGTTATTAATGCAGATAATATTTGTCATCAACTCATTAATACCGAGGAAATTAAGAATAAAATAAGTAAAAAGTGGGGAAATAATATACAGGGCAAAGACGGTAAAATAAATAGACGTGCACTTGGTAAAATCGTCTTTGCAGACAAAGGAAAACTACTAGTATTAAATAAAATTATTCATCCAAAAGTAATAAAGCGAATAAAAAGTCAAATTGCTGAACTTTCAGTCAAAGATAAAGCAAATGTAATAGTTCTTGATGCCGCTTTATTGGTGGAATCAAACTTAACAAACCTTTGCGACATACTCTTATTCATAGACGCTAAAAAACACATTTGCACAAAAAGAGCCCAGAAGAGTCGTAAATGGCCTTTACACGAAACAACTAAAAGGGAGAAATTTCAATATTCAATGCGAGAGAAAAGGGAAATGGCTGATATTATCATTAACAACAATTTATCAAAAGTGAATACATTTAATCAAGTTAAAGATTTCTGGAACCAATTTATAACTAAAAATTAATACGGAGGATTAGCATGGTTACAACCAAATCCAGTAAAAGCACCGCTACAATTGATAAGGATACTAATGAGAAGTACGAAGAAATTAAAAGAGGTGATATGCATATTACTGCATTGCAAAAGATGACAATAAAAGAACTCCAAGAAACAGCTAGAAAAGAAGGTGCAAAAGAATGTTCTGGCCTTAAAAAACAAGACTTGATATTTAAAATACTTAAGGAACGTGTAAACCAAAATGGTCTTATGTATGGAGAAGGTGTGGTAGAGGTGTTATCCGAAGGCTTTGGATTTTTACGCTCGCCAGACTATAACTATTTGCCATGCCCTGATGATATATATATATCACCATCACAAATAAGGCGCTTCGGTATAAGGACTGGCGCAGTAATTTCAGGACAAATACGTCCCCCTAAAGAAAACGAAAGATATTTTGCATTACTCAGAGTGGAGGCAATAAACTATGAAAACCCGGATCTCATGAGTGAAAACGTTGTCTTTGATGATTTAACACCACTACATCCTGCAGGACGTATTTTGCTAGAAACAAAAAAACAGGACACGGAAATGAGAATAATGGACCTAATTACACCAATAGGAAAAGGACAACGTGGGTTAATTGTTGCACCCCCACGCACAGGAAAAACGGTTCTTCTTCAAGAAATAGCAAATAGTATTACAAAAAACCACCCAGAGGTTTACTTGATAATTCTTCTAATAGATGAACGCCCGGAAGAGGTAACGGATATGGATCGTTCCGTCCAAGCTGAGGTAATTGGCTCAACATTTGATGAACCAGCCAGCCGTCACGTTCAGGTAGCAGAAATGGTGATTGAAAAGGCAAAACGAATGGTAGAGTATAAAAAAGATGTTGTAATATTACTTGATTCTATCACTCGACTTGCAAGGGCATATAATACCGAAATACCACATAGCGGGAAGATACTGTCAGGCGGTGTTGATGCAAATGCACTTCAAAAGCCCAAACGTTTTTTTGGTGCTGCCAGAAATATCGAAGAAGGTGGAAGTTTAACAATAATTGCCACAGCTCTTATAGATACCGGCAGTAGAATGGACGAAGTTATCTTTGAAGAGTTTAAGGGTACTGGCAATATGGAATTACATCTAGACAGAAGACTCGCAGACAGAAGACTTTTCCCAGCAATAGACATAAACAGGTCAGGAACAAGGAAAGAGGAATTATTACTTGACCCCGAGGAATTAAAACGAATTTGGATGCTTCGAAAGGCTTTGAACGAAATGAATCCTACTGAGGTATTAGAATTACTAAGGGGCAGAATAATGAAAACTCAGTCAAACGCTGAATTTTTAATGAGTATGGATCTATCATAAACAAATAAAATTTTTCTAAATTTTTTTCTCCCCTCTCTATTTCTAAAATAGCACATCTATAAGCACTGTCTCTCCTAATTCAGGTAACTAACGGTTGAGTACCTCTTTTGCCTTTACTCATTAAATATACCATAAGTATTGAAATGTCAGCAGGAGATACACCAGAGACACGCAAAGCCTGACCAAGAGAAATAGGACGTATCTTGTCCAACTTCTGCCGGGCTTCTGTCCTTAGCCCGGATATGTCGTCATAATTAAACCATGATGGAAGTAAAAGCTCTTCCATCTTCTTATACTTTTCGATCTGTTTTTGTTGTCTATCAATATAACCCTTATATTTTATTTCAATTTCTATTTGTTCTTGAATAAGAGGGGGGATATTTTGTTCCTTCAAATTGCTATCTATCTTTAATAGATCGTTATAATTCATGTCTGGACGCCGCAAGAGTTTTGCCAGTGGATCAGCCCCGCTTTTTTTATTCTCAAGATACTCAGTCATTCTTGAGATAATTTTCTCTTTCTCTAACAATTCTCTCCATTGATTTTCCTTAATCAATCCAAACTGATACCCATATCTCATAAGCCTTCTATCAGCATTGTCATGTCTGAGTATAAGTCTGTATTCAGCTCTGGAAGTAAACATTCTATACGGCTCACGGGTTCCCTTTGTAACTAAATCATCAATTAGAACACCAATATATGCCTCAGAGCGACCTAAAATAAAAGGTTCGCGGCCTTGAACCTTAAGCGTAGCATTTATTCCTGCCATAATTCCCTGGGCTGCAGCTTCCTCATAACCAGAGGTGCCATTTATTTGCCCTGCCAGGAAAAGGTTTTTAACAATTTTTGTCTCAAGTGAAGGCTTAATCTGTGTTGGGGGTACATAATCGTATTCTATTGCATATCCATAACGTGTAATTTCAGCCTCTTCTAATCCCTTTATTGAGCGTATCATTGCTTCCTGAACATCGCATGGAATACTGGTAGATATACCGTTACAGTACACCACTGAGGTATTTAATCCTTCCGGTTCAAGGAATATCTGATGTTGATTTTTGTCTGGAAATCTTACTATCTTGTCTTCAATGGAAGGGCAATAACGCGGTCCCACGGCCTTAATCTGTCCGGTATATAACGGGGAACGGTCTAAGTTTGACCTGATTATTTCATGGGTCAAATTATTGGTATATGTTATATAACACTTGATTTGTGGTCTCTGAATCTTTTTTGTAGAAAAAGAAAATGCAGTAGGTCGCTCATCACCATCCTGCTCTTGCAATACTTTGTAATTTATTTTATTACCATTAAGACGTGGCGGTGTCCCCGTTTTAAGCCTGCTTATTTCGAAACCTAAATCCCTCAAACTATTTGACAATTTACCAGAAGATGGTTCGCCGGCTCTACCACCTTTTATCTTAGAACTACCTGTGTGAATTAAACCATTTAGAAAGGTGCCTGTCGTAATTATTACGGCATTAGCCCTATACCACGTTCCGCCATTACCAACTAAAGCCAATATCTTTCCATCACTAATTATAATTTTATCAACAATATCCTGATGTAACGAAAGATTATCCTGCTTTTCTAATATCCTTCTCATTCTATACTGGTAGAGTTTTTTGTCTGCTTGCGCACGTGGCGATCGAACCGCATATCCTTTACTAACATTAAGAAGTCGAAACTGAATACCTGTTTCATCAATTACCTTTCCCATCTCTCCACCGAGTGCATCCACTTCACGGACTAATTGACCTTTAGCAAGCCCTCCTATTGCGGGGTTACATGACATTTGAGCGATGGTATCAAGATTCATCGTAATCAACGCAGTTTGCATACCCATTCTGGCAGATGCTAGCGCCGCCTCGCACCCTGCATGACCTCCACCTACAACAATGATGTCATAACTAATATTCATTTTATAATCTTATTTCGCTTTCTGTGCAACACGTGTTTCCCTAATTACCGTAACCGTCACTTCTCCCGGATATTCAAGTTCTTCTTCTATTTCCTTGGCAATATCATAACAGATTTTGCTTGCTAATTTGTCGTTAACTTTATCTGGATGAACTATGACCCTTACTTCTCTACCAGCCTGGATTGCGTAAGCACTTTCAACGCCGCCAAATGATGTCGCTATACCTTCTAGCCTCTCTAGCCGTTTTACATATTTCTCAAGAGTTTCTCGTCTGGCTCCGGGTCTGCTAGCCGATATTGCATCTGCGGCATTTATTAAAACGGCATATACCGTCTCCGACGGAACCTCTTCATGATGTGCAGCAATTGCATTTACAACTACACGCTTTTCTTCATGTCTTTTTGCAATATCCGCCCCGACAATAGCGTGAGTACCTTCAATATCACTACCGGCAGCCTTTCCAATATCATGTAAAAGACCACATCTTCTGGCCAATTGTGTATTAAGGTTTAATTCACTCGCCAAGATACCTGCAAGGTTAGATACTTCTATAGAATGTTGAAGTTGATTCTGACCATAACTGGTACGATATCTTAATCGCCCTATTAATCTAATGATTTCAGGATGTAAATCATGTATTCCCAATTCAAAACTTGTTTGTTTCCCTGTCTCTTGAATAACCTGTTCAATATCTTTTTCCATTTCCTGAACTATCTCCTCTATACGTGCAGGATGGATTCGTCCATCAAGGATCAACTTTTTCATCGCCATCCTGGCAACCTCCCTACGCACACTATCAAAACCAGAAAGCACGATGATACCCGGAGTATCATCAACTATCACGTCTATCCCGGTAGCCTTTTCGAAGGCGCGGATATTGCGGCCTTCTCGCCCTATAATTCGCCCTTTCATTTCGTCACTTGGCAATTCAATTGTACTTACAACATTCTCAACCGTGTTATTTGCTGCACACCGCTGTATCGCTGTACAAATTAAAGAAACAGCATTCCTTTCAGCGGTTTCTTTAGCCTTTTGAGTACTTTTTTCTATCGCTTTAGCACGTTCTATCTCAAGTTCTTTTTCTAAGCGACTCAATAGAAGTTTCTCAGCATTTTCCCTGGACAAGCCTGAAATTCTGTAAAGTGTATTTTTTTCTTCCTGAAGCAAATCATCAAACTCCTCCTTCTTCTTCCCAAGTTCTCTTTCTTTATTTGATAGATTCGTGGCCATATTTTCAATATACTTCTCCTTTTTTGTCAGGATATCTATCTTTCTCTCCAGATTGTCTTCCCTTTTGCTCAAACGCCGTTCCAGATGACGCAGCTCTTGTCTTGTTTCTTGTGTTACTTTTTCGTAATCCTCTCTTCTTTTGTATATTTCCTCTCTTGCCGTAATATCAGCATTCTTTACTATCTGTTCTGCCTTTGTTCTTGCGTCTCTAATTATGTTCCTGGAAGTTCTTTCTTTGCCAACTTGTCGTAATTTAAGAAATAATAAACATATTAAGAAACCAAATATTATGCAAACTGGTAGTATAGGGACTAATATTGGGTACGGATTTGAAAAGATTTCACTAAAAGGGGTAGCTAAGGGAAACGTATGATTTATCACCACTATTCTTCCTATGTATTAAATTTTAATAAAACTATTAAAAGAAATAATTCAGACCTTTGGGCAATTAGAAGAAAAAGAACTGAGGTATGGAGGGGATACTCTAAAGCAGTATTTAAGCGTAAATACTGTTATCTAGACCTGAACGGATTCCGACTGGGAATGATCTACAAATTATCTACAGAATAATTCTTGATTATAAAAGAAGAATTAAGCCGCCTCATTAGAAAATCCCGAGTAAACCAATAGAGTAAAATATTAGTAGCCTACTCAAAGCATTTACCCGGATTCCTTTAATTTTAAAAACGCAAAAAAAGTAAAATTATTTATAACAATGTTCTAATGAAGCATAAAAGGGTTTAGTGTTCTAACGAGATGTCTAATAAAAACAGCTAAAAAACAAATCGTTTTAAATATCATTCCCTGTTGTCCGTTAAGGTTTCCAACCTCAATAACTTTTATTTCTATGAATTAATTTATATAACTGCTCCAAACTAGTACTACAATCCCATAACTATATTTTATAAAAGAGGATAGGTGATACATCAGTATTTGAAAATAATTTCATAAAAGTGCATGGGTGCAGCGCTAGATATTTCATAACTATCTAATATACCATAATATAAGTATTTATTTTTGCCAATTTTATATAACAAACATGCTGAAGTCAAGTAATATTTAGCTATCAATCAAGACAATATTTCGACTTGTATTTTTTGAATGTCAAACTATTGACAATATATTTGTCCTATGTATAATTTTTTTAACTTTTTTTATTCTAATGAGATAAAGTATAATTAAAATTAAGAGCAATTATATTATCGCATTAAATTTACTTACTAATAATAATCATTTGTTTAAGGTGAAATGTAATGCGGGTAGAACTTGAATTACCGGAACTTGGAATAGAAACAGGTAATGAAGTTACTGTATCCTTTTGGCATGTTGAGGAAGATGAAGAATTTGAAGAAGGGGAAGATATTATGGAAGTTTCAACAAATTATGCCACCTTTAACGTTCCGGCAACTATCTCTGGGAGATTAATCGAAATAACAGTACAAGAAGGTGATGTAGTAAGAACAGGTGATGTTATAGCGATTATCGAAACAGAAGAAGATAATCATAAAACAAATTTACGTAAAGCATAATGTCTTTCAAGTATATTTTGTCCCAAAATCATATTGTCGATCCCTTCAAAAAAGCTATATCAAGCAACCACCTGTCGCATGCGTATATCTTTACCGGCCAAAAGGGTACTGGAAAATCACTATTTGCAAAGGAATTTACAAAGGCCTTATTCTGTAAAAGTAATAAGGGCGATTCTTGTGATACATGCCACAACTGCACCCGTATTGATAATAATAATCATCCGGATATTCATTGGATCACCCTGGATAAAAAAGATAAATTTGTAAAGATCGAAAATATCAGGGACATGCAACATTATGCTAACTTAAGCCCTGTTGAATCGGAGTACAAGGTATTTATCATTAAAGAAGCAGACAGGATGAATGAGGAGTCTTCAAATTGCCTGCTCAAGACACTCGAAGAGCCTACCCTAAACACTATTATTATCCTTATCGCTAATTCCTTAGCTTCAATCAAGGAAACAATAAAATCACGATGTCAGATTATGAGGTTTAAGCCGATTCCGACCGATGTTATAAAAGAACAGCTTATGAATGAATTCGATACTGAAATAAAAGAGGCTGAATGGATTTCAAGGTTCAGCTGTGGAAGCCTGGGAAATGCCATTGAACTTGCTCAGGATAAATTTTACGAAAAAAACGATGATATCATACGCCGTATTTCAGAATTGAAGCTGGAGCATAATCTTGCTTTTGCTGAAGAATTTGTCGAATCTTATCTTAATAAGGGTAGTTCCCTGGAAGAAAAAAGGCAAATCCTAAAGGGCATTTTGAACTGTATATTACAATTTTATCGTGACCTTCTAATAGTTAAAATCAGGGATACGAATAGCAATACTGACAAAGGGGATTTATGCCTGTTTAATGTTGGCAATGAAGATACCCTTCAAGCTCAGAGCAAGTTTTTTACACAGGAACAAATAACGAACATTATTGATGAAATTTTGAAGTCTATTAAGTACATCGATTATAATCTGAACATTGATTTATTGGTTGAAAATATATTTACAAGGATAGCAGTACTGAAATCTACTGTAGCAATATCAAAATAATTGAGGAGTATTCCAGTAAGTAATAACCCTGAGAAGATTATTTATTCAATGATGTGAGTCAGCAAATCTTATCAGAAAAGAACTGTGATTAAGGACATATTTCTTTCCTATTTTTATGGCGCCAATGTATTGCTCCTGGACGAACCCACAAACGATCTGGACGTAAAATACCATGCGCATCGCCCTTGAAGAAGCCCTGGATCATTTTGGTGGCTGCGCAGTCATCATCACACACGACCGATGGTTTCTCGACCGCATTGCGACACACATTCTTGCCTTCGAGGGCGACAGCACTGTCAGTTGGTTCGAAGGTAACTATTCAGATTATGAAGCAGACAGGAAAAAGAGACTGGGAAAAGAAGCCGATCAACCACATCGGATTAAATACAGGCAGTTAACGAGGGAATAAATTTACCTGTTTTTTGTTTTGGACACTCTATGTCATTAAATAGGCGCTGACCACATTTTAAAAATACTTTTTCTCAAGTTCACTATAGCATTTCCTTAATTGTTTCTGATTGATTGAATGGCTAAAGAGCCCAAGCGTGTTGAAGTAATCTAGTCCAGTAAGAAGTATGTGTTTTGATATCTGCTCAGCTTTGTATGAATTTTCTAAAACAGAATCTTCATAAGGTGAAATCGAACCGTGTAAGAGAGAGAAATATGGAGTTTTCCGTCATTACTTCTTGTAAGTTCTGCACCCTTAGTTGAATGTCCATGATCTTGTGCAGTTCTTAATCTGTCCGTATACTGTCCTCCCAAAAGCAGCTTTATAATGTTCAAGGCTGTCTTTGTGGTAAATAAAGCTCTGTCATACGAAACCTGTGAATCGCACTCCGCAATATCCAAAACTGCAAACCATTCATATTGACCAAAAGATTCAAGGAGTCCATCGACTAAATGATTAGCTAATTGCTGGGATTGTTCCTCCGTCGCTACACTATTCACAGGAAATCCCTCTTTGACGGCAGATTTGCATCTATCTTGGTGTTCTTTTCTTATTCCATTTCTGAGATCATTGATTTCGCTCTTGTGGTATTCAAAAAATCTAGATTTATGAATAAATTGCACCGGGCCTACTTCAAAACTATTGATGTGTTTAGTCAGAATTATTTCGAAAGGAATATAATGACGAATCTTTTCATATTGTTTCTCGGTTCGCTTGTAAGCAGAAGAAATCATACGATCTATATTTTTTTGTGATAGTTCTTGCCCTTGCCCTACAAACCTCATTGAGAACTCTTCTTTTAAATTACCAACAAATCTCGATAGATTAGTTTTTCTTTTCTTCTCTACTTGAGTGCTTAGAAATCTTTCCGCAATACTTGTGAATCGCCTAGAGGCTTCAAGACCGCAGATTAACATTCCAGATTCAGGATGTAGTATGCTATAAAGTGAGTCGAACCGGTGCTCTTTAAAATACTCTATTAGCTCTCGTGGTTTTTGTTTCAGGTACCAATTCACACGCTCACATATAAAATTGACATCTTTCAGATTTTCCTGAGACTTACTCATCTTTTCCTGTTTAACAGTTAAATATACAGCAGCTATATATTTCTAATAACATAGTCATGATTTATATAACTTTAAAGCAATTTTCAAGTAAATTTCTGATAAACGTGAAAAAAAACAGTGAGTTGTTGATTAATTATGGATGATATGTTATGGAAAACAAATTGTATGAACGTAAATATGTTTCACCATGCGTAAAAACATAAACATCATTTTTGCACCTCACTTTCTTCAATAACTTCTGCACATCTGTCACACAGGGTTGGGTATTTGTCAATCTTGCCTACTTCTTTCCGGTAGTTCCAGCATCTTTCGCATTTGTTACTATCTGCAACTCTTACCTTGATAAATAGCTTTTCAAAGATTTCTCCCTTATTTGCAGAATCTAGAGGTCCTTCGCTTATGTTTACGTCTGAGACAATAAATATCATCGGTAAATTATTTTCGTATTCCTTCAGGAGCTTGAGCAGATTACCGTCTTCGGTGTAAAGATCGACTACGGCCTCAAGGGAGTTGCCAATGTGTTTTGCAGCCCTCATCTTTTCCAGCTCCCGCGCCACGTCAGTTCTAATTTTGATGATATTATCCCATTTATCATTAAGTTCTTCATCTATATATTGCTCTTTGGATTCAGGCCAATCAGAAAGATGAACACCTACAGTATTGCCATTATTGTGTTTCGACTCCATCCATACTTCTTCTGTGGTATACACAAGGATGGGAGCCAATAGTCTTACCAGAACACAATTTATCCTGTGAAGCACTGTCTGTGCAGCTCGTCTTTCCAGTGATTTTTTCGAGAATGTATAAAGCCTGTCCTTAAGTATATCGAAATAAAACGAACTCATCTCAACCGCACAGAAATTATGAATATTATGATACACACGGTGAAATTGAAAGGATTCGAAGGCAGATGTTACTGAGTTTATGAGTATTTCTGTCTTGTGCAGGGCCCATCTGTCAATCTCCCACAGTTGTGCGTATTCTACAGAATCTTTACTTGGGTCAAAATCATATAAATTGCCAAGAATGTATCTGAATGTATTCCTGATGCGCCTGTAAGAATCCGACATCCTTAATATAATTGAATGTGAAACATTCATTTCGTTTCTGTATTCCATGGAGGCTGTCCATAGTCTTAAGATATCTCCCCCCAAATCCTTCAAGGCATCCCCCACCGATATAAAGTTACCAAGTGATTTAGACATCTTCTCACCCTTTTCATCTACCACAAAGCCATGGGTCAAAACTGTCTTAAAAGGCGCACACCCCCATGCCGCAACTGAAGGCAGCAGTGATAGCTGAAACCAACCTCTATGCTGGTCGCTTCCTTCAAGATAAACGTCTGCGGGAAAGGTTAATTCTTCACGCTTATTAAGCACTGCGTGATGACTGGAACCTGACTCGAACCATACGTCGAATATATCATTTTCCTTTTCAAAATCAGTGGAATTGCAATTTGGGCATTTAGTGCCATTTGGCAGGAATTCCTTTGCATCTTTATAAAACCAGCTATCTGCACCATGTTTTAAGAACATATCCCTCACGTGATATATAACCTTTACGTCCAGGATTGTCTCTTTACAGCCGGTGCAATAGAAAGCGGGTATTGGGACACCCCAGGAACGCTGTCTAGAAATGCACCAATCCGGGCGTTCCTTAATCATGTTAGACATTCGCACATCACCCCATGATGGAACCCAATTTGTCTTCTTTATCTCTCTTAACATATTTTCCCTGAGATTTTGATGGTCTATATTTACAAACCATTGTTCCGTTGCACGAAAAATTACGGGCTTCTTACAACGCCAACAGTGCGGATATGAATGACTCAAATGATCCATGTGCAACAACAGACCCAATTCGTCCAGTTTCTTTATTATTGACTTATTACCCTCAGTTATTTGCTGTCCGGCAAAATCTCCTGCCTCCTCTGTAAAACAGCCAGTTTCATCTACTGGACTAATAATTGGCAGATCGTACTTTAATCCTGTCAGATAATCTTCCTGACCGTGACCCGGCGCCGTATGCACACACCCTGTACCATCCGTAAGCGTAACATAATCGGCTAAGACTATTGTCCCAACCCTGTCCAATATATTGTGTTTATATTTAAGCCCTTCTAACGAGCTGCCAGAGACTGTACCCAGCCGTTCGAAATTCTCAATATTTAATAAATTCATAATAGAATCCACTAAGCTGTCTGCGAGTATTGTGACTTCCTTCTTTTGCGTTTTTGGATTTGTGTACCTCACAGCCGTATATTTATAATCCGGATGCAAGGCGACTGCGAGGTTTGCGGGCAAAGTCCAGGGAGTGGTTGTCCAGATTAGTATATAAACATCTTCGTCTGCTATGTTTTTAAAGATATCTTTGGGTTTGTCTATAAGCTTGAAATTAACGTAGATAGATGGACTGGTTTCATTTCGATATTCCAGTTCTGCTTCCGCGAGAGCGGTTTTGCAACGGGTACACCAGTGTATTGGTTTCAGTCTTCTATATACGTAACCTTTTTCGACCAGCTTTCCAAATACCTCAATTACGCCAGCTTCATATTGAGGAGTGAATGTAAGATATGAAGACTCCCAATCACCTGAGACACCTAAGGACTTAAATTGTTTCTTTTGTACCTTTACAAATTTTTCTGCATATTTTTTACACTTCTTACGAATCTCGATTTTTTCCATACCCTCTGCCTTAGAACCAATTTCCTGCATAACTCTATGTTCTATGGGAAGGCCATGACAATCCCAACCCGGTACATACGGAGCATCATAACCCCTCATCGTATAAAACCTGACAATTATGTCCTTCAGGATTTTGTTTAATCCTGTTCCAATATGCAGGTCTCCGGTAGGATAAGGTGGCCCATCATGCAGAATAAATTTCTTAGCGCCTGCCCTTGCCTTTCGGATCTGGGCGTAAAGGTCTTCCTTTTCCCATTTTTTCAGGAACTCAGGTTCCTTTTGGATAAGGTTTCCCTTCATGGAGAATTTTGTCTTCGGTAAATTTATTGTATCTTTATAGCTCATGTCTCTTAATTCCCTTAACTTGTAGGAATTCTATATTTCTTTTTTTAGATTTCAATCAGTTCCCTTATACTCAGATGCTTGATGCTTGATCCTTGATGCTAGATGAGAAACGTTTATTGAGGATCGTGTATCGAGCATCTAGTATCTAGCATCCTTTTTGGAAAACATAACTATAATCCTGACTACATTAAGAAACAAATTTGATTACTAAACTAAATTAACCGATATAGATCTTTCTCTGTAATATTTCTTACAAATATTTCTTTGTCTTTCGATTTTTCTCCGGATACTATTTGAATATCAGAGGTTTTGATATTTAACCATTTAGCTAGTGCTTTAATTATTGCCTTATTTGCCTTTCCCTTCTCAGGTAGCGAAGTTACTGCAATTTTCAACTTTTCAGCATATTCACCCATGACCCTCTCTTTGCTTGAATTTGCTTGTATCCTCGCGGGTATTATTATTCCATCCTCCATTTTTCTAATCTTGATCATCTTTTACACTACTCGTAAAATTAAATAAATTGAGCGATTTTTGCCCGCCTGAACGACGTAAGTCGGACAGGCCCGCCCGTAACGAACGGTACGTTCGGGCGGGTAGCCGCCCCCATTCCTAGCTTACGCAAGGAAGCTATGGGGGCGTGGCTTACGTGAAATTGTCATAAACCCATCAAATGAGGAGAAACGCAGGTAAAAGTTCGCCAAGGCGAATCTGCCTCAGGCATGGCTTTCCGCTACATTATCCAATTGTTAAAGGCCAAATAATGTCTTTGTTTTGCATCCCTTTAAAAACTGCAGATCCAACTCTGACCATGTTTGCACCTTCTTCAATCGCAACTTCAAAATCCTGAGTCATCCCCATGGAAAGATATTTCATCTTGATACCGTTTATGCCTTCGTTTTCAACTTTCTTACTCAACTCACGTAATCCTCTGAAAAAAGGTCTACATACCTCAGCATCATCAACAATAGGCGTCATTGTCATTAAGCCTTCAACACTAATTCCTTCCATTTTACTTAATTCATACATAAAAGGAATAACGTCTCCTGGTGTAAGCCCATATTTAGACTCTTCACCACTTACATTTACCTCTACCAGTATTCTGATTTTTTTATTTAGCTTTAGAGACTCTTTGTTTATTTCCTCTGCAAGACGTATATTCTCTACCGAGTGTATCAAATCAAAGATACGGATTGCCTTTTTAACCTTATTTCGTTGAAGATGTCCAAACATATGCCAGTGTAAATCTAAGTTGCTCAGGGTTTTTAATTTTCTTTCCGTATCCTGTAAACGATTCTCACCTATACATGAAATCCCCAGTTCATATAACACTTTTATGATATGTGCCTCTACATACTTTGTTGAGATTAGTAATTCAATTGGGCCTTGATTATGTGTGGAACGTGAACTTGCTAACTTTATGCGTTTTTGCAAATCAGCCAGGTTTTGTGCTATGATCTTTTTTTCTGTTGTTAGTTTACTATCCAATTCAGCCATGTTAACTTAGCGCCTTTTTCAATTGCTGATTCATTGATCATCTGGTTCCTACGCAGAGCGTAGGTACCAGTTTATGCGTTCCACCACCAGACCCCCTCGTTCCCACGCTCTGCGGGGGAACGCCTGTAATTAGCGAACACCCACCGCTATTTACGGGCAGGAAGTGGAGCTAATTTATTTTAATATTTGATTGAAAATGTTTCATACTCACCAGTTGCCTGTTCCCAGTTTGTTTCCACATCTCTTACCATTGCTCCAGGCGGCCCTTTCTTACACCAAGATATAACCTTTTCAACCTTTTCTCTTTCACCCTCGAAGACAGCTTCGACACGACCATCCCAGCAATTTCTCGCCCAGCCAGTCAAACCCAATGAATTAGCCTCTTCTCTTGTATTAGCTCTAAAGAAGACTCCCTGAACCCTACCCTCTATAAAGACATGAGCTCTTACCTTTTCCATTTCTAAAAATTAGCTTCTACCAGCCTATCAATAGGGTTACTCTATTACGAAAATATTTATAGAAAAAGGATGTTTTAACGCCTTATTCCAAGAGTGAGAAGATTATACTAAAACCCTAAAGGTTCAGTCAACATATCTTCCAACTTGGTTAGACCTGGAGTGTTTATCGAGATATGGTTAAATTAGACTCTTCTCTGAGTTTATACTGAGCGCATAACTAAATTCTGACCCCGCATCCTTACTTCCGCAAGGAAGCAGCGTGGGAAGAATGACACAAATGAAGGACTCAGAGTGACATTAATGTTATCACATCGTCATCCCTTCACTGCGTTCAGGAGACACAGTGCCTGAAGCAACCCCCACTTATTGCTCTCGTAACGTTAAGTCCCCCCGTCAGGGGAGAAAGCAGTGGAGGGCTGCTGAAGAATCTCAATATTAAATATTCCTAAACACAATTGTATAACATTTTATGCAAGACTATATATATTCATGAAAATCATTCTGCATAAATATGATCACTTACATCTGCTGTAGGAAGCTTATGTAATCCCATGAAGGTAAATATAATAGTAGGAAATGCAATTAACAATACGATTGAAAGTAAAATGGGAGCAAAGGATTTTTTTATCTTTGTCTTGGGCAAAATCATGGGTAAATGGAGATAAGCAAGATAAACAAGCCAGCTAATTAAAGACCATATTTCTTTAGGGTCCCATCCCCAATAAGTGCCCCATGCTCCCTTAGCCCAAATCGAACCCGTAATCAAGCCAACGGTCAAAAATGGGAAGCCTATGGTAACAGAAATATAAGCTAATTTATCAAAGGTTATGTCTCTACTTAATTGACTATCTGTCCCGGACATAACTATTTCTTTTGCCTTACCATGATAGATTGCCCTGTATATTAGATAAACAATTGCAGCAGAAAATGAAATACTCAGAGCCGAATAAGATATAAAGTAGTTTATTACGTGTATAACCAACCAGTTACTCTGTAGCGCCGGGGGCAATTCCTTTATGGTGCTATCAGTATTTATTGCTAGATGCAACATCCAGGCCGATAAGACGCATTGTAAGGCTCCTATAATTCCCAGACGAGATTCATGTACACGTGCAATGAAAATCGTAACAAGCTCCATAATCAGATACACAAGGGCAATACTCCAGGCAAAAAACACAAATGACTCGTACTTATCTGACATCGGAGCATGATTTGCCTCATACCATCTCGTAAGTACCAGAGTTGTGTTTAATATAAAAGCACCGGAAAGGATGCCAAATGCGATCCAGCGCAATGCTTTTGCTCTCCATACTTCTCTGACTATGTAAGCTACTATACCCAAAATAAACAAATAAAAAGTAATATTCAGCATAAAATTCATGTCTAATGCACCTCTCTTTTATATTCTTGTTAAACGATAACCATTTATCATCAATCTATGATTTAATAAGTTTGCAAATACACCATTACTTATCCATGATGGTTTAATACGCATTACAAATTTAAATCGCCTTTTCGTGTACTTTTTTGAAGTTACTACCCAGAATTTCACTACTCTATCTTGAATGTATTATTTACTCAATATGCTCTGCCGCAATCTCTTCTTCGGTATAATAATTTTCCACCTTTTGTCCTTTCTTCAATTTGCGTCTTAAGAACGGCTTTACATAGAAAATAAAGACAACACCTACGCATAAAAGAATAAATCCTGAATAAACTACTACTAAACCAGGATTTTTAGTTACCTGGAGTCCGGTGTATTTCTCTCCTTCCGGGTCGTAACTGGATTGGTAGAATACATAACCCTTGTACTTCATAGGATCGTTTACCTCAATAGTCTTTGTCAACACAGTTTCTCCATTTTCAACAACTCTCAATATACTTTTATAATCTTTTATTTCCATACCGGATCTTTCATACAAAAGAGCAAAGTTTTTATCAGGATACCACATTGGAGGATTCTGGGCAAGTATCCAATCACCGAATTTGCCTCTGGGCCCATCGATTTCTACAAATATTGCAGGGTTTCCCACATGTTCACCAGGCGGATGATCATGACCTTCATGATTATCAGACCTTCTAACAACTTCCTTTCTCACACTATACGATGGATAATACTTTGCTATTTGCAATTTCTGTCCCGTTTCGCCTATATCGTACCCTTTGTTAATTTCCCAATCTGTAATGCTAATTACCTTTTCGTCCTTTATATAAGAAAAAGCCTGTTTTCCATTTTTGTTTTGAACTATCCTTAATCTGTTTGAAGCAAGCGAAAAATCGTCTGGAACAAAACAAATTAACTTAATATCCTTATATTTTGATTGGTGTGCCTGATCCCAATAATCCGGATATTTTGCAAATGACCATCGTGAATCTATCCCCTGTGGACCCGTAATCTCAACCCAAACACCCGGATTATTTGGAGATTGTTCTTTTAGTGGCCTTGCCCTATTAACATAGTCCAGCGTGAATTCCTTAATTTCTATCTTATAATATGTATTATCTATTGAAAAGCTTTTACCCTCCTCAATGATCACGCTCTTATGAATATTCTTATCATCTACAATGATCTTTAACTCTGGCCTATGGCTTTTTCCTACTGTCTTGATAAATTTCTCAAAATCCTCGTCACTATTTGCCCATAAATATTCTATTTTTAGGTCACGGCTAGGATCATTATACCAATTACGGCCCTTAGCAAAAAGCCATCCTTCTGCAGCAACATCCTCCGAACCTAATAATTGTACGTATATAGCAGGATTTTTTGGATCGCTGGATATATTGATTGGTTCCTGTAAATATTCAGCATCCTGGTAGTAATCTTTAATTGTAACTATATAGTTAGAACCCGGAATCTTATTCTTTTTGCCTATTTTTACAGGCAAGTTTCCTTGCCTGTCTTTATCCTTTACGTAAGAAACTAATCTGTATTTTGGAGGATGCTTTTCTATTATAAAATCATCACAGTATACCTTAAAATCTAGTGGTATCTTCTTATAGTCTCCACGCCTTAAGTAATAGTCTACTGATTTGCCTTCATAGACATTTACACCGCCTTTTTCACCAAATTGGAGATCGATAAAACAACCAATTAAAGTCAATATTATACTAATGTGCGTGAGCAAGAAACCTATTTGAAGTACAGTATTACGCCATCTCTTAACCGTACAACAACCCAAATTTACACACAGTAATACCAGGAGGAATGCAAACCAGTAGGAATGAAAAATATCCGTAAGCTGAATTGCTGTGAAGAATTTTGTAAGACCTTCGCCATATTTTCTTATATAATCTTCAGGAGTTCGCTGTTGAAGTATTACCGTGCCTACAATACATGCAACAGCAAGTACTATTATGATGATTACGGCAAGCTTAACAGAACGTAAAAACTGCCAAACCTTACTTCCATCTTTCTCCTTTTTCCCTTTTGAGTTTGTTGCGTTTGTCATACTGCCTTACTGAATTATCGCCTCTTATGTCTGAATACATTTCTCACCACTTAAAACAAGTTTGTCAAGTCGTGTAAGAATTGTTTTTAATTTTGGCTACTTAATAAATATTCCTTATTATTACTCAATACCTTTCTCAGCAATCGATGTCTCACCTGTTGGTGGATAAGATTAGCAATTCTACTCTTCTATTTTGTTTTTTCCCTTCTTTAGTATCGTTAGAAGCAATGGAGCGATTCGGACCATAAGCGGCTATGTGTATTCTTTTTTCATCAATACCTTCCTTTTTAACAAGATACTGAAATACACTCAATGCCCTTCCTGCAGAGAGATGATGATTGGAATCCCATAGATACTTTGATCTCACTATGGGGTCGGCATCCGTATGGCCATCAATCCTTATGAGCGCGGAAGGTTTTGACTTGAGGTGTTCTGCTATTTTTTGCAGAGCTAATTTACCTTCTTTCTTTATCACTGCAAAGCCTGAGTTAAATAAAATTGTTTCTGGAAGCTGAATCACTGGACCTTCAGTCGTGTCTCTAACAGCCGCTCCCCCCCCAATAGTATTCGCAAGAATTTCTAACTCGGCATGAAGCCTTTCTTTTTCTACCCTCTTCGCCTCGCTTTCTGCCCTCAATCTGTTAAGCTCATCCATTTGGTCACGAATAGTAATTGCCTGTCGGCTATTCGCGGTCCTGAGTTCTTCTAGCTCCGCACACCCCTGCACAAAGCCCAATACCCACAGACCCAAAAATACGGCCCCAATGTACCTCCAATTTCTCTTCATGGTTGTCTTTCCCCCATTAAGAACTTCTATTTAAAAATAGATTTCATCAATAAAAGTCTTTGCATCTCTAAAAAACCCTTTTAGGTACATCAAAAGAATGAAGGTTTTCCTCTACGCATCGTGAAAACATGCTCTAACGAATTTGTCATAAGCTTAAATATAACACCTGATAATATTCTTTTCAAGTTATTTCTTTTCATTGACAATTTTACAACTCACGGCTAAACTTTATATATCTTCTCCGGATCAAAGACTCTTTTTTCTGCTATTTCGATGCTATCCTTTTCATTGTTGTATTTTCTGAAATAACACGACCGATACCCTTCGTGACACGCTGCAACACTTTGATCAACTTTAATGACTAAAGAGTTACCCTCGCAATCAAAAAAAATCTCTTTCACCATTTGAACATGACCTGAAGTCTCGCCCTTAAGCATTAATCTATTCTTAGAACGACGAAAGACATGAACTTTTTCAGTTTCAATTGTTTTTTCTAAAGCTGCTTGATTCATATAACACAGTGTTAAAACTTTGTTACCTACAATATCCACTATAACTACGGGAATTAAGCCTTTGTCGTTAAATTTCAGGTTGTTTAATAATTGCATTCTCCCTCTCCAATCAAAACTCTGTTTTCCGATTCTGATTTAAACTTTTTAATCTCGCTATAGAGTTTGTTTGCCGTTTCTTTAGGGTTTTTAGAAAGCAGCACAGCAGATATAACAGTGATACCATCCGCACCATTTAATAAGGCCTCCCTAACATTATATTCGTTAATACCGCCCAGAGCTATAACGGGGATTCTTATTTGTTCCTTTATCTTTCTAATTTCTCTCACTCCTATCGGCTGTATAAAATAATCTTTAAACGGCGTATTAAACACAGGACTAATAGTTATGTAATCTGCTCCTTCAATATTTGCCTTCTCTGCTTCTTGTAAATTGTGCGCAGAAAATCCAATCATTTTCTTTTGTCCGATCATCTTTCGCACTATATCTATATTCAAAGATTGCCAGCCCAGATGGACACCATCTGCATTGACAGCCTGTGCTATGTCTACTCTATCATTAATTATAAAATTTACATTTAGCTCCTTTGTTATCTCACGAAGTTTCCTTGCCAATATATACAAATTCTTAGTACTTAAATCCTTTTCTCTTAATTGTACAGTCCCAACCCCACCTTCAATAGCCTGTACAATTATCTCTGTAAGTTCCCCTTCGCAGATTTTCCTGCTAGTTATCAATACAAAATCCAATTTTCTCAACAGTTCACCACGCATGTTTCTAAACTTTAAACTCTACTCTCATTCCAATTAAGTCTTTATATCTTCTAAGTAAAGGCTTTGCAACCTTTGTAATATACTCATCCACTTGCTTTGGCGCTCTACCGATGAAATTTTTTGGATTTAGGATATCAGATATTTTGTCTTTAATACACGCAAAATCTTTGTCTTTAATAATTCTCTCTAATAAATTATTATCTATACCCTTTTCTTTAATAAATTTAGAGGCTTCCATTGAATATTTGCGAATCTTTTCATGAAGCTTCTGACGATCACCAGATGCTTTAACTGCTTCCACCAATATGCTTTCAGAAGCCATAAAAGGCAATTCCTGTCTGACATGTCGCTCTATCATTTTTGGATATACTACCAATCCCCTTGCAACATTAAGAACAATATTCAGTATTGAGTCGGTGGCAAGAAACATCTCAGGCAATACCAGTCGTCGGTTTGCAGAATCATCAAGTGTTCTTTCAAACCATTGAGCGCTACTTGTTAAATCAGGATTCATACTATTGCAAATAACATAACGAGACAAAGACGTAATCCTTTCGCAACGCATCGGGTTTCTTTTATAAGGCATTGCAGAAGAACCAATTTGTTGCTTCTCGAACGGCTCTTCCATCTCTCGTAAATTATGCAACAATCTAATATCATTTGCAAACTTGTGTGCGGATTGAGCAATACCAGATAAAACATCTGAAATTTGACTATCTACTTTGCGGCTGTATATCTGACCAGTAACTGTGAAAACCTTGTCAAAACCTAATTTTTTTGCAATTTCCCTATCTAGCCGCTTTACCTTTTCTTCATCATTATTAAACAGGGCCATAAAACTATTTTGTGTGCCTATAGTACCTTTCGCGCCCCTAAATTTTAAATTATCAATGCGGTATTCGGTATCCTCTATATCTAGTATAAAATCCTGCATCCACAAACATGCCCTTTTTCCAACTGTCGTAAGTTGAGCTGGTTGATAATGTGTGTATCCTAGAGTAATTGCATCCCTATTTTTTTTAGCAAAAATTACAAGGGCATCAATAATATTAATCAATTTTCTCAATAAGATCTTCATACCGTTTCTAATCAGTATTAAGTCCGTATTATCCTGGACAAATGCACTTGTAGCACCCAAATGAATTATTGGATTTGCCCCAGGGCATTGTTCACCAAAGGCAAGAACATGCGCCATTACATCATGCTTCACTCTAATTTCGTGCTTTTTTGCAATATCAAAATTTATATTATCCTTGAATTTAATCATTTCTTCAATTTGTTTTTTTGTTATAGTTTTAACTCCAAGATTTCTCTGAGTCTCAGCCAGTGCAATCCATAGCTTTCTCCATGTACTATATTTTAGTTTATCTGAAAAATTATAACTCATTTCTTCACTGGCGTATCTCTCAACTAAAGGACTTTGATATTTTTCAAACCTTTTATCTTTTGACGTCTTCGGCTTTCTTCTCATTTTATACCCAAACTTGATTTTGTGAATAACGGTTCAAATTTATAACCCCTGTCTTCAATCCTTTTTCTTGCACCCTCTTCTCTATCTACTACGCATATAATTTTTAATACTGATGCTCCTGTGCTTTCAATAATTTTCGCAGCTAATAACGCCTGTGTACCAGTAGTTGAAATATCCTCAACAATAACAACTTTATCCTCATCATTCAAGTCCCCTTCTATCGTTCGATCAATGCCATAACCTTTGCTTCCCTTTCTTACTATGACAAAAGGTAAACCTGTCTTAAGTGAAAGCGCCGTAGCAAGTGGTACACCACCCAATTCCATTCCGGCAATTTTAGACGTTTCGCTGGTAACCATTTTCACCATTTTTCCGGTAATTTCTTCTAATACTTTTGGTCTTGTTTCAAATGCGTATTTGTCGAATATGTAATTGCTTCTTTTACCAGAGCTTAATGTAAAGTTTCCCTCTTTATATGAGATCTCAGCTATTTTTTTACCCAACTGGTTTAAATTCATGTATAACTTTGTTTGAATCCAGGATAATTGCTATGAATGTCTGATTATGAGAAAAAAAATGCCATCTTTATAAAAAGATGGCATTATCACCGGTATTATCTTATTTATTATATCTACGTAATGTCTATTTCTTTTTTTCCTTTTTATCTTCCTTCTCCTCAGGCACTTCACTCACTATAGCATCAGTAGTCAATAACAAACTCGCAATACTCGCGCTATTTTGAAGGGCAATTCTCACAACCTTTGTAGGATCTATTATGCCCGCCTTGACCAAATCTGTGTACTCTTCTTTAACAGCATCAAAACCAAAATTATCTTTTGAATTTTTTACTTTTTGAACAACTAAAGTCCCATTGCAGCCTGCATTGTCAGCAATCTGCTTAAGTGGAATTTCTAATGATTTTTTGATTATATTTATTCCGATCTTTTCATCTTCATCTGCTTCTGATTCTACTTTTTTCAAAACTCTTCCTGCTCTTAAAAGCGCCACACCTCCACCCGGTAATATTCCTTCCTCAACAGCAGCCTTAGTAGCATGCATAGCATCCTCTATTCGTGCCTTCTTCTCCTTCATCTCTGCTTCTGTTGCAGCACCAACATTTATCTTTGCTATTCCGCTTGTAAGCTTGGCTAACCTTTCTTGTAATTTTTCCTTATCATAATCTGAAGTGGCAGATTCAATCTCATTTTTTATTTGTGCAATTCTACCCTGAACAGTTTCAGTTGAACCACCACCTTCGAATATCATTGTATTTTCTTTACCAATAATAACCTTTTTGGCCCTTCCCAAATCTGAAAGTTGGACGCCACTCAATTCTATACCCAGATTCTCAAATATAGCATTTCCACCAGTCAACGTAGCTATATCTTCGAGCATAGCCTTTCTTCTATCTCCAAATTCAGGCGCCTTTACTGCAGCGCATTTTAATGTGCCTCGAATCTTATTGACAACGAGAGTTGAAATCGCCTCTCCTTCTATATCCTCAGCAATCACCAATAATGGTTCTCCCGATTTAGATATCTTTTCTAATAAAGGTAAAAGATCCTTTACTGTTGATATCTTTTTCTCATGAATTAATATGTACGGATTTTCTAAAACGGTTTCCATTTTCCCGGTATCAGTAACAAAATATGGAGACAAGTAACCTTTATCAAATTGCATTCCCTCCACCAGTTCCACTGAGGTATCCAGGCCTGTACCTTCCTCAACTGATATTATACCATCTTTTCCTGCCCGCTCCATAGCATTTGATATCTGCTCTCCAATTTCTGGATCATTGTTTGCTGCAATAGTACCGACTTGCTTTATTTCTTTCTTTCCAGCAACTAGAATACTCATTTTGCTAAGTTCTTTTGTCATAGCATCGATAGCTTTTTCAATCCCGCGTTTTATACCAACTGGACTGGCTCCAGATACAATGCGTTTTAAACCCTCTTTATATATTGCTTCCGCCAGTACGGTTGCGGTTGTAGTGCCATCACCAGCAATATCGGCCGTCTTGGATGCAATTTCTTTTACCATCTTTGCCCCTATATCTTCGTAAGGGTCTTCGAATTCTATTTCCTTTGCAACCATAACTCCATCCTTTGTTATAGTTGGAGAGCCAAAACTCTTTTCAATAATAACATTTCTACCCCTTGGGCCAAGTGTTACCTTGACTGCTTCAGACAACATACCTATTCCCTTTTTTAGGGCGTCTCCTACATCGTGACCATATATAACTTTCTTACCAGCCATCTCTCCCTCCAAAAAAATTACTCTATTACGGCAAGAATATCATCTTCAGACATCAGAAGGTATTCCTCAGTTCCGATCTTAACCTCAGTCCCAGCATAAGATGAAAAAACCACCTTATCCCCCTTCTTCACTTGAAACTTTGCCCTTTTTCCATTATCCAACAACTTTCCATCTCCCAACGCAATTATCTTTCCTTCTTTTGGCTTTTCCTTGGCAGTTTCTGGTAAAACAATGCCTCCAGCTGTTTTCTCTTCTGCCTCCAACCTTTTCACCAGTAATTTTTCTCCTATTGGTTTCGTTTTCATACTTTCCTCCTCACTCCTTTCTCTGGAACAACTTTACACAAAACATAAAATATCATCGTTAACTTTTCCAGTAATATCTTTCTATTGATTGCTCTACCACATATTTAATCATATCCTTATTTATTGGCTTAGAAATCAACGTGTAGGCATTTGCCTCTATTGCATCCATCTTTAATTCCTTAGAGGTATCCGCAGAAACAAAAATACATGGAATTATCATTTTCTTTTCTTCTTTTATGAATGCAAATGTATCCAATCCGCTAAAATCTGGAAGATGTATGTCCAATATTAAAAGATGCAGGAATTTCTGTTTTGCAATTTCAACTGCCTCCCTGCCACAACTCGCTAAATATGTTACGTAACCCTCTGGTTCGAATATATTTTTTAGGCTATATCGACAGTTTTCATCGTCATCGGTTATTAAAATACTATAACCTCCCTTGTCTTGTTTTAAAAATGTCATCATATAAATCTAATTCCTTCTGTCTAATCGCTAATTGTGTTTAAATTGATTGTTTTAGTGTTTTAAAGTACTTTTATTACCTTTAAGCAAAACAAATGCCAACATGCTTTTAGTACGCCTCAGCACACTTAGATTTACATAAGTGTTTTAATAAAAGAGACTTATTCACTGCACAAAATTGACTAAATGTCTGCCACTTTGACGCTCAACCTTATAACTCAATCTTTTTGCTGCCATTATGACATCCGGTTTATGTTAAAACATTCACATTTTACTCAAGTCCAAGTTAAATATATCACCTCTTATCCTAATTTCTAAACTGGTTTAGGAGGAATAAACTTAAAATATTTTGTAAAGTCCTTTATAAATGTTATCATATTCAGGATTTTTAATTTGAAACATCAATTTTATAAGAAGCTGTAGGATTTAGCGAGCTTATCATCAATAAAACACACATTCAAAATGCAACTTTCTGATAACGGAAAAAATATTAGCAAATCTAACCAAAATACACTACTAAAATTATATTCGATCTTAAGATTAATAAAGTTCTCACACACTATTTTCTCATTACCATTTGCAGTAATGAGCGCTTTTATTGCGGCAAATGGATTACCCAGCTTAAGACAAATCCTCTTAATAATAGGTGCGTTAATCATGGCACGTAGTTGCGCAATGTCATTTAACAGGCTTGTTGATACTAAATATGACATTCTAAATCCCAGGACAGATTATCGTATTCATCTCCAAAATCTCATAGGAAGACCAAATCTCTGGATTTTTACAGTATTTTGTGCAATTCTGTTTATTGCCTTTGCCGCCGCATTAAACCTACTCTCTTTACTCCTTTCCCCGATAGCCCTCCTAATAATTTTTGGGTATTCATACACTAAAAGATTTACCAATTTATCACATGTTGTATTAGGATTGGCACTTGCATTGTCTCCGATAGGTGCCTGGATAGGAATAAAAGGAGAAATTGATCTTGCTCCTTTTATTCTGGCAATTGCTGTTTTATTATGGACGGTTGGTTTCGATATTATTTATTCATGTCAGGATTTACAACATGACTTAAAAACCGGATTATATTCTATACCCAAGAAAATGGGGCTCAAAAATTCCCTTAGGTTATCTTCTATCTTGCATTTTATCATGGTAATAGTTCTCGTCATATTTATGTATTTTGCTAACCTTGATATTATTTATTTTGGGGGAGTATGTTTCGTTTGTGTAATGTTATTTTATGAGCATTCGCTCATAAAACCTCATGATTTATCAAATATAAACATGGCATTTTTTACTGTTAATGGTTTGATAAGCATAATATTGATGATTGTAACACTTGTAGATGTCTTTATCTAAACCAGTAGCTCAGTTCATTTACAATTCCCCAGAATGGCGGAATCGAGCTGACAAGCTAAGAAATTCAGGGACGCTCATTTTTTACCTAAAAGCCAAAAGATAAGAGACAGGATAATGCTAATAATGATACATGTTGTAAGAGGAAAATAAAAATTGAAATTATTCCTCTCTATAGCTATGTCACCTGGTAACTTGCCAATAAAAGGTATCTTGTTCCCTACAATGAAAACAATTCCAATTACAACCAGTAAAAGTCCAATAAAAATAAATAACTTTCCAAAATCAGCCACAACTAACATCTCAAGACTTATTTAAGCTTCTCTTTTTTCTTCTACTTGCCTTTTCCTTCTTTTCCACTTCTTCTCCATTTTCAATGTAAGTCCTATAAGGTTCTGGTGCTCTTATATCATTACTCAAGAAGTTTTCCCCCAAATATGATTTTCTTGCCAAAGGATCATGAAGTAACTTTTGTGTAGTTCCACTAGTTATAATATTCCCCTCATTAAGAATATAAGAATGATCCGTAATACTCAAGGCTTCTCTTACATTATGGTCTGTTAGTAATATACCGATGCCCTTGTCTTTTAGACTCAAAACGATATCCTGAATTTCCGCGACAGCAATTGGATCAATAAAAGAAAAAGGCTCATCCAGGAGTATCAATGAGGGTGAGGTTGACATTGCTCTTGCAATCTCAAGGCGCCTTCTTTCACCACCTGAAAGAATACAGGCTTTTTTCTTTGATAAGTGTGTTAACCCTAACTCTCCTAAGAGCTGATTCTTTTTTTTTATCCTTTCTCTATAGTTGAACTTAAGTGTCTCCAATATCGCCAGTATGTTATCTTCAACAGTTAAGCGCTGAAAGACAGAAGGTTCTTGAGAAAGGTATCCCATCCCTAATCTTGCACGCTGGTATATTGGTAAATCCGTAACATCCTCACCGCGAAAGAAAACGCTACCGTAATTTGGCTTAATCAAACCAATTATCATTGAAAATGCAGTGCTCTTTCCCGCACCATTTTGTCCCAGAAGGCCTGCTATCTCTCCAGAGTGAACCTCAAAGTTGACACGATTCACAACATTTCTTTTACCATAAGTCTTCGTTAACTCAATTGCCTGTATTAGTCTCATTGATAACTCCTTAAGCTACCTAATAAATTTAATTGTCCTCAATGGCCAAAATACCATAAAGGCTTTTCCTACCAGGCTGCTCTCAGGAACAAACTTCCAAAATCTACTATCATTACTGTTTCTACTATTATCACCAAGAAAAAAATACTCTTTTTCTCCTATTTCGGCAGGCCTCAGCGTACCCCACTCTCCAGCGTTTGTGTAGTAAACATCACGGAAAATAGAGATGTTTTTAAAGACTGCTTCAGTATTTACTCCACCAATCTTCAATTTGCTGTATTTTGTATAATTGTCTGATGGTAATAAATCATCGTCATAAGTATGTGAAAAAACTTCTGAACCGTTCAATTTTAAACTAACTCTTTTATCAACATTTGAAAACTCAATCCTACACTTATTTTCTAGTTCTATAAAGATATTAGCATCACTTACAATTATCATATTTGACATCTTAAGATACGATTCCCTTTTCTCACCTCTTGATCGTATAAATGCCTCAAATGTTTTTTCATCTTTTTCCAGTATAATCGAAATACCTCCACTATTTCTTGAGGTCACTACATCGAATTTTACCATAATATCACCATCTATTGCATCAGTAATCTTACTATTGTAAACATTATAATCTGTAATTTGCCTTTCAAATGTTGCGTATGATGCCTGAGTAAATCCTTCTGGTAATTTCAATTGTAATTGCCTTTTGTCGATATCCCAGAAGTCATCCTTCGCCTCCCAATTTTTAACTATTTCCTGGTGCGCCGGATAATTGCTATCAAAAACAGGTGCCCAGAGTTCCTCTTGTACTTTTGCTGGCTTTCTTTGTACCCTGCCGTTGATGTAAATATCTCCATTTACGATTTGAAGTCTTTCTTCGGGTAAACCAATCACACGCTTTATATAATTTTTCCGCCCAACGTGGACATTAGTGGAGCCACATTGTTCGCAAACAATTATCTCCTTTGTATTACAAGTCTTACATACCACTTTGTGATATTGGGTTAGACCGAGATAACCTTTTATGGTGTTAACCTTGCCTGTGAGGTAATTCTCTCTTTTTATATCATTAGAACATTTTTTACATATCGTTGATTGGCGTGAAGTATAACCACATGATAAACATGTAACATCACTAAATGGATATTTAAAAACGGAGATATCCCACCTTTTGGGCTTGCCAAAATCATAAACAAACTTGTTTACAAGTATCCTGTTCCCCCCCCTCTTCATATATCCAGATATATGTATCTTATAAAAACAATTTGAGCATCTCACATAATCAGCACTATGGTCACACTCGAATTTCCAACTGCAGTTAGGACATTTAACAAGTCTATGCTGCCCCAATAATGTAGGTGCCATCGAACCCGTTGGAATCTTAAACGCCTCCACTACAAAAATTCTCAATATAAAAGCAAGCGCTATTGCAATTAAAATAGACTCAACGTTTTCGCGGACAAAACCCTTTTTCTTTTTACCCTTTTTCTTGTCAATACCACTTTTTAACTCTGCTTTACCCATATTAACTTCGTCAAAGAATCTTCTATAAATCTTGTTTAAAAAATCTAATGTTACTTCCACCCTATTTGATTAATTATCATTCTTCGCTACATCTCTCATGTGCTGTTCACACATCCGTAGATAATACGGATAAAAACGCCCTTTGTGGAATCTCAACCTTTCCAACACACTTCATTCTTTTTTTCCCTTCCTTCTGTTTTTCAAGAAGTTTTCGTTTCCTGGTAACGTCACCACCATAGCACTTCGCCGTAACATTTTTTGACATTTGACGTATTGTCTCTCTTGCAATAACCCTGCTCCCTATAGCGGCCTGAATGGGAATCTCAAACATATGCCGGGATATATCTTTTTTTAACTTCTTTACCAGTCTCCTGCCTTTGGCCTCTGCCTTCTTCCTGTGTATAATACACGAAAGGGCATCTACTTTCTTTCCGGCAACTAAAATATCCAATTTTACAAGGTCTTCAGACACATAACCAATAAACTCATAATCTAAAGTTCCGTACCCTTTTGTTGAAGATTTCAATTTATCATAAAAATCGAAGATCATTTCTCCCAGTGGGATATCATATGTGAGTATCACGCGCTTTTCACTCAAGTATTCTGTGCTTTTGTATTTGGCCCTTCTTTCTTCGGACAACTGCATAATTGCACCGATGTATTCTGCAGGGAGAATGATCTTGGCTCTAACCATTGGCTCACGAAACTCGTCTATCTTATCTACCGGAGGTAGTTTTTCGGGATTGTCAACCTTTATTACATCACCATCATGTGTTAATATTTCATACGTCACCGTTGGAGCTGTTTGAACTATCTCCACATTACTCTCTCTTTCGAGTCGCTCCTGTACAATCTCCATGTGCAAGAGGCCAAGAAATCCGCACCTAAAGCCAAACCCCAATGCCTGAGATGTTTCAGGTTCATACGAAAACGAGGAATCATTAAGCCATAGTTTCTCAATCGCATCCCTTAAGGGCATGAAATCAACGTTATTCGCAGGATACAAACCGCAATAAACCATAGGAAGAGGCCTGTGGTAACCCGGAAGAGCTACCGTAGACCTGCGCTTTGTCTGGGTCACTGTATCCCCTATATGAACATCATGTATTGACTTTATATTAGCAATGCAATAACCAACACTTCCCGCACCCAAGGTGTCAACAGGAGTCATCTCTGGTTTGAACAAACCTAACTCAGCAACTTCAAAGGATCTGTTGGTCTTCATCATGAAAATATTGTCACCTACTTTGACAGCCCCGTCAAAGATGCGTACGTAAACTATTACACCACGATAATCATCATAAACTGAATCAAAGATTAATGCCCGCAATGGAGCGTTTATATCACCTTTTGGTGGCGGCATTTTATCTATTATGGCGTCGAAAATGCTGTCTATTCCCATACCAGTCTTTGCGCTTACTTTTAAGATCTCTGTGCTGTTTATACCCAGGATGTTCACTATTTCCTCGCTGACTTCCCGGGATCTGGCAGATTTAAGGTCGATCTTGCTAATGACGGGTATGATTTCTAGATTCTTTTCCATTGCCATATAAACATTCGTTATTGTCTGTGCCTCGATCCCTTGTGCTGCATCAATCAGGATCAAACTGCCTTCGCATGCGCCAAGACTGCGTGACACCTCATAACTGAAATCAACATGTCCGGGAGTATCTATCAGATTCAAAGTATATATCTCCCCATTTATTCTATAATCTAAAGCAACTGCACTCGCCTTTATGGTAATACCCCTCTCCCTTTCCAGCTCCATGTCATCTAACATCTGATCACGAAATTTTCTTGGACTAACAGCATTTACCTTTTCAAGCAGGCGATCAGCCAGTGTAGATTTCCCATGATCTATGTGGGCTATTATACAAAAATTACGTATCTGATTAATATTCAAAAGAAACTCCTGTTACTAATTAGTATCTACTGAGCAAATTTTCTAACATGCGAAGCCATGGCCACAATCTCATCTTCTGCTAATACTCCACCAAACGGCAAATAGTCTGGATTATCCTCTTTCCCATTTGTAATTGAGTTTATAAATTCTTCATCGGTCTTAGAAGACTGCCATTCTGCATCGGTAAAATCCGGAACTCCGAAATCTATACCTTGCTTAGTACCCTTACCGTCAGGCCCATGACACATCTCACATTTATCAGCAAATATCTGATCAGTATCAACTGCATAAGCAAATATGTTTAAATTACTCAAAAGGAAAAATGATCCTACAAATAAAAAACATACTATTATCTTGCTTCTCAGCATTTTCTTACTTTCCTTAATAATAAATGATTTTTCAAAAACTAACTATAAAATTTTACCAAAAAATGGTCTAAAGAGATTTGTACATCTAAATTACGTAGAAATCCTTTTTAAACCATTTCCTTTAATCTTTTCCTGAAAAGTTTCAAAGCCAATGCCCTATGGCTGATTTGATTCTTCACCTCTGGCTCCAGCTCTGCCATGGTTCGTTTGTATTTTTGTACATAGAATACTGGGTCATATCCAAAACCGTGTATCCCACGAGGTTCAGTATCAATGTGGCCTTCACAACTTGCCTCTACGACAAATAGTAACTTATTCGGTTCAGCTAAAGCTATTGCACAAAGAAACCTTGCTGTTCTTTTATCAAAAGAGACTCCTTTTAATTCTTCAAGCAATTTTAAACATTTTTCCTCATAGCTTGTATTCTCACCACAGTAACGTGAAGAAAAAACACCAGGACGCTTATCTAACACATCAACCTCTAATCCTGAATCATCCGCCATTACGCTAGTTTTACAGAAATTGGCCAGCCCAAGCGCCTTCTTAGCAGCATTTTCCCTGAAAGTAGCACCGTCTTCAATAATACTAGGAGGATTTTCAAAATCTTCTAAATCTATCAGCTTTACTGGTATCCCGTTTAGGATCTTCTTAATCTCCGATTTTTTTTTATAATTGTGTGTCCCTATTACGATTTTATTCACCTTCACAGTATTTATTACCTAACCTGGACAAGTCATAAACAATCAGGAGTTAATAGACTCCTAATAACAAATAACGATTAAGGCTTGCCTCTTGTCAAATGCTTACTGCTTACTATGTACGGGCGTAGGCCACCTGTCCGGCTACGTCGTTCGGGCGGGTATGCCCCTCCTGCCTCCTTTTATTAACGCTGTCCTTCTAAAGCTTGCTTTTGCATCTGTGTCAACTGATTTACTCCTTTTTTGGCCTGACTGATCATTTCAGCAAGTTCTTTCTCGGAAAATGTTTGTTGTTCTCCCGTACCCTGTAATTCAATATACTCGCCATCTCCCGTCAATACTATATTCATATCAACTTTAGCAGCGCAGTCCTCTTCGTAACATAAGTCCAACATAGGCACGCCATCTACTACTCCAACACTCACGGCGGCCACACTTCCCAAAAGCGGCTCTCCGGTGATTTCACCCTTATTCCTCAACCACTTGATGGCATCAACTAACGCAACGTATCCTCCAGTTATAGCCGCAACTCGTGTGCCACCGTCAGCTTGAATTACATCGCAATCAATCCATATTGTCCTTTCACCCAGCGTCGACAGATTAACTATGGCACGCATAGACCTTCCTATTAGCCTCTGGATTTCTTGAGTACGTCCATTTATTCTACCACGAGCGGCTTCTCTTACTACCCTTTTAGGTGTGGAACCTGGTAGCAAAGAGTATTCTGCCGTAACCCATCCCTGGCCCGAATTCTTCATATGAGGAGGCACATTTTCGTCAATCGAAGCTGTACAAATTACCTTGGTATCTCCAACTTGTATAAACACAGAACCAGGCGCGAATTTGGTAAAATTTCTCTCTATTTTAACCGGACGCAATTCATCTGGTTTTCTGCCGTCTTTTCGCATTATATTATAGACCTCTTAAGTTAAGAGTACCTACCCGCCTGCCAATCAGCTCGCCAGCCCCCGTCCGACCAAGCCATCCGGGCGGGCGACGTGCATTCTGGCGGGGGCAGGAAGTTTAAAGTGCCCGCCTGCCGGCAACGCAGGGACGGGCAGGAGCTAAAGTTATTGTATAAAGCTCACTTAAAAATAAACAACTTCAACAAAGCCTTCTGAATATGTAGCCTGTTTTCAGCTTGGTCATAAACTATAGAATTCTGCCCATCAATAACATCATCCGTAATCTCCTCCCCACGGTGAGCTGGGAGACAATGCATCACAAAAACATCCTTCTTAGCAAATGACACCAATTCACTATTTACCTGATAACCTTTAAAATCATTACGCCTGGTTTCTACCTCCTTTTCCTTTCCCATACTAATCCATGTATCAGTATAAATAATATCCGCATTTTCAACTACCTTCTTCGGTTCTCTATATTGTTCGATACAAGTGCTGGATCTTGCTATGTTCCTAACTTCTTCTAAAAACTCTGTAGATAACTCATAATTTTCAGGAGAAGCTATTTGATACGAAACATTTAACTTTGCACATAAAAGGGCTAGTGACCTGGCAACATTATTTCCATCACCAACAAATGCCAATTTAATATTTTCAAGGGTGCCTTTTTTTTCCTTTATTGTATATAAATCTGCAAGGGCCTGACACGGATGAGTATAATCCGAAAGCGCATTAATAACAGGTACGAAAGAACTTTTAGCAAGCTCAACAACCGTTTCATGGGCATAAGTTCTAATTGTAATACAATCTACATACCGTGACAAAACCGATGCTACATCTTTTACAGATTCACGCACACCAAGGTTTATATCCTGTTTAGTTAAGTATATTGCATGCCCTCCCAGCTGTGTTATTGCGGCTTCAAAAGAAACTCTTGTACGCATCGAGCTTTTTTCAAAGATCATACCGAGCGTTTTTCCGGCAAGATAGTGGTCTACTTCATTTCGTCTATAAGATTCTTTCATCTCCGTTGTCAATGCAAATAACTCGTCAACATCTTCAGGTGAAAGATCCGCAATTGTAGTTAAGTCTTTACACTTCATATCATTTCCTATAGTTATTAATTAGTTTCTGCTGCTGAAAAGACATTATTTATATGATTTGTAGAGGCTGTTCCCCCTGTCAGCCAATTTTTGTGGCGGGGGAACGAACCCTACATAAAAATTCAAAAAACGGCTTTCCGCAACGACACTAACTTATTGTTCTCAAAACATTCCTAAAGATGTCTAATCCCTCATCTATATGTTCTTTTTTTACATTTAGTTGTGGCATAAATCTTATCACCGTCTCATGAGTACAGTTAAGCAATAATCCTGCTTCCATACATTTCTTTACTATTTCATTTGCTTCAGTCTTAAGTTCAATACCAATCATCACCCCTATACCTCTTACTTCTTTAATAATATTAAATTCTTCTGCCATACTTCTTAACTGTCCGAAGGCGTAATCACTCATTTTTTTCACATTTTCCAACAAATTTTCAGATTGAATTGTTTCAAATACTGCAACTGATGCTGCACATGCAAGAGGATTCCCACCAAAAGTAGAAGCATGACTACCCGGTACTAGGCTTTTAGCAATTTCTTTTTTGGCTTCCATAGCGCCTATAGCAGTACCATTACCAAGGGCCTTAGCAAGCGTCATGATATCAGGGGTAATATCATAATGTTGATATGCAAAATACTTTCCTGTTCTTCCCATCCCTGACTGAACCTCATCTATAATCAAGAGAAGCCCTTTATCATCACAAATCTTTCTCAACCCCTTCAAATATTCCATGTCAGCCACATTTATTCCTCCCTCTCCCTGAATAGGTTCAATCATTATACCACACGTCTTATCGTCTATAGCCTTTGTCACTTCACTCAGATTATTAAAAGGAACATATGTGAACCCTTCGACAAGTGGCGCAAAACCACTATGATACTTTGGTTGAGCTGTAGCTGTTACGGTCGCCAGTGTTCTTCCATGAAAGGAATCTTTCATCGTGATAATTTTATACTTACCTTTTGAGGAATTGTGAATCCTTGCTAATTTTATAGCTGCCTCATTTGCCTCTGCACCACTGTTACAAAAAAAACACTGACCATTAAAAGAGTTTTCAGAAATATATTTTGCAAGGAGTCCCTGTTGTTCAGTATAAAAAATATTTGGTACATGAATTAAAGTAGCCGCCTGTTTCTGTATTGCTCTTGCTACATTGGGATGACAATGTCCTAAAGAGCTAACGGCCCAACCAGAAAAAAGGTCGAGATACCTCTTTCCTTCTCCGTCCCAAACATATACCCCTTCACCCTTAACAAGGACTATAGGGTTACGAGTGTAATTTGG
The DNA here is from genome assembly GCA_046757465.1 of Candidatus Scalinduaceae bacterium. Lineage (GTDB taxonomy): Bacteria > Planctomycetota > Brocadiia > Brocadiales > Scalinduaceae > Scalindua_A. The sequence goes on along the minus strand of JBHHYH010000008.1, from coordinate 9,742 downwards.
TATTACAAAATTATTAAAGTTTTCTACAACCATACTGTTACTCATAATATCTAAATTTCCTGCAATGAGAGGAATAACGGAAGGGTTTAATCTTGTATGCTCTTTTTGAAGTGGGCGAAGATCAAAAAGACCAGCTTTTAAAACGCACTGAACCTAAACTGCCAAAACATCACATGAATTTAATTTCCCGTAAACTCTGATTGTGAGGTCGATAACAACTAAAGAAAACTGCTTGCCACAATACATAAATACTATATCGGTTCGGCAACAGTTTTAAAGACAAATTATTTACGCCTTCTCCAATACGATTTAAACTATTATTTGTGTTCCAATCCCCTTATCTGTAAAAATCTCAAGTAGTAAAGAATGAGGTATTTTGCCATCAATAATATGAGCCTTCCTCACACCCGCTGTTAAGGCTGTTACACAGGCTTGTGCCTTTGGAAGCATGCCACCACTTATTATGTCACGCTCTATTAGCTTATTTACCTCGTCCTCGTGTAAAGTAGATGCCAGCGAATCCGGATTAGACGGGTCAGTCAGGATTCCATGAGTATTTGAAATAAATACTAATTTTTCAGCCTTTAAAAAACGCGCGATAAAGGAAGCCACATTGTCTGCATTCACATTGAAAATTTCTTTATTAGTTCCTTCAGCAATTGGTGGCACAATAGGTATTCTGCCACTTTCACATAACTTATTAAATGTCTTACATTCTATCTCAGTAAGTTCACCCACATAACCAAGGTCATGTTCTTTCGATTTGCCCTGCTCTTTAAACACATATTTCCTGGCTTTGACCGGACTCTTCTTTTTAGACCACACACCTACTGCTTCCGCTCCCATTTCATTTATCTTATTGATAATTAGACCACCTATCTGATTTACCAGTACTTCAATAACTATTTCTAACGTCTCTTTGTCAGTAACACGATAACCGTTTATAAAAAGAGGCTCTTTCCCCCTTTTTTTCATTTCCTTGCTTATATGCGGGCCGCCACCATGCACTATTACGGGTCTCATGCCAATAGTTTTCATAAAAACCACATCTTGTAAGATACTCTGAAAGGTCTTTATATTCACCATGGCGCTTCCGCCAAACTTAATCACTACCACTTTGTCCTTAAATGACTGAATATATGGTAATGCCTCTATTAAGACCTTAGATTTACGTATTGCCTCTTCTAATGATATACCCTCTGTATATCCATCTTTCAAAGTCTTGATATTAACATCAGAAGATAAGACATCTTCATATAGCATCTCAGTAATCCCGCTGTCCTTTTAATTTTTATTTACTACTTGCAGATTAAGTTCCTCTTAATTGGTTATACTACCATAAATTACAACAAATTATATCACAAATCGAGAATTATAGCTAATACGATATACCTGTCAAGATTAAATCATCAATTTTCTTCTATGGCAGTGGCATATGGCAATTGCAAGGGCATCTGAGGCATCAAAGTGTTCCGGACACTTAGACAAATTCAAAATAACCCTCACCATCTCTTGTACCTGTACCTTTTGAGCACTACCAGAACCGACAACAGATTTCTTGACAACTGTAGGAGCATATTCGGATACAGGTATTCCAGCAGAAGCTGCACACAAGATTGCTATACCTCTACCTTCACCAATTTTAATGGCAGCTTTAACGCTTTTCCCATAAAACACCTTCTCCACCGCAACATGGCCAGGTTTATGTTTTTTTATAACCCCGTTTAATCCGTCATAAATCTTTTTGAGTCGATCCGGAAACGAATCCTTTCTTCCACTCGTGATCGTACCATAATCTACGAGAGACAAATCACCATTATTGTCCTCAACTACTCCATAACCGGTTATTATTGTGCCAGGATCTATTCCCAAAATACGCATAACTCAATAAAGAACCACATTTTCCAATAAAAGTCAATATTTTAAGAATCATGCTTTTTACATCAAAAATGGTCTTCAATAAATTCCGGCTTTTTGGTATACTTCGACAACAAGATTTACAGGATTTTTACTTCCTTCTTTATCCTGCCATTCTTGTAATCCTGTAATGAAGATTTTGTAAAATAGATTCCCAATCATGCCTACTAAAGTAGCAGACTGTGTTACAATTGTCTTCCAACTCCCGTCGGGCAGGGATCGGGAATCTATAGGCATTATAGTACTTCATGTTTTCAGGGTGTCGCTAACGTGACATAGTGGATGTCAAAAACACAAATGACTAAGCCAAATCTTAGCGTAGACTTGTGCGGAATCAAATTACCCAATCCAACTATTCTGCCATCAGGGTTTCTCGGTACTTCCAGGTCCTTGCTGAAACGAGTTGCCGACAATGGTGCCGGAGCGGTTACCATAAAGTCAGTCAGCCTTGAACCAAGAGAAGGTCACAAAAACCCAACTGTAGTTACATTTGAAGCGGGTATGTTAAATGCAGTTGGTTACTCCAATCCTGGTGTGGAAGAAACAGTCAAGGAATTCGCAAATATTGATGAAGTAACCGTACCCGTAATAGCAAGTGCGATTGGTACAGACTCAAACGATTTCGTACGTGTTGTAGAGGAACTGGCAGAAACAAAATTTGCCGCAATCGAACTCCCACTTTCGTGTCCTCACACGCCCGGATTTGGACTATTAGCCGGTCAGGGAACACCCGAAAACACAAAGGAAATAGTATCTGCTGTTAGAAAGGCCACTAAATTACCAATCTTCGTGAAACTATCACCGAATATACCAGAAATAGGCAATCTGGCAAAGGCTGCCGAAGATGCAGGTGCCAATGCCATCACGGCCGTAAATACATTGGGTCCGGGAATGATTATAAATATAGAAGCACAGAAGCCCGTACTCTCTTATAAGGTTGGTGGAGTCTCTGGAAATGCCTTAAGGCCAATCGCAACCAGATGTGTTTATGACATATACGAATCAGTCAAAATTCCCATAATAGGTGTTGGAGGGATATCCACCGGTCGTCATGCCATTGAAATGATTATGGCAGGAGCAACTGCAATTGGGATTGGTACTGGAATATATCAAAGAGGGATGTATGTCTTCCAAAAGGTCTGCCATGAAATAGAATCATGGATGTCTGATAATGACTTTAGTAATATCAATGAAATGGTAGGAATCGCCCATGAATGAACTCATTATGCACTATGAACAACCCGTAATGTTAAAGATTGATAAGATTGTGATTGAATCTGATGATACGAAGACATTTATATTCAACCATGAACTTGCTTACGAGACAGGTCAATTTACAATGATATGGCTGCCGGGAGTTGATGAAAAACCTTTTGCAGTATCATACTATGGTGACGATTTCTTTGGCATCTCGGTACTTGCGAGAGGCAAGTTTACAAAATATATGCACGCTATGAAGGTTGGTGACAAAGTAGGTATAAGAAGACCTCTTGGAAAAGGATTCAGCATCCCCAATGGTGACAAAAATGCATGCGTGATTGGAGGTGGGTGCGGGATGGCGTCGTTAGCCACACTCATTGACAGATTGCAATCTAATCCAAATCAAGACAAAGGTGGACAAAAACACCACCCATCTTCCCCTTTGCAAAAAATAGACTCAAAGGATTTTCATTCTACATCTCCTCCTTCCAAAGGGGATTCGAAAGATTATTCTACCTCCCCTTCCTCCGAAGGAGAGTCGAAAGATTATTCTGCCTCCCCTTCTTCCCCTCCTTACGAAGGAGGGGAAATAGGGGAGGTCATAATACTCAATGGTGCAACAACAAAATCAAAATTGCTCTTTCCAAACCGATTCAAAAATATGATTACGTTTACCGAAGACGGAAGCGCTGGCAAAAAAGGATATCCAACAGATGCTTTAGAAGACTTACACAAAAAGCATAGATTTGAGATTATTTATACCTGCGGGCCGGAGATTATGATGCTCAAGGTATATGAATTCTGCAAAAAGAATAATATTCAATGTGAGGCGTCACTAGAGAGATATATGAAATGTGGTATTGGCATATGCGGACAGTGTGTGTGTGACGGACAGATGGTATGTAAAGACGGGCCAGTGTTTGACTCAGATACACTTGATACTATGAATGACTTTGGGACATATTCCCTACTCAAAAGTGGTCAGAAAGTCTCAATAAAGGATTATGGTGAATGGAGAAGTTCTTAGCCACGAATTAACACAAATTAATGTTGTGTTTTAATGATGTAATGACGCGATACGTTTTCCTACAAGTTCCTTTATCTTCTGTGCTCTTCTCAGAAAACCTTTAGTTTTTTCCAATGCCTTTTTGAACAATATTTCTTCTCTTTCCTCAGCAAATAAGTATTCATAAACAAATCCTGCAACAACACCACCTAAAATAGGTCCAATCCACCATACATAATGATTAGTAAAATGTCCCGAAGCAATTGCAGGTCCAAACACACGTGCTGGGTTTAAGGAACCACCGCTTATTGGTCCTCCAACCATTACACCAAATAAAACAACCAATCCTATCGCAAGCCCTGCATTTGTTGGATTCGCTCTCTTGTCTATTACGGTAGCATACACAACAAATACCAGTAAAAACGTTATTACTGCCTCCATTAGAATAGCCTGTATTACTGTGACACCAGAACCTAATACACATGTCCCCAAAAAAGTGCTATATAAAGCCTCGGGAAATAAAATTCTTAACAAAAATCCAGCGAATGATGCCCCTGCGAGTTGAGAGAAAATATACTTTAAACCATTATCCACACTCATCCTGTTCGTCATGATCATGGATACAGTGACCGCAGGATTTATGTGTGCACCAGATATATAACCTAACGAATAAACGATTGCCACAACAACAAAGCCGAATGCAATAGCAATCCCTAAAAGCCCAAATCCCTGTAAACCAGCCTTCACCAAATAGCTGTCTGCACAAACGCAACCAGCCCCAACAAAAACCAGTGTAAAAGTTCCTAAAAACTCAGCAATATATTTTTTTCTTTCCATAGCTTTGTCGTTCATAAAGTTATAAAAATAAATCTAATGTATTTGTTTGAGTATTAAAAGCAATATTCATACCGTTAGTTTTTTTTTGACATATAATTCATGCAAATTCGTAAGTAACAACATAATTAAACCTTACGACCTCGCAACAAACTACGAAAGAAATTTCTAAATTTTCAATTTTGAAAATCTCGAAATATTTTCTTAATTGCAGTCGTTCTTGAAAATTATAGCGAAATTATTTCGAGGGGAATATTTTGAATGAATAAGTAGGAGAGAAACATTTACTTATTTAACGAATTAATTCAAACTATAAGATGGCAGATTGCTTTTGGGGATGTTATACTACATCATATCCCATAACTGAAATATTGATACAAGTAGTTCATTTGTAAAACTTCTATCGTTTCTTAACCACACAAATTATTTTTGCCCTTTGTGCGTACGGTATTAAAATACCTACCATTTCGTACACGGAAGCAGGGATTGATTTATATTAAAACCTGCCGGTACCTGACCGAAAGACATTGTCAGAAAGGCGATCGGGCGGGGATGTGTGTCCTTGACCATAGCTCAGAATTATTCTGCTTCGTCTTCCTTGCCTATCTTTTTGTAAAGCTCTGCCATATGTTCTAATATAATCGCAACCTCTGGATGGTCTGTACCCAGGACTTTTTCTAATATCTTCAAGGAACTCTTGTAAAGAGGTTCAGCTTCTGCATATCTGCCCTGGTTGTAATAAAGTTCGGCAAGATTCTTCAAGGATATTGCAACATCAGGGTGGTCTGGGCCATAGGCTTTTTCAACTATTTCCAATGCTCGCTTATAAAGTGGCTCAATCTCGGCATAATTGCCTTTGGAAATATAAAGTCCTGCAAGATTGTTCAAGGATATTGCAACATTAGGATGGTCTGAACCAAAGGTATCCTCTGCAACCTTCAATGCTTCTTCATATACACTTTCTGCTTCTGGATATCGCTTCTGTTGATGAAGCTTATTAGCTTTACCAATTAGTTCGAGCCACAAATTCTCCTGGGTATATGCAGGCAAAGTAAACGATGTTACCAGGAACGTCATCAAAACAACTTTTGCCTTATAAGCGTTCAGAAGCTTCACAGTATTTACTAATATCTTCATTGGTATAGTTCTCATTTTAGATGATAATAAGGACAGGCCCGCCAAAAGGTGCGTCAGGTAAACCCGCCAAACAACAGGCTGTGTCATAATCCAGAAAAAGGGCATTTTGTCATTCTGAACTTGTTTCAGAATCTAATGATTCCAATAACTTAGCAACCTAAGAGATCCCGAAACAAGTTCGGGATGACAATTGTGACACAGTCTGCAACCCGTCGGGCAAACACTATTTATTCTTGCTTCAGTACTGATCCTATTCCAGAGAAATTGTATCTATGTCCTTATTTGAAACGCCTTTCCAGAGTCCGAAGATCTTTTCCGGCTCTACTTCCTTAACCCCCGTTATCAGTTGAATTTTTATGCGATCCGGGTCCGGCGGCATCCAGAGCATTGCCATATAGTCTCCCACGCTTCCAATGTTTTCTGACGATGCCTTGATAATCTTCTCCTTTGAAAATCCATATGTAACCAGGGCAGTTACGGCTTTTTCCTGCAGATCTGTTCTTCCATGAAGGAATAAATAGACGTCTTTCTCTGGATCTATTTCAGATTTATTCTGTTCTGACACAATTGCAATCAAGACTGCAATTGCAACTGCAATAATTCCCCCCCAAACTGTAAACTCCCCAAAACTCATGTTCTCTATGTCCCGGCGGATATGTCCCTTTTCATTTGTCATAGTTATTCCTAAATTTATTTTAGGTTGTTTACCCACGCACCATTCATCCACGGGTGTGAACCCGTGGATGAATGGATTTCGGTGCTGGGTCGCCTGAGGCGACCTCGTAACACAAGCCACCGGAGGCGCCTCGTGCGGGGGGTAACTTCTAGGTCCGACACCCACCAAGAACCCTGCCCGACGGATGGCAGGCGGGGATGTCGGGCTGGCAGTCAGGAAGCCAGGCTGTAAGGCCTTAGAGCTTCACAATTTAAAAATATTTGCATTTTTTTGCAGCTAAGAAGACGCCTATCAATAACCCAACCTTCTTACTTGTTCTTCAGTAAATCCAACAAAATGTGCCACCTCGTGGCGCACCACTTTTTTTATTCTATGTTTAATCTCCTCATCAGAGTGGCAGATGTCCTCAATATTTTTCTGGTATATAGTAATCTTTTCCGGCATGGTACCGGAATGCCATACACTTTTTTTATTTAAAGGCACCCCTTGAAATAAACCAAGTAATACCCGGTTCGATTTCAATTTTAGTTTTCCCAGCACAAAAGGATTTGGCCTGTCTTCTACTACTATTGATACATCTTCTAAGCGTTTTCTTATTTTTTGCGGCAATTCATTCACGGAAGAGACAACCAAACGGTCGAAACTGCTGGAAAAATGAGCATCCGCGTTATCATGCGCGACCTTATCCGGCAGGTATTCTCCTATTCCGATAATCTTATACTTACTCATAAATATTTTACCTATCAGGTAAACAACCCCACCCAACATGGCAAAAGTTACCAAAAAGTTCCAGCCATGCACCATCATCATGCTACCCATTACACCAATCAGGGCGGTGATTGAAAAATATCCGAGAAGCGTAAGAAATCCCCTTTTATCGCCTTCATATATTTTATCAAAAATCAAAGGTTCCATTTTCTTACCACAGCCAGTGCATATGATACCCGTATTTTGGCCGTAATCACCGAGGCGGTGAGCCTGTCCACAATTGAAGCATTTTATTAATTTTGAACCACTTGACATGATTGCAAAGATAAGAGAACAACCGGCTACAACTCCTGGCGAAATTAAGAAGGTTTCCTGTCTGTTGTAGATTTAAGAGCAGCTTTTACCGCTTTAAGGAGCACGGGATTATGGCTGAGTTCCTTTATACCGTTCAGCCACATTTCCCTTTCAAGCATCGTAAGCTCGGATTTGCTAATTTCCTGTTCAAGGTTTTTGAGAAAATTAATTTCATCACTAACCGATACCTTGTCTTCCGGGGTAACGGCGCTTTTGTCAAAAAGGGCCATTTGGGTAATGCCCTTTTTTGTTATCCATGCACAGTACGGATCAGTATCAACGAATCCTTCCGAGATAAGCCTTTTCATCGGCTTATTAATATTTTTTTCTTTAAAACCATATTCTTCTATAAGTGCTTGAAAGGTTTTCACTTTATGGGTGCCGTGCTCTTTCCAGACATTATAAAGATTTTCAAGTATAAATTGCTCAAATGGAGATTTTTCCATAATTATAATTCTTTAGCCACAGAGTTCGTATTTAAAGATGACTATAAATACACCCCGCAGGTGTAGTTTTGAAAGATTCACAATCTTTGAATATTGCTAAACAATTGTCAGTTTAATTCTCATATGGTTTCAATTTTATTTCCCACAAATAACCGGCTAATTTATCCATGTCTTTATTGAGAAAAAGAGAAGGTTCTTTTTCTTTCATCCGGTCAACGATGCTTTTGCATCTTACCTTTGAATACAACAAAGATATATTTTCCATCTTTGACGGATTATGACAGGGCACACAATTATTCGTGTATACTTTTTCTGTCATATCAATTACATCTTTTTTTTCAATTTTCCTGAGCGATTTAAACTTGGCCAGTTTTCCCTTATCCAGCTCACCTAACTGATATTTTTTGAATAAATCAATTATTCCTTGCTCATCCTTTGTAAATCTTTCTTCTTCATCCATCTGCATCCTGTTGAATGCATGCAGAATGTCTTCCTCCACCCAATTTTTATGAGAAAAGATGTATTCCAGGATATGGCATTGCCCACACTTTTTACTCAAAGTTACTTCCATACTTTCTTCAGAATGTATTACAGATTCCATGATTCCCTGATTATTGTTATCGAAAGAGATCAATAACTTGGCATCCGTGGGAGAACTCACTATTTTTACCCCTTCGGCAAGAGAAATATAAGGCATTAAACCCAGGAATCTTTTCTTCCTCCCTACTTCGGTCTCAGCATTATCCCCGTAATAATAAATACGCTTACTTGCGTCATCATAAACTACTTCCTTCGGCAATAAAAACCATCGGTTCTTATATCTTTTACGGTCTGCAATATGCCTGGCGCCTTCACTCAGTACAACGTGTATGTAAACACGCTTGTCTTTGATGATTAAAGATTCTCTCCATACAATACTGTTCATTAATCCCTTCCCATTATCCTTATTCTGCAACGTACCATTAATTATATAGTTCTGTGAAAAGGCAGAAATGGACAATACGGAATTAATGAAAAATATTACGAACAAACAAGAATACTTCTTCAGGTTAAACATAAATCACTCCCAAGATACCATGGGATAAGACCGAAACAAAATTTATTCAACCTCTATTTATGCCTGGTAGTATGTAATAATAAACTACATATTATTAAAATCAAGGAAATTAGAATGGTATCCAACCCCGAATGGCTCAAACCTGAAGAGAAACTGTACTTTCATCAAATCTCACTGGATTGCATAGAGAAATTAGTTGAGTGTCTGGAAAGATTTAATAAAGGTGAGATAGACGCTGATATTTCCTTTTAAGCAAGGATTGATTTGTATTATAAAACTTGTTCTATCAAAGATAGGCATGATGGATTGAATCATTTGTCAAATAAATAAGTATAGTGCCTGCCCGACGTCTTGCAGACTGTGTCATAATTAATAGATAAGAGGAACATAGAAAACGTAGTATAGCG
>JBHHYH010000007.1:0-73402 GCA_046757465.1 Candidatus Scalinduaceae bacterium | reverse complement strand
AAATTTTCATTGTATTGTGCATAACCTTCTACATTTCCACAATCATTTGTCTAACCTATTTAAGCTCTTGATATGTAAAGAGTTAGAGACTGGCTATTTGCAAACAAAATGACATTTAATATATAACTTTGTACAGAAAGATTTTGTGTTTATTTAAGGAATTTTCCTCTGGATACTTATATACAAGCACTATTTGTTTGTTCCCTATAGATTGCTGTAACTTTTTTCCCATAGCTTTATATTCTTTATGTGTAATTAGTATGTAATCTACTTTTTTAGCTCTTGCTATGGAAAGAGCATTACCAACACTTCCCATCTGAATATGTTCTCCCCCAGCATAATAAGCATTTCTTGCAGAAGCGCTTAAAATTGCAGGCGATGGTTTATCAGAATTTTCTCTTATCCATCGGCCTACCTCTTTAACACCCATCTTATCAAGACCCTGAGGCTTTAATGTCTTTGGTAATAAGACTCCAACAACGATCACCAATATTATTAGCTGAACTACCCATGCACTCCTTAATAATACCTCTTTAAAACCAAACCTCAATCTATCAATCTGAAATCTTTCACGTACCCATGTTCCAATAGCACAAACCCCTACCCCTATACAAAAGATCGCTGGAATAACTATGGGCATCAGATGTCTTCTACTGGGATACTGAAAAATATCACCATAGCTTGCTATTTGAGTAATGTTTAATCTATACAGTATGAACAGGTAAAAAATAATAATCGTTGTTATATAAAACCCAAAAAGTCGTTCCCTCTTTATTCTTGTCCAATTTATCACACCTATTATGAGGAATATAAACAAAAAGGGATGAAAGGTGCTTAAGTACTTCTTGGCAATATACAGCACACTCTCTAGATGTGTTCTCAAATTTACACCATTACTAATTGCTTGTTTAGTAATGTCTGCATTTGATTTTGTAGCATTCCCTTTATCCTTATCTTGTGCCTGTCCGAGTGATTTCAAGCCAGAATTACTTTGCTCACCTGGATGGGGTCGGCTTGGGGTTTGATGAGAAGGAGAGGGTGGGGAATTGCTTTTTACTTGATGTTTAGCAAGTTCATTCTTTGGGTCACTTAACATTTTTTCAATCCCTGCCATTCTAGATAAACTCTTTTTCTTTGTAAGGTGCCAAGCGCCTGTTTCTTTCTTAATATATATAAGATATGGTGATGAAAAGACAAGAAATGAAACAACCAATATCAAAATTGAAACAATCTTTTCTTTCCAAATTACCTTAAATTTAGCAAGATCCTTCAAAAGACACCAACAGATTACTATGAAAATAATACCTATTCCCTCAGGGCGGGTAAGGTAAGCAAATGCAGTACATATTCCTGTAAGGGCAAATAATAAAAGTTTTCTATTTGTTATCGCAAAGAACCCTAAACCAAGGGCAGACGTAAAAAAGAAGAAATAAGTAGATTCTGATATTATGTCTGCAGAAAATCTTACAGCATAGGGATGGAAGGCCAAAATAATAGAAGAAACAAAGGCTATCCTTTGATCAAAAATACCTTTACCAATCAGATAAAATGCTATTACGGTAAGTGTACCAAAAAAAATAGATATGATTGTGCCTGACAGCTCCATGTTTGGAACTATCTTGTATAACCCCGCCATAATAAGAGAGTATAAAGGATGATAGTTGTGTCTCAACCCACTTAAGAAATCTCCATTAGCGAAATACTCTGCATTTTGTATAAAAGCAACACTATCATTCTGAATTACGTATGTAAAAATGCCTAAGTATATTCTCACTGATAAAGAAATAAATAGCAGTATCCAGACGTATTTGTCATTTAGCAACATTACTTAAATTTTACCCCACATAAAATAATTTATATGGCAAAAGAGAGGATATATTACCCAGAGCACTAAATAGGTTACATTGTTTCTAAAAACTATTATATGATTATAAGCTAATCCCCCATTCCCCCCTGTACGGCGTTATAGCCTACAGGGGGGATCAAGGGGGATTTGAATTGCCCCCTGTAGGCTACCAGAAGTAGGCCCCTTTAGGGGGAACACCGTACAGGGCTAAAATGTAATCTATTTCATGCTCTCATTAATAATATTCACAAAGGGAAAAGGAATTTCTTTTAGTACCTAAAAGGTACAAGAAGTTAGATGTTTTAAAAAATTAGATTGACAGAAACTATCGACGGGGTCGATTAATCCAAAAAAAGTTATGTTCAGTTGTACTTCCCACAACTCTCACAACTTCTTACTAAGAAGAATACTTATTTTTAATAATTTTAACCTAAATTGAGCGATTTGCTTTTCATTTTATTGTTATTCCGTTGAGATTATTAGATATAGCATAATCATTATCTTCATTCATTAGGTGAAAACACTCGCACCGGTCTGTCATTTCGAGTGTAGCGAGAAATCTTTTACAACAGCGAGCGTTAAGATTTCTCCCGGGGCCTGTCCTGAGCGAAAAAAAGATTCCTCTCTTCGTTCGGAATGACAGGAGTGAAGGAGCCAAAATGACAAGTTGAGATATATAAATCGCTCAATTTAGGTTTAACTTATTTCCCCACCTTGGTCATTATTGATTCTGTCAGTTTGGGCAATACTATGCCAGTCTTACCCAAAATAGTTATGTCCATCTGAGTTGATATAAGCGTTTTTTCAATATTTACTTCCATTACATATGCTCCTGCATTCTTAGCAACTATCGGTAGTTCTGCAGCAGGATACACTATTGCTGAAGTACCTGCCACTATAAAAACATCACATCGTGAAGAGACCTCAATTGCCTTTTCCATCTCGTATTTTGGTAAAGCCTCATGAAACCAAACCACATCCGGACGAACATAGCTGCCACAATTAGGACATTTTGGTGGAATTTCTTTACCAACACTTATATTATCTGCGATTGTGTTTTCTTCAAAACATTTATTACGATATATATTTCCATGTATCTCCAGTACATTTTTGGTTCCTGCCTTGCGATGAAGCCCATCTATATTCTGAGTAACAAGCCAGAAATCTGAATAAATCCTTTCTAGTTCTGCAATCGCATAGTGGCCCTGGTTTGGATTAATATCTTTCAATAAATTTCTTCTATACTCGTACCACTCCCAGACCTTTTTTGGGTTTTTCCTGAATGCCTCTGGAGTAGCAAATTCCTCTACGTTAAACTTAGACCATGTTCCAGTTATGGCATCACGAAATGCTGGCACCCCGCTTTCGGCTGATACGCCTGCACCCGTAAACACAACACATGATTTTGCCTGACGAAAGCGGGTTATTGTTTCTTCAGGAAAACCTTTATCTTTTCTGATATCAATAATTTTCATTGAAGACTGTTATAAAAAAGTTTTTAGATTTTAGATTATAGTATTGTACTGTAAAAACTTTTTCCATTTTTGAACTCTTTATCTTTTCAGGAGTTAGTCTAACTATCTTGATCTAATCTGACGATACTTGTATAAATTACATCTGACATCAACCTTAATGCTTCTTCGCTTAAATATTTACTTTTATCTTCGCTTGAGTGATAAAGTTTAAACATAAAAGGTATTTCTCCCTGCATTGATTTGGGAGATTCTGCAAATCTTCTTATTTCATTCATATTCTTGCCATCTACCATAGAAAGACAGAAGGCATCTTTTAAACCACACTCTCTAAATGACCTATGGTCACTAAATAATAGAGGTAATAGACCTGCTTCTCCGTAAGGATAACCCTTATCCTCTAAGACAGATTTCAGATTTAAGAGAACTTTACTGTCTTCTACATCTTTTGTTACTGGCCATATTCCCACTGTATCTCCCATTCCTACCAATTCCGTATTATACACGCCTATAATATTATCCACACCATGTCTGGCTACATAGGCTTGCGAACCAATACAATTGATTTCTTCATCATCAAAGAAAACAATCCTAATCCGGTTTTTTACCTTATAATCTTTCAACTTCTCTAAAATATCTAAAAGCACAGCAATGCATGATGCATTATCATTTGCACCTGGAGAACCGGGAACAACATCATAATGAGTTGTTAATAAAATATCCCTTTGCCCATCGCCCTTGGTTACAATAATGTTGATACCTTCTTCGCCTTTATATTTATAATCTTCAAGCTCAAAATCATGCCCTTTTGATTCCAGGATGTCTATCAGAGTATTCCTTCTATCCAGGTCGTTTTTGCCCTCAAACATGCGGACATAATCCAATAATATACTCATTCCCAATATTAATAAGAAAAATGTCTGACAGAGGTACATTTTTCAAGAATTAAACTATTTGAGTTCGCTAGCAATATCTTTGAATTAATATCTTAATGCAAGAAAGAAAGTAGATCATCATTTAATCTTGGAATGGGAATTTGAAATGTAAACAAGTTGCTTATGCTTCAGCGCTTGTAACCAAACTTACGTAAAAGCGCCTTTCTGTCCCTGATATCCTTTTCGTCTTCAGTGCCTTTTGGCACAAATCCATCTATTACTCCCATTACCCCACGTCCAAGCGTCGTTTCGGCAATAACCACCTCTACTGGATTTGCGGTAGCACAAAAGACAGAACAAACCTCTTGACAATTCTTAATGGCATTTAACACGTTTATTGGAAATGCATCTTTCATGAGAATCACAAACGTATGTCCAGATGATATGGAAGTGGCGTTTCTCACAGCAATCTCTATCAATTCCTTATCATTGCCTTCTCTTCGGACCAAACAAGCACTCGAGGCTTCACAGAAGGCAATTCCAAACCTGGAATTCGGAACAGATCCAACCATTGCTTCATAAATGTCCTCGACTGACTTGATAAAATGGGTTTGTCCAATTATTATATTTATTCCTTCGGGAATATCCATTTTAACTGTTTTTAATTCCATAACGATTTACTTATATCAGAAATACATAATTCTGACAAGTACCAAGTATAAAATGAAGTTGACACTAAACTGACCACATGTTATTGTATTTACACATACATATACATATATATATGCTTGTTTCTACCATAATTTCATTTTAAATTTTTCTAGCAACCATTTAAGGGAACATAAGCGCTATGAAGAACATAACTTTCATATTCAGCACAATACTTTTTGTATTTACCATAATTGGCAATATTGTAATTTTTGATTTTGAAGTACGGGCGGATAATGAGGTTGTAGCAATCGTAAACGGACAAGAGCTAAGTCGTCAAGAACTTGCCAATTCACTCATAGATACTTATGGTAGAGAAGGATTAGAAATATTAATAAGAAGAACACTCGTGGGGCAAGAGGCAGGTAGACTGAATATTAAAGTGACGCAAGAAGAGATAGCTGAAAGGATTGATTATATGGTCGAAGGTATGATCACGCAACAAATGAGAAGAGGTGGTTTGAAGGATGAAGATGACCTCAAACGTGAACTCGAAAAGGCAGGCTTAACTATTGAAAAATATAAAAGGAACGTAATCAAGTCATTAAAACTTACCAGGGACCAGGTAGAGGCTGAACTTTTAGCCGAAAAAATTATAAAGAAAACCATAAATATAACAGATGAGGAATTACATGAGGCGTACGAAGAACAGTATGGAGAAAAAATCATAGCTACACAGATTGTGTTACGTACAAAAAGAGAAGCAGAGAAAATACTCGAAAAGATTAAGGCTGGCGCCGATTTTGGAGCACTGGCAAGAAAAGAATCTATCGATAGGGCTTCCGCATCGCGTGCTGGCAAAATGCTACCATTTGGGCCGTACGGAACTCTTGGGAAAGCAGCAGCAAATTTGACAAAAGGTAAAATAAGTGAAATAATAAAAACAGATAGTGGGTACCATATTTTAAAAGTAGACAATCGAGTACCAAGAAGTCTGAAGAAGTTCAGTGAAGTAAAAGATGATCTTGTAAGGCTAGTAACAGCTCAGAAAATTCAAAACAGGGTGAATCCATGGCTTTTAAATCTTGTTGAGACTGCAGAAATTACAAAGAATTTATCTGATTAACAAATGCCTGCCTCTTATTTTCCATTCTTAACACTATAGCTTGAGACTATGATATTACCCCTGATCTCTTCTGCCAGATTCTACTCAATGGATTATGTTTACCCCGTTAGAAAGTCCCGTGCGGAATCACAATTATGAAATTCAACAATATCTTTTGCTTCTTTGCACGAGGCATAATGCCCCTTGCGCCAGACCGAACGGATTCATCCGGGCGGGAAATTCTAACGGGGTTTACTTTTCGTAATAAGGTTCTGGTAGCCCATTCTGCTCTAATTTGCAAAAGCGTAAAACTTATACTCAAAGATGAAGGATTTAGGCAATGTTTAAATTTATGCTTCACAAAACTGCTGATATTACGATACCTGATACATTAAAGATAATACCAATTGAAAATGACGTTATGTTTCCACATCTGGTACGACCCTTAATAGTAGGCGGGAAAAAGGGTATACGTGTCATTAAAGATACTCCTTCGAAAGATAATCTTGTAGGGATAGTAACTCAAAAAAAATCAAGTAATAAAGAACCAGAACCAGACGACCTATATCTTATAGGTACAGCAGCAACTATAGGGCATGTCTTTGAAGTATCAACGAAAAAGGCCAAAATCTTACTTGAAGGACAATCAAGGATAAAGATTATCGAATTTATTCAAACAGAGCCTTATTTGATAGCAAAGGTTGAAGAAATACGAGAGTTTTCTGAAAAATCTGAGATAACAGACGTTTTATTGGAAATAGTGAAAACACTTTTCAAGATGAGCGTAATCTGGGGCAAGACTTTACCAAAAGAGGTTCTTTCAATAATAGATACTGTTGACAATCCATCCACAATGGCTGATATGGTTGCTGTATATCTAGACATAAGTGTAGAAAAACGACAGTTGTTATTAGAGACGATAGATCCTCAAAAGCGACTGAGAATGGTCTTCCAGCAACTCAATAGGGAAGTTCAACTTCAGGAGGTTAAAGGGAAAATAGATGAAGATGTTGCCAAAGAAATGTCTAAGACCCAAAGAGAATTCTTTCTCAGAGAACAAATGAAAGCAATTCAAAAAGAATTGGGGCAAGAAGACACTCATACCATGGAGCTAAATAAGCTCGAGCAAAAGATGAAAGAAGCAAAAATGCCGAAGGAAGTAGAGGATGTTGCAAAAAAGGAACTTGACAGATTAAGGGAAATGAATCCTGCATCTGCAGAATATACTGTATCAAGAACATATATAGACTACTTAATCGCTGCACCATGGAGTAAGAAGACAATAGATAATTTAGATATTAAGCAGGCTGAAAAGATCCTGGATGAAGACCATTACGATCTTGAGAAGGTTAAGGAAAGGATATTGGAATTTCTGGCGGTACGTACGTTGAAAGAAAAATTGAAAGGTCCAATCCTCTGTTTTGTCGGCCCTCCAGGTACGGGAAAAACATCTCTTGGTAAATCTATAGCAAGGGCATTAGGGAGGAAGTTTGTGAGGATTTCGCTAGGTGGTATGAGAGATGAGGCTGAAATCCGCGGACACAGGCGAACATATGTAGGGGCGCTTCCGGGAAGGATAATGCAGGAAATATGCCGCACAGGTTCGAACAACCCTGTCTTTATGCTTGACGAAGTGGATAAGATTGGTGCGGATTTCAGAGGAGATCCCGCATCCGCTTTGCTCGAGGTTCTAGATCCTGAACAGAATTTTAGTTTTGCTGACCATTACTTTGATGTCCCCTTTGATCTCTCGAATGTGTTATTTATCACAACAGCCAACATACTTGACCCCGTTCACCCTGCGCTTAAGGATAGGATGGAGGTAATAAGTCTATCAGGTTATAGCGAAGACGAAAAATTAAATATCGCCCACAAATTCTTGATTCCAAAGCAAGTAGTAGAAAATGGCTTAGAAGATAAATCTATAAAATTTGTCGACGAATCCATACTTAAGATAGTAAGAGAATATACACGTGAGGCAGGCCTGAGAAACCTGGAAAGAGAAATAGCCTCAATTTGTAGGAAGCTAGTGAAAACCTTTGTTTCTGGTAACGAAATCACAAAAGTGATAACTGCCGAAACAATAGAAAAACTTTTAGGGCACAGAAAGTTTTATTATGAGGTGGCAGAAGAAAAGGACCAAATAGGTGTGGTTACGGGGCTCGCATGGACTGAAGCAGGTGGCGACATAATCTTTGTGGAGGCGGCAAAGATGAAAGGTGACAAGAAACTTACGTTAACTGGTCAATTGGGTGACGTGATGCAAGAATCTGCAAAGGCTGCTTTAAGTTATATCAGAAGTAATGCCAGTTCGCTAAATGTAAATGAAAATTTCTACGACACCCTTGATATACACCTTCATGTACCTTCAGGCGCAATCCCCAAGGATGGACCTTCTGCGGGTATTACCATGTGCACGGCCTTACTCTCCCTTTTGACGGGGAGATATGCAAAACGGAATGTAGCCTTAACAGGAGAAATTACGCTCAGTGGTAGAGTAATAGAGATTGGTGGTGTAAAGGAAAAGGTATTGGCTGCTATTAGAGCCGGGGTAAAAACAATTGTACTTCCTAAGAAGAATGAAAAGGATTTCCAAGAGATAAACAAAGAGATCAGAGATAAAATCAAATGTGTATTTATCGAAAGGGTGGAAGAAGCTGTTAATGTTGTATTAAAAGACAAATAATTAGCAACTGAAAAGAATTATTTATGATTAATATCAAGACTCAAAGTTTATGTTGACATTATTTATATCATCGGAAATAATATCGATTTTAGACAGCAAGCCACCTAACTTCATGTGTGTTGGCTTTTCAAGCGTTAAATCAGTATTATTAGCGCTGTGACAGGCCAAAAAATTTCTGGCTGCGGTATAATACGTTTCCTCAAATCAAATTTGGGAGTAATATGGGATCTAACAATTTAAAGACCGTAGCTATCATACCTGCAAGATATGCATCAACCAGACTTCCTGGCAAACTTATTAAATACGAGGCAAAAAAATACACGGGAAAATTTCTTATCGAACATGTATACGAAAAGGTAAAAGAGGCAAAAAGCATTCAGGAAGTCTTTATCGCTACCGATGATGAGCGCATTTCCAATGTGGTAAATCGATTTGGTGGATGTGTTAAAATGACGTCTATGAAGCACAAATCAGGAACTGACAGAGTGGCCGAGGCAGCATCTAACTTGGATGCAGACTTTATAATAAATATTCAGGGAGATGAGCCAGACGTCAGAGGAGATATGATAGACGATCTGGCCAAAGTAATGCATGCTGAAAAAGAAACTTCAGTTTGCACATTAGCAAACGAAATAAGATCTATGGATAAATTTACTGATCCAAACGTTGTAAAGGTTGTTTTAGACAAAGATGGTTATGCTATGTATTTTTCCAGGGCTTCTATCCCTTACATCAGAGACAAAGATAACAACTCTAAACCTACATCATTTTCACTCTTAAGACACCTCGGTATATATATATACCGCAAGGACTTTTTACTAGCCTTTTCTAATCTCCCCGTACCAACGATAGAAGAGGCAGAAAAACTGGAACAACTCAGGATTCTTTCAAATGGGTACAAAATCAAGGTTGTTATCACACCCTATGTATGCGAAGGTGTAGATACGCCTGATGATTTTGAAAGATTCCTGGCTAAATATCGCATCAAAAATTAAAAGAGGTTTTTTGGGTATGGCAAAGCACATATTCGTCACAGGTGGTGTTGTTTCTTCACTCGGTAAGGGTTTAAATGCGTCATCGATTGGTATGCTTCTGGAAAGCCACGGCCTCCGTATAAGCCTGCAGAAATTCGACCCTTATGTTAATGTTGATCCTGGTACAATGAGCCCATTTGAGCATGGTGAAATTTATGTCACTGAAGATGGTGCGGAGGCAGATCTTGACCTGGGCCATTACGAAAGGTTTACAAACGCAGTTACGAACAAAGATTGTAACTTTACCACAGGCTCAATTTATTACTCAGTAATAACAAAGGAGCGCCAGGGAAAATATTTAGGTAAGACGATACAGGTAATACCTCATATAACAAATGAGATAAAAGACAGTATAAGGAAATTAGTAAATCCGGATACAGATGTAGTAATTTCTGAAATTGGAGGAATAATCGGCGACATTGAAAGTCAACCATTTCTAGAAGCTATCAGGCAATTTGGTCGGGAAATAGGCAGAGAGAATGTCCTGTACATACACTTAACACTTATACCATATCTTCGAGCGGCAGATGAGATAAAAACAAAGCCTACACAGCACAGTGTTGGTATGTTACGCCAGGCCGGGATAGAGCCCGATATACTGATATGCAGAACAGAGAAATCACTTTCAACCGACATAAAAGAGAAATTATCTCTCTTCTGTAATGTAGACAGAGAATCAATAATAGAAGAAAAGGATGTAAAACCTTACCTTTATGAGATACCTCTGCTACTTGTTGAACAGGGACTCGATAAAATAATATTAAAGAAACTTCATCTAAAGACAAATGGAAATACTCTCACCAAATGGACCAAAATGCTGGACACGCTAAAAAACCCGCAGAAGGTCACTGAAATTGCCATAGTCGGAAAATATATTGGACTTCAATCCGCTTACGAATCGATTTACGAGGCCTTAACACACGGAGGTATTGGTAATTCTGCAGAAGTAAAAGAGAGAAGAATAGAATCAGAAGACATAGAGAAAGACGGTGCAGAGAAACACCTCAAAGGATGCAAGGGAATCTTAATACCCGGAGGATTTGGGGAAAGAGGTATTGAAGGAAAGATAGAGGCAGTAAGATACGCAAGAGAAAAAAAAATCCCATATCTTGGATTATGCCTGGGAATGCACTGTGCCACTATAGAATTTGCGCGAAACGTATGTAATTTGAAGGATGCAAATAGTACAGAGTTTGATGCTAATACACCGCACCAGGTTATATGTTTATTAGAAGAGCAAAAAAATATTGTGAATAAAGGCGGTACTATGAGGTTGGGCGCACAACCGTGCAGACTTAAGACAAACACGATCTCTTATAAATGCTACGGTCAGGAGTTGATTTCTGAACGACACAGGCATAGATATGAATTTAACAATAAATATAAAGATATTTTTGCATCTAAAGGGATTGTCTTCGGTGGTTTTACATTGGATAATGAATTAGTTGAGATAATCGAACTGAAAGACCATCCGTGGTTTGTAGCAGTGCAATTCCACCCTGAATTTAAATCTAAACCAACCAATCCTCATCCACTTTTTAAAGAATTTATTAAAGCTACGTTGAATGTTTGCAAATGATACGTTGTAGAATTTCTAATAAATCTTAAAGGAAGTATAAAATGGGCGAAGAGGAAAAGAAAAAAAAGAACAGTCCAGAAAAAACTGTTGATGAAGAATGGAAAAAACATATCCAGGAAGAAAAAAAAGAGGATACTGGAAAACAGCCGACGCAAAAAACTAAGCAAGAAATCCCTGAAGCAAGTTTCAATCTGTTTATATCAAGTCTTGCCACACAAACATTAATTAATTTAGGAGAAATGGAAAGCCCATTTAATAAGAAAAAAGAACTAGATCTTGATCAGGCAAAATTCACACTTGATACACTGCAAATAATTAAAGATAAAACCAAAGGAAATCTCACGGATGATGAAATGAAATATTTAGATACCCTGCTCTATGATTTGAGGATGAGGTATGTTGAAAAGGCCAAGTAGTTGGCTTTTCTTTACCGAATATCGAATAATGAATGATAAATTATGAATAAAGATTGAGTACCTTCGAAATTCTTTGTTCGATATTCATTACCTTAACCCAACTACCATACTTGTCATGCCTTTGGCAGCGTCCTCGTCCACCTTAGTGGGATTCGCCAGGGTGAACTTCTTAACCTTTACCCAAAACCTTTTGTCTTTTCGATAGACTATTACAAAGTTATTATTCCTTAATTAACTCAATAAGCTTTCTTGCTAGTTCTATATGACCTTTTTCTTCATTACTAACTGATTGCAAGATATTGATAATGTTTTTATCATCAAGTTTTTTTATACAATCATCATATAATCCTTTGGCTTCTTCTTCAAATTGTAGAATTCTTTGAAATATATCAGAAAGAGCTTCCTTAGAATACATTTTTATTACCCTCTTTTATATCCTGTATTAAATTTTCTACAACTTTTTTGTGTCTTTGAGTATCATCCCTTAATTTAGTTATTATGTCCTTTACCTTTTCTCTTTTTTCTTCACTTAACCACTTGTAATATTTAAGTGAATTAACAGTATAATCATAGAATTGATTGTTTGCTTCTTCTTCGTTGTCCAGGGCATTATATAGTGTTTCGATAAGATCTTTCTTCTTAATCATAATACATTAATATAACAAGCCATTATAAAAGAAAGCAAGTTTAAAAAGGAATGAATTATCCATTATTTGTTAAGAGAGATATAGACGGTTTTTTTGGCCTTGCCATTGATAATCTTATTCAATTAATACTTATCGTAAGTTTTTGTAAGGTATTATGTGGTATGCCTGATGAACTTATCTTCGGGGTAATACTTCCGGGAGCAGCTATTTCAATACTTTTAGGTAATATTTTTTATTCGTGGCAGGCAAGAAGGCTTGCAATCAAAACAGGAAGGAATGACGTAACAGCGCTACCTTATGGAATAAATACGGTTAGTCTTTTTGCATTCATCTTTTTCATAATGCTTCCCGTTTATCAGGATACAAAGGATCCCTACATAGCGTGGAAAGTAGGGATGATTGCCTGCTTCTTCAGTGGGGTGATAGAGATGTTGGGAGCATTGATTGGTGAGAGCCTGAGGCGCATTACTCCAAGGGCCGCTTTACTTTCTACACTTGCAGGAATTGCTATCACATTTATCTCTATGGATTTTGCATTTAAGATATTTGAAAAACCAATAATAGCTCTATTTCCACTTGCGTTTATACTTGTACAGTATTTTTCAAAAGTAAGATTCCCACTGGGGCTACCAGGAGGTTTGATTGCCATTGTAGTTGGCACAGGATTGGCCTGGATATCTGGCTATATGGGTGGTGGAAGTACTGTAACTGAAGGTGGAATTTTTCATTTTTCTCCACCGCACTTTAGTGGTGGAAGTATGATTGATTTGATCCAAAGTAAATATATGCTTCAATACATATCTATCATTATCCCTATGGGTGTATTCAATGCTGTAGGCTCCCTGCAAAATATTGAGAGTGCCGAAGCGGCAGGAGATAAATACAACACGTTTTCTTCGCTATTAACTAACGGAATAGGTTCGGTTGTAGCCTCCCTATTTGGCAGTTGCTTTCCTACGACCATATATATAGGCCATCCCGGTTGGAAGGCAATCGGCGCAAAGGGGGGATATTCAATATTAAATGGTATTTTTGTCACAATTATCTGCCTCACTGGACTTATAACTGTCATTCTTAAAGTAGTACCTCTGGAAGCAGGAATAGGAATTTTATTATGGATAGGGATCGTAATCGTTGCTCAGGCATTTCAAGAAACCCCCAAACATCATGCCATGGCAGTTGCAGTGGGTCTGTTCCCTGCGATTGCAGCATGGGGGTTGTTAATGGTTGAAAGCACTCTCAGGTCAGCCGGCACTACCTTATTCATACTTGGGGAAGAGGCGTTCGCTAATAATCTGGCTATTCATGGAATGATATCACTAGAAAGAGGATTTATATTTACATCCATGATACTCGCTTCAATCTCGGTCTTTCTGATTGAAAAGAAATTCCTAAAAGCATGCATGTGGTCACTCGGGGCGGCGGTACTTTCCTATATAGGTATTATCCATGCATACGAAATTACGCCTAATGGTGTGATTAGTAAATTTGGATATGGGATGGCAAGTGATTTCTCAATAGGGTATTGTTCCTTTGCCGTATTGTTTATTGCCATGCATTTTTATTTGCGGGGACAGCAAATTAAATAAAAAACTTAGCACAACCCGTTCCACGTAGTGGAGCCTCACGGGCGAAGCCCGTGGCGCCTCCACATTCTTCGTCGGGCGTCACATGCCAGAGGCAGATCGCCTTCGTTCCATGTCGCGGAACTACGGTGGATACCCACAACGCGTTTCCATCTTCCGTAGTCCTCGTCCTTCGTAGTAGTCCTACTACGGAGCGATGGCTCCTTATAGCCCGAAGGCGACGGATGGACGGAGAGCGGGCGCTCATCCGCCTTAGGCAAATAGCTCTCTGCGTATGCGGGTATAAAAGTACGGTGAATTAAAATGATGGTTTCTAGAAATCATCATTTCACCGTTCTGTTATTTCATGCGTAACAGCATCAAAAACTCTTTAATTCCAACCAGCTTCAATGACCTGGTTTGGCGTGTAAGTTACAAAATTTTGTGGCGTTTAAAAGTTCTATAATCCTCTATGTGTTCTTGTTGATTGTAAACTTGCTATTCTTTCCATAAACTTCTCATAGGGAAAATTCTTTCCAGGACAAGCTGTAGTTTTTTGAACGACCTGGTTATGCCTGACGATGTTTGATTTGGGTATGTTATACCGGCTTGAAAGATAATTGACCAAACTTACCAATGACTCGAGTTGGTTATACGTGGGTTCATTATCCTTCTCAAAATTTCCAACAAGGCAGATACCAATGGAAACACGGTTAATATCCATATTGGCTGTATGAGCGCCATGAATCTGTCTCTTCCATCTATTACCTACCTCTATCTCACCCTCTCTTGAACCCTTACCATTGCCAATAACAAAATGATAGGCTAAACCGTATTTCCACTTCTTTTCCTTTCTGTGATACCTATCAAATTTGGATGCATTTCCCTCATCAGTAGCACTGTGATGCAATACAATGTATTTCCATTTATTCTCACTAACATATACCCTGCATAACTTCTCAATATCTACTGTAGCTATGAATGGTTCTTTGGTACCCAGGGGTTGTTTTTTAGTTTTTGCGAATTGTCCTCTAATACCTATGAATGGCAGATAAATGAAGAGCCCTGTTGCCATCACAAACGTAACAATTGAGAATATTATGACATGGCGTTCAGTTATTTTCATCATCTTGACGCGCTATTATATAGAGATAAATCAATTTAAATCAAGACCAATATGCCCGTCTTGACACTTTGTTATAATTATGATAGGATTTGTAAATAACCCGACTTTGTATTAACAGTAAGAGGTTCAACTACAATGACTTATAAAAGATTTGCCGAAGTTGTTTTAGATATACCTCTAAATAAAAAATTTCACTACAGCATACCGCCTTCATTTGAAAGTCAAATAGGAATTGGTAAACGGGTCAAGGTACCTTTCAGGAGCAGAACAATTATAGGGTATTGTGTTGGATTAACCGACGTATCAGATGTTGGAACAACAAAGGACATAATACAGGTGATCGATAAAAAACCTATCTTAAGCCTCAAAATGCTAGAAATCGCAGAATGGCTGGCTGATTTCTATTTTTGTGGTTGGGGCGAAGCGTTAGAAACTTTTCTCCCTTTTGTTGTAAGAAAAGGTCTTAATACCAAGACAATTAATGTTGCAAAGTTATCTAAAGATGAGGCTTTTATAAAAGATACAATATCTACAATCAGAAGAAAAGCACCAAAACAGGCAAAGGCCCTGGAAGTGCTTTCAGGGATAGACGAAATGGCAGTTCAGGAATTAGCAATTACCAGCAGATGTAAAGCGGCCAGTATTTACAGACTTCGTGAACTAGGATTAATTAGTCTTAATAAAAGACGAGTGGACGACTCCGTCTTTACCGGCAAACACTTTGAAAGAACATGCCATTTACAACCAACTAAAGAGCAGGAAAAGGCTATAAATCTTATTAAGAAACGGCTAAGGGAAAGAAAACATAACACTGTTTTGCTTAAAGGAGTCACAGGAAGTGGCAAAACGGAGGTTTATCTTCAGGCAATATCTGAGGCGCTTGCTCTGGGTTTAAAAACTATTGTATTGGTACCTGAGATATCTCTTACACCGCAAACTATTGAAAGGTTTAAATCCCGTTTTGATAGGGTTGCTATCTTACATAGTAGTTTGAGTGGGAGACAGCGAAATAACCAATGGTGGGAAATTCGTAATGGCAACGCAGATGTTGTTATTGGGGCACGTTCAGCAGTATTTGCTCCTTTAGATAATCTGGGATTAATAGTAATTGATGAAGAACATGAAAACACATTCAAACAGGATAGTTCTCCGCGCTACAATGCTCGTGACGTAAGTCTGGTCAGGGCAAAGTATGAAAATGCCCTAGTCGTCCTTGGTTCCGCCACTCCGTCTCTCGAAAGTTATTACAATGCTAATATTGGTAAGTATGATTATATTACATTGACAAGCCGGATTGGAGATAAGCCACTTCCTCCAGTAAAGCTAGTCGATATGAGACACGAAATTCGTAGGAGAAAGAGGCAATCAAATATATCCGAGTATCTGGAATTTTGTATGAAACAGTGCCTCTCTAAAAAAGAACAGGTACTTTTATTCTTAAACAGACGTGGATTTTCGTCTTTTATAAATTGTAGAAGATGTGGATTTGTATTAAAGTGTAAAAAATGTGATATATCTTTAACTTACCATAAAAGGAAAGACGCTGTAATATGTCATTATTGTTATTCAGAAACGTCTGTTCCTAAAGAATGTCCTGAATGCCGTTCTCCGGGTATAAAATTCTTTGGTTCTGGAACTGAGAGAATAGAGGAAGAGATAAGAGTTAAATTCCCTGAATACGAACTTTTCAGGATGGACAGTGATACGATGAAAGGACGAGATTCTCACGAAAAGGTATTAAGCGCCTTTAGCCGTGGTGATATAGATATACTTTTAGGTACGCAGATGATAGCAAAAGGTTTTGACTTTCCAAATGTTACACTGGTTGGCGTGCTTTCTGCTGACACTATTATTAACCTGCCTGATTTTCGAGCAAGTGAGAGAACCTTTCAGCTGCTTTCTCAGGTAGCAGGAAGAACAGGAAGGGGCCCCAAGGAAGGGCAGGTCATAATCCAAACTCATAACCCAGAACATTACAGCATCACGTGCGCTGCTTCACATGATTATGATGGATTTGCCAAAAAAGAACTTGAATATAGAAAGCAACTTTATTATCCTCCGTACGGACGACTGGCAAGGATTGTATTGCGTGGAAAGAAAGGCGAAGACGTTAAAGAAAAATCAATAGATATTGCAAGCAAGTTGAGAGAAGCAATAAAATTGTGCAAAGATGAAGTTGAGATCTTAGGTCCTGCACCAACGCCAATTACCAGGATTAAAGATAAATACAGGTGGCACATAATAGTGAAGGCAAATAATTTTGAAAAATTGCAAATGGCTTTAAAGAATATTGAAAATGAAGGAAAGAAGTCAAAAAAAGTCCAGATTATAATAGATGTTGATCCGTATATGTTGTTGTAAGAGGTTAAGAAATGCCAGAAAACGGTTTTAGTGCTGAAGATTTTATTGCAGATGGTGGTGGGATGACATATAGTGATTTTATTCTTTTGCCCGGGCACATAGGTTTCTCTGCAAGTGATGTTGATTTGGAGACAAATCTTACAAGGAATCTTAAAATAAAAAGACCCCTTGTCAGCTCGCCAATGGACACTGTAACAGAGTCAAAGATGGCAATCTATATGGCTCTGCTGGGTGGCATGGGGATTATACATTATAACAATTCCATTGAAGAGCAAGTCAAGGAAGTCAAGTTGGTAAAAAGATTTGAAAACGGATTCATCACTGATCCTGTAACACTCAGTCCTGAAAATACTATTTCGGATGTTGATAAAATCAAGGAAACATATGGATTCTCCGGTATACCAATAACGGAAGATGGGACATTGAAGTCTAAACTAGTAGGTATAGTTACAAGGAGAGATATAGATTTCGAAGTAAACAGAACAAAAAAACTCAAAGATGTTATGGTTACCCAATTGGTTACAGCGCCTGCTGGCATTACCCTTGCAGAAGGAAATAAAATACTCAAGGAGTCGAAGAAAGGGAAGCTGCCTCTAGTAGATAAAAAGGGTTGCCTGGTATCATTAATGAGCAGGATGGATTTATTAAAAAATGAAGATTTTCCCTGTGCTTCAAAAGGTAAGGAAAAACAGTTATTGGTTGGGGCAGCAATTTCAACGAGAGAGGAAGACAAGGAACGACTTAAAGAGTTGATAGATGCAGGAGTAGATATAATAGTGGTTGACTCATCTCAGGGTGACTCAATTTATCAATACAATATGATAAGGCATATAAAGAATAATTATCCCCACATTGAAGTCATAGGTGGAAACGTTGTAACTGCTAAACAATGCAAATCACTCATTGATGCAGGAGTAGACGCTCTGCGGATAGGAATGGGCTCAGGTTCCATCTGTATTACACAAGATGCTACAGCGATTGGTAGATCTCAAGGCTCTGCAGTTTATCATTGTGCAAAATTTGCCAGAGAATACGCAAAAGTGCCGGTTATTGCAGACGGTGGTATAGCTAACATAGGGCACATAGTTAAGGCATTGGCGTTAGGGACGAGTACGGTAATGCTTGGCGCAATGCTTGCAGGCACAAACGAAGCGCCCGGTGAATATTTTTACGAGGGGGGTGTTCGCTTGAAAAAATATAGAGGAATGGCATCCTTAGAAGCTATGGAAAAAGGTGGCGGCAAGAGATATTATTCAGAGGAGGAAAAAATCAAGATTGCTCAAGGCGTATCGGGTACAGTGGTAGATAAAGGATCAGTGGCTCATTTTGGTGATTATATTATAAAAAGCCTCATACATGCGATGCAAAGTCTTGGTTATAGAACAATAAATGAATTGCACGAGGGACTTTATAATGGCACTCTATCTTTTGAAGCCAGATCACCTTCTGCTCAAAGAGAAGGAACAGTTCACGATTTGCATTCATATACTTCACCTGATGTAGCATTATTTTATCCTCCTGATAGAAAAATAAGATAACTGTATAAAACTGATAGTTATGAAAATCGGTATAGTTGCAGATTCACACGATAACGTACCGGCGATGCGGACATTATTATATTTGCACATACGCATGAATCCCAGATACGAAAGAATGGGCAGATATACGTAAGCCCGGGTGAATGTGGTGGTTGGCTTAATGGCAAAAGTACCATAGCAATCCTGGACACTCAAACACGTGGGGTGGAAATAATTGATCTTTTTACGTCTTAGAAGGAAATTTACTCTTATGATCTTATCTATAAAATCTCTCCGTTTCTTAATCCTCGTTATAGTTCTTTTTCTTTTCACCGGGTGCGTAACCAGAACAATAACAATAAGGACAAATCCCAGCAATGCGTTGGTATATGTTGATAACGAACTCGTTGGAGAAAGTCCTGTTGAGATGCCTTTTACGTATTATGGCACCAGAAAAATAACTATAGAAAAAAAAGATGCTGATGGAAGGCTCATCTATGAAAGGAAAATAGTATTAGAAAAGATAAAGACGCCTGTATATGAAATGTTCCCACTGGATTTCTTTTCGGAAAACCTCTGGCCATTTGACATGCAAGACAATCACATCTTAAATTATGATTTAGTGGAACTAAAGCCGCTATCCAGAAAGGAACAGCAAAAAAGGGTAATAGAGAACGCTGAAGAGTTAAGACAAAAAGTCAATTCGCCAGATTTTTAATAAATTAGCGACCCGCTCGCCCGGTCAAGCCATTCGGGCAGGTAGTTGGACAGGCTGAAAGGAGCTAATTTATATGAAGATGGTACTAGCCCCCATGATATTCTTATCCCTTTTACTCCCCTGTATTGGTCAAGTTGTCAGCGCCAATGAAGAAGACAGAAAGAGGTGGAACAAACGATATGATACAAAGGAATACGTATATGGGAAAGAACCAATAAAATTTCTAAAGGATAATATCAATATTTTAACTGGAGGCAAAGCCCTGGTCTTAGCCATGGGAGAAGGGAGAAACGCAATATTTTTGGCTGAGAATGGATTTGACGTAGACGGCTGTGATGTTTCCGATATAGCTATAGAAAAGAGCAAGTCTTTAGCCAGAGAAGCTAACGTAAAATTAAATGCCTTTGTAGCTGACCTGGGGAAATACAAAATACCTTCCAATAAGTATGACCTTATAACGTGCATTTATTATACGCAAAGGAAT
This sequence comes from Candidatus Scalinduaceae bacterium, assembly GCA_046757465.1. Taxonomy (GTDB): domain Bacteria; phylum Planctomycetota; class Brocadiia; order Brocadiales; family Scalinduaceae; genus Scalindua_A. The sequence goes on along the minus strand of JBHHYH010000007.1, from coordinate 53,323 downwards.
CTCATCCCCCAAATTAAGAACGTCTTGAAGAAAGGTGGGATGGTACTGTTTGAGACATATACTATTGACCAGTTAAAATATGGGGCTGATGCCCCAGGCCCTAAAAATCCCGCGTACTTATTAAGACACAATGAACTTCTTGGCTTATTCAGAGACTTTCACATCCTTTATTACCGGGAAGGTGAGATAGCGCCTGATAAGTCAGTAGCAAGTCTGATTGCTCAAAAGAAATGAGAATAAAATTTATTACAATATAAAAGTAATGTTCTGCATTATTTAAGGAGGAATTAATATGGGTACATTGAAGAAAGAAGCAATTAATGCAATTTCTAAATTACCAGAATCAGCCGATATTGATGATATTATGTACCGGATTTATGTGATCGACAAAATTAAGAAAGGACAAGAAGCTATAAAGGAAGGAAAAGTGGTATCAGTAGAATCACTAAAGGAAGAAATGAAATCATGGTAATCTGGTCCATACCTGCAAAGCATGATTTAAAGAAGATACATGATTACATAGCAGAAGGCTCTAAATATTATGCTTTAAAAGTATCCCAAGAATTTGTTGTAAAATCAGAAGCATTATTGGATTTTCCAAAAATGGGTAGAGTAGTTCCAGAAATTGGGGATCCAAACATACGAGAATTGATTATTTATTCGTATCGTCTAATCTATGAAGTATCTTCAAACCGTATAGAAATTCTTGCAGTCATTCACTGCAAACAAAATTTCACCGGTGATTTTGAGGAATTAAGGAAATAGTACAGCATGAAATGTTAAATCCTACAACCTTTTTCTCATAATAAATGCGAAAAGAATATGATTTTAATAAAGGTGTTAGAGGTAAATACGCAAAAAGGTACAAAGAATGTACAAATATGAATAGTAAATACGAGATTATTATTTATTGGAGCAAGGATGATGAGGCTTTCATAGCAGAGGTGCCAGAATTAGCTGGATGCATGTCAGATGGCAAAACATATCAAGAAGCCTTAACCAATGTCCAGGAAGTTATTAAAGAATGGATTGAAACAGCGGAGGCTCTTGGAAGAGAAATTCCAGTTCCTAGGGGAAGATTAAAATATGCATAGCGAATCGCTTCACGCTGGTTCAGGCTTGTAGCCTGAATCAAAACATTTAGGATCAATCTTACAAGATTGATCCCGCTAGAAGCTACACGCTGGTTTAGGCTTGCTCGCCAGAAGGCTTATATTTCAATATTACGACTTCCATTGTACATTTCTTTTTGATATCATGCCCATCGGATCACAGGTAGATTAGCTCGAGTGTTTGTCTAACAATATGATACTATAAAGAATAAATGCCAACAGTACTTAGAATAGGTTCTTATCGCTTTTTCTTCTATGCTGGAGATAAGGATGAACCTCCACATATTCATGTGGAGCAAGAGAACAAAATTGCGAAATTCTGGCTTGATCCTGTCAGATTACAAAGTAGTGGAGGATTTAAACGGATAGAAGTTAGTAAAATACATAAAATTATTAATAAAAACCATTCAAAATTATTGGAGGCATGGAATGAATATTTCTGGAGTTGAAATAGAAGTCCCGAGAGCTGAAAATGTAAAATTGACAAAGGATGCTCTGATCGTAGACCTAAGTGATGGAAGAACTATTTCGGTTCCTTTAGAGTGGTTCCCTCGTCTGGTACATGCTTCTTCAAGGGAGCGAAACAACTGGAGATTAATCAGTAGGGGTCATGGAATTCATTGGGAAGACATTGACGAAGACATCAGCGTTGAGGGATTGGTGGCTGGCAAACCATCAGGGGAAAGTCAAGCTTCTTTCAAAAAATGGTTAAGTAAACATAAATTTAGCCTAACAAGGCATTCAAGCAAACGTCGTAAACGCCGCCACTAAATTCAACCGTTATCCCGGGAGAAAGTAAAATTAGAATATAAAGAATGCAGTGAATTACTTGCTATTTCTACATATATCGGATATGTAGGGCTCGTTTCCCAAACGAGCCTTATAAAGTCTGATGGAAACATCAGGAGGCTGATGAGGGCATCAGCCCCTACATTTTTTATCAAAAATTGCTCAAATTAGGTAATACTAACTTTAGGCACCTTAGTCATTTTTCTCTTTAGATCACTCTGATCACTAATCTACAAGACATGAATATCTTAGACAATGTAACTGAATCTCAAAAAGAGGCAATCACACATATTGATGGTCCTTTGCTTGTAATTGCAGGGGCCGGAAGTGGCAAGACAAGGGTAATTACACGCAGGATAGGACATCTCATTGAGAAAGGCATTTCCCAGCTTAATATCCTGGCCATAACATTCACTAATAAGGCTGCTAATGAAATGAAGGAAAGGCTGGATGAGTTCCTGGACCAGAAAGGCCTTTGGATTTCAACTTTTCACGCCATGTGCGCAAGGATATTAAGGAATGAGATCGAACAATTGGGTTACTCCAAACACTTTACCATATACGACACAGGTGATCAGCTCACGTGCATAAAGTCTGTGATGAATGAACTAAATCTGGATACCACGAATTGGAGGCCGGGTTCTATAGCTGCGTCAATAAGTAATGCAAAGAATGAGTTATTAAGTGCAGAGAAATTTTCTGAATACAGGTCAGGCTATTATAATAAGATAGTCGCCAGTGTATATGCCAAGTATCAAAAAACCCTTGAAGCAAATAATGCGCTGGACTTTGATGATTTACTCTCCATGGTTGTGCATCTTTTTAAAGATTATCCTGAAGAATTGGAGAAATACCAGGATAAATTCAAATATATACTCATTGATGAGTATCAAGATACAAATCATGCACAGTACACAATCATCAGACTATTATCTCAAAGATATAGGAATATTTGCGCCACGGGAGATCCTGATCAATCTATTTACGGGTGGCGCGGCGCCAACATACAGAACATACTCAATTTTGAAGAAGATTATCCGGACGCAAAGACAGTTCGACTTGAACAGAATTACCGTTCTACCAAGGTTATTCTTAATGTCGCCTCAGAGGTAATCAAGAATAACATATCAAGGAAACCTAAATCTCTCTGGACTCAAAATAATGAAGGAAACAGGGTTAGAATGATTCATTGCGAGGATGAAAATATTGAAGCAATGGAGATAGCCAGTTACATCACCAAATTTGTAAATACCGGAAACAGGCATTCTGACATAGCAATCTTTTACCGTACAAATGCGCAGTCAAGGGTATTTGAAAGTTATTTACGCAAGGAAGGTATACCTTACTCTATTGTGGGCAGTGTTGAGTTCTTCCAAAGAAAGGAAATAAAAGATATTCTTGCATATCTTAAACTCTGTGTTAATCCTAGCGATGATTTATCATTTGAAAGAATTGTGAACGTCCCACCGAGAGGCATAGGGCCAACAACCATGAAACGATTAAGAGAATGGGCTTCTGTACAGAATATAAACCTCTTAGAGGCTATGTCTCGAGTTCAGGAAATCACGGATATAAAGCCAAAAAATGCTAGAATAGTAGAAGGATTTTGTAATATTTTTTCCAGGTTATATAAGTTACCGACTTATCCTGTAATGGAATTTGTGAGACACGTAATAGACGCAATCGGTTATATCGATTATTTGAAACACACTTATGATAACGATGGTAGAGAGAGGCTGGAAAACATTGAAGAACTCGTGAATGCAGCCCTTGAATACGACACCTCAAACCTGGACGGTTCACTCCTGGGATTTTTGGAAGAAGTGTCATTAATCTCAAACATTGATAAATGGGACGAAGAAACAGAGGCCGTTACCCTCATGACATTGCATGCCGCAAAGGGACTGGAATTTCCGGTTGTCTTTATAACGGGGCTTGAGGAAGGGTTGTTACCGCATTCGCAATCAAAGGATTCAGATGATGAGATAGAGGAAGAACGTCGCCTTTGTTACGTAGGTATCACCAGGGCACAAAAGGAGCTGTTTATAACCCATACCAGACACAGGACTAAATTCGGCCAGCGAACACCATGCATTCCTTCCAGGTTTTTGAGTGAGATACCGGAAGACTCTATAGAGGCAATCGACAAAACAGACTGTTACTCTTATATGGATGAATTTCAGCCTGAGTATGCAAAAGGCAATACAGAATTCCCGAGTTCAGATTATGATTCTAATCATAGTGACACGAAGGAAGAAGACAACCTTAATCAGGAGATGCAACCTTATGCAAATACCAACAGCAACAACTTGAACCCTGGTGATATTGTAGAGCACGCACACTTTGGCCGTGGAAAGATTATAAAAATCAATCCGTCTTCTGACACAGTATTTGTTGATTTTGGTGGTTGTATTAAAAAGTTAGCGCTGGAATATGCAGGGTTAAAAAAACTGGAAAGTTATTGCAGATGAAAATAGATCAAACACTAAGCTACTAATGTTGGGTTGAAGGTAATGGTTAGGAAGCCGGTGTAGTAGTTGGGTTAAGGTAAGGTAATGAAAGACAAACTACTTAACCTATTGACCAAACTGGCATCTTTACCTTAACCTAACTACTTAACCAGAGATATTCACTTCTTTCGTGGCTTGGCGTCTTTGCAGATAAATAGTAACATGGAAATTAAAATATTAAGGAGTAAATGCATTGGAGAAAATATATCTTGATCATGCTTCGTGCACGCCAATTCACCCTTCCGTCATAGAGGAAATGGTTGATTCTATAAATAATTGCTACGGCAATCCATCAAATCTGCACCATTTTGGGCAAACTGCAAACAAAGTAGTTAAGTCTGCAAGAGAGAAGGTGGCATCACTCATAGGGGCAAAAGCAGACGAAATAATCTTTACGGCAAGTGGAAGTGAGGCAAATAATTTTGCCCTGAGAGGGCTGGCACTGGCAAACCAGAAAAAGGGTAAACACATTATCACGTCTAAGATAGAACATTTTTCTATCCTTAACCCTTTAAAAAGATTAGAAAAGGTTGGCTTCAAGGTTACCCATATACCTGTTGATAAGTATGGGGTGATAGATCCCGGCGAAGTGGCAAAGGCCATTACTCCTGATACAATCCTCGTCTCTATCATGCATGCAAATACTGAGGTGGGTACCATCGAACCAATCGAAGAAATCGGAAAGGTAGTCAAGGAGCATGGAGTACTATTTCATGTCGACGCCGTAGCATCAACCGGTTCTATTCCCGTAGACGTAAACAACATGATGGCAGATGCATTGAGTCTGTCCAGTAATCAATTCTATGGTCCACCCGGTGTGGGTGCATTATTCCTGAGAGAGCGGACAAGGATAGTTCCCTTTATTGAAGGTGGAGTGCAGGAAGGTGGACGTCGTGCAGGTACGGAAAATATTCCCGGAATCGTAGGCATGGGAAAAGCTGCCGAATTGGCAAAGAAAGAGATGGAAACACGCACAAGCGTGCTGATACCCTTACGTGACAAGTTACTAAATGGCTTAATTAAATCAATAGATCATATTCACCTGAATGGTCACCCGGAAAAGCGATTGCCTAACAATATAAATATATGTTTAGAATATGTTGAAGGCGAATCTATTTTACTATTTCTTGATATGAAGGGGATAGCTGTCTCTTCCGGTTCTGCATGTACATCCAGGGCATTAAAGTCGTCTCACGTCCTGAGTGCGATGGGTGTGGAAGATTCAATAGCCCAGGGTTCGATACTCTTTAGTTTGGGAATAGATAATTCTGAGGAGCACATCGAATACGTCCTGGAAACACTTCCTCCTATCATCAAAAGACTGAGAGAAATGTCTCCCTTATACGAGGATAGTCAGAATAAAGGAAAATAAAACCTTGCGTTTTTACTATCACCTGTCTTCAAGTGGAACATACTTCCTTTTTTCATGTCCTATATATTCGCTTCTGGGCCTTATGAGTCTGTTGTCATTATATTGTTCCATGACATGGGCTATCCAGCCTGTAACCCTTGAAGCAACAAATATAGGTGTATAAAGGGGGATAGGGATGCCTAAAAGGTAATAGGCTGAAGAAGTGTAAAAGTCCAGATTAGAATGAAGCCCTTTTTTTGCGGTCACGATATCTTCCACCTTTTGAGATATCTCAAACCACTTATTATTTTCAAGCCTTTCTCCTAATTCCTTTACCAATCCTTTTATTATGGGATTCCTTGGATCTTGTTTTTTATAGACCCTGTGGCCAAAACCCATTATGTGCTTTTTTTCAGACAGGGCTTGCTTGATCCATGGTTCGACTTTTTCCACATTACCTATTTCAAGAAGCATCTCCATCACTCTCTCATTAGCGCCACCGTGTAAGGGACCCTTTAAGGCTCCAATAGCCGCCATAACAGCAGAGTGAAGGTCGGAAAGGGTCGAGGCGACTACCCTTGCTGCAAAGGTAGAGGCATTTAATCCATGTTCGGCATAAAGTATTAATGATTTATCAAGCACATCAGACTTATAGCTTTCAGGTTCCTCTCCATTCAGCATATACAAGAAATTTGACGCAAAAGAAAGCCGGGCATTAGGTTCAACCGGTTCCAGATCATTTGTTATCCTATAATCGTACGTAATAATTGTTGGAATCTTTGCTATAAGCCTTATGGCCTTTCTCATATTTGCATCGTCTGTATTTGACGTCCCGTCAGGGTCTGATGTATGAAGAATTCCAACGGCAATCTTTAAGACATCCATTGGGTCGGTTTCTCCTGGGAGTTCCTTAATAATATTTATCAATTCAACAGGTATTTCTCTTTCGGCTGATAATTTGTTGCAGAAATCCTTCAAACCTTTTTTATCAGGAAGATCACCGTTCAATAAGAGGTATGTTACTTCTTCAAAATTTGAGTTTAAGGCAAGATCATCAATGGAATATCCACCGTAAAAGAGTTCGCATTGATCTTCATCTATTTTGCAGATAGATGTTCTTCCCGCTATCACCCCTTCAAGTCCGGAGGCAATTTTGGGTTTGTCGTTCACTTTATACTCCTAAAAAGGGATGTATTATCCTTATTAACTTACAGTAAGTATTTTCTCAATCTGCTTTTTTATATTTCGTGCTTCGGTAGCAAGAGAGTAAAGATGTTCCTCGGAGAATCTTTCTATAGCTACAGCAATCCTTTCCAAGCATTCCATGGTGAACATATATACGCCTTTTCTCGGTGCTTCGTGTCCGACGCTTTCAGTCCAAACTGCGCAAGATGATATTCGTGCCTGTGGTTTGACGGCCAGAATCACTAAATAATTCTCCAGAGGCGAACGCATCTGGTTTTCTCCGCTTCCACTTTCTTTAACCCGATGGTGATGATCATGTTTTTGACATTTAAAAACATTGTGCGTAAAAGGCTTAAGCAAGCGGTAAACCGGGTCATCTTCAAAATTCGGAAGGAATAATTCCGAATCATCCTTTGATGATTCAGATGTAAATTTATTCCAATTTTGTAGTTCTGGCAGGGAACTGGCCCAGGGTTCAGGTTCTTCTTCATCCTCGTAACGGAGGTCTATAGACCTGACTTCATAATCATCATCGTCTTCGTCTTTCATATCTGGAATATTTGAGAGATCTAAGAACTTTTCCGGATGTTCCGGGTCAAAGGATGCATCCCTGTTTCTCATCAGTTTATGAGAGATAAAATGTTTTTCCATCATCTTGTCCCTTTGTTCGCTTTCTTCTATCATCTGTTTCATACCTTTTTCAAGGCTTGCTTCAGAGAGGCCTTCGGCATCAACCATAGCGATGAGGGGTTCTTCAAGCCGGGCTTGTTCCCTGTAATAATATAACCAACGTTCAGGTGACCACGATTCATCGGTTTCAGGTTCTTTGGGTCTTATCCGTCTGCTTTCCCAGAATCCTCCAAACATATCAAGGAGTATCTGAAAGTCCGGCGCAATTCTGGCTATGTCACGGAGAAAACGAATGTTGGATTGGAACTTCTTACTGGAAAGATTGTCTATATTTGACAGGGCATTACTTAGTAAATTGAGTGCACCATCGACATCGTCCTGCAGATAATAGGCCAATACACTATTTACGCCTTCTTTTATCGCCTGTAGGCCTTCTGTGATCGGTGAAATATTTTCACCCTCTTTGCTTTTAGATATATCTTCCTCGAGGCGGTTGATTACACAGGGTATGATGAGCATCAATCGGTCAAGACCTGGGAAACGACCGATTCCTTCCCGCGGATCGTCTGGATCATTGGCAATATTTTCATCTGCCTTGAGGAAGAAATCATCCAGTTCGATAAAAACATCCCTGGTTTTGGATATCTCTGCGAGAACCTGTTTGTGGCCTGTTATGTTTCGTTTATTCAATTTCTTTCAGATTTCGATTAAATTTTTTTACTCAAGGCACGGAAAATTTAAAAAGTGAAATGTAAAGCATAAATTTTATAAATAGTCGCTATCTATTTGATAGATAGACTATAAACTACCTATGACAACAATTCGTGCCATCATGCCCTCTTTCCTCTATGTCTGGTTTGACCCTGGATAGCAGAGTTCACCACAGAGCATATACAACAGCTGCCTGCCCGACAGTTTGTTTGGCGGGTCCCCGATTTGTTTAGAATGAATTGTTAGCGGATAATACAATACTTAAATGTATAACTATTTTCCTCGCATAACATCCAGTTCGTGCTGTATCCATTTATCTAGTTGGTACGCAGCTTCATTAGTTACTTTTTCAAAATAAGCGATATCCCTTTTGAGACCATCAAATTTGACCATTAATTTTGAACAATTATTTTCTTTAACTAATTCTTTTGCTCTTTTTTCCCATTTGCAAATAGGATTATAATTGAATTTCGGCTTCCAATCTTTTCTCGCTTTGGCAATTATTTCTTGAACTTGATTGTGATTTTCACACTTTTCAATTTCTTTTATGTATTGTGAATTTTCACCATAAATATAATCATTAATTCAACAATATTATCGGTAATTAATAAAGAAAAACGACCATAACTTGGAGTGTTAACTTGAAATTGTTTTGCTGCTAGGTCTAATTGTTCAATACAAAAACAGTAAAAATTCATTCTTCTAATACAATGTAATTATATAATTTCTATATAATCAGATTTTACAAATTTAACTGACAAGGCCATAATAATATTGAACCTGATTTGCCTGTTTAACAAACAGTCGCTCTCCACGCAGATGTTAGAATCTATTATTATTCATTATCTGATTCCTAGTATCTCTATCTGAATACATGCGTGTGAAAATAGTTGCTGTCGCTTGCGCCAAGCAATACCCTCTCCACAAGTTTATGGGAGACCATACTTTCCCACTGTATCTATCATGTATTTCTGGAAAAAATGAATATTCGACTTTCAATTTTTCCAATTCAGTATTACCAGTTATATTAATAACTTCAACTGCTGCCTTTATTAAATCATGACCAGTCCGATTCCTAACCTGCTTTTCACTCCAACTTGCCCTGTTAATAATGATTGATTTTAAAAACATCTCAACTACCATTCGGCAGCTTCCGATAGCCTTTGATTCAGGGTTTTGCTGGAGGAGCATGCAAACCGCCGCTGTAAGCTCGTTATTTCCACTTTTCATGAAATTACCTGCGAGATTGCTGAACAGTGAATCTTTAATAAGATCATCGTAACCATATGCGTAGTCTAAACAGTCTACCCACAGTAAAACGTAATTCCATAACTCCATCCGGTCAGCTTCGATTTGCTTTTTAAAATTATCAGGCATCGTTTCGAGGGATGAAAAAGCATTTAACAGAAATTGACCGTATCCAATTGGAATATATACAGGCCAGAATACAGAATCGAAATAATAAGTGCCTCTAAATAGGGCACCAATAATCTGAGACCCTTCTAGTGTGTTTTTTTTAAACCAATCAAAAATTACATTTGCAGTTTGAGAAGGTATTGCAACAGAACATTTAAACTGTTTCGAAAATTCTTCTACGGCTCTAAATGGTCTTTGGCGAGGATGAATATTTGCTTTTCGAAACTGCTGATTCATTATTCTCAGCCATTCTTCTGTAGGTATCATATAAGTTGTTCTACCATGACAGCTCAGCGGTGGCAATTAGCCGTCCGCTGGAGCATCTTGTTAGTTTAAAACAATGTTTTCTGAATTATCTTCTTAACTTTAAGTTTTGGCGTAATATCTCCAAATTCTGAAATGGGAATATTTGTTAATTCTTTTGGTTCTAACTTATACAATCCTCCCCCATAAACACGTCCATTTTTTACTAACAAATCCAAGTCCAGATTATTTAGAACATTCAATACTTTTTCTCCAATACTGTGGTCTTGTTCTATGATTTTTGCTAATAATGGCTTCGGATATAATAACAAATAGACGTTTGCCGCAACAGCCTTCGATTTATTTAGGATGAATCTGAATGGTTTTGCCCTAGAATTCATATTTCTGCCCATGTAAGTACAGAGAAAAGGAGCAGGCAATCTTCTTTCTTGACGATACCATGGTGTCCGATTCTTGCAGATATAACGCTCTGAAACAGAACCAATTCCTTGAGAAATGTAATCCCAAAGACTATGGTATTTGTTTTTTATTTCCTCTTCCCCAAGATCGCAGTTTAAAAGAAATAAAGGATTATTAATATCTGGCAAACCATTCGCCAAACTTTCAATAATATATGTTTTAATGTTTCTAGGACTAGGTAAAATTGGCAAAAAGAACTCATTTGGCAAATTTCTTTCTTCAATTTCCTCCATGGAAAGAATAAAGAACTTGTTATTACCTGTGGCTATTCCTCTTTTGATTTGAAAATAATCTCCAAGAGTTGCCACACATTTTTTTTGCTTCTGCTCATTTAAAAAATAATTTGACCATTTCTTTGAGACATCTATTTCTGCCAATTTATAAGTCCTTTCACTTTGGGGTATAGCGAGATTACCGCCATAGGAAAAAACGATTTTATTTTCAGGTGATGGTTTTTTTTTGATGAACCAAACAACAACAGACGTAACCAATGCATCTTTAAATTGAACATCTTTAGGCTGGAATTTATGTATGCGTAATAGAGTAACGTTTTCTGAAAAATACTGTTTTAAAGTATAACCATAGTTCACATCCAAGAATTCGCCGGGAATTAGCCAGCAAGAAAGTCCGTTGACGGCTAACCATTTATCAGAATGCAAAATAAAATAGCAATATAAACCTGCAAGGCCACTAATTTTATACCCAAAATTATATTTAACCCATTTCTGAAGATTTTGTTTTCTGTCTTTTGCCACATGATGATGCCTCACATAAGGGGGGTTGCAAATAATTAATTTGTATTTATCATTTGGCATATTTGGTGGCATAAGAGATAAAAAATCAGCTATTATTATTTTTAACGGAAAGTCCTGCCAAAACTTTTGAGTATATTTAGCATAGTGCAGATCAATTTCAATACCATATGCTTTTTTAATTTTATTTTGATGAAAAGTTTGAATTAAAGCAGAATAGAAAGCTCCTGTTCCAAATGCAGGATCCAAAAAACTAATTGTTTCAGTATTGCCTAAATATTTCCTGGTTTGTTCCAAAATAGATTTTGCAAAAGAAAAGGGCGTTGCAAATTGCCCAAGAACATTTCTTTCCATAGGAAGTTTTAAACTATCTAATTGATCTTGTAGTTTTCTTCTTTTTCCTTCTATCTGCATTAATAATTTATCCATTAGACTTTACAATCCTAACTTTTTCATATCATCTATTCTATGTTCCCAAATCCAATCAATTCCTTCTGCCGCTTCATAGCCAAGATAACCACTGTCAAAGTATCCGCATAAGAAAAGGTTGAAAGAAACATTTTTGCCATAGGTTTGTTTTAGTTGTTGCATTTTTACCGCTTCTTCTTTGCGGCGTTTGTTAACATTGGTGAAATCACCAGCAGATTTGGCTTCAATTAAGATAGGTAGCTTTCGTTTGCTAATTCTTGGCATAATTACTGCATCTACAGGAATGTTAATTTTTTTAACTCCACCTTCAAGTTTGATAGGTACGTTCATCCTAAAACTGAAAGCACCTTTAGGCATTCCGTCAAAACTTACATCTTTTGCAGATGTTTCTTTTAAAGGTTTGTACCCACGCGATTTTAGCCAAGATGAAATAGCAGATAGTTGCCTTTGTTCTTGTGCATTTCGTATTATTGGATTTGCAACTGCTCCGCAAAGACGATCTGCAATTATTGTGGAAGCTCTGTGTACATCATTTTTTGTGGGTTCCTTTTTCTGTTCAAGCCAAACGAAAATATCTACATCCGCCATTCTCATTATAATTTTACCTATTTTCCCTAAATCATCCATTAAATCTCTTTTTGGCATTTTAGGTGGAAGGATTCCTTCCTTCTCAATCTTTTTTACAAGGTTGGGTGATACTCCAGACAGACCGATAAGACGGTCTACTGCAATTGGCGGACAAGTTGACATTCGCAAAGTAGGAAGTATTTCGGGATGCGATTTCAGGATAGTAGATGAAATTGCGGATAAATATTCAGTGATTTCTAATGCTTTAATTACATCTTTTGTAGTTTTAATGCGTGTTTCTCGGAATGCTTTGGGAGCAAATCTCATAAACCAATCGTTATACATATCAACTGATTTGATAATATCCTTTTTCCATTTATTAGGTTTGTCTAGATTTATGCTCATGTTTTTTTATCTCATTTTAGGCTAATAATATAACTATTTAGTTACTGTTTAATAGGTTTCTATTTTATCTTTTTACTTATTTTCTTATCAATTACTTCATAATCTTCGTATCCAATAATTTCATATAGTTCTTTCCTTGTCATCATTTCTTCAATAAATGTTTTTTGTGTTCCCTCCGCCTTCAGCTTACTTAATGCGTCTGCAACAGACTTAAGCATCACCCTGAATGTTGTTAGTGGGAAGATTACGATATTGTAGCCCATGTCTTCAAACTCCTTGACACTTAAATATGGGCTTTTGCCGAATTCGGTCATATTGGCCAAGAGTGGAGCGCTAATTTCTTTCCTGAACAAGATAAATTCCTCCTTAGACTCAAGCGCTTCCGGAAATATAGCATCCGCTCCTGCTTCTAAATAAAGGTTTGCCCTTTTGATTGCCCCATCTATTCCTTCTACAGCCCTCGCATCTGTCCTCGCTACTATGAGAAAGTCAGGGTCTGTTCTTGCCTCTACTGCAGCAGCAATCTTCACTGCCATGGCTTCGGGAGAGACTAAGCTCTTCCCTGCAAGGTGACCACACTTCTTAGGCGTCTCCTGATCTTCTATATGCACACCGCCAGCACCCAAACTCTCCATCTCCTTAATCATCATCATTACGTTTATGGCCTCTCCAAAACCTGTGTCACCATCAATTATGCATGGTATATCTACGGCATCTATAATATATTTTGACTGGGTCAAAACCTCTGTCATGGTTAAAAGCCCGATATCAGGCATGGCGGCAACTCCATTTGCCAGACCCGCCCCCGATATATAAAGGGCATTAAACCCAGCCTTCTCTACAAGCCTTGCCGATATTGCGTTAAAGGCCCCCGGCATTACGACAATGCCATCTTTCATAAGATCCTTAATATTTGTTTTCATTTTTGGTTTCTTATTCTAGTTTACAGTATCTGATCTTACAAATAACTTTGTGCCTTCTGCCTTTGTGCCTTTGTTCTTTTCTACCCTACTCAGGACTTAATCAATTTACCTTAAAAAGTTTCATAAAACAACCGATATCATTTAAGGATTCTAAACTCCAAATATTATCAATAATTTCGTTTACTGTATCATCATTAATAAGGCCGGAATTTAGGGTATTAAATTTTTCCTCCAGTTCTCTATCCGTCAAAGGGTTCTTTGGATGGCCTTTGGGATATGTAACGGTTTTGGTAAAAGTTTCGCCTGATTTGCTCTTTATCTCTATAAAGCAGGGAAAGGCTTCGGGATACTGTTTGTTATGTTCAGGATTACGTCTAACCTTTATTTTTGTCATTATTTTCTGCAAATCAGGGTCTTTAATTCTCTCTTCCGCAAACTGTCCGAGTCCCACCGTCCCATCGCAAAGGGCAACAGCAACACAGTACGGGAGGCTGTGGTCGGCTGTCTCTCTGGTCTTGGGATGCCACTTTTCTTTGTCCCCTGCAATTATATCAACACATGCATCGTAGGTTTCTATGTTTATTACCTCTATATTTTCAACCTCTATCTCTTTCCTGAGTTCCAGGGCTGCTTCCACAGCTGCCTGTGAATGATACTCTGAAGGAAAGTATTTTACATAGGTATCAAGAATCTTAAAATTCCCTCCCTTCCCTCCAAAGTCTTCAATCTGCAGATTAAAAGGACCCGTAACCTGTTTAAAGAATCCTTTCTCACCTTCAAAGATTTCAGAGGGTCCCGTCATCCCCTCTCTGACAAGAAGAGCGGCAAAGACGCCGTTTCTCGCTGCATTGGCAGCCGCACAACCCTTCCACATGGATAACTCACCCACCCTTGCTTGTCTCAAAGGAATATTCGGTGTGATGCTTAAGGCAATTGCGTGTTCAACTCTCTCCCATTCCACATTCATAAGCCTTGAGGCAAGAATGGCAGATGATATAGAAATATAGGCTACATGATCCCAACCTCTTTCCCTCAGAGAGGCAGCATCACAGAGTCTGCACTGAACCTCATATCCCAATATTATGGCCGTAATAAGGGCCTTCCCATCACCTTTTTCAGCCTCTGCCAAAGCAAGGGCAGCTGATATATTGTCACTCGGGTGGGCAGGTTCTTTAGATAGGTAAGTATCATTATAGTCCAAATAACGGATAAGTGCACCATTGGCAAACGTAGCAAGGTCAGGAGTGGTCTTTTGGCATATGCCCAAAAGCGTGGCGCCGTAGGCGCTTTCCGCTTTCTGCCCAAGCCCTATTACGATCTTTCCTAACTCACTTCTATAGGCACCAAGTGCACAGCCAAGACTGTCTATAAGCCTCCTTTTTACCTCATGAACAACCTCAGGAGAAAGATTACTAAATTCAAGTGATGTTGCATATTCTGCAAGTCTTTCAGAAAAGGTCTTCATTCATTATACCCATAGATAATAATATCATATCCCTTCAACAGATTCAGATAAAGATCTATAGAAATTTCTGATAATATTCGCCTCCTCTGAATATGAAATGTCTTTCTTTCCCTTACGGTTATATTATATAGTATTCCAACACACTCGTTTCTTATTGATCTTGCCACGGATTACTACTATCATAAATCAACTATCATTTCAAGTGTGAACAAGTAACCGTAGACTAAAACACGGAAATCCTTGGAAGAATATGGTCAGTATTGATTGAAACAAAGATAGAAGTGTAATTTATAAAATGCTTCTAATACCTAAGTCGAGCGATTTAGGTAATAAGTTATACTATGTGCATAAGCTGGAGAGTCGGTGTTCGATGTAGAGATTAATCTAGGCAGAATGTTGGGATTGGGCTTTATACCTTGGGAGTTGGTATAAGATAAATACAAATAACTCGCTAAAGTTCCTTACAGCGAAAAAAGGAAATTCTGGGTCATCAATTTCACTGAGTATTTTTCTACATATTTTTAAAGTGGTATCAGCGTCTATTTCTCCACTTTTATAGCTTTCTACGCAGACACTTATTCTTGACACGTAACTCAGCAATGCTTTTCGATGAAGTACAGAAACTCCTCTAGGTTTGGGCCAGTCGCTTTTGTTTATCATAGGCAATTATTGGTTTAATATATATGGAATGATGGATGTTTCCTTTTAATTTATTACATGATTCTAATAAAATGTATCTAAAAGATCAAACACAATTTTCGTGCCAAAGTAAGTAGATTTAGAGACATCTGTTGTAGTTTGTGAATAATATTAGACTTATGATCATACCTTAAAGATTGTGAAGCAAAAAATCATTCTTTCTTCAATGGAAAACGTTGACTTAAATTAACTGAAATTTACAAAAACATTTCTCCTGCGATTTAAGGTATTATTCTATAGAAGCTTATAAAAAGCAGGGTATATTCATTTATTTTTAACAACATTCAGCAATAGTTGAATGGTAACAGTTGTATATAAGGGATTAGCATTTTGCCAAGGACCTGTCTAATATCTTTTACGTCTAAAATTTAAATTCCTTCACGGTAATCCTTAACAATCCTCAGCATTGTATTAAGTATTTTCTTTGTCTTTTTATTCCTCAATCTTTTATGGGATCCACCCGATCTTTCAAAGTATTCCGGGCACAAAATCTGTTCTTCTACAAATTCGACAAACATATCATGCAATCCTTTTGAATTCACACTTTTTCTGCTTCGTACCATCTTCTCTGAAACACCAATGATGGAATCACCAGTTACCCGCTCGTAACGATTAATAAGTGCGGATCTTCCAGCCATATACGTCAGGACTTTTTTCGGCGACTTCCCTGAAAGGATAGCTGCCTTTTTAACGAGCTTCCAATATAATTTCTGAAACTGAATAATTTTTGATTTTCTATTCCGACTCAGAGCCATATCCGCTTTGGTGGCATAATTAGATCTCAATATTTCTATAAAATCTTCTGGCTCCATCATTCGATTGTTACCTAAGTAAAATTTGGGCAACTCTCTCATAATATCACGCATGCAAAATATAGCATCCCAGGTAATTCCATCTTCTACTTCGTAAAGCCCTTTTTTGGATTTGGCCTTTTCAAAGTAGGCAAAGAGCCTTCTAAAGACCCGAATATCCTTTAAGACACTTTTTTTATTTAACAGTTTTTGTTGCAAAGTTTCGTCAAATCCCATCTTGTAGAGAACAGATGCATCTTTTGTCCTCTCAAAGACTTTATTAAATTCTTTCATGATTCTGTGGTTACTAAAGGCCTTAATGTTTTTCTTCTTCTTAGTAATGAGAAAATCAACAATTTGAGCAAAAGTTTGTACGATGTATTTAGCCTTGTGTTTCTGCTCGGCGATGGTAGTGGACATCCTGTTCACATCATCATAGCGGTACTCACGATGGTAAAGACCAAATTGTCTTAAAGATCCATAGTCGATAATTCCGCCATCAGCCAGAATATTATCGCCATCCCAGTCCAACCAGCAAAAAATATACTTACTTTCAAATTGCGCCGCTACTCTTGCGAAGTTGATATTTACCCTCTCCAACATATCTTGATACTTCTTGATTGGATCTTTAATTGCAGGCCAATCTCCACTTTCCACCTGACGGTTGATATAGTAATCAATAGCACCCTTTAATTCTTCATAGTTTCCCTGTTTTATATGATGAAAAAAGTGGGCTGGTCGCAAAAGATTCTTATACGCGCGCACGTTAATAGAGGTTCCTTTATTAAAGGCAATGATTGCGAGTGTTCTTTCCGTTAGAATTTTATTATGATGAAATATCTCGCTCATTATTGCCGCAGAAACCCCATCCAGGAGATCTGCACGTCCACAACCGTAAGGAACATTGTCGTCGCCCGTTTTGAAAAATTTGTTTTCAATGGCGGTGGCCGGACTCAGTTTGGTAGCTCCTGTTCCACAACTGGAAATATCCCATATTGCGTTCTTCCCTTTGTAAAAACCATTCCATATACCGCGACCATCACCAGATGTAAGCCCTGTTCTACCGGGATGCTGAGACTGCAAGTAGCGCGTAGCCATGTACTTGTAAGGACGTATTTCCTTTTTGGGTATTGGGGTTTTGTGGATAATGTCATACTCATTGATGATTTTTAAGCTGAAGGTATCAAGTATGGCTTTGCACAAATTCTTATTAAGGGAATGTTGGTGATTCTTTGGGACGAGCCCTATTTCTTTCGCCAGATCAAAATTAAAATAAAAAACCTCACCCCCACGTCGAGTTGTTACGGAGTAATCTACGAAGCCGTTGGGAACAGCGTTCTTAAAAGGATGTCTTCCGTCTATTTTAGAAAAACATGGATAATCCTGCTGTTTCTTATTAACTTTATTTGAATAAGTCATATTTCGTATGGTATTATTTGCTGCCTAAAAGAAGATGCAAGTCTTCAAATGACAATTAATACCAAGATCGTTTGGTCCATGTCAGACCAAGAGAAACATGTCTTAACTTGCCTTACTTTACATAGAAACTATGTGTGGTATGCTTAAGTATCATAATGGATTGAATTATTCGTAAGATATTCCAGTTTCTTGTTGTACTATTCTTCTGCAAACAGGCCCTTTTCAGTATATTCTTTATACTCAGATTCGAGCCACTCCTGTATATTCTGCGCTCCCTGGACGAGGTCTTTTAAATCTTCTTCAAGATTGTCTGGCTCAATAATAACAAACCATCCCTTACCATAAGGGTCAGTATTAACAAGATTTGGCGTCTTAAGTACTTCTTCGTTAACGTCTATTAGTTTCCCTCTCACAGGCGCCTTTAGAGGACCAATATATTTGCCTGCTTCAAGAGAACCGAAGGCACGACTTTTTTTTACTTTTTTATCAACTGGTAATATTTTTATGTATGCAACCGTTCCTGCAGCCTTTTGCCCAAAGATATCCAAGCCTACTCTCACTCCTCCATCATCTTCAACTTTCGCCCAGAGGTGATCTTTCCTATCATAATATAAATCATCCGGTAAACAAATATCTTCATACTTTGCCATAAAGAGACATTATCAAAAAATAATATTGGGAATACTTTCTGTTGGATTATCGTGGGAAATTTTTGAGATGATATCTTTTAATACTTCAGTCAGTCTTTTCGATCTTTATCTTCCAAAGCTTCCCCCCTTTTACAACTTCGACTTCGAAGGGACACCCCTTATTTCTGCAAAAATTTGGTATTGTATTTTCCGCAGCTGGTTCATAATCGCATAATACTTCCAAAATCTGTCCTTTTGATAAATGTTTAAGCGAGTCCCTTGTTTCAATCAAAGTATAAGGACATATCTTACCGCGAATATCTATACTCTGATCGGGCGCTTTATCCTTAATTGTAAGCATCTTTACTTTACCTTTCCTTTCTTTCCTGATATGTCAGGAAGAAACAAAAATTAATTATCACGCAAAATTGACAACTTGGTTTGCAAGAATAAGATCAACTAATTTACCGTAATCTATTAATTCAATATTCTTAGACAGCATTTCAGTGTAACCACGTTTCTCAACATCATCTTTAATAGCATAAACTTTATTGCCGGAATTTTCAATTTTTTTTACATCCAGATAGATTCCATCCTGGATGAGGACTATCTCTGCGTCTTTATCCTGTTCAGCTATCCTTAAGCTATTATTTCCGAATTTCTTGTCAATTAAGTATACATTTGCCATAGCGTTTAAGACCTCCTCGATTATTATTCAAAAACCAATAGTTACATCAGATGCTTGTACTAGTTTCAGTACTTCAGTACGTGATATTATTTCAATATCCTCGGCTATTTTACTTTCTTCTATGTTTCGTTCTTCCAACGATTCTTTTTCTACCATTAATTTGTTTTCTGCTTTTTTTAAAGTGCCTATATAGGTTTCCGTATCTTTTCTATCTACTCCTTTAATTGCAAAAAAAGCACCATCTCCTAAATAGACAACATTAACTTTGTGTTCATCTATGCCGCTTGTTACACCAACTGCTGCACGTAGTCCCTCTGTATAATAAATACTCCCATATGGAGCTTGATTCATTGTAATCAAAACGTTTTTTTCGCCCATATCTTCTCCTTTCAGACTCTAAAGTTTTACAACACTATCAACTTCACTAACTATCTGTGCAAAATCAGGAAGACCTCCTACTGTAACACCATCAATATAATCCTTCCCTTTTTCAAGGCCTCTTGCATTAACACATACACCACATGCAATTATCTTTGCACCTTTTTTCACCAGTTCTGCAAATTTATCCTTAGGCATTTCAGGCCAGTCAGGAAATGTGTGATACTTTATGGGATTGTAAACGCCGTCAAGATAAAGGAACATCTGCACTTCGTGTCCCTTATCCAAAGCAGCGTTTGAAATGTTATACGCCGTTTCCCAGTTTTCAAACTGATATGGACCAAGAGTAAGTAAGACACCTAGTTTTGCCATGTTTATATGCTCCTTAATTTCATGTTCTCAAAAGTATTAGTTGTTATTACCTAAAAATGTACCTGGCAGAATTCTTCGTAGTCTATTAATTCTTTTATTGTGGGATTTTCGCCGCAAATGGGACATTCGGGATTACGCTTTACTTTCAGCCTCTTAAAATCCATTTTCAAGGAATCATAAAGAAGCAGCTCTCCAATAAGAAGGTCCCCTTTGCCTAGAAGCAACTTAATAACCTCTGTTGCCTGAATAACGCCGATTATTCCGGGAAGCACTCCAAGCACGCCTGCCTCCTGGCAGGAAGGCACTAAATCAGGCGGTGGAGGAGTCTCGAATATACAACGATAGCATGGACCTTTACCCGGTACAATTGTCGTTGCCTGTCCCTCAAACCTAAAGATAGAGCCGTGTGATAATGGCTTTCCAAGGAGAACACAGGCATCATTAACCAGGTATCTCGTGGGAAAATTGTCTGAACCGTCAAGAACCACATCATAATCCTTGATAATATCAATAATGTTTTCCGAAGTAAGTCGCTCCGTATAAGGCACTACTTCAACATCCGGGTTTAAATCTTCAAGCGTCTCCTTCGCAGAAAGGGCCTTCGAGTAGTCTAAATCCTTATTTGAATGGAGTATTTGCCGCTGTAAATTTGAAAGTTCCACATTGTCCATGTCTGCGATTCCTATCTTCCCCACACCCACGGCAGCAAGATAGTACCCCGCCGGAGACCCAAGACCACCAGCGCCAACCAGGAATACCTTTGCTTTTAATAACTTTTTCTGTCCCTTACCACCAACTTCAGGTAATATTATGTGCCTTGAGTATCGCTTAATCTGTTCATCAGTAAATTCAGACATTCTATATATCCTTCTCTTTCTTTACCAGTATTTTCCAATCGGTGTCATTAATTTTATCAACAGCAAGGATCTTTTGCCCCTCGTTTTTTAGACTTCTGGGTACGTTTTCAACAGCAGGTTCATGGTCAACGACAACCTCTAATACCTGGTCCAGTCCCATTTCCTCCAGTGCCAATTTAGATTTAACAAAGGTATACGGACATACTTCACCTTTTAGGTCGATAGCTTTGTCTGGCTTGAGTTCATTTATTTTTTCTATCATTTCAAATTCCTTTCTCCCCTCTATTTTCGTAAAGACCAGTTAATTATGTTATTACTACTGAGAGCATAAAGTAGTTTACTGTGATGTCATCCTGAGTGTAGCGAGGAATCTCAGTGATAGGATAGATTCTCAAACGCCCCTTCGTTTTACTCAGGGCTACTGTTCAAAATGACATGTAAACTATAATGTGCTCTTGGTAATAGGTGGTTATATAATATTCAAGATTATTTTAAGGTGTTAAATCCTCTTTTACCACCAGATCCTCATCCTCAATAATGATATTGTTCTTCTCCAGAATAGTACCCATTTTTGCATCTACATCTCCTAATGATTTCTGGTAATCAACCAATGCTTTTACAGCTTTGCCCTCTGCAATAGTCAAATTATCCTGAGCACGCAATACTTCTAAACTTGTTGACCTTCCAACCTTGAATTTTTTCTCCTCTGCCTCAAGTCGTGCCTGTGCTAATTCTCTCGCCTTTTCTGTCGCCTTGATACTCTCAACATTTTTTTTTATCTCACGAACTGCCGTACGCACCTCAACAACAATCTCTTGTTCTATCTTGTTTCTATTAAGAACAGATTGTCTGGCCTCGAGTTTTGCCTTTGAATAATTACTCCTTGCCTCTCGATTACCCAATGGAACCTCCAATGTAACTCCGAAGAATTCTCTTTGAAACTGTTCCGAAAAGACAGAATCAAGAGAGTTCCCAAAATTCCCAGCCAGTCCATGATAACTAATCCCTGCCTCAACATCCAATTTAGGAAGCAATTGATTCCTTGTCTGCTTTACCGTAATCCTGGCATTTTCTATATCTAAACCTTGTTCAATAATTTCGGGTCTGTTTGCGAGTGCAAGCTTAATTGACTCTTCAAGCGAAACATCCTTAATTTCAAATGAAGCCTTATCCAACGGTATGATCGCAGCATCTGACAAAATAGAATCGTTCCTTAAATTCATAATTAACTTTAAATCATCTTCTCTATTTTTAATATCATTTTCTGCTTCTATAATTTCGTCTATCTTTTTAGCAACACCGTCTTCTGCCACTAACACTTCAATTGGTGCTAAGGTTCCTACCTCCACCTGGATCTTGTTTTTCCTCAGCAAATCCTTGGCACTTTCTAAAGATTTATTTCTTACCCTTAGCTCCTCTATAGCCTTTACAAGTTCCCAGTATGCATCTTGGACGGAGCTAATTACGTCAATTGCAGTCTTCTTGAGCTGCGATATAGATTTCTTCTTGTCATTTCTTGCTATATATATTTTGCTTCTATTATAAAATATTCCCGCACCTTTTAAAAGGGGTTGGGTTATCTTGACCTCTATTGATGATTTTGATTCGGGATTCAATGGTGAAAAGGGGGAAGGATCACTAAA
Source organism: Candidatus Scalinduaceae bacterium (assembly GCA_046757465.1). Lineage (GTDB taxonomy): Bacteria > Planctomycetota > Brocadiia > Brocadiales > Scalinduaceae > Scalindua_A. The sequence continues at coordinate 30,879 of JBHHYH010000007.1, read as the reverse complement.
ACTACGTATTCCAAGATTGAAGTCCAATGTAAACCTGGCGCCGGTCTCTATAGGTTTTTCAATTGTGGCCTGTAATGTATTGGTATCCCTTAAGCTTGTACTTGTTTTAGCTACTCCGCCTAAACCAATTACTAATTGATTGACGGTAGGATCCTCCTTAACTTCCCTGTTCCCCGTAATTTTCAGGGTTGGATCAAACTCAGATTTTGCAACAGTAATTTCTTTTTCTTTAATCTTTGGATCTAACTTCGCAATCCTTATATCGTAGTTATTCTGTAAGGCCAGGATTATACTATCCTTTAGCGTCATGTTAAGAAATTTCATATCTTTTGAAAATTCTACATAGGGTTCTTCCTCTTCTGCACGGTAGTCCTTTGCCTTTACATCATCGGGGAGAGTTACCTCCGTTATCTCCAGGAGGGCTTCTCCATAGTCCTTAATCTTTGCTTCTGCATTATTTCTAGTAAATATCATTAGATTCAGCAAAATAAAAAATATGAATATGGTTTTTAATTTAAAAAAAATTGTCATATTCTTATTTACCCTTAATCAGGGCCATCGCTTCTGCTCTTGTTGCTGCATTTTTCCTGAATATTCCCCTTACCACTGATGTCTGCGCAATGGTACCCGGTTTTTTTACCCCTCTCATTGTCATACAAAGATGTTCTGCCTCAATAATTGTCAATACACCCTTTGGCCGAAGAGCCTTCATGATTGATTCGGCTATCGATGTGGTAAGACGTTCCTGTACCTGCAATTTTTTCGCTTCAGTTTCTACTACTCGTGCAAGTTTACTTAAGCCGGTTACCCGCGAGCCATTAGGTATATATGCAACGTGTGCCTTCCCAATGAAAGGTAATAAATGGTGCTCACAAACAGAAAAAAAGGGAATGTCTTTTAACAAAACAATTTCGTCATGGTCTTCAGATTTCAGAACCTTAATTTGTTCCGCAGCATCTACGCCAATCCCTGCATAGATCTCTTCACACATCTCTGCAACACGCTTAGGGGTTTCTTTAAGGCCTTCACGTCCCGGGTTGTCGCCTATCCCTTCTAAAAACAATTTAATTGCTTTAATTATCTTTTTTCTGTCCATCACATTTATTGTCTACAAGAAAAAGTAATTTATAAAATTATAAAAATTTTAATAGCAGCAAATTTCGATGTCAAGAATCAAATGAGACCATGTTTTTTTAAGATATTACTAAGTTGTTTTTCGTGTTCATTATTCATCTCACAGAGAGGCAATCTCATTTCACCATTCAATCTACCAAGCAGTTTCATTGCCGTTTTTACGGGAATAGGATTTGTTTCAATAAACATCGCTCTACAAATAGGGAAAAGTTTTTTATGTATTTCCTGGGATTCTTTAACCATACCGCTAAGAAATATTGATACCATTTCTGACACATCCTGCGGAAGAATATTAGCCACCACTGAGATAACCCCCTTACCGCCCACAGACAATATTGGCAAGGTTAGAGAATCATCTCCAGATAATACCGTAATATCACATAATGCGAGAATTTGACTTGTCTGATCGATGTTTCCACTTGCTTCTTTAATTGCAACTATGTTCTCCATTTCATAAAGCCTGGCCACAGTTTCAGGAAAAATTGAAACACCTGTTCTAGAGGGAACATTATAGATAACAATCGGAATATCTATTTCCTCTGCGACGGCCTTAAAATGCTTGTAAAGCCCTTCTTGTGTAGGCTTATTATAATAAGGAGTGATCATTAAGGCTCCATCTGCGCCTGCTTTTTTTGCATATTTAGTTAAGCTCAGCGCTTCACTCGTATTATTAGAACCGGTTCCTGCTATAACAGGTATACGACCATCTGCCTTCTCGACAACTTTACTAACAACTTCCCCATGCTCCTCGTGAGTCAAAGTAGGAGACTCCCCTGTAGTTCCACATGGTATTATGCCATTTGTACCATTTCCAATATGGTATTCCACCAATTCTGCAAGTTTATCATAATCTACTAATCCATCTTTGAATGGTGTAACCAAAGCAACTAGTGATCCAGTAAACCCCGTTAGAGAACCTTCTCTAGCGGGATTTGTTGATGGTGATATTAAAACATCATCACCATTTGTTTTAATTCTACCAGTGATTTTATTGGTAGCTTTCTCTAACGGGGTAAACATAAACTCAAACTCCTCTTTTTTGCACTACGCTTGTTAATTTGGAATTTTCTATACTTCAACGTGTTTAGAAGTCTTTCTTATAAGATAATGATTATGGATAAGCTCTTTCATTTCCCGGACAGCTCTCTTAAACCCTACAAAGATCGCTCTTGAAACAATGCTATGACCAATATGAAGCTCCTCAACATCCAAATGTTCCACAATAGGGCCCGTGTTTTTATATGTCAACCCATGCCCCGCATTTACCCGCAGATCTGAACTCTGAGCAATTTTTACACCCTCTTTCAATTCTTCCAGCTTTTCAGTACACTGTTTATCGCCTCTAGCGTTGGCATAATTACCCGTATGAAGTTCGACAGATTGAGCACCAACTTCGCTGGAAGCTATGATTTGATCTTTATCTGGATCTATAAAAAGACTTACGTGTATACCATTATCTTTGAATCTCTTAATAACATCGATAAGCAGTCTTTTCTGTGTAGTCACAGATAGCCCACCTTCCGTTGTAATCTCTTGCCTTTTTTCAGGCACAAAAGTTACCTGCTCGGGTTTTAACTTAAGCGCAATATCAATTATCTCCTGCGAAGTTGACATTTCCAGATTGAGCTTGGTAAAGACTATTTTACGCATCAAATCAAGATCTCTATCCTGGATATGTCTTCGATCTTCTCTAAGATGAATTGTTATAATATCCGCACCACCCAAGTCCGCAAGTCCCGCCGCTGTGACCGGGTCAGGTTCATAGGTCATCCTAGCCTGTCTTAATGTGGCAACATGGTCAATATTAACTCCCAATCTTATCATAATTTTACACAAGAGAGATTATTTGCCATTAATTTTATCTCGTTTCTGTTGTTGCCTCCACTATGTCTACATGAACTTCTGGAGAATTCCCTTCTATTTCTAACCCTTCAGGGATAGTACAATCAACAGATTGTTTATACGGTCCAGGAGGTGTCAGAGAACTGACGTCGATATATGCCGTAATATCTTTTGAATTTAACCTATCAAGCATTAATTTCGGCCCTTTCAAACTTAAGTCTATGTATTCGTCTTTTAATTTTACCTTAAAATCATAATTAATAGGATGAAGCACATTAATTTTAATTTTCTCAAATTTTTTAATATCTTGTTGCTCGGAAATCTGAAACCATACGTTTACCTTTTCTTCACAATTAATGGGGACAGAAACATATTTGTCATCCCTTAAAAAAGATATACTTTGCTCTAAATCTACAGCCCATGGAAAAGTTCTACTTTGATCACTCGTTAACCCATTTATATCTATTGGTTCTGTATTAATCATTTCAGCTTCTTTGAGAACATTTGCCGGACCTGTCACAAGAACTTCGTGGGGATAAAAATATTCGTTAGTTATTTCGTATCCAAGCGCAGGAATGCCCTTTTTTTCTATTTGTACTTCAAGATATCTATTTGCCAATCTCCCCAATACAACGTCAATCTCGTTAGGAACTATCGAATCTAATCGTATCTCTTGTGGGAAATTAAAGTTTCTCCTAGACAATCTGATGGTTTTTGCAAATTCGTCATTCTGGACATCACTCATATCTGGAAAGTCATACCTTGCTTTAATTTTATTATCTTTTATCATATCAGACACCCGATCAATTATGTTCTGAGGACCACTTAAACTGACAGTTACCACATTAGTACTAGTATCTAATATTGTTAAGCCAGGAGAGGTATTAATTGCTAACTGGATATCTTCCTCAATCTCACCCGTATACTTATTAATAGCATAAAACCAGAGAACAATTGCCATTATCAAGGCCATAAATTTTACTCTTAAATTACCAAAAAAAAATGTTCTCAGCAAGTTTAACTACTCCGTGCACTCATGACTGTTTCAGTTGTCAACTCCTCTAATGCTCTTTTTAGTTCTTCTTGAGTAATATCATCCTTTAATTGACCTCCAACAGAAATCGAAACGCTTCCTGTCTCCTCCGAAATAATTATTGAGATAGCATCTGTTTCTTCTGTAATACCAATGCCTGCCCTGTGGCGTGTCCCATATGTTTTTGCTATGCTAATATTCTCTGTTAATGGAAAAAGGCAACCCGCAGCCGCAATTTTCTGTTCTTGAATAATAACTGCCCCATCATGAAGTGGTGTGCCTGGCCAAAAAATCGTACTTATAAGGTCACTTGAAACATCTGAATTAATCCTTATGCCACTTTCTATATAATTATCTAAACCATCTTCACGTTCGATTGCAATCAAACCTCCTACCTTACTTTTAGACAGGGTTGAAACAGCCTTTACAATCTCTTCAGCAACCTGTATCTCTGACCTGAAAAACATTCGTAAAAAAGGCCTATGTCCCAATCTAACAAGTGCGCGTCTAAACTCCGGTTGAAACAAAATTACTATTGGAATAATAAAAACCGGTAAAAATTCGGTAACAATCCAGTCAACAGCATAGAGTTCTAATTTTTTTATGAAGAACAATGTTACTATAGAAATTATAACCAGTGTAAAAGCTAAACCCCTGAGTATGCCGGTCCCACGAGTTCCATGCATTATCCTCAGTATCGTGTATAGTAAAATAAATATTATGAATATTTCTACGCACGACTTTATTAACATCCAGCCGTGCAGGTTTTCAAAGAATCCAAAAAAACTATTCATAAGCCTAAATGCTCCATATCATAATTACGGCTAGGTATTTCAATGTCAATTAGTCGATTCAATTGCCCTACACATCTTAGTCACTTGAACAGCCTCTTTAACATCATGTACTCTAACAATATTTACACCCTTCGTTATAGCAATGACTAACGTCACCAATGTCCCAACAAGTTGTGAATTATCTTTAGAAAGACCTTCCTCCCCGCCAGAACGACCCCCACTGCTAGCCCCTGCGCTTTCTTGCGAAAGCAAGATGCTGGGGCTGTGGGGGCATGGTCGGGCTGGTTCTGAAATTTTTAGAATACTACTAATAAAAGATTTGCGTGAAGTACCAATCATAACCGGATGATTCAGACATTTTAATTCACTTAATCGCTTTAGAATCTCGAGATTATGTAGAGGTGTCTTCCCAAATCCTATTCCAGGGTCAATTATTATATTATTCTCTGCAATTCCCGATTTGACGGCAAAATCAATTTTTTTTTTGAAGAATAGAATAATCTCTGAGATCAGGTCGTCATATATCGGATTCTTCGGAAAATCATGTGGTTGGCCCTTGATGTGCATGATAATTATAGGAGTGTTGTTTGCTGCGACAACTCTAACCATTTCGTTATCGGCCTGCAAACCACTTATGTCGTTAACAATTTGCGCACCGACCTCAATCGCCTTATCAGCAACCACAGCTTTATATGTATCAATGGATATAGGCTTATGTGTTTCTTTACTTAATTCTTTAATAACCGGTATGACCCGCCGTATTTCTTCATCAGCAGTAACATAACCTGAACCCGGTCTGGTAGATTCACCTCCAATATCTATTATGTCAGCACCATCTTCACTCATTTGCCTTGCGTGGTTAAGAGCACTTTCTAAGTCATCATACTTCCTTCCATCGTAAAAAGAATCTGGTGTCACATTCAAGATACCCATAACCAATGTTTTTCCACCTACTTCTAAACACCCTTTATTATGTCTTATAATCAAAAAATCTTTACCACTTTTCCGCCAGAAGATTCACTATTGTTTCTGCCAGGTCAACAACCCCTTCATCAATTGCAGATTCCAAGGTTTCACCACGTCTTACAATATATTCGGTTGTCTGACTTATGCCCTTCTCGGCCACTAACGTTCTATCAGTTCTTCTATCTACCAATTGTATATCAACAAATAAAGTCATCCGGGCTTCAACAACACTGTCCCCAAAACCATGTGTGATTATTCCTTCTTTAAACTCTCTTATAGTACCTTCTAAAATGGTGTCCGCATAATCTTTACTTGCTATTCTCAGGTTTGTTTTAGACATGACCTCATCCTTCACTGCCTTTGTGAGGTCAAATTCAACACCCCTCCTAAAGGTAGTATTCCCAAAGATAGGAATATGTATACTGCTAATATCACGACTAATTAACGATCTAGTTGAATATCCACACCCGCACATCAAAGCAGCCAGCAATATGCATCCCATAAATTGATTTAATAAAATCCCCCTTAATCCCCCTTTAAAAAAGGGGGAATGGGGGATTAGTTTCCATGCGCCAAAATGGTTTGTGGAAATCTGTTCTTTTTTTAGATTCTTTCCCATAAAAATATAACTAGTTACTTTATTGCTCCTATTTTCCTGAGCATTTCTAGTTTTTCTTTCGCCTTAGCTGCCCATTCAGTATTTGGATACTCTTTTATCACGGATTCAAAATAAATAGCCCCTGCATCTTGTCTTTTTCTACGTAAATAAAATTCACCTACTTCATAATCTCTCTCTGCCATAGCAATATCTATTTCCGCAATTATCTTTTTTGTGGTAGGAACCAGGGTCCCTTGCGGATTGTTAGCAATATACTCTTCAAAACCACGGCGAGATTGAGCAAGTAGCTCATAATTTCTTTCTTGAATACGAATATTGCTCATTTTGCAATACGGTATCCTGAATTGAGCATACGGCACCCATTCGCTGTTAGGATAATTTTCCATAACACGAAGGTAAGAATCCTGCGCCTCTTCAAATCGGCGCAATTGGTAATAGGAATCCGCAATTTTTACCTGTGCATCAGCAGCTATAAACCCGAGCGGATTTCGTTCAATAATCTTTTCAAATACCTTAATAGCTCCCTTTTCATCAACTTTCATCTGAGCAACTCCAACCTGGAACTCTTTTTCTAATACCTCTTTCAGTTTTCGCGTACCAGGATCTCGTTCAATTAATCGCTCATATGCTCTGAAGGCATTCTTATAATCACCTACCATATAATACGCCCTACCTATATTTATCTGTGATTCTTCTGCAAGCTCAGACTCAGGATTGCCTTCAATAATACCTTGAAACATCCCTATAGCACTTATATACTCCTTATTTACCATTAATGTGATAGCATACCTGAACTTTTGATCGGCCGTTTCTTTTGGCAGTAGATCCGGATTGGTCCAGCCTGTTTCTTTGCTCCACACCAACTTCGCAAGTGAAACTTTTGCACCAGGAAATAAGAAAGTAATAAGGATAAAAAATATAAACAGTTGCCTTTTCATAAATATTTCCACATCTTAAGTTCTTTGCTTAGCAAAAAAGAGATATAATATCTGAGTAAATTTCTAATTTCGATTTGAAGAGACTGCTGTATTGCTAGACGTTCCTTCCTTGTCTTGCTTGCCAAATAGTTTATAGTAGCTATAGCGCCTCCTGATATTTTTACTCGCTCTTTAATGTCTTTCCCACAATATGAACAAAACAAACCACATTCCAATGCACTAAAAAAAGCAAACCTTTTTGAATTCAAATTTGCCTTACAGGTAACGCAATGTTTCATTTCAGGCAGGTGTCCAAGCAATGCAAGCATCTGTATCTCAAATGCTAAAGTACTTACAGTAGAATCTCCTCTACTTGCAATTTCAGATAAAGTATTTATGAAAAGATCAAAAAGAGGTTCATTTTTATCATTTTCTTCTGTAAATTCTCTAATCAACTCAAGAATATAAAAGGCTGAATGAAATTTCTTTAAATTGTCCCTCAGTGAGTGAAAATTGTCTTGCAATACCCACTCTGTTAAGATATTCAGATTAGAGCGTTCCCTGTGAATAAATACGATATTATTATATGTTAGCAAATCTATACCACCACTTACACCCTTAACAGAACGTTTTAATCCTTTAGCCAGTGTCTGAATTTTTCCATAATCACGTGTATAGAAGGTTATTATCTGACTCGAATCTCTATAATCACTTCTTTTCAAAGTAACAGCAGGTGTTTTACAAAAACTCATCTTCTACTTCTGGCACATTATAACCTAAAAAAGCAAGAATTTCCGATTCTTTTTCATGCATGATTTTAGCATTTTTTTTATTGTTATCATTATACCCCAACAAGTGCAATATGCCATGTACAAGGTATAAGATTATTTCACCTTCAACATTTGACTTTTTCCTATTCGCCACTTCTACTGCCGTTTCTACTGAAATGACAATTTCTCCACTCAAAATGCCTTCCTTATTGTTTAATGGAAACGCTATCACATCCGTAACTTCATTAGAGCCCAGAAAACGCTCGTTTAACCTCTTGATCTCTTCATTGTCAACAAAGGCAATGCTCAGTTTTGCACTCTTTACTTCTTTATTTAACACTACCTTAACTACTTTTTTAATCTTACTCTTATTAATCACATAATGTATTTGTAAATCTGCAATCTCTACCATGATGTCCTGGAATCTTCATCTGGACTTTTTTATTTTAATAACAAATGAATCAAGTTTCGTATGCATCAACTATGTCCTGGACAAGTCTGTGGCGTACGATATCCCTGCGGGTGAGGTAGACAAAATCAATTCTGTGAACATTCTTCAATCTTTCTTGAACATCTATAAGACCAGATATCTCTCCCGGTGGCAAATCAACTTGCGTTATATCACCGGTAACAACAACCTTGGTCCTTATTCCAAAACGTGTCAAAAATGTCTTCATTTGCTTTACAGTACAGTTTTGAGCTTCATCAAGTATTATAAAAGAATCGTTCAGTGTCCTGCCTCTCATAAATGCCAGAGGAAGTATTTCTATTAAATCATTTTCAATGTATTTTTTTACCTGCCCAATCTCAATCATGTCGGTTAAGGCATCATACAGAGGTCGTAAGTATGGGTTTACCTTTGCCTGAATATCACCTGGCAAAAAGCCTAATTTTTCTCCTGCCTCTACTGCCGGACGAGCGAGGACAATCTTCCTAAGAGAACCGCTCTTCAGTGTGGAAAGGGCTAAAGCAACTGCCAAATATGTCTTCCCCGTTCCGGCGGGGCCTATACAAAAAACTAAATCGTTATTTCTTATAGCATCAACGTATCTGGCCTGCCCCTCGGTCTTGGGCCTGACCGGTTGCCCTTTTATAAACACCTCTATTGTCTGTTCGGGTTGTAAATGGTCTATCCCCCTCTTTATATCCTCAATAACGATATCAACATCTTCTTCGTCCAGCTTCCCAGATATCCTTATTATTTTTATCAAATTATTTACAACATCAGTTAACTTCTTAACCTGATCTATCTCACCTTCAAATTTTAATACTCCATTTCTTGCGACAATCTTAGCACCAAAGATCTTCCTTAAAATCTTGAGATTTTTATCATGACTGCCAAATAAAATAAAAGCCTCTCCATCGCTTTCTAACTGTATTTTCTTCTCAACAATTTTGCTGTCTCCTGATACCATTTTCATATTATAAAGCTAATTTAACAGAATTACTTTTGAATTTTTAAAGTTTTAGGTAGCCACAGATTGTAACTGCACTGCCTGTACAACATAGAAGCTACCTGCCCATCTGAACGATAATATCCAGCAAGGTTTTGCATTTACTGTGCACGTAGGCGATGGCAATTTACGCAATATTAAATCAATACCCTATTATCACAAAAAAATAATAGGCTACCGGTATGCTTATGAGTAATGAATCCAATATATCCAGCATACCACCAAAAGCGGGAATAACACCACTAGAATCTTTAAAGCCCACATCCCTTTTTATTACAGATTCTATTAAATCTCCAAACATACCTGAAACACCAATTAACAATCCGAAAGGTATAATTAAGCAAAAAGGCAAAATCCTGATTCCCGGTAGAATATTTATTCCTATCGCTATTATCAAGCTACAAAATAAACCGAATAGTGCACCTTCAATGGTTTTATTCGGACTAACTGATGACAACTTATGTTTACCATACTTGCTACCAAAGAGATATGCCCCTATATCCCCACCTTTAGTAATTAACAATACCAAAAGTATTATACCAAACCCGTTGAGCATATGGCGAATTGGCATTATGAAGGAAAGAAAAAAAAACGTATAAATTATGCCAAAAATTGTAATAGAAACATTTTTAATCGTTCCTTCAGGGTCTTTTTTTAGAGCCTGAACACCAAATAACCATAAGACTATAAGAACAAATATACAGGGATATATTTGATTTATACCTTCTTCATAAGCAGATAACCATAATCCTATAAAAACAATTACGCCGCTAATAATTCCTGATACCTTAAATGGTTCAAAGCCTTTTTTTTCTGCTAGATTATAAAATTCCAGTAAACCAATTCCGCCAGTAAAAATCCCTAAAAGGCCAAGACCTATATCCGAATCATAGATGTAATCAAAGAAAATTATACAAAAGAGTGCCACAAATATGGCTGTACCAAAATAAATCCTCTTCTTGAGTCCGATCATTCTATTAATCCGCCAAACCTTCTTTCTCTCTTAGCATAATCTCCTAAGGCCTCCTCTAGGTGTTTTTTCCTAAATTCAGGCCAGTATACATGTGTAAACCATAGTTCGGCATAAGATATTTCCCAAAGTAAAAAATTGCTCACACGCATTTCACCGCCTGTTCTAATGAGCAAATCAGGATCAGACATTTCTGCCATATACATATAGCTCTTAAAAGTATCTTCATTTATGTCCTGAAGATCAAGCTTTCTTCTTTTTACGTCCTCTGCCAGCTTTTTTGCAGCATCTGCTATTTCAGTCCTTCCCCCATAATTAAGCGCAAGGCACAAGATCATTCCCGTATTATTCTTGCTTTCCTCAATGCTAATAAATAATTCCCTTTGAACATCTTCAGGCAAAGCCTCGACTCTTCCAACTGCTTTAAGTATGATATTATTATCTTCTATGGTCTTTCTTTCCTCGATTAAGTACCTTTTCAACATTCTCATCAGAAACTTTATTTCTGTCTTTGAACGTTTCCAATTCTCATTTGAGAACGCATATAATGTCAATTGACCTATATGCATTCTCGCACATTCGGTTGTTATTTCTCTTACAGATTTAACGCCCTCTTCGTGGCCCCTTAGCCTGATAAGGCCTCTTCTCTTTGCCCAACGACCATTACCATCCATTATAATTGCAATATGATTTGGCAGCCTTCTTCTTTTGACCATATTTAAGTTCTGACAACCTGTAAACGTTCAGGACCAACGGAAACCATTTCTATTTTTAATCCCAGATACCCTTCAATCGTTTGAATGTAATTTATGGCTTTTTTAGGAAAATCGTCTCTATTTCTTACTTTTGATGTATCTTCCATCCATCCATGAACCTCCTCATAAATTGGCTCACAAACATCCAGTGCATCTAAATCTGCAGGGAAACTATGATAAATCTTCTTGCCACTCTTATAGCCTGTACATATTTTCACAGTTTCCTGGTCGTCAAGCACATCAAGCTTTGTTATTACGGCGGAATCCACGTCATTAATCCTTACAGAATACTTTGTCGCTACGGCGTCAAACCAGCCGCACCTCCTGGGCCTGCCCGTTGTCGCACCGAATTCTCCGCCTCTTTCGCGAATATGGTCTCCTAGTTTACCAACAACCTCTGTTGGAAACGGGCCACTACCAACCCTGGTTGTATACGCCTTCATTATCCCTAATACATTATGAATCTGTTTGGGAGAAATACCTACTCCCGACGAGGCACCACATGCTGCAGCGTTAGACGAAGTTGTATAAGGGTACGTCCCAAAGTCTACATCTAACAATGTACCCTGCGCTCCCTCGAATAGGATCCTCTTATTATCACTAATAACCTTTGCCATTAATTCTATCGTATCACATACAAAAGGACTTATCTTATCTGCATATGCACTGTATTCTTCATAAACTTCTTTCCACGAAATTGGTTCTGCATCATACAAATTAACGAACAACCTATTTTTTTCTTCTATAGTTTTTTCGAGTTTCATTTTAAAATGTTCTTTATGATATAATTCGGCGATTCGAATACCGTTTCGTGCCATTTTATCAGTATAACATGGCCCAATACCTCGTCCGGTTGTACCAATCATCAAATCTCCCTTTTGCCTTTCAATGAGTAAATCTAATTTCTTATGATAAGGAAAAACAACATGTGCACGGTCACTTATAAATAAATTCCCATTTACGTTAACGTTTCTTTTTGATAGTTCTGCAACCTCATCCAAAAACAACCCCGGATCAATCACAATCCCATTTCCAATAACACATTTTTTACCCGGATGCAAAATCCCAGACGGTATCAAGTGAAATACATACTTCTCATCATTTATAACTAGAGTATGTCCTGCATTTCCCCCGCCCTGATATCTAACGATAATGTCATAATCCCTTGCCAAGATATCTATAATCTTGCCTTTGCCTTCGTCACCCCACTGCAATCCTATAACGCAGGTATTTGTCATAAAATACTTACTCCTTAATCAAAACAACAGTGACATTCATTTCACAGAAGCTGTTGAAAAATATATACTTGCAATTATAAGATATTAAGGAAAAATGTCAACAAGAATAAGAACACAGCCACCCTTTGTTCATTGTATTTTAATTGACTTTCCGCTCTACTTCTTGTAATCTTCCTAGCACAGAAGACAATTCCTCCAAACGATGTCTAAAACATTGTATGATCGTATAAATGAATCTTCAAATTATATAAAAAAAAGAACGGACATAACTCCCAAGATAGGTGTTATTCTGGGAACCGGGTGGAAATGTTCTGCAGAAATATTAGATTCACCACTTACTTTCAATTATAAAGATATTCCTTATTTCTCTTCCCCATCCATTGAAGGACACGAAGGCAAATTAATCATTGGTAAGTATGATGATTCAAATATAATTTGCTTGAAAGGCAGATTGCATGCGTATGAGGGATTTTCAATGGAAGAAGTGGTTCATCCGATAAGAACAATATGCAGTCTTGGAATCTCCATATTAATAGTTACAAATGCAGCTGGTGGCATTAACCCCGAATTTTCACAGGGTGATTATATGTTAATTTGCGACCACATCAACTTTATGGGAGAAAATCCGCTCAAGGGAAGTTATGACTCAAGGATCGGACCAGGGTTTGTTGATATGTCAGAACCTTACAACAGGGAATTAATCAGCATTGCAGATAATAGTTTAAGACATTTAAATACCCATCCGAACGACCCCCGCCAGAATGACTTTGCCCGCCCGGATGTCTCGGTCGGACGGGTCGGGCTGCTGGTCGGGCGGGTAATTGTTAAGAAGGGAATATACGCAGGTGTGAATGGGCCATCATACGAAACTCCATCCGAGGTCAAAATGTTGAGACTGCTTGGAGCAGATGCTGTAGGAATGTCCACAATTCCTGAAGTTATCGTCGCCAGACAAATGGGCGTACAGGTTTGTGGGATATCATGTATAACTAACATGGCAGCAGGTATTAAAGAAGAAAAAATCAGTCATGACAAGGTATTAACGTTAATGAAGGCGAATGAAAAGAAACATACTACTATATTGAAAGAAATAATACGTGCGTTTTCTTCTCATCCAGGAAGAAGATAAGAGGAGGAATGAATATTAACGAACTAATAAAAAAGGCAAAAAGTGCCAGAGAACACTCTTACAGCCCTTATTCCAAGTTTAAGGTTGGCGCTGCATTAAAGACAAAGAATGGAATGATATTCACCGGTTGTAACATTGAAAACAGTTCTTACGGTTTGTCCATTTGTGCTGAACGGGAAGCTATCTTTAAGGCAGTTTCTGCCGGTGAAAAAGATCTAGATACTATAGCAGTCGTTACGGATTCAGATAAGTTAACCACTCCGTGTGGGGCATGCAGACAGGTTATGTGGGAATTTTCAAAAGACATGACGATTATGGTTGCTAACCTTAAGGGGAAAAGGAAGGAATTCAATATAAAGGAATTGCTTGCTCATCCCTTTGAGAAAGATTCATCGAGTTAAGACAACCTTAGACCGCCCTCCTTCATCAACATTTGCATTTATGTCATTTATCCCATTCCCAGGTTTCTATTTCTCTTAGATAGTCCTTATCTGTTAAGTCGTATCTAAGCGGCGTAATCGAAATATAACCTTCCTTAAGCGCATGCATATCGGTACCCACAACTCCCTCTTCCGGCCAACCAGTTCCTGCCAACCAGTAATAAACCCCTCCACGTGGATCGGTACGCCTATCAAAGCATTCATCAAAATCTCCGGAATACTGTTTAGTTATCTTTACTCCCTTTATCTTATCTTTTGGTATAAGAGGTATATTTACATTGAGTAAAGTCCCTCTTGGTAATTCTTTCTTAATTATAAGACCAATTATGTCTTTTGCTATAATAGAGGCTCCCTTGACATCAGGTGGCGACTCTGAAATCTCCAGAGAAATTGCTACAGATGGAATACCTAAAATAGCCCCTTCAATAGCTGCAGCAACCGTTCCTGAATAAAGTACATTAATTCCAACATTAGCTCCTATATTTATACCGGCCATTAATAATTCAGGTTTTCCCTTCATTATTTCTCGCACGCCAAGTTTAACACAATCCGCTGGTGAACCATCAATTCCATAACCAATAAATTCACTGTCCAAATATACTTCTCTTACTCGTAAAGGGTGACTGAAGGTTATTGCATGTCCAACGCCACTCTTCTGAACATCCGGTGCAACAACCGTAACAGAACCAAAGGCCTTCATCACTTGCTTTAGTGCCAGGATACCTGGTGAATATATCCCATCATCATTCGTTAAAAGTATTTTCATATAGTCTCCCTTATAGTTTACTCTCACCAATTATTTCAGATCTTTTAGCATCAAGCTCTTCCTGATCAATCAATCCGTCATCTTTTAATTTCTGTAACACCTTTAGTTTTTCGTTGAGAATCACCTTTTCAATCAATCTCCTTTCTTCTTCGCTTATTTTCTGTTGCACTTCTTTAATCCTTTGCCTTCCTTCATCAGTCAAAACTAAAATCTTTTGTTCTTCAATTGCCTCACCCGTCTTTACTTCTTCTCCCTTACCCAACTCAACTTTCTCTTCATCACCTTTCCAGAAACTAAACCACTTTTTCTTCTCGCCATCCTCATCTTCCTTCCCCTTCTTTTGCTTCTTCATAGCCTTGTCATATATAGTCTTTTTCTTCTTTTTAATTCTACGGGTTACCTTTATTAGTTCTATATCTTCGCCATCAAATGGTGGTGAGAAAAAAGAAATGGCAATGTTCAATCTGCCTCCTGTGTTAACAAACTTATGCACAGTCCTTCTTGGTATAACCAGCAGCATACCATCTTTTATGCCATAGCGTGTACCATTAAGCTCCAACACGCCACTTCCACTTTTAATGTAAACTATCTCGTCATGTGACTTATGAAAATGCGCATCCATTTCTGCGTTTTCACGAACCTGTATAAGATGCACACTTGTGCTTTTGTTTTCACCTATTGGAATAACTTTAATATTTTCATCTTTAGCCAACTCGTTCTCTTTCACGATTTCGTCAATATCCTTTGCAGTTGGGAAATACATCTCTGGAAATGAGGTAGGATTTCTTAGTGACTCAACAAATTCGCTGGGTTTCTCTAAGGTTTTACAACCAGACACAATCAGGAAGAGAATAAACAAGAAGACTTTAATTCCCGGACGTGAAATAATAATACCACCCAGAACGTACCGGAACGACCCGTCCGTACCGGCACGGGCGGGCAAAGTCGTCCTGGCGGGTTTCTTACCCTTACTATAACTCTTAGGTTGTATACACATGATTTCGATTTTAGCAGCTATAGAAAGAGCGGTCAATATATAAAATACATGAGTTGCTAGTACTTATAAACAAATCTCTGGGAAACCCAATGAAAATTATGAAAAATTTGATTGAAATATGTATCTTTAAAATATAACCTTAATAGACCCAGATATCTGAAAAGGTAATGATTGTTCAAATATGAAATGTTAAAAAAAATATCGCTAACACTAATATCGATACTATTCACTTTCTGTCATGGTTACAATGCATTTTCTTCCACCAGCCTTGATGATGTAATGAATGGTAAGTGTACAATAATAGACCTGACCTATCCTTTGAATTCACGTAATGCCTATTGGCCGGGGCCTTCATACTCGCCTTTCAAATATGAAACAGTAGCAACCCTCAAGAATGACGGTGTTTATTCCGGCATATATTCCACTCCCGAACACTTAGGCACACATATTGATGCACCAAATCACTTTGAAAATAACCAGATCTCCGTAGATAAGCTTAAACTAGAAGCCCTTATAGGACCTGCAGTCGTAATAGATATTTCTACAAAGGCAGCAGGCAATGCAGATTATCAACTTACGGCCGAAGATATCATTTTGTGGGAGAAATCAAACGGTATAATTCAAAACGGATCCATTGTACTCCTCAATACTGGCTGGTGGAGAAAGTGGAATGATTA
The DNA here is from genome assembly GCA_046757465.1 of Candidatus Scalinduaceae bacterium. Lineage (GTDB taxonomy): Bacteria > Planctomycetota > Brocadiia > Brocadiales > Scalinduaceae > Scalindua_A. The sequence continues at coordinate 14,378 of JBHHYH010000007.1, read as the reverse complement.
CGACAAATACAAAAATGCTGATGAAAACAACAAATTACATTTTCCAGGTTATTCTAAAGATGCAGCAATATTTTTGACAGAAAAGAGAAACATCAAAGGAATCGGTATAGATACCCTGAGCGCTGACTACGGAATATCATCAGACTTTATTGTCCACCACATTATAAATGGTGAAGGTAAATATATACTGGAAAATGTGGCAAATCTTGACAAGCTTCCTCCTAATGGAGCAACACTCGTAATTGCACCAATAAAGATTGAAGGAGGCTCAGGTGGTCAAACAAGAATATGGGCGATCTTACCGCCACGCTAAATCCCCCCGCACCCCCCTCTTTATCAAAGGGGGGAAATGGGGAATTGAAAGGAGCTAATATTATGAGAGTAGTTGATAGAAGAAGAGTTTTGCCAGAAGTGACAATTGGACTGAATAAAGAAGAAACTATCATACTTACCACTATTTTGAGTAAAAGTGAATTGGAAAAGGAATTTTGCCGTGAGTTATTATCTAAAATTGACATAGTCTTAAAAGATGATGATTTCAGAGAAGGAAAAAATGTTTAACCAAATAGCTTTACATGATTTTGACAATAATACATAAACGTAAATTTTTTCTAATAACATTATTATTAATATATCTTACAGGTTGTGCAACACACCAAAAAACTTTACCTCCCTCTCAAACCAAAAAAGATGAATGGTTTGCAAAAGATAAAGTAAAACACTTTTCAATTTCCTTTCTGATTGGAGCCCTAACATATTCAATAGCAAGAGGAGGAGAGGCTAATAAAGATGATGCAAGCATAATAGGTTTCTCTGTCTCAAGTACATGCGGTATAGCTAAAGAAATTAATGATGAGGTTAAACATAATGGCTGGAGTTATAAGGACTTAATCTGGGACCTTCTTGGTAGCGGTGTTGGAGTGTCCGTATCGAACGTATTAGACTAATACCCTATGAATTTAAATCAAAAAATTCTCAGGATTATGACAATAGTCTTGACTATTGTCATCATAAGCTTCCTTGCATCTTATAGTGTGATTATTGTGCATAACACTGATGACCCTTATTTTGCAAAAAAGATAGCCTTAATAACAATTGGCCTGATCTTAGTATCAATTGTGGCAGGAGGCTTCGTTCTATATTTTCTAGGAGGAAAGAAAAAAGCAGATTGACAAATCCCCCTTTTTTCAAAGGGGGACTAAAGGGATTTGTTCAATTCGTTTACCATACGACTGTCTTTTTTAAAGAGTCATCATATCATGGTAGTGATCCTTTCCTTCTTTAGCAGTATATACTCAAGGCTTTTATCTTTTCTACAAAACCTTCATATGAAATAGGTTTCGTAATATAACTGTTAGCTCCATTCTTATATGCTGTTTCGATAGTTTCGTGATCAGCACTTGTTGACAAAATAACTACGGGTATAGAACAATACCTCGAGTTCTTTTTTAGAAATTTAAGGACCTCCATACCACTAACCCTAGGTAAATTGAGGTCTAATATAACCAGGTCAATTTGAGACCGTATTTCATCATTTCCATCAATGTCTATCTTCTGAAGGTAATCTAAGGCTTCCAGTCCATCTTTCAACAAGATGATTTCCTTTTTAACGTTCTCCGTCCTAAGTACATCAATAATCAACTCTGCATGGTCTGGATCGTCCTCTATAAGCAAAATCTTTTTACTTCCCAAGAACGTCTTCCTCCAATTCTACATTATTTTGCTCATCTTTCAAGGTGAGTTAACCGAACCAAGTTCTCTACTCTGGAGTCTAAAACCACTACCTGCTGTAGAAATAGCATTTCCGCCAAGCCTTTTTGACTGATACATCGCCGCATCCGTATTTGCTATAAATTGCTTTGTATCATATCCTGTCTTTAACTCTTCTATACCCATACTCACTGTTAGACACTTTTTTGTCGATTTACCAGATGGCGCATTCAAGTAGAATTTACAATCCTCAAATGCCAGCCTTATTCTTTCCGCAATATCTATTGCCTTTTCCTTATCTGCCTGAGGCATAATAACTACGAATTCTTCTCCACCATATCTATACACTGAATCAACATTGTGTCTTACGTATTCTGGCACAAGTTTCCCTACCATTTTCAACACCTCGTCTCCTTCCTGATGCCCATAAGTGTCATTATATCTTTTGAATTTATCTATATCAAATAATATCATAGAGATGGGATAATTTTGCCTCCTTGCCCTATCCATCTCTTTCTCTAATTCTGCGTAAAGATATCTCCGATTGTATAGACCTGTAAGATTATCGGTTATTGATAATCTTTCCAGCTCAACATCCTTACCTTTTAGCTCTGACTCCAATTTCTTTTTTTCAATAATGTCCTTGCCCACACTAACCGTACCAATAAAGTTACCTGAGTTATCTTTGAGTTGGGATATAGTAATTATCATGTCTATAATCTCGCCTTGCTTTGATTTGAGCTTTGTCTCGTAATTAATAACCACCTCTTCACTTTGTATCCTATTCATTAATTCCTCTACTTCATTTCTATTTAAATAAAATCTCTCCACCGATTCTCCTATCACCTCTTCCCTTGTATAACCCAGTATCCGTTCCGCTCTCTTATTGAACTCCACAATATTCGCACTCTCATCAGTTGTAATTACTACATCATACGTACTTTGCAAGATATTTTCTAAATAATCCTTGGTCTCATTTATGACATCTGTTCTCTCCTGAATCGAGTCTACCATCATATTGAACGAGCTGGCAATCTCGCCAATCTCATCTTTCGACAGAACATCTATCCTGTAACCTGAATTCCCTTTTGATAACTTTCTTGTCCCTTCCAGAAGGCGTTTAATGGGAACGGTAAAATCCTTTGTGACGTGGACGGCAAGAATAACAAATAAGCAAATAGTAATAACCTTCATTAAAATGAAAAAATCACGAAGGTATTTTATACCGGCAAATGCCTTATCCGCATCCTCTTCCACCACGACCAGCCAATCCATCTCGTCAATATACACTGACACCCCAAAAACTTGATTATCCAGGTGATTTTGATATATACCTATTGTTTCTTCTCCATAGTCGTTGAACTTACTTACTGGTTCTGTATTCGCAATTTTTCTTAATGCCTCTTCTTTGGGGATATCAGATCCCGCAACAACATGATTGTTATTGTTTACAATATAAGTTTCTACAGACTGCTCGATAATGGGTGTTTTTGTGAATTTCAAATCCATGAGTCCTTTATCTTCCATCTTTAGGGACTTCTGAAGTCCTAATCCTTGAGATTCTGTACTCTCTTCCAGTTTACCTAAATTTGACTCTGATAATATTACACTGTCTTCAGCCACATCTCTCTTAAGTAAGTCTACGAGGGAAGAACCCTTAATCCTGTTAACTATCACACCAATAGCTTTAAAATCTTCTTCCCTACTAGTTAAGAGCCTGGACACCTCTATCACGGTTTCGCCCGTTTCAACACAATGATGAAGATCAGTTGCATAAACACCATACTTCCTGGCATTCACAAAATAGTCGGCATCCGGCCTCTTTAGTGTAATATGTTGGGTTTTTGATGATGCTATTATTTCACCATGCATATCCATAACAAACGTTTCTAGAATGTCTACATCAAGAGGGACTTTATTTTTAGCGAGATGATTACTCAGATCAGTCATCAGGTTATCTGCTTTGCCCCGTTCAGTCGGGGCTTTGCCATAACTACCTATGCGTTCAGTTTGGTCCCTTATAAATCCGTCTGAACCGAAATCTACGACTCTTTCCTTTTTTATCTTGAGAAAACTATCAATCCTATCACGTATTCCTTCCGCGGTTATAGAGAGTTGTTTATAAACGTACCCTTCCAGTATGTTCTGGCCTATTTTATAGCCAAAAAAACCGGTAAGACCAGATGGTATTATTACAATTACAAGTAACCAAAATAATAGCTTCCTTCTCATACTGCCGAATAATCTCATTAACACCTCCGAAAGATACTTCTTAAACCTAAACAATGTTACGTTGCTGGCATTGTATGACTATCGGGTCTAAGTAGAATAAAAAGTAAAATAAGAAATCTTTTAACTCATAATAGGTAATCGAGAGAAACCCGCCAGAATGCTTGCCCGCCTCTGCCCTAGCCGTTCGCTAACCCGACCTGCCGACTACCCGTCCGGAACACGGCTTGGCCGAGCGGGCGTCATTCAGGCGGGCAAGCATTCTGGCGGGGACGGGTTGGGCTGGTAGGACTTAAACAAGCACATCAGCCCAAACCTCGTCCTCTGGAACACCACTAACCAGCTTCCCGGCAGCGACTATCAATTGCTGGGAAGCCGAATTGTATAGTATGGCTAGTTTTTTAAGGTCGTCAACCTTGGCAAGGAGCTGATTCCTATAAGCTGCTCCCTTTGTGCCAGGTATGTGGCACGATATCATAATGTTATCAGCAACTGTTTGAATATCCTTAGCACAGGTGGAGATAGTCTCTGCTGTATTGGTAAGTACTTGTACAGACTTTTTGTTTAAATGGTTTTTTGCACCATTATTCTCATAATAAGCCATTGTTTGATTTCTCCTTTTCGAAAATAAGGGTTACACCACATTAGGGTTTAATTGTAGTTCTAAAAATCTCTAGATTGTTCATCATGTTCCAGAGCTTTTTCTTCTTCCATCTGGATTCCTCTATTCGTGTATTTCTTACTCGCCACAACAAGTCTTTCGGGCGGGCCGGCGGGGATAGATCGGGCTGGTGTGATTATTCAGTCGCTATCTGTTCAGCCATCTTTAATTCTTCGGTCGTCAGCACTTTCTCAATATCAAGCAGGATTATTATCTTCTTCTTCTTTGTCTTGCCCAAACCCATTATGAAACTCGTGTCTATCTCTTGCCCAAAATTCGGCGCTTCTTCTATATCTTCTCCCTTTATGTCCGTCACTTCTGAAACACTATCCACTATGACCCCTACCTGCGCAGTGCCAACTTCCGCCACAATTATGCATGTCTCCTTCGTGTGTCCCACCTCCGGCATCGAAAATTTCAGCCTCAGGTCTATTATGGGTATAACCTTTCCTCTCAGGTTGATGACTCCCTTCATGTAGTCCGGGGTCTGAGGCACCGGCGTAATCTCCATAATACCTATGATTTCTCTTACCTTGAGTATCTCAATACCGTATTCTTCATTGCTTAAAGCAAACGTTAGAAATTTCCCTTCATAACTTTTTATATCCTTTTTTTCCGCAACAGCCCCCATTTTACACCTCCATTTTTTATATTTCTGAATACGGTTTGATAATATCACTCATAAGCCAGGACACCTTAAAAATCTTTCAACCTTTCATCATGTTCTGAAGTTGAATCAGCATCCATTGGAATTGCTTTATCTATGTCTTTCTCACGTAAAACGCCTTCTGTAACATCTCCATTGCACCGTGGCGGCACGCTGCCCTCATCGGTATCTGGCCCGACTTTACATACATATTGTAACCTTTTAGCTTTATGAGTACTTTTCAGATCTACTACACCCGCATGTTCAAAATGAAATGATTCCTCTTTTCTCGCTGTTTTCTCACCAGCAGTACACACCTTTTCACCAACTTTTTTACCAACCTGTGCTGATAATATCTTTACCTGATCCATTAGACTCAGTGCCTGAGCTGACAATTCTTCACTTGCCGCTGCTGTCTCTTCTGCACTTGATGCATTTTGCTGAGTAACCCGATCCATATTGTGTACGGCTTTACTCACCTGATCGATTCCACCTGACTGTTCTTGAGATGCTGTGGAAATCTCATCAATCAGTGTAGTTACCTTTTTTATATTCTTTACTATACCATCCAGTACAACCTTACACTTTTCGGAAAGTTTTGTACCTGTATCAGTCTTGTTAACACAATCCTCAATCAGGGCCGTGGTATCTTTCGCAGCATTTGCACTCCTCTGGGCTAAACTGCGTACCTCTTCTGCCACTACAGCAAAACCTTTACCATGTTCTCCTGCCCTTGCTGCCTCCACCGCAGCATTAAGCGCCAGAAGGTTCGTCTGAAACGCTATACTATCTATTACTTTTATAATTTCTCCAATCTTCTTGCTACTTGTATTAATAGCCTGCATTGCATTGTTCATTTCATTAACTGTTCTGTTGCCTGATTCTGCAGTAAGGTTACATAGTGAAGCAAGCTGGGTTGCTTCCTTTGAATTATCAGCATTTTGCTTTGTCATAGACGACATCTCTTCCATCGACGCCGACGTCTCTTCTAAAGAGGACGCCTGCTCTGAAGCACCCTGCGCAAGGCTATGACTCGATGCTGAAATCTCCCCCGTCGCTAATGCAACCTGCTCTGAACCATTCGTTAGGTTTTCAATTATTCCAGTAAGGGTCTTTATAAAAGGTCGTACTATTAAAAACCATGTTATCATTACTGTTACAACCGTTATAAATAGAGCGATGATATTAAACCAGCGAAGCGTGGCCACCTTTCCGGTCGCTTCTTCCTCATACATCCCCACAGACGTTATAGCAGTTCCAGCTATGCTTAAGACTATAAAAATGGCCAATACAACAATGAGTTTAGACTGTATGGTTTTCATAACACATCTCTCCCCCCTTTTCGGATAAATTATTGTAAAAAAATTAAATTGGCCACATTGCACAGACTAAATAAAAGCCTAAGGCTTTTACTCTATTTTTTATGCAATTTTCTACAAGGTCGGAAGCCTTCATTACTGTAGCGCAGGCATAAAAAAACACGATCGAGTTACGTCTCTCCATGGAGCGTATTCGATCGCACCTTATACTTACGGGCCAGCCCGCCCTCATTCTGGCGGGCTAAATCAACCCTGCAACTCATATTCAAGTCGCCTCAAAAAAATATTTGCATTAATACTCAATGCTTAAGATCTTAATTTTTCTATAAGAGGTTTAAAATTCTTCATTTAGGTTCGATGTCATATTATTAAAAAGTTATCTGTATGAAAACGGATTCCATTACCTAAAACAATAAATCGAATTCAAGAAATTGCCGCGATTCATTAATTGAAATGCGCACATAAGAAATCGCAAAACACTTGCCAGCCATCCGCAAGAAGGTTACCAACTCCGCATCCATCCAACCATTAGTTTATAATATTCGGATAGGCATCGAAGCAAATCACTCTTAACCCACCATCATTCAAGCACTTATAATACTATGTAATACAATTTCTGCCTCTTATACCATTACGTTGGAGTAAATGTACCTAAAAATTTTTCCTTACTTAATCTTCAGCATAATAAAAACTTATGGCAATCCTGTTGTTTTTTTATACATAATGTTGGTTATTTAGGCTATTTTGGGAAAATTTTTCCTTATATAGTTCATAGATGAGTCTTTTTTCTTGACAATGTTAGATAAATAAATGTTAAAAGAAAAAAAAGATATTACTTTTTTGGACGCCTAGGAGACCAATCTAAATTTGTCGCGGAGGCCATATTACTTAAGATATTTAGTACTATTCTCGCTTACCCTATCCCCTAAGCTTAAAGCAGGAATAACAACAATAACCATTACAAAGATTGATAGAAAAGCTCCATCGGATTTTAAAGGAAAGATTTACAGTAAAGATGTAACACATGCTCCCACAATTGAGATTGAAGCCAGCATCCAACCCGCAAAAAAAGGAATCAAGGTTCATTGGAACTCGATAGATCCGGATGACCCAACTTCTGCCAGGTCACCAGTTGATTGGAACGACAATGACGGGATAGATTCTGATGGTTTGGAAGGAGATATGGATGGTAATGATAATAGAGGTGTTGGGAAATTAGGCATCAATGCATCAACAACAGACATTAACGGAATAGCTAAGTCTACTTTTACTGGAGCTCCTTATGGAGGTGATAATTTTATAGTTGAAGCAGCTCTTAAAGAAGGGGTTATTAAATCTTCCGACAGTACAAACGTGATTACTGTATGGATGAAACGAACGATAGAGGTAGATGAGATGAAAGGCACAAGTACGGCAGCAAACACACTTAATGATTATCTCAAGGATACATTCTATACATTCGAGATTTCTCCCCCCACTATAATTGCAGGCAAGCAAGACAGGCAGTATGTGGAACAAATGTACTAACTTGTGATGAGGACTCGAATAACAATAGAACTTTATACCTTAATGAAAACGATGGAGGTAAGTTACCTCCACAAAGAAGATTGTCCCCCGTTGATGATGGAGACGGAAATCTTGAAAATTTCTACTCCTTTCCACCGGAACTACTTATAATAGAAAATGCCTTTCACGCTGGAAGAACAATTAAGAAATTTCTAGAAAATTTAGACGATGGCACAGGACAAATACACCTGGTTGGTTGCCATCTGGCGCACCCCTGGTTGAATGGGGAACCATTAGTCTTGGTTGGAGTATACAATAACCGGGTAGTGTTCAATGCGGCATACGGAATGACTCCTCCAGGCAGTAATTACGTTGCAATTTTTTATGATTTAACAAAGGGTGACAATACAACAGCACATACGACTCCCTTAATGATAACGTAATTCAAAGTATTATAAAGGAACTAAATAGTCCAGAATTATCAAAAGATGCCGTGAGTATTATTCCTGCTATTTACACTTACGAAAATAGTGAGATTGTCTCTAGGTTAATTGAACTAGCAGGTAATAAAGCCCTGGATAAAGATACTTGTTTTTATGCAATAATAGCCCTTGGTAAAGTTAAAGCTATTAAAGCGATTCCTTTTCTCCAGAATGTTGTTGAGGAAGAAGAGGAGTTAGATTATTTTAGAAGTGCAGCCTGTAGAAGTATAAGTAAGATACAAAAGTCTCAAAAGAAATAAAACCTTTTTAAATAAGTTTCATTTTAAGATTCGCAATACAGCTTGCCGGGTTGAGGCTTTTGGGGCATGACTGGTGGCAGTTGAATATTGTATGACACCTCCATACCCCATTTTCAACATTCACAATAGCAAGACGTTCATCCTTGGCATTATCTCTTGAATCAACATAAAAACGATTTGCCCACAGCAATGCGGCAGGTCCGAGATATTCATCTTTAGTCAGCGTAACCATACATGAGGAGTAACAACAACCACAAAGGATACAATCTATCAATCCATCCAATTTTGCTCTTTCACTATGCGATTGCAACCTTTCATGATCTGAGGGCAAGGTTTTTGAAATTAAATACGGTTTTACAAGTTCGTATTTTTCCCAGAAAGGCTCCAGATCTACAAAGAGGTCCTTAATAATATCCAGATGGCCCAGAGGTCTGATTTTTACCTCATTTCCTTTTAGATTCGAGATTAACGTATTACAGGCGAGTCTGTATCCACCATTTATGTGCATGGCACAGGAACCGCATACTGCTGCCCTGCATGAAGACCTGAAGGCTAACGAATTATCAAGCTTTTCCTGAATATAGAAAAGGCCCTCCAGTACAGTTAGATCTTTCCTCACAAATGGGACCTGATACGTTTGGAAATAAGGCTTTCTATCTCTATCAGGATCAAAGCGAAAAACTTTAAAGTAGACATCGCTTTTTTCTATCAATTTTTTCTCTATACCTCCTAATATTCCCTTGCCTTCGGCTCAAAACGACCCAGAGTTACTTCCTTATAATCTAATCTAACCCCTTCATCAGAAAAGTAAGCAAGTGTATGTTTCAGAAAATCCTTGTCATTCCTCTCAGTAAAGTCTGTTCTGAATTGTGACCCTCGACTTTCTTCCCTTGCTAGCGCTCCTGCAATAATGGCCTCAGCAACATCTAAACTACCTTTCAATTCAAGTGTCCACATTAATGAAAGGTTTACCTTGCCTTCATTATAATTTAATCTTATATTTTTGTATCTGCCCTGTAATTCTTTTACCTTATTGTGTGCATATTTTAAACCTTCTGCATCCCTAAAAATTCCAGCCTTTTCTAACATCAATTTGTTTAACTCTTCTTTTATATCAGATGGATTTTCGTTACCATTCAAATTGAGAATATTCTCTATCTTTCTATTTTCACATTTTAGGGCATCATCCAATATCTTATCATTATTATTGCACCGTGGCGGCGAAAGTCGCGGCTCCCGCGGCACGCTGCCATAAGTGGCACCCTGAGCATACTTGGCTGCATTCTCTCCAGCTATAGCTCCAAAGACAATAGTATCGAGCAGAGAATTGCCTCCCAATCTGTTTGCGCCATGAACACTCACACAAGCCGCCTCCCCGGCAACATAGAGACCTTTAATTTGTGTTTCACAATCTTTATTACAATCAATCCCGCCCATTGTATAATGCTGTCCGGGCTGTACATGTATCGGCTCATAAACCGGATCTATACCAGCAAATTTCATACATATTTCTCTGATTCCTGGAAGTCTAGACATAATCCTTTCTTCACCCATATGCCTTAAGTCTAAAAGTACATATCTTGAAGCCCGATCTGTTTGATCCTCATATCCTCCACCATCTAAAATCTCTCTAGTTATATTTCTAGAAATTATATCTCTAGGCGCTACCTCCATTGCCTTTTTAGAATCATTGTATTTAGCTAAAAATCTTTCACCTTTGTTATTTAGCAAAAAGCCTCCCTCTCCTCTGCAGGCTTCCGTAATCAAAATGTTCTTTCCTACTAAGGTAGTGGGGTGAAACTGTATGAATTCCATATCCTTTAGAGGTACACCATCCCAATACGGTACCGCCATGCCCATTCCCGTATTTATTAATGCATTTGTAGAGTTTCCATAAATCCTGCCTGAACCTCCAGTTGCAAAAATTACCGCATTTGTTTTAAATGCAGAAAGGTTACCACTCTTAATATCCAAACCTATTAGGCCCATACATTTCCCATCTTCAACTACCATTTTTGTTACGAGCCATTCATTATAAAGGACAAGTTCTTTTCGCTCTGCTATCTGACGAAATTTTACAATCTGTTCATACAGGGTATGAAGCAAGGCATGACCAGTTTTATCCGTTGAATAACAAGTTCTGGGAAAGCCAGCACCACCAAAAGGTCTTTGTGCAACCTTGCCTTCATCATTTCGGTCAAAAGGACAACCCCAGTGTTCAAGTTCAATTACTCTTTCTAAAGCTTCTTTTGTCATACGTATAACGGCATCCTGGTCAGCTAAATAATCACTGCCTTTGACCGTATCAAATGCGTGTTTCTCCCAATTATCATAGTAACCTCTAGGATGGTTACCTAATGCTGCATTTATACCTCCCTGAGCAGCTACAGAATGAGACCTAAGCGGGTACACTTTTGATATTAAGGCTACCTTCACATTTCTACGGTTTAATTCAAGCGCTGCACGTAAACCTGCGAGGCCGCCACCAACAACTATAGTATCATGATAAATTAGTTTCATGTTTCTACAAATTTGCTTTGTGCAACAAAACCGGTATATATTAGCAACCTTATCTCATACCCATACAACCAGTTAATATTGGCATGCGTCATACAGGTAGGTTGAAAAGAGGCTAATTTATCAAAAAATACGAAAAAATACCGCCACACTGAGTATTACAATTATTGAAAAAACTGTAAACGAAATCCAGAAATACCTTTTATGGACTTGGCTCAGATTAAGGAAATCTATTATGGTTATCCTTACTCCATTTATAAGATGTATGGATACCGCAAACATAAGCGCAAACTCTAGTGATCGGCCAAGAGGGCTGTCATAAACAAGTAGGGCATCTTCAAATGCTTCAGGTCCACGAAATACCGAGCCTAATGTAAAAATATGAAGAAATAGAAATATTACGAAAGCTATTCCTGTTACACGATGTATAACATGCGAAATTGTACCTGTGGTAATATTTAACCTTAAATCGTTGAGATACGTTTTTGCTTTATTCATAAATTTCGTATTTTCCATATTTAAGCTTTAGATAAAGTTAAACATTGAATCTTATTAATATAAGCCCTCCAACAATAAATAGAACGAAGCCAAAGATATACAAGAGGAATTTTATTTGTTCTTTTGTTTTCTGTTTTAGATTGTAATCTGAAAAAATTCCCCATAGACCATTCATACCATGGATAATTGCCATACCGAGTAAAACCGAATAAAACGTAATCCATCCCGGTGAAATTAACCTGTCACGTGCTTCAAGAAAAGTTAAGCCAACTTTGTAACCAAAATAGTGAAACATAAGAAAATGAAACATCACTCCAAATCCTAACATCAAACCTGTTATCCTCTGTATAAACCAGCTTAACGCTCTTCCTTTTCCAGTTTCCATTTTATTTGTTACAATCCGATCAATAAGGTTTCAAACATTATGCAAATTATTTAAGCAATTATAAAGATATATTCTTACAAAGTTTCCTAACTGAATCGGCAGAACTATCTAATGCGTCAGATTCCTCCTTGTTAAGTTTTATTTCTATAATTTGCTCAATTCCATTTTTACCGAGCTTAACAGGAAGACCCAAGAATATGTCATTAAAGCCGTATTCTCCCTTACACAAAACCGTACAGGGTAATATCTTTTTCTTATCTTTTATAATTGCATCAACCATTCCAACAATTGAAGCTGAAGGTGCATAGAATGTACTTCCTGACTTTAAAAGGCTTATTATTTCCGCTCCACCTCCTACCGTTCTTTTAACTATTGCATCCAATTTTTCCTTTGACAATAACTCAGTGACAGGTATTCCTGCAACTGTCGCATATCTCAACATTGGTACCATTTTATCACCATGTCCACCAAGTACAAAGGTATGAACGTCTTCTATCGAGACATTTAGTTCCATAGCTATAAAAGTTCTCATTCTTGAGGAATCCAGCACTCCTGCCATTCCGATGACTCTTTCCCTGGGAAACTTGCTCACCTTATATGTTACATAAGCCATTGCGTCAAGTGGATTAGTAACCACGATTAAGATAGCGTTTGGAGATTTCTTAATAGCCTGTTCAACAACATCTTTTACAATCCCTACATTCACCTTGAGAAGAGCTTCCCTATCCATTCCAGGTTTACGTGGCTTGCCAGATGTAATAACAACAATATCTGAATTTTCAGTCTCTTCATATGAGTTAGTTCCCACAATCCTGCATTGATAGTTATAGACTGGCCCAGCTTCAATCATATCTAGAACCTTTCCCTGTGGTAGACCCTCAACCACATCAAGAAGTACAATGTCACCTAATTCCTTTTCAATAAGTCTCTGGGCTGTTGTTGCACCAACACTACCAGCACCAATAACTGTTATTTTCATATCGAAGCTCTTTAAATAACTATCCAACAAAAAACCCACCTAAGAAGGTGGGTTTTTTAGTTACTTACAAATTACTCATGCTTGAAAAAATATTTGCATCTAAACAGTAAAGATACCGCAAGGAGAAAATTACATGAAAGTATTAATTAATTCAGGCTAACATTCCTATTAAAATTGTGGTGGCTGTATGGATCACTATGGCAAGACTGGCATCTCAACTTAATCTTACCCTCTTCTTCCCATCTCCCATAAAGCTTACCATGCACAGATTTAACACTCATATCGAGTTGCGCGTGAGGCGGCCCACCAATGTGACATTTCTCACATACTTTTGCCTCCGCTGCTTTTGTTCGTGAAAATAAATGCCTGGGATGACATCCTTCACAACTGCCACCTGGTCCTGAATCCCATGTCTGACTCAAACCCAGCATGTGACATTCCTCACAGTCTTTTCTCATCGTTGCATTTTTTGTGCTCGAAATAAAACCGTCAAATTCTGCTACTATACGTCCAGTATAATGTCTACTTTGTGCAAAATCTGTATACATTGTTACGTGACATTCACCACACTTGCTTGGTAAAACCCTGCCTCCCCTTTCAACAATCTGACCATGATCATCACCATGGCATTCCAAACATGACACACCCTGTTTAGCATGCGGGCTTTTCGTCCACTCTTTTACAACCTCTGGTGTAGCATGTCTATGGCAAGCATAACAATCATCCTCAGTAAAAATACCAAAAGGTGGAATCTTTTTTTCTGCATATGCTTTATACACATCTGCACTCCAGCTTGGATGTACCACACCTATATGGCAATCTGTACAAAAGAAATCCTTAATATTGCCATCTTCTGTCTTTCTCTTTGATTGAGAAACGCACTCAAGGTGAGTTTTGTCCTTTGTGTATTCCTCATTTATATGACAGTTAACGCAATTACCGTTAACTATCGGAATACTATCCTCAGCAATATCTATAAATAACCCTGAATTTGTACTAGTAAGATAGGTTTCCTTCATATGTTCGAATGAATCATGGGCACCATCACTTAACTTTGCATGTAAAAAGCCCTTTAATCCGGGACCAACATGGCAGGTATGGCAACTGTGCACGTGCTCATTATGATGCTTAGAACTCATAAAGGAATCGTAGTGTACGTCCATCTCATGGCAACTACCACAGAATT
>JBHHYH010000006.1:0-77692 GCA_046757465.1 Candidatus Scalinduaceae bacterium | reverse complement strand
CGTCAGGCGGAGATGCTCGCCTCGGCGAGTCTGCCAAAGGCACGACATGGAAGACAAAGTTAGAAAAATATGGACATGACTTTGAAGAGGCTATGAATGAGGATTTCAATACAGCAGAAGCGATGGCAGTTCTCTTTAATTTAACGAAGGAACTTAATAATCTCCTGAACTCTGGTGAGGAAATTAGTAAAGGGGTTTTGTCAGCAATCGATTCTTTTTATAGGACTTATGGTGGTAATGTTCTAGGCATTACTCCAGAGAAGACGGTTCAATACGGACGAGACGAAGAAGATATTAAACTGAAAGAAAACCTGATAAAGACATTAATTGATACAAGGGATGAGTTACGTGCATCTAAGAATTGGGAACTGGCTGATAAAATAAGAAATAGATTAAGTGATTTGGGCATAATCGTAGAAGATAAAAAAGAAAAGGCAGCCTGGAGGAAGAAATAGTGTATTCAATGACATGCCCGCCTGCCAGCCCGAAAGACTTGTTCTGGCGGGTACCAGTTCTGGCAGGTTTCGGGCTGGTGGAAAAACCAAAATTATCAAAATTTCCGGACATATTGATTAATTGTTATAAGAAAAAAACGAGAAAACTTTTGGGTCTGAATTTAATATTTCTAGTTATCACATATCTACTCGCATGGTCTTCAGGTTCTTTAACATCCGAATCTTATGCTGCGGAAACTTTCAAAAATGTTTCCGTATTTGAGGCAAAGCATATGATTGACGATCAAAAAGCTCCTCTTATTCTTGATGTAAGAACGGATGTGGAATATGCACAATCCCATATCAGAGATGCCGTCCTTATTCCACTTATGGTCTTGTCTAAAAGAGTGCACGAGCTTAAAAGGGATCAAAGGATTTTAGTATACTGTTATAAAGGTAACAGGAGTAAGACGGCTTGCGAATACCTTGCATCAAAGGGGTTTAAGCACATTTATAATATGCTGGGCGGAATTGACTCTTGGATAGAAGAAGGTTATGAAGTTGTAAAATAAATCTGAACAGGCACTTTTTTTATTTGTGTTTTGTTATTTCTGGCTACGGCTTATTGTATTAAGGTATATATCCCCTCCTAATAAGTTCTTGCCTCATAACCTCTAATTGTTTTTCAATTTTACTTATCTTATTATTTCCTTTACCAACATATTCCTTTGGGGGGCTTGGGCTAGTTGAGTAACCACTGCCGGCACGTTTTGCCATATAAAGTTTAAGGTCCGTCTTATAGTACTTATCTACTAACTCCTTGTCAGATAGCTTTTCTACAGGTTTTAATGCAGAACAAGCAAAAAGTATGAATGGCATTGAGACAATTATTATTTTTTTTATCATATATTTGAAGATGCTATACAATTCATAAAGCAATTTCAACTTGAAATAGTAAATGTTTCACAATTATTATATATCTCTATATTCTCATACTATTTTCTATTGGCGCACACAAGCTTTTTAAGTTATGATTCTGTATTATGCAAATTATTGTAAGTCTTTCTATTACAAGGAAAAAATTCTATTCAGAAACCATTTTCTTGTTCTCAATAAGTAATTGAATTTCTAAGTAGTCAAATCTAGGGTAAGATGGGAAAAGATAAACAAAGGGTATTGTTCCTGTGTACCGGAAATTCATGTCGTAGCCAGATGGCAGAAGGGTTGTTAAAGCATTACGGAAATAGTAAATTTGAGGTATATAGCGCTGGGTTTATGCCTTCTTCTGTTCACCCGCTTGCCATTAAGGCAATGGCGGAATTAGGCATAGATATTACAGACCAGCGTTCAAAATCACTGAATGAGTATTTGGGTCAGGAATTTTCGTATGTGATTACAGTATGTGATAATGCAAAAATGCTTTGTCCGACTTTTCCAGGGCAGCATAGACGCCTTCACTGGAGTATTAAAGATCCTGTTTCTGCAACAGGTACTGAAGAAGAAATGTTGAAGGTGTTCAGAAAAGTTTGCAATAAGATACTGGGAAAAATCAATCATTTCATTTCAACTTACAGGAATAACAAGCCCCATTAGAAAGCTTGGGCTTGCCCTGTTAGATATAGAACTTGGTACAATCTCTTTAATTGCTTATTCACAATTATATACTGATAGAGTTTTGCCTGGGTCACATTGTGGGGATTTTCTTTCTAACGGGGTAAATAAAAAATATGAAGATGATGGAGAGATATACAAGTGCCATCCGTGACAATGTATATGAATGGATAAAAGATGTCAAAGATGTAGACATCCTCGTTGGCATACCCTGTTATAATAATGAAGACACTATAGCCCAGGTAGTATCAACCGTGGCAGAGGGATTAAGGAAGTATTTCAAAGATAAAAAAAGTGCGCTTTTCGTCTCTGATGGAGGATCTACTGATGATACACGTGAAAAGGCGTATGCCGCTCCAATTCCAGAAGGATTCCATAGAAGAGTTACAATATATCGTGGTATGCCGGGAAAGGGCACCTCATTCAGGGCGGTATTCGAAGTAGCAAAGGTTTTAAAGGCTGATTGTTGTATAGTAGTTGATTCAGATTTAAGAAGCATTACTCCAGAATGGATAAAACTCCTCGCTGAGCCTGTCCTTAAAAAAAATGCTGGATTTGTAGCGCCATATTACATAAGACACAAGAATGATGGTACGATTACTAACAATATCATTTATCCCATGACGAGAAGTCTTTATGGATTAAGAATAAGACAACCAATAGGAGGAGACTTTGGTTTTAGCGGTGAACTAGCAGTACTCTACACAAAAGAACAGGTATGGGATACGGACGTTGCTCAATATGGTATAGATATATGGATGAGTACTACAGCTATAAATGAAGGATTTAAGATAGTGCAGGCTCAACTGGGTACAAAGGTGCATGAGGCAAAAGATCCGGCTGAACACCTTACACCTATGTTTAGACAAGTAGTTAGCACTTTATTTTACCTTATGGGCAAATACGAATCAAAATGGAGAAATATAAAAGGTAGTACTCCAGTTGATACGATGGGCGAGCCAAGGGAAATAGCTAAGATAGAACCCGTATCTGTTAATTTGAGCAAACTTGAAATTGAATTTTTGGAAGGTTTCTATCACTTTGACCCACTCTATAAACAAATAATAGAACCAGAAAGCTATAAACAACTCGTTAAAAATATCCGCAAATTGAAAAGAACTGGAGAGGTTGTCTTTCCCCCTGATTTATGGGCAAAGATATTGTACGACTTTGCCTTTACATACCAGACGTGGAGCCGAAATAGAAGGAAACTTGTTGATGTCATGGTACCCCTTTATTTTGGCAGAACAGCAGCATATTGTCATGAGGTTTCAGAATTGGATGCTGAACGGTCTGAAAAGATTGTGGAACAACAGGCAAAGGTATTTGAAGATACTAAATCTTATTTAATCAAGAAATATGAGGTGTGGGAATAAATTTCAAGGTTTTGTTTGTTTCTCCTGAGGTAGTACCCTTTGCAAAGACAGGGGGACTGGCAGATGTATCCGGTTCGCTCCCCAGGTATCTTAAGAAACTGGGCTGTGACATAAGGGTTGCCTTGCCATTCTATAGAACGGTCAGAGAAAAAAAGTTACCATATGAAACCCTTTTTAAGGATGTTGAAATACCTATTAAGGGTGAGATGTTAAAAGCTGATATAAATCAGAATAGCCTTAATGGTGATATACCTGTTTATTTCGTAAAACATGATGAGTTTTATGATAGGAAAAACCTCTATGGCACTTCCAAAGGAGGTTACTTAGATAATGCTGAACGTTTTATTTTCTTCTGTAGATCAATCTTAGAACTTTGTCGGAAAGCAAATTTTGAGCCTGATATTATCCACTGCCATGAGTGGCAAACAGGTCTAATTCCTGTTTATTTGAAAACACTGTATAATAAGGACAAACTATTCTCAAAAACTGCGACATTGTATTCCATACATAATGTTGCTTATCAGGGTATATTTGGGGAGGAGGTCTTTGAAAAGACCTGCCTTCCGAAAAGGTTCTTCAGTAGTAATGGTGTCGAACATTATGGAAAAATAAACTTTATGAAGGCTGGAATCATTTATGCGGATATTATTAACACAGTAAGTCAAAAGTACAGCGAGGAGATACAAACCGAAGAGTACGGTTGCGGTTTGCAACGTATACTAAAAGATAGAGCTAACGTATTATTTGGCGTGATGAATGGTGTTGACTACACTGAATGGAATCCTGAAGCCGATAAATTCATTGTTGCTAACTACAATGCAAATAACCTCTCTGGAAAAATGAAATGCAAAGAAGACCTCCTTCTTCAATTTAATCTACCTATCTCACTTAAGAACCGTCCACTCCTAGGTGTTGTATCGCGTTTGGCAGAACAGAAGGGCTTTGATTTATTAGCTGAAACTCTTGATGATTTAATGGCATATGATATTGGATTTATTCTCTTGGGTACAGGTAATGAGATATACCATAAACTTTTTCAGGAGTTTGCTCGCAGATATCCAGAAAGGATAGGGGTATACATTGCATATGACAATAAGCTGGCCCATAAGATCGAGGCCGGTGCTGATATATTCTTAATGCCATCTCGCTATGAACCCTGTGGATTGAGTCAGATTTATAGTCTAAAATACGGTACTATTCCTTTGGTTCGTGCTACAGGAGGACTTGATGATACCATAAAAGATTACAATTCAAAAGACGGTACAGGGAACGGGTTTAAGTTCGGTGAATATAAAGCTAATGCATTCCTTGATAAGGTTAAAGAGGCATTGAAGATATTTTCAAAAAGGGAGAAGTGGGATCAATTGATGAAAAACGCAATGTCTGAAGACTTTTCATGGGAAAGATCTGCGAAGGTATACTTGGGCCTTTACGAAAAAGCATTTTCAATGAGAACAGTTGTAAAGGAAGAAACTCAATATAAAAGTAAAATTTTATAATCAGAGCAAAATACTGGAGTAGTAGTTACAGGCTGATGTTTGTGTTTCCTTTTCCCCTCCACCTTTTTCTTGCATTTTTATTATCACTAAGTAAAATAATATCCTTTAAATTTCAATTACTGTCGCCTTTAGGCAGTAGTAATCTAGTTTTCAAATACAGAATTTACGAGGTAAATAGTATTCATGGAGAAAGTTGAAAAGAAAGTTGGTGTCAAAAAAATTATAATAGTAGTATTAATAATAAGTATTTCTTTCTATGTTGTGAAGTGTGGTTTATGCTCAGAGGATTTCGATAGAGATGCAGGACAGAATGCCGAAACTGAAATGCTTCCTCCACCTCCGGATGATTATGCAGAATTGGAGGCAAAGATTCAACAAATGAGCAAAGAATTGACTTACGAAAACATGCAAACTGCAAAAAGTGCTCAGGGTTTCGTGAAAAATCCCGGTATTATTAAGGGAAAAGTACTGGTAACAACTGCACATACTGATGTATCAGAAAGGCATTCTGGAGATACTATAGTTTATATTGAAAATGTGAATGGTAATAATTACAAACCTGTACAAAAAAGGCATGCTATACTTACTAGGCATATTGCATTTACTAAAGAAAAAGGGCTGCCTCCTGAATCACCTATTATGGACCAGTGGAATGTGGAGTTTATACCACACATTCTTCCTGTTTTAAAAGGGTCTATAGTAGATTTTCCGAATACCGATACTGTTCGTCATAATGTTTATTCACCTGTTCCCATTCCAGGCACAAAGAGAATGCTAAGTTTGGGCACCTATGATCCTGAGGTTATTAAGACGATACGTCTGGATAAAACAGGAGAGATACCGCTTCGCTGCAATGTACATCAAGAGATGTCCGCTTTCATTGTTGTTCTGGGCAATCCTTATTTTACATTAACCAACAAAAAGGGCGGATTTATTATTGATAACGTTCCTCCCGGAAAGTATGTGCTCAAAACATGGCATGAGAAATTTAGACCCGTTAGAATCGAGGTAACAGTGGCACCGAATCAAACCGTAGAAGTTGAACTCCCAACCATTTCAGTGAAGCGTTAAACAAGTAAAAGATGATGATATTAGTTTTCGTATTAGAGATTTCCTCTCACTTAGTATCTTATATAAATTTGACTTAACTTTTTAATGCTTTTGTACACCTGCCCACAAACACAAGGGGTTTGCCTGCTATTTGAATTTTGTACTTCATTATACTCGTTAGATAGTAAATAAAAATTCAAAGTATTTTTACTTATTTTCTATTGTTCGTACTACCACTTTTCTAGATAATGTACACTTTCATTAATAACTACTTTCTCATTTTTTTTATATTTATTTCTAAAGCTTCCTTATTGCATGAAGAATAGGTTTCATTTCTACATTTTCTTTATATTCAGTTTATTTATTATTTTATTTTACTCCCCCAGCCTATCTTTAGCTCAGCCAAACACTGACATTACATCCACATATCGCGAGTTTCCATTATTTGGTAGTCGAATTGCTATATGGATTGTTGCGCAACTTCATCTTAATTTTGCTGCCTTTATACTGGGTGTGCCTATATTTTCTGTAATCCTTGAATTAATTGGCATCTGCACAAAAAATCCACGATACGATAGAACGGCAAAAGAGTTTATTAAACTAACTTTCCTGGCTTTGACCGTAACAGCAATCTTTGGTGCATTATTGATATTCCTTTTGATCGGTCTGTATCCGGGGCTCTTGAATTATCTTGCTGGTATTTTTGTAACAACATTGTGGATTTACCCACTCCTCTTCTTTGGTGAGACTGCTACTCTTTATCTTTACTACTACACTTGGGATGAATTTTCTAGACGCAAGTTGCCACATCTCCTCCTGGGCATCGTCCTTAATATTTTCGGTATAGCCATAATGTTTACTGCAAACTCATGGGTGAGTTTTATGATAAGCCCAGCAGGCATTGATGAACATGGTAATCTTCTAAAAATATGGGATGCGATTACAAACTTTACGTGGATGCCACTCAATATTCATCGTTTTGTTGGTAATATTAGTTTTGGTGGCGCAATTGTTGCTGCCTATGCAGGATTCAAGTTTATGGTCTCAAGAACAGATGCTGAACGGGCGCATTATGATTGGATGGGTTACACCGGGAATATTATAGCCATTAGTGCCTTCATGATACTTCCATTTGCTGGATATTGGCTGACAAAAGAAATTTATGCATTTAGCGAACAACTGGGAGTAATTCTCATGGGTGGTTTCCTCTCATGGCTCTGGATTATTCAGGCAGTGATTATTGGTATTCTTTTTCTGGGCACAAATTGTTATTTCTGGATAGGAATGGAGCGTATTCCCGGTGCAGAACGGTATAAAAAATATATTAAGTATCTTGTTCTTATTGTCGCCTTGTGTTTTTTGGTCTGGGCTACACCACACACTCTTGTTGCAACACAAGAAGAGACACACCGAATGGGAGGGAGTCATCATCCTGTTGTGGGTGTGTTGGGACTCATGTCTGCCAAAAATACTGCTGTTAATATAATGATTCTGGCTACTTTTATAAGTTTTCTGATTTACCGTCGTGGAAATAAGATACCAACAGTAAATTGGTCTAAAACGGGGAGTAAGATTCAGAAGCTAATAATTTGTATTGCCTGCGGGATAGTAATCTTTTACGGGATTTATGGTTATTTTGTAGAGGCCATTGTAAGGATAGGTTTCTCTGTTTTTCAGGTTTTGTCCGTACTTTTCTGTATCGTTTCTGTTAGTGTTATTGATATTTTTCTATTTCGTAAAGCAAATGTTATTGGACACATTAGATGGGGAGAGATTCCGTACAGGTCTCAATACGCTTTGCTTTGTATAGGTGTAACATATACATGGCTTATGGGACTTATGGGCTTTGCCAGATCTGCCATGCGTCAGCATTGGCATGTTTACAGCATTTTACAAGACACTTCCCCGCATGCTTATACTCCAGCGCTAGGATACGCCGCTAATATAGTTTCTTTAACCACTGTGTTGTTTATCACTTTTGTTATTTTTATTTTTTGGATTTCAGGTCTTGGAGAAAGTAAGAAGAGAAATCCTGGAAATAAATCTAAAGGTCAAGATCCAAAAATTGTTTTACTCAAGGGAATGCTTTTTTCCGCGGCGCTCATCGGTTTTTTTACTCTATACTCAAATAGGATTCCACAAATAGAATCCAGAGTGCCTGAAGAGGTAGTTGTCTTAGAAGAGGAGCTTACACAAGAGAAGATAGTAAGTATAGGTAAAGATATTTTTCAGGGCAAAGGGAGTTGTAATGTGTGTCACATGGAAGTAGGAGGACGAGGGCCAAATCTAGAAGGTATTGGTTTCACAGCTGGTACTCGCAAACCCGGGATGATCTCGAAAGATTATCTTATGGAATCTCTGGTTCAACCAATGGCATATGTTGTAAAGGGTTTTGAGCCCATTATGCCCCCTGCTGATAAACCACCTGTTTCTCTTAATAAAGGCGAGCTTCTTTCAGTTGTTGCTTATCTGCAAAGCCTGGGAGGAGTGGTTACCATTGTACCAGACGATATTCCTGAAAGAGCTTTCACACCGGTAAAGGGAGTAGAAGTTATCTTAGTAAAAGGTGACGTAGCAGCAGGAAGACAAGTTTTTAATGAAAAAGGCTGTACGATTTGCCACAAGACAGTAGAAGAAGAAGGTGCAGAACTTGCCCCAAACTTGTTTGATATTGGAACACGGGCAGATATTAGGGAAATTAGGGAATCTATTATTGATCCTGCTGCAAGAGTTATTGAAGGATACCAGATTCCTATGCCTACGGACTATGAGAAGGAATTAACGGTTAAGGAATTTAATGATCTCGTTGCATATTTACAAAGCTTCAAAGGGTGATAAATCTAGCAAATGAGAATATCAAAGTTTTCACAAGCGATTTTAATGGTTGTTTTTGCCTTTCTCGTATTCAAATTCGCAATACGTCCATCGATTCCTTCATCTTTGTTGTACTTCTACATGATGATAGTTATTTTTGCTATCTTTATTTATGTCATATCTGATACTCAATTACTTCAGGCTTTTATAAGTCCAATAAAATCCATACTGGTAGAAGAGAAGAAAAAAAGGCTTAGATTGGTTATTTTTACGGTATTACCTATTTTTGCAGCAATATTTACTTATATTAATGTATCTATCAGCGTTGGGCCGCCTGCCGAACTTCGTTTTATTCACCCGGCCCCTCCATTACAAATACAATTCAGGGAAAATCTGATTCGCATCGAAGGGCTGGAAAATCCACTAAGGTCTGATGTGGCAAATTTCAGCAAATACATAGAGGAAGGAGCGGTTATCTATTTTAAAAACTGTTTCTTTTGTCATGGAGACAACCTTGATGGAAACGGTCACTTTGCGGAAGCCCTTAATCCAAGGCCGGGCAATTTTACTGATCCCGGAACTATTGCCCAGTTACAGGAATCCTATGTCTTTTGGAGGATCAGTAAAGGTGGTAGAGGCTTGCCTGGCGAAGGAACTCCATGGAATTCTGCCATGCCTGCCTGGGAGAATATTTTAACTGAGGAAGAAATATGGAAGGTTATTATTTATATTTATAAAGCAACCGGCATGGAGCCAAGAAGGTGGGAAAAGAAGTGAGATTACATTTGCAGTGTAGCAGGTTACAACAAAAAATAATACATATGTTTGTAAAAAACCGGTATTCAGGATTTTTTGTTGTCTCTGTTACTATAGTTATTCTATTCGTAAGTTATCTTCAAAATGGGGTTTTTTGTCTTTACGCACAGGAAGAACTTACTGTAAAAGAAACAGCAGAAAATATTGAAGCTGGAAAAAGAATATACATGAAAAAGTGTCAGTATTGTCATGGTATTGATGGAGACGGGGAAGGTCCAGCAGCGCCTTTTCTAGACCCACCACCGCGCGATCTCACACGTGCACGCTATAAGATTATTTCTACAGAAGCTGGGGAATTACCGACTAATCAGGATATCTTTAATGTTATTTTAAATGGTATACGTGATACTTCTATGCCGGGTTGGACATCTTTGAGTAAAAAGGAGATATGGCAGACTGTACATTATATCAAAACCCTTGCAGAGAGATTTGCCTGGTATAAGGAGATAAAAAAAGTTCCTGAAACAGTAAAAATAGGTAAACCTCTCCCTGCTACTAAAGATAGTATTGAAAGGGGCAGACAAATATATATGAAAAAACTTGAATGTTGGAAGTGCCATGGAGAAGGTGGACGGGGAGACGGCCCTTCAGCTTCAGAACTACTCGACGAATGGGAATACCCTATTAAGCCTACAAACCTTACAGAACCTTGGAAATTCAAGATAGGAAATACTGAAAAACATATATTTCGTGGAATAATAACGGGGACTGCAGGGACTCCAATGCCTTCATTCACAACGGGGAATACGGAAGAGGAACTGTGGGACCTGACAAATTATGTAAAATCTTTGGGCCCTGAAAAACGCCCGCAAAAGGCAACAGTACTAAAGTCTGAATTTATATCACATAATCTCCCCGAAGATATAGATAATCCTATATGGAACTCAATCGAAGCCGGGGAATTCCCGCTCTTTGGTCAGATATTAGCAGAGCCAAAGATGCATACGCCTTCCGCAGACGCCGTTTATGTGAAATCTATATATAATGATACAGAAATTGCATTCCTTATTGAGTGGGATGATAACAGTCAAAGCAAATCTGGTACTACTAAGGAAGGAGACGCCATTTATGAAGACTCCTTAGCCATTCAGTTCCCGGTTAAAATTCCAGAGTCACCTTCAAGTTCAAGACCTTTTTTCATGATGGGAGATTCGGCGCTACCTGTTAATTTGTGGTTTTGGGGATCTGATTCCAATGTCTTTAAGGAGGTCAATGCATGGGGGATTAATAAGAAAAAAGATCAGTCAGAAGAAAATAAAGACGTTGAAGGGAGAGTCATTTATGAACAGGGTAAATACAAGTTATTAATTAAACGCGACTTAACTACATCAGATAAAAAGAATGACATCCAAATGGAAATCAACAAATTTATACCCATTGCCTTTTTTGTATGGGATGGACACAATAACGAGACAGAGAATATGATGGCAATTTCTTCCTGGTACTATCTATTCTTAGAAAAAAAGCATATCGGGAAGAATTTCTTATTTTCAATAATGGCTTTATTATTTACCATCATAGTGGAAATAATCTTCATGAAAAGAATAAGGCGGAGTGATTGGTATGAACCTACCCTAAACAAAGCTCAAGGATGAAAATTGTTTGAGGGAGGGAATGTTTTGGTTAATTAGTTCTTTACCAGCTATGATAAGTCACATAATTCGCATTTTATGAATTGTGAATGGCATTCGAAGTTGCATTTTTCAGTATACATTGGATAATCAGACTTTTCAAAGTTTCCTCGCATTAGGTTTTTCTTTAACTCCCTAATGGTTGCATCGATATCCCCAACATTAATCCTGCTAAGAAGGCGTCTCAAAATCTCTTCAGGATACCATCTTGATATGGCCACATTATGATTAATTAAAAAGTAATTATTCTTCTCATCATATCCGGCAATGTATGGATGTTCACATCCAATAGCAAATGCAGGTAGATCATAGTATTCAAATGTTCCCCTTTTCAGTCTCATTTTAACATTAAAGCGGGGTAAATGCTAAATTGGGGCATAAAAAAAGTTTTCCTTTCAGAACTTAATAACCTAGCTTCTCAAGCTCTGGGTAAAACTTTCCTTCTTCAAATGCGATCCTATCTGCAAGTGCACTTTTTATACCACCGAAATCTTTTGCAAAATCATCGCTGTCTACAGCGCCAGCCGATGAGTATTTATCAAAAAACGGTAATAATGCTGTTTGAGCAACGTTGCCGAGTTCATCCATAAACGACTGTGCGGCCGACTTAAATGAGTCATCACCTGACTTGCCCATCGCCTCTTTTATGACTCTGTTTTCTTCTCCAACATGCCCTAATAAAGCCTCCTTTAAACTATTAAGTGTATCAGCTCTTTGTTGTCCGCTCTCAGAATCAATCTGCCCTAATAAACCTGCTGCTGCTTGATGTGTTGCTTTAAAACCATCTACAGTTGCTCCCATATGATACCTCCTCCTTTCCTTTCTTTATATTAAATATTTACCCCGCTAAAATTTGTACAACCTTGGATATATTAGAAATATAAAATACTTATTTTATGATGTAAAGAAAATTTTGTTGGAAAATGAAGATTCTGTAAATTTTTGATTTATCAATGGTTAAATAATATTTCATATTTTGATATCTTGATATTTAACTTTTGACAATATTATTTTGGCAATATAGAATTGAGGATATACGTAGTTTTCTAATAATTTAACAATATTTGATAGCGATGACAAGGGAAAATATATTTGGGAGATACTTAGTATCGTTTGATAGTACAACTCTTCAACATATTTTTACTGATACACTTATTGTGGGAAGTGGTGTGGCGGGATTAAGCTCTGCTATTCATGCGGCGAAGGATGGTTCTGTCTTAATAGTAACTAAGGCCAAGATAAATGAAAACTGTACGGAATATGCACAAGGAGGAATAGCTGCTGGATTGTGCCCCGAAGATAGCTTTGAAGAACACATAAATGATACTCTCAGAACAGGTCAAGGTCTTTGTGACGCTGTGATAGTTAGTGGGGTAGTTAGGGAAGGCACAAAAAGGGTAAAGGAATTAATCGATTGGGGTGCAAAATTCGATAAGGAGAACGGAGAATTAATTTTTACAAAGGAGGGGGGGCATAGCCATCCAAGAATACTGCGAGCGAGAGGTGATTCTACAGGTAAGGAAATCGAAGATACTCTTGTGAGTATGGTTAACAATCATCCGAGTATTCGGGTTTTTGAGTATACATTTGCTATTGATTTGCTGGTAAGTAATAATACTTGTGATGGTATTATAGCCTGGCGCAGTAGAGAAGGAAAGATGTTAATATGGGCCAAGCAGATTATATTGGCTTCGGGCGGTTGTGGCCAGGTTTATAGAGAAACAACAAATCCGGAAATAGCAACTGGCGACGGCATTGCAATGGCCTACAGAGCAGGGACAGAACTGCAAGATCTTGAATTTGTACAATTCCATCCAACAACTTTATATGTCGCCGGTGCTGAAAGAGTCTTAATCTCCGAAACAGTCAGAGGCGAAGGAGGAATATTAAAGAACAAAAACGGCGAGAGATTTATGCCAAAGTACCATCCTAAGGCAGAACTGGCACCGAGGGATATAGTTAGCAGGTCTATTTTACTTGAGATATATAGAACTGGCCATACACATGTATATCTAGACGTTAGGCATATTTCAGAAGAAAAGCTCAGTACAAGGTTTCCAAAGATAAAGAAATTATGTGCGTCTTTCGGTATTGATATATCAAGGCAACTAATCCCTGTGCATCCGAGCGCTCATTATATGATTGGTGGTATCAAAGTAGATCAAGGAGGAAGAACTAATATTAAAAATCTTTACGCTTGTGGGGAAGTTTCCTGTACTGGATTACACGGAGCAAACCGTTTGGGCAGTAACTCTTTGCTTGAGTGTTTAGTATATGGTTACAGGGCTAGCCGTGAAATTAGTAGAGAACTAAGAAAAATGAAGAACGGTTTATCTCCACATTCGTTTAAAGAAATTTCTAAGAATGATCGTCATTGTGAACTAGATTTAGAAGATGTAAAGAATTCCTTAAAAAGTTTGATGTGGAGAAATGTTGGTATTGAACGTGATGACAAGCGCCTTAAGGAAGTGGTTGAAAACATCGATCTTTGGTGTAAGTATATAATAAATAATGAGTTTTCAACACCACTTGGTTGGGAAGTGCAAAACATGCTAACGGTAGCAAGATTAATATCAATTTCAGCTTCCAAGAGGCATGAATCAAGGGGCGTGCACTATCGTTTAGACTTTCCTGATAATGATGACAAATGCTGGAAAAAGCATATCGTTATTAGTAATGGTAAATATACTGTTATTCCGTAAAATCTTCATTGGGTTTAACAATTACTCCACCAATCTCGGAGAAATATCAATCATCTATTACATTCTTTGAGGGACAAAAGAGGTTCAGAGTCTATTTGATAGTGTCATGGAGTTTTAAAGGATATGTAATTTGCTAACTTTGCGGAAATGGTAGCCGTAAACTGCAAATGTAATGGCCATTGGAAATAATTCGCGACGGTGAAAACACGTCCATAACAATAGATTCCAATATTGGTTGCGTTCCTTGCCTAGAATGCCGAGATAGTACATAGAGCGAAACATCGCCAGGATGTGAGTGAATTTAATCTGGGTTTTAATCTTTGGCGCCTTATATTCTCGAAAGAATGTCTTAATGCGCTGATAATAGTTTTCGGGTGAATAAATATGTCTCAATATATTTTTATATCCCTCCCGGAATGTGTCGGGGTCCATGTTAGGGATAATGTTAGTTGTACCGTCCACATTGTCCCCTGACGTTAACCCAAGCAGACGGCCCTCTTGTTTTAGACGTTCAAATAGCCTTGTCCCCGCTGGAGCTTGAAGCATACCAACCATTGCCGTCACAATCCCGCTCTTCTGTATAAAATCTATTTGACGCTGAAAGATGGATGGCGTATCATTGTCAAAGCCAACAATGAAGCCTGCCTGCACTTGCATTCCGGCTCGCTGAATACGCCGTACATCTTCTGCTAAGTCACGGTTTTTGTTCTGTTTCTTTCCACATTCTTCCAGGCTAACCTCATCTGGCGTCTCAATCCCGACAAAAACCGTATTAAAACCAGCTTTGTACATATCTTGCATTAATGGTTCGTCATCGGCCAGGTTGATTGAGACCTCGGTGTAAAACGTTATTCCCACATGATCTCTTTGCCATTCGATTAAAGAAGGTAATAATTCTTTCTTGAGACATCTTTTGTTTCCAATGAGATTGTCATCTACGAAGAAGACAGGTCCCCGCCACCCCAGGTTATAGAAACTGTCCAGTTCATCAATGATCTGTTCGGCAGTCTTGATGCGTGTACGACGTCCAAATAATTCAGTCACGTTACAAAACTCACATTGATAAGGACAACCTCTGGAATATTGTATGTTCATCGAGGCATACTTACTCATATTGGCCAACTCCCATAGAGGGGTTGGAGATGTCCGAATGTCAGGAAACTGAGAAGTAGTGTATACTCGCCTGGCACGACCATTTTCCAGGTCTACCAGAAAGGATGGTAAGGTTTCCTCAGCCTCATTGAGGACAAAATGATCTACATCCTCAAATTGTTCATGCTCGCTCGTAAAAAGTGGCCCCCCGGCAACAACCTTGAGACCCGCTTCCTTGCATTGTTTAATGACTTTACGAGCCGACACTCTTTGTACAAGCATACTGCCAATAAACGCATAATCCGCCCATACCAGATCTTCCTTAGTAAGCCTCGTCACATTGACGTCGACCAAGCGCTTTTCCCACTCTGATGGCAACATCGCGGCAACCGTCAGTAAACCCAGAGGAGGATTAGTGGCCTTCTTGCTCATGAATTTGAGTGCGTGCTTGAAACTCCAAAATGTATCCGGAAACTCAGGGTATATCAATAGTACATTCATTTTTTACAAAAGATAGACAGAGGTTTAAGCGCTTTGTAATAATTTTTTGTCATTTCTTGGCAAAAAAATAAATGTCCGACATAAAGGGCTAAAGTCGTACCGTGTGTATAAAGGGTTTTTAGCGTAACTTTCCTAATACAATACTCACATTGTGCCCACCGAAACCAAAAGAATTAGACATCACATTTTGTATTTTTTTCTCCTTCGCTTCATTTGGAACAAAATCAACGCCGTTACAGTTTGGATCTGGTGTTTCATAGTTTATTGTAGGTGGCATGACGTTTTTATCAATTACTAATGCACATATTACTGTTTCAATACCACCTGCTGCACCTAATGAGTGTCCTAGCATAGACTTTGTTGAGCTGATAGACAAATTCTTGACGTTGCCATCGAAAACCCTTTTGATAGTATCAACTTCAACTTCGTCACCCATGGGAGTAGATGTTGCATGTGCATTAATATAAGATATTTGCTCAGGATTCAACTTGGATTCTTTTAAGGCATTTTTCATAGCAACGCACGCACCTTCACCATTTGGATGAGGCGCTGCGATATGATATGCATCGTCGCTCATGGCAAAACCAAGCACCTCCGCATAGATATGAGCGTTTCTTTTTCTTGCAGTCTCCAGCTCTTCTAAGATTATGATACCTGCACCTTCTGATATGACAAATCCGTCCCTATCCTTATCAAATGGTCTGCTTGCCGAATGAGGGTTGTCATTTCTCGTGGATAAAGCTTTCATATTAGTAAATGCGCTCACACAGAGAGAAGATATCGTTGATTCCGTGCCTCCAGCAATCATTACATCAGCTTCTCCTTTCTGGATGACTCGGACGGCTTCGACAATGGCATGTGCACCTGATGCGCATGCAGTGATAACAGAAAAGTTTGCGGCGTGAATACCAAATTTAATGGCAATATGAGCGGGTGCGGCATTTGCCATTAGTTTAGGAATCATAAATGGAGAAACTCTTGATGGTCCTTTCTGAAGCAATACCCTATGTTGTGCTTCAATCTCAAGAATACCTCCTATACCGGTGCCAATAATCGTACCTACTCTATTTCGGTCTATCTTATCAAAATTTATTCCAGAGTCTTCAACGGCAAGGATTGATGAAGCTAATGCAAATTGAGTAAATCTGTCTAATCTCCGTTCCAGTTTTTTATCAAACCATTTACTTGGCTCAAAATCCTTTACCTCACCAGCAATGAGAACTTCATGATCAGTTGTATCAAAAGATGTTATTTTGTTAATTCCACTTTTGCCATTGCATAACGATGTCCAAAGTTGATCTTTGCTTTGGCCTAATGGTGTTATCACACCGAGGCCAGTTACTACTACACGGTGCCCCATTACTTTTGTATGTGCTCCTTAATATATTTTATTGCATCCCCAACGGTTTGTATTTTTTCTGCATCTTCATCGGGGATGTTCATATCGAATGCATCCTCAAATTCCATAACAAGTTCTACTGTGTCAAGCGAATCTGCACCTAAGTCATTTACAAACGACGTTTCGTGCGTGACTTGTTCCTTATTTGCACCCACTTGTTTAATAATTATTTCTTTTACTTTTTCTTCGATCGTCTGTTCTTCTGTAGACAAAGTCGTTCCTCCTTAAGGCAAATTTTCTTAATTTTTCAAATATCTACTAAAGAGTTGTATTTGTCAATATTTCTGACTTTTTTTGTAGAATCTATTTTTTTTAATAGACTCGTAAGAACTTTCCCAGGACCGATTTCATAAAATTTCTCTATACCATCATCTATAAGATTTTGCATAGAATGACTCCATCTTACAGGACTATCAAGCTGCTTAATAAGAGAAGACTTTATTTCGTCAGGCTCGTCTATGTATTTTGCATTTACGTTTGTCATGACAGGTATTTCTGTTTTTGAAATTTTTGTCTTTTCGATTTCTTTTGCAAGCTTATTGCTAGCCGGACTCATCAAAGCGGAATGGAACGCACCGCTAACCTTTAGCGGTATTACCGCTCTTGCACCTTTTTCTTTTGCGATAGTCATTGCTTTTTTTACAGCTTCTTCTTTCCCTGAGATAACTATTTGTTCTGGAGAATTATAATTTGCAGCACAAACGTCCCCATATTCTCTCGCTTCTTCGCATATCTTTTTAACTTCTGATTCCCTCAATCCTATTATTGAAGCCATAGTCCCATTTTCCTTATCGCATGCTTCTTGCATAAACTGTCCACGCTTATAGACAAGTTGTAAAGCATCTTCGAACGATATAGAATTTGTGAAGACAAGTGCAGTATATTCTCCCAAACTTAAGCCTGCTGCTGCATGGCATGAGATATTTCCATTATTGCGTTCCTTAAAAGCACTCAGGATTGCTATGCTTGTGACCATAACTGCTGGTTGGCAGATAGAGGTTTTGTTAAGTTCCTCCTGTTTCCCGTTAAAACATATATCTGACAAGTCAAAACCCAGTATCTCGTTCGCTCTGTTATATACTTCTCTTGCTTCTCTGGTTTGAGAGTAAATATCTTTACCCATTCCAACGTATTGTGCTCCCTGACCCGCAAATAAAAAAGCAGTTTTAGCCATTTTACCATTTGATGATAGAGGAACTCCACGTTAAGCCTCCTCCAAATGCGACCAAAAGTACCGTATTTCCTGGTTTTAACATTTTTGCTTTTTCTATTTCATCAATTGCTATAGGAATAGAAGCGGAGGAGGTATTGCCATATCTGTCAATATTGATGAATGCCTTTTCCTTTGGTAGATTGAGTTTTTCCATTGCTGCTTCTATGATTCTAATATTACTTTGATGAGGAACAATCAAGTCGATGTCTTCAATCTTCATATTGTTTTCAGAAACAGTCTTAATGATTACGTCAATCATGTTATTAACGGCAATTTTGAATACCTCTTTTCCTTTTAGCTGGATATAATGTGAATGAGAATCGACAGTTTCATGCGATGTAGGTAATTTAGAACCACCTGCTGGAAGCGTTAATATATCTGCTTGACTTCCATCTGCAAATAGATGAGTTTTAATTATTTCACGCTTACCGTTACTTCTCTGAACTACTGCCGCCCCAGCTCCATCACCAAAAAGAATACAGGTAGACCTGTCCGTATAATCAGTGATCTTTGACAGGCATTCTGCACCTACAACTAAAACAGTTTTTGTACTTCCAGAAATAACAAAATTTTTGGCAGTAGATAGTGCGTAAATGAATCCCGCACAAGCTGCTAATATGTCAAAGGCACCTGCATTATTTGCCCCAATTTTCTCTTGTATAAAGCAAGAGGTAGAAGGGAATAAACAATCAGGTGTAATGGTAGATGTTATAATAAGATCGACTTCGGAGGGTAATACCTTAGCATCGTCAAGCGCGCGTAGTGATGCCTCAATAGCTAGATCCGAAGTGGCAGCTCCATTTTCTACAATGCGTCTTTCTTTAATCCCCGTACGCTTGGTGATCCATTCATCAGTTGTTTCAAGCATCTTCGCCAGATCGTCGTTGGTGAGTATTTTCTTGGGCAAAAATGAACCTATCCCTGTAATTGATGCTTTGTACCTTTTTTCCATTAATTATCCTAATTTAAATTAGGAAAATTGTCTCTTTAAATAGCAGTTATGAGAGATGAATCAGCTCTCTCAAGTCCGGAAACAATATGTTTATTTACTTGATATTTTCTAAATTGTATTGCTTCCCTTATGGCATTTTGAATTGCCTTTGAATCTGATCTGCCATGTGCGATTATGCATATTCCGTCAATTCCAAGTAGTGGTACACCACCGTATTCGGAATAGTCGTTTTTGCTGCGTAGTTGTTTTAAAGTAGGTTTGCAAAGCCATATACCCATTTTTGTCAGAGTATTTTTCTTTGCTTCTGAGACAAAAGCAGATAAAAGGCTTATGGTAAGACCTTCTGCAAATTTTAGCAAGACATTGCCTACAAAACCTTCGCAAACAACTATGTCAAACTTACCATCAAACACGTCACGACCTTCTGCATTTCCAATAAAATTCAATGGTGAGCTTGAAAGCAGTGTAAAAGCTTCTTTAACCAAGTCATTACCTTTGGCATCTTCCTCACCAATATTTAAAAGACCAACTCTTGGTTTTTCTATATTTAAGATATACTTACAAAAAACTGAGGCCATGATTCCGTATTGTAATAAATGTGCAGATTTACATTTTATATTTGCCCCAGCATCCATTACCACGCATACACCATGAAAGGTTGGTATAGTTACACCTATTCCCGGACGTTTAACACCTTCTAATGTACGAAGAAATAAAGTTGCTGCAGCCACCGTTGCGCCTGTGTTTCCTGCACTTACTACGGCATCTGCCTCTTTTTTTGCTACTAACTTAACGCTTTTTGTAATTGATGAGTCAATTTTTTTTCGTACGACAATCGTTGCAGACTCATTCATACCTACAACTTGTGAGGAGTGAACAACGGAAATATTGTTAGGGGTGGTGCCAAATACATCTAATTCATTATGAATTTGCTTCTGGTCACCTACCAGTATTATCTCGTGGTTAGAAAATTTACAGGCAGCATTCACAGCTCCTTTTACGATTTCAGATGGGGCTGAATCACCACCCATTGCATCAACAGCAATACGCATAATTTATGTTCTCTCAACAGCAATTACTTGACGACCATGGTAGTAGCCACAATTATGGCAAATCGTATGGGGTCTCTTTATCTGTTTACAATGAGGACAAATAAACCTCTTTGATCTATAACCTGAAGTCTTTTTCGCAGATTCAAAACTTGGAATATTCGGAGGATCCAATGCGTCATGTGAACGCCTTTTACCTGTCCTGGAATTTGAATGTTTTCTTTTTGGAAGTGCCATTATATTATTCTTAAATTAATTAAATTTAAAATGAAAAAAGGGAAGAAGAAGAAAGAAAGGGAAGCATAAGGAATCACCTTTATGAATTATATGCCAGAATGCCCATGCACAGCATAAGGATAAATGGCATTTAAATAGCTACCCTTTAATACCCCACCTTATAGGGGGGAGCTTTAATACCAAGCCTCCCGTTACTTTCTTGTCCTTCCCTTTTTACCTATCTCCTTAAATTCTAAAAGCTTATAAGGAGATTCTTGGTTCAAAAACCGACATATTCTATAGCCGTACCTTACCTTTGTCAAGCAAAAAACACTACGGAAGTTCACATGCAATGTTCGATTTTTTCTCGAATTGTCTTGAACGCAAAATCAATGGCTTCATTCATCTTATTTGGGGATCGGCCACCGGTTTGAGCCATATCCGCGCGCCCACCGCCGCCACCATCTACAATTTTTGCCATGTCTTTGGCAATATTTCCGGCATTAAGCCCTTTCTTCACTAAATCATTGCTTAATGCCGTTATCAAGATGACTTTTCCATCCTCAGTAGTTCCTAAAATTATTGCTACAGAGCCTAATCTTTTTTTTAATGAGTCTGCAGTTTTTCTTAAATCTTCTATCCCTACTCCTTCCATTATTTCTGTCACGATTTTTACACCTGATATTTCCCTGGCATTAGCGATAAGATTAGAGGAATATTTTTGGGCGCTTTCCTTCTTCGCCTTCTGTGCTTCTTTTCTTAAACTTTTTAGCTGTTGTATCAGCTCTCCGGTACGTTGGATAATCGCATTTTCTTGAACATCGAGAATATTACATAATCGTTCAAGTATCTCTCCTTTATGGCTTATCTTTGCGAGGGCTTCTTTACCAGTTACAGCTTCTATCCTGCGTATTCCCGCAGCTATTGATGACTCGCTAATAATCTTGAATAGGCCTATTTCACCGATATTGCCAACATGTGTTCCTCCACAGAGTTCACGGCTGTAGTCTCCAATACTTACTACCCTGACATTTTCGCCGTATTTTTCACCAAATAGAGCTACTGCTCCCGTTGACTTTGCCTCGTTTAATGTCATTTCTTGAGTAACAACTGGGGTATTTTCCATGATCTTTTCACTCATAAGTTCTTCTATTCTTGAGAGTTCACTTCTTTCTACACCAGTAAAGTGATGAAAGTCAAAGCGAAGTCTGTCAGGCGCTACAAGAGAGCCGGATTGTTCAGCATGTTGCCCAATCACTTGACGTAAGATATAGTGAAGCAAGTGTGTTGCTGAATGATTACGTTTGATGGCTGTCCTTCGTTTCACATCAATCTTAGAAATAACATTTTCATTTGTACTAATCTTACCCTTAATTACCTTGCCGATATGCACTATGATGTTATTTAAGATCTTCGTATCGCAGATTTCAACATTTGCGTGTTTTGTTTGAATTATACCTGTGTCACCGACTTGACCACCAGCCTCTGCATAAAAGGGAGTTTGGTCTAAAACTATATGTACCTCTTGACCAGCTTCAACACAATCAACCAATTGTTCATTTACAATCAGTCCGATTACTTTACCTTCAGCTTCATGTTTTTCATAACCAAGAAAAACCGTTTCTTTTGTTATTTCTTTTATTTTACTTAACGGGCCTTCGTCAAATATACTTCCCTTCATTTGTGAGGATATTTTTGCCCGTTTACGTTGTATGGCCATCTCTTTTTCAAAGCCTTTTTTATCGATAAGCAGGTTGTTTTCTTTTAAGATTGATTCAGTCATATCAAGCGGAAAACCAAAGGTATCGTACAGTTGAAATGCCTCTTTACCAGATAGAACTTTTTGTCTCTTCTTTCGAAGGCCTTCTATAAGTTCTGCCAATCTCTTGCTCCCCATATGTAATGTATCGTGAAATCTTTCTTCTTCGTTTTTAATGATTCTTGCAATATTTTCTCGACGCTGCTTTATCTCGGGGTATGGTTCATTCATTACTTCTGCTATAACGGGAACGAGTTTGTAAAGAAAACAATCCTTCTTTCCCAATTTTAAACCATCACGAACTGCTCTTCTTAAGAGTCTTCTTTCGACATAACCTCTTCCTTCATTACTGGGTAAAACGCCATCTGAAATGCAAAATACGATTGCCCTTATATGATCGGCTATTCGATTCATTAATTTATCCCCGCTGCTTTCCCCCGCAAAGCGGGGCCTACTCGGTTGCTGAAAGCAAGATGCGGGGTACTTAACTTCAACAAACTCGGAAATATTCTGAATAATGGGCTTAAAGATATCTATTTCAAAGTTTGTGTTGACGCCTTGCATAACACTGGCCATTCTTTCTAAACCCATCCCTGTATCTACGTTTTTATTTGGTAGGGGCTCAAGGACTCCTCCATCTTTTCTGTCAAATTGCGTAAAAACTAGATTCCATACCTCAACGAAACGGTCACAGTCACAATCAGGGGCACATTCTTTTCTTCTGCATCCAACGTCTTGCCCTCTGTCATAAAAGATTTCCGAACACGGCCCACAGGGTCCGTTTGGACCCTCAGAAGGAGCATTGGCAGGCCAAAAATTTTCTTTTTCACCAAACCTGTATATCTTGTCTTTGGGAACACCAATCTTTTTTAGCCAGATTTCGTAGGATTCTTCATCATCTAGATAAATACTTACTACCAAACTTTCCTCCGGAAGTTTCATCTCTTTAAGCATAAATTCCCAGGCCATTTCTATTGTTTCTGATTTGAAATAATCTCCGAAGGAAAAGTTTCCTAACATTTCAAAAAAAGTATGGTGCATCGGGGTTTTACCTACCTTTTCGATATCACCGGTTCTAAGGCATTTTTGACATGTTGTTGCCCTTTTGACGTCTAACTTTCCTTTCCCAAGGAACATGTCTTTAAACTGGTTCATCCCGGCACCGGTGAATAAAAGAGTCGGGTCATCTCCAGGGACAAGCGAATCACTTGGAAGTCTGATATGCTCTTTTCTTTCAAAAAAACTTAAATATTTTTTTCTGATTACGTTTGTTTCCATAACATTATTTGTTATTTTACCTGTGCTAATAACCAAATCAAGGCAAATATTTTATGGAGCAAAAGCCTTTCTCGTATAAATTCAAATTAAATATTTTGGGCTTATAGGCTGGGTTAGTTTGGCATTGACAACATTAAACCTCTCTGGATATAATCAAACTAAGGCCATGTTAGAAAAAACCTTATAAATATTCATTCTATTTAAGAGGGATTTAAAGTTGCGTAGCGATACTATTACGTGTGGTATAGAAAGAGTGCCTGCAAGGGCCTTACTTTATGCAACCGGACTGACCAAAGAGGATATGGAAAAGCCGTTCATAGGTATTGCCAGTAGTTTTACGGATCTGATACCGGGTCATGTCCACATGAGACGTTTGGAGAGGGAGATAGAAAAAGGTATATATGCGGCGGGAGGTGTCAGTTTCATCTTTGGTGTGCCAGGTATTTGTGATGGCATTGCAATGGGGCATAAAGGAATGAATTACTCCCTTGCTTCAAGGGAATTAATTGCTGATTTAATAGAGTGTGTTACAAATGCACATTGTCTGGATGGATTAGTGTTGTTAACCAATTGCGATAAAATTACTCCTGGGATGCTTATGGGTGCTGCAAGGATAGACGTTCCTGCTATTGTGGTTACGGCTGGACCTATGATTTCCGGGCGTCATAAGACGCAGCGGCTTTCTTTAGTTCGCGACACCTTTGAGGCTGTTGGCAGGAAGCAAAAAGGGAAAATTGACGATGAAGAGCTAGAGTCTCTTGAAATGGAGGCGTGTCCAGGTCCTGGATCATGTCAGGGATTATATACGGCAAATACTATGGCGTGTGTTACTGAAGCACTTGGGATGTCTTTGCCGGGATGTGCTGCAGCCTTGGCAATCTCTGCGGATAAAGACAGGATTGCCTACAATAGCGGGCAAAAAATAGTTAGTCTATCAAAAGAGGATGTTAGTTGCAGAAAGATTATGACACGAGATGCCTTTGAAAACGCAATCTTGATTGATATGGCGCTCGGAGGCTCAACAAATACATGTTTGCATATTCCTGCGATAGCTAATGAAGCAGATATCAATATAGAGTTAGACCTCTTCGACGAGATCAGCAAAAGGGCATCTCAAATAACAAACCTGAGGCCAGGTGGCGAACATTTTATGGAAGACCTTTTTTACGCTGGTGGTATTCCGGCAGTGATGAAAAGACTCGGTGATGACTTGAATGACTGCACGACTGTTAGTGGTTTTAGAACAAGGGAAATTGCGAGACAGGCAAAGGTATATGATGAAGACATAATCAGGACAAAGCAGAATGCCTACAGTAAAGAAGGTGGTATTGCAGTGCTTCATGGAAATATAGCGCCTGATGGAGCAGTTATAAAGCAGAGCGCATTATCCGATGATATGATGGTTTTTAAGGGTCCTGCAAAGGTTTTTGAGTGTGAAGAAGATGCAATGCAGGCAATAATGAATAAAAAAGTTCCAGAGGGTTCAGTAGTTATTATCAGGTATGAAGGGCCTCGCGGAGGCCCTGGTATGAAAGAGATGCTATCTCCCACGGCGGCTCTTGTTGGAATGGGCATGGATAATTCCGTCGCCTTGGTCACGGATGGGCGTTTTTCTGGTGGCACAAGGGGCCCTTGTATAGGGCATGTTTCTCCGGAGGCAATGGTAGGTGGACCTTTAGCATTGATAGAGGATGGTGACGAGATAGTTATTGACATCCCAAAACGTAAGCTATATGCTGAATTGTCAGAATCTGCGTTTGATAGTCGTCGTGCAAAGTGGTCGCCTCCCCCCTTAGAGGCGATGAATAGGTTTCTTACTAGATATGCTAAATGTGTAACATCAGCGGATAAGGGTGCAATACTCGAAAGTTAAAACGATACAACCGTTCAAAAGGAATTTAGTATAAACCCCAAATCAGAAATCTGCAATCCTCAATAGATATATAAGTTACCCGGTAGTGTAATGGTAACACTAGAGATTTTGGTTCTCTCATTGGAGGTTCGAGTCCTCCCCGGGTAGCCATCTTTCGCTGGACAGGCTAGAGGGTTTCAGTGACATAGGGAATGGTTCTGATTTTTGGGATGCTCATGGAGCCTATTAAAAGACCCACCGTCTTCGGTGGGTCTTTTAATTTGGTCCCTTCAATTCTTTTTGCACATTTATAAGAGCTTTTATTTTTCCTTCATAGGTTTACGGCAATGGCAATTACCTTCTTCATCCGCTCCGGAACCACAATCGCATCCTCCCCCGCAAGCACACTCATATTCAAGATCTTTGTTTGGCTCCCTGTCTGATGGTATGGTGGCGAGACCACAAACGCATCTACCACCGGGCTTTTTTGTTTCGTATTCGCAAAGACAGCCTCCAGGACAGTTACAAATATATATCTTTGTCTCTTCAGCGGCTTTAATGTTATCAACAGAATAGAATGCGCCACTCAAAGTTATTGTACTAATTGCCAATACCGTAATTACGCTATTCTTCAAGCCTTTAAATACCATCTACACCCCTTTCTACTTAAATAAGTTTCCTGAGAATCATTATGTTTCCTTCATAGGCTTACCACAAACGCAGTTTCCCTCTTTATCTGACTTAGATCCACAGTCACATTCACTCTCACATCCACATTGATACTTTAATGTTTCTGCCGGCCTTCTGTCAGACGGGAACAGGTTATCACCACATACACATTTGCCGAATTTGTTAGCTTCGAAATTGCACTCACACCATTTTCCACAATAACAAACAAAGATCTTCTTTTTGTCAGCAGTTGCATCTGAAATGTGCAGAAGGTAGCCTGTAGAAATAAATACCAACATTGCAACTATGATAATATATTGATACAATTTTTTAAGCATTTATATCACCTCCTTTTTCTCAGCAAAATATTTTTTGAGATATCCATAAAATCTTTCATTGTCGATAGTAGAGAGTAGAAAGAAGAACAATTAAGAAAAAACTTTTATTTCCCTCTACTCTCTACTTGCTACTTTTCTACTTCCTACTCGTTTGGGTTAGGTATATTTATAAATATATTTCATACATAAGTCAATCGAACTTTTTACCCACGCACCATTCATCCACGGGTCCACACCCGTGGATGAATGGATTTCGGTGCGGGGTTTCGCTCTAAGAAACCCCGTAACACAAGCCGCCTGAGGCGCCCCTTGGGGTAACTTCTAGGTTCCGACACAGTCGGGAAGCCACGGCTTTACAGTCGTGGAGCTTCACTTTATAATAATCCTTGCATCAACGACCTTACACCCATTACCCTTGGTGAAGACTCTTAATGGGTTTATGTCCAGTTCTAAAATACTTTCGAAATCAATAACCAGCTGGGATATCCTTTCCAGGCATTCGGCTATTGCATTAATGTCAGACGGTTCTTCCCCCCTAATTCCCTCAAGTATCTTATATGAGCGTATTGATTTTATCATCCTTATTGCGCTAAGTGAACGAACCGGAGGCAACCTGAATGTGACGTCCTTTATTGCTTCCACATAAATACCTCCCAAACCAAACATGAGCAAGGGTCCAAACTGAACATCTCGATTCATGCCAATAATTGCCTCTTTGCCACCCTCAATCATTTTCTGGACGGTCATACCCTTTATCTTTGCACCAGGCTTATAAGATTTTACGTTTGCCACGATTTCCCTGTATGAATTAATGACATCATCCCTATTCTTTAAGTTTAATCTTACACCTCCGGCATCAAATTTATGCAATATATCGGGAGATGCTATCTTTGCTACTACCGGATACCCAAATCTCTCGGCCACCTTTACTGCTTCTCTTTCATTGGTAGCAATGGCGGAATCTACAACTGGGAGCCCGTAAGCCTTGAATACATTTAAAGCCTCTTGTTCGAGTAGAAACGGTCGTTTCTCATTCCTTGCATTATTAATTATCCTGGACACTATTTTTTTATTTGTTTTAAATTTTCTTACGATAGTTTTTGGGCGTTTCATCCACCATGAATAGTCACACATATTTGAAAGCGCTCTTGCAGTTACCTCTGGAAAACGATAATGCGGAATACCATTTTCCTCCAACGTCATTATGCCTTCACTAACATCAAACAGACCCATAAAGCAGCATAATACGGGCTTATTAGATTTTGCTGAGGTATTTGTTATTACCTTTGCAATTTCTTTTATATCAGTAACAGCTGCCGGGGTAAGTATTACTATTACACCTTCAACATTTGAGTCCTTTAATACACTGTTAAGGGCAACCCTATATCTCTCGCTGCTGGCATCTCCCAATATATCCACAGGGTTATTGATATTTGCGGCAGGTGGCAATTTAGTCTTCAACTTCTTTATTGTATCTTTCTGGAATGTAGATAATTCAAGATTGTACCTTATACATGCATCAGTAGCTATTATTCCTGGTCCGCCTGCATTTGTAATTATGGCCATCTTTCTACCTTTAGGAAGCGGTTGTTTGGCAAAGGCTTTTCCGTAGCTAAATAACTCCTCTATTGTTTCCACCCTCAAGACTCCACACTGAGCGAATATAGCACTGTAAACTTCATCGCTTCCGGCGAGCGAGCCTGTGTGTGAAGATGCTGCCCTGGCACCCTGTGGTGTACGACCAGATTTTATAACTAATATTGGCTTTTTTGCCGTTATTTCCCTTGCGATCTTAATAAACTCTCTTCCATTTACGAGATCCTCTAAATACATAAGAATAACATCTGTTTGAGGATCGTCTTTTAATGTTAAAAGCAAATCATTTTCCATTATGTCGGCTTTATTACCCATACTAACAAACTTTGAAAAACCAATATGTTCACTTTTTGCATAATCTAATATAGCCGCACAAAGAGCTCCGCTTTGTGAAATAAACGCGATATTTCCCTCTCTAGGTATTGTCCTTGAGAAGGTGGCGTTTAAGGATACATCTGGTGATGTGTTAATTACACCAAAACAATTAGGGCCTATCAGGGACATAGAATATTTTTTTACAAGCGCCTTTACCTTCCTCTCATATTTTTCTCCCTCACCACCTATCTCCTTAAATCCCGCGCTTATTATGATAATTAACTTTACGCCTTTTTCTCCACACTCCTTAACAACTCCTGGCACAAAATCCCTGGGAACAATAATAATTGCCGTATCAACACTATCTGGAATTTCCATAATATCGGAATAACATTTAACCCCAAGTATACCCTTTGCCTTGGGATTAACTGGATACATAATGCCATTATATTTATTAAGCAGGATGTTGGAAAATATGGCACGCCCTACTGTCCCTTCTCTTGTTGAAGCTCCAATAACAGCGACAGATCTTGGTGAGAAAGCATATTCCAATTGTTTCATCTTATTCATTAATATTGGTTCCTTCCTTTAGATCCTTCTATAATAATCCTTGCATCAACTGCTATCGTATCTTTTTCGTAAACGAACAAAGGGTTCAGTTCAACTTCCTTTATTTCATCAACATTGGAAATTAATTCTGAGATAGTAACAATTGTTTTGATTATCTGTGATATGGCAAGCTCCTTCATACCCCTATAACCTGATAATATGGGGTATCCTTTAATTTCCTTCATCATTTCCAGAGCTTCTGTTTCTGTTACAGGCGCAATTCTGAATGCCACGTCTTTAAATAGTTCAACGAATATGCCTCCCAGGCCAAACATAACTGCAGGCCCAAATTGGTTATCCCTTATGCCTCCTATGATTACCTGTATTGTGTTTGGTACCTGTTTCTGTACCAATATTCCTGCTATGAGAGCATTTGG
This sequence comes from Candidatus Scalinduaceae bacterium, assembly GCA_046757465.1. Lineage (GTDB taxonomy): Bacteria > Planctomycetota > Brocadiia > Brocadiales > Scalinduaceae > Scalindua_A. The sequence continues at coordinate 48,544 of JBHHYH010000006.1, read as the reverse complement.
GACTTTTTTGATTGAATTATTCATAATTTCATTATAACGTTTCTCTACTACTTCTTCGCTTCCCACATCAACAGCTACTCCCCCTATATCACTCTTATGCAATACGTCTGATGATGCTATCTTCAAGACAACTGGAAATCCAATCGTCCTTGATGCTTCTATAGCCTCTTTGGCCGTTTTGGCCAGGACATAATCAGGAGTAGAAATACCGGATGATTCTATAATACCTAAAGCTTCATCAGGAAGTATTGTTCCTTTCCCAGAGGCAAGTACATTCTTTATAATCTTTTCTGCATCTTTAAATCTTGAAGTTTCAACAACCATTCATTCTCCCTCTTTCTACTAATACGCACATGGCTTTTACACATCTTTCGGGTGATGGGAAAACGGGGATGCCATTCTCCTCAAACATAACCTTGATCTTCCTGGTATATTCGCCACCAATTGTACAGATAACGACAGGTTTTCCTGATTCTATTGCCCTTTGTGAAACAATTTCAACCACACCTTCTGTCATTGTCTGAGGCGGCATCAGCGGAATTACAATTGAAGCATCAAAAAAATCATTATCAACCAATGCAGATTTCATTGCAACATCATAATCTTCATCTACGGCACTTCCAGTCAGGTCAATTGGATTATTTAGAATGTAATATTCTGAAAACCGCTTTGAAAGCGCTTCTTTGACACTGGAAGGCGTCCTTGCAACATCAAGACTATTAACACCACACATGTCTGATACTACAACACCGACTCCACCACCATTGGTTATAATGAGTATTTTATTTCCTCTAGCCGGTTTTTGCATCAAGAGTACTTTACATGCATCCGTAAACTCTTCGAAACCACTGACTTCAACAATCCCAGACTTCTTGAAAGCAGCCTTATAAATTTCATATTTACCGGCAATAGCACCAGTATGTGACCTTGCCGCATCAATTCCAGAATCTCCTTTGCCAACCTTTAACACTATCATCGGTTTAGACCTTGAACAGCGACTGGAAGCATTGATAAACCTTCTACCATCATCAACAGATTCCATATAAATTCCTATTACGCTTGTTAATTCATCATCAGTAAGATACTCGATTAGTTCAGATTCTCCTACATCGGCTCGATTCCCATAATTTACAATTTTTGAGATTCCGATGCCTTCCTGTGCCAGCATGTCTATCACAGATATGGCATAAGAACCACTTTGTGATAATATGCTCAAGTACCCCTTTATGGGGCGTTTAACCCTTGTCCAGGGCAAGAATGATGTACTGAAATTAGAATAATTATCTAAGACACCGATGCAATTCGGGCCAATTACGCGTATTCCCTCTTTCCTGCATATACTTTTGATTTTCTCCTCCAGTGCCATACCTTTATCACCTAACTCTCCAAACCCTCCACTTACTATTATCGAATTTTTTATTCCGCACGTGGCTTGTTGGCTGAGAGCTTCCGGAATGAGGTTGGAGGGAATTGCTATTACTGTCAGGTCTATTTGTTCTTTGATATCAAGGAGCGATGAATAACACATAAACCCAAAAACCTCTTTATACTTTGGATTAACTGGTGCGAGTCTACCTTTAAATCCTGTTTCAATAAGGTTTTTAATAATAGCTGAAGTGATATTTTGGGGATTTTCTGTTGCGCCTATTACGGCCACAGATTTAGGATTGAAGAAGATCTCTAAGGTCATGATTCTAAATGTAGAGTTTGCTCCCCAAAAAAGCATTTCTAGGTCATTGGCGGTATCCGAAAATTAGATACAATAACTTGTCTGGATATTACCTAACCCGAACAAGTCAGAAAAGGAGTTAAGGCCGTGCCAGAGGCAGGTCTGCCTTCGGCATGACTTTAGCCTTTTATAAAATCCTAAAGGATTAAATCCTAGATATACTTATTTTTTGCCAAAAATTGTCAAAATATTTTTGTTAAGCACCTAACATGATAAGTTCTTACGAGTCTTATTTATCTGATAAATTTGCTGTAGTAACCTCTAGGTAATAACCGTAACCAACCTTTGACCTCAGCGTAATTTCACCAATACAATAGAAGTACTTGCCGGGTTCCAGCTTGACATAACGTAGGCCTAATCTATTTGATATTTTTGAATATACATCATCAATATCATTAATGTCCCAGTCTCTTGATTTGTATATTATGTTGCCTATAAGATTGTCGTCTTCAAGTTTATAAAGTGTTTTACCCACTACGAGTGGACTTTCCTTTGAGTAATCAAGTATCATCATTTCAATTCCACCCTGTTCGAAAGAGTCAGCCGGGCAGATAATTTTGGTTGGGTCGCCTTTTGCATAAAAACTTATACTATTATCATCACGCTTTGAAAAATAATTCCTCTTTTCTATCTTCTTGTAATCATCTATTCTTACCAGAAACATGCCACCACTTTCCGGGAGTTTCCAGAGATTTAATTTTCGCATGGGGACCTCTTTTATATCACGTATATTTAGGAGAAATTTTTGGGTTGCATAGCCTTTTTTCCCGAATGATATTTCCACTTTACCAGGATGATAACTGATCCTGTATTGACCATTTTCATCAGTCTTTGTCGCAAATTTAGTCCCTTTTATTTTAATCTCAACGTCCTTCAGTGCATTATCAAAGCCGTCCACCACCTGTCCCGTCAAGGTCCACTGTTTAGAAAATACTGCTGGACAAAAAATGGCCAGGATAAAAATTTGTAAGATGATAATTGTTAAAACTCTTCCTTTCTTCATAATAATTACAAAAGTTTGCCGCTGAGACCGTACCCGCCAAAGAGCTTGTTGCACGCCCGTGCCGGTACGGACTGGGGCAGGGAGGTCGCGGAGGAAATTAATTAAAAATGATTTTCAGTGATTAAACCTTACCAAACTGTCCAAGAATCATAAAAAGCGTCATTTTGTCATTCTGAATTTATTTCAGAATCCTCAAATTTTAAGGGTTTTCAATGTTATGAGATTCCGGATCAAGTCCGCCCGCCTGCCATTTGCCCGCCCGGCAATGCCGTTCGGACGGGTCGGGCAGGGAATGACAATTCTCTGACAGCCTGTGTCGACGCAGCCATATTGTAAATAGTGGCAAGACACCAACAGGAAGTGTTAAAACACCTGAAAAAGCTGCTAACATAATTGCATATTTACTTTTAAGTTTAAATAAGATGCCAGAAAGGACAGAAAGGCTTGCTACTATAATTGCAACGGCAGCCCAGAATTTACTCATCGTACGGCAAAAGTTCCAGCATACAATACTGCAATCTACATCGAATATAGTCATGGGGTGAGGTTGCCACCATATCAGGCAATACACTACACAAGATATAACAATAAATCCACTAAAAATAGGAAAAAGCCAGCTTATGGTTTGAAGATTGTCTATAACTTTCCTCAATCTTTTTCTCCTTTGGGTAAAATATATCATAGCATAATATTTTTGTGAACTATACAAAAGTTTTTACCAAAGAGACGACTATGTGTAATTCATCAACATGGGAGGAAAGAGGAGTATACTTTTCAATGTTTCGATATTCAAGTAGTGGTGATGGTTTTTATTTGAAAAAAGATTCAATTCGTCATAATATTTACGCACGTCACAAACTATCAAGCTTCGGTATTTCAAGTTTATCCCGTAGGAATACCCAGTGCGAAATTCCAACGGGGTTTACACTGCCATGTTCCTTTTCATACCCACCTGGCCACCCGGCCACGTCTTTCGGGCGGGAGCCGTTCGCCTGCCCGTTCTGGTACAGGCGGGGGCGGGAACGATATATTCGGGCAGGAAACCTTAGATATTGTGAAATAATCGAATGACTCTTATAGACTGGGTAGTATTAATAATTTACTTAATCGGGATCATAGGATTGGGTGTCTGGCTAGCGAAGCGTCAACATTCAACCGACGACTATTTTCTTGGTGGGAGAAAGATGGGTCCCACTGTTATAGCCACATCCCTTGCAGCCAACCAGGTGAGCGCCATAAGCTTGATTAGCGCTCCTGCATTTGTGGCGCTCAAGACCGGTGGTGGCATCAAGTGGTTGCAGTATGAATTTGCTGTGCCACTTGCCATGATTGCCATAATGTTTTTACTTGTGCCTGTTTTCCGTCAACTCTCAGGTGCTTCGGTCTACGAATATGCCGAACGAAGATTCGGTGTGGGCACGCGGCTTACGTTGTCGGCACTATTCATGTTTTCCCGTGGGCTTTCAACAAGCGTAATCCTGTACACGTCTGCACTGGTCCTCGCCGTGGTACTGGGCTTGCCTATTACGATTACTATGATTATTATGGCAGTCGTAGCTATAGCGTATACCACCATCGGGGGGATAATGGCAGACGTGTACAGCGATATCTTGCAGCTTATCATTTTGTACGGCGGTGTACTTGTTGCGCTGATTGTGTCCATAAATATGTTAGGTGGGGATTTGTCTTCTTTATCAATTGATCCGACCCGGCTGAACGCAATAGATTTTTCCCATCATGGTTTTGGAGACGGCCATACTTTTGCTTTTTGGCCCATGATCATTGGTTGCATGTTCCTATATATGGGTTATTATGGATGTGACCAGAGTCAGGCTCAGCGTTTGCTCGCCACACCAGATAATCGTCAAGCCCAAAATGCCCTGATGATGAATGGACTGATTCGGTTTCCCATAGTTCTAACTTACATCATATTCGGAGTTGTCTTGGCAGCCTTTATTCAAACACAACCTGAATTTGCTTCTCAACTCGAAGGCAAAAATCCGGATTATCTGGTGCCTACTTTTATGATCAACTATTTGCCTGTTGGTGTGGTAGGTCTGGTTATGGCAGGACTCTTTGCTGCCTCCATGTCGAGTATCGATTCTGCCTATAATTCACTTTCGGCCGTAACGGTCTCGGATTTTGTTCTCAGATTTAAGCCAAAAGTCGGACAGAATCCCCTTAAGATGCTCCGCCTCTCAAGGCTCATAACATTATTATGGGGTATATTCAGTGCAGGGGGAGCTTACTTTGTAGCAAAATCTTCTTCCACCGTAATCGAGATCGTGAACATGATAGGCTCAGCATTTTCCGGCCCTATTCTGGCTACTTTTTTAGGTGGTATTTTATTCCGATCATTGACAGGTGCTGGTGTGATTACTGGCATAATAGTTGGTACTACGTTAAATTTCCTCATAGGTCAATACATACCATCTATCTCCTGGCTCTGGTGGGGACCAATCGGGTTTTGCACCACATTAAGTGTTTCACTTATATATTCAAAAATAGCTCCAACTGCCTCATATAGCTCAGAAGGCTGGACTCTGAAAGGTATATTGACGAAACACCCTGAGAGACAAAGCTGGTTGAAAGATAAAAGAGCCTACACGCTGGTAATATATACTCTTGCTATTATAATAATCACAATAATAGTTTCGAGAGTCTTAACTTCAATCCTGTAATTTTTTTCGCCACAGAATAAGTACAGTGCGGCATAGCCACCTGGCTGCTGTAGGGCAAGTAACCAAAGTGACGAGAGTGAGCTAAAGTTAAAAGTGATCTACCCGCCCGGCTAGGCCGTTCGGACGGGAAGTGCCTAAAGTCAGGAAAATGAAAAGAAAAAATAAATTTTAATTTTTTGACAGGATTAACAAAGCGACTTCGGCGGACTTTGAAGTTATTCGGGTAGGGTGGGCATTGCCCACCATTTCGTTTCCAATTGTCAGAATGTTTTTGGTGGACCACGCTCTAAATTAAAAACAATTTAGAAATTCAGGAATCCCTTAATTCTTAAATCTGAAACATGCATCTTGCCTTAATTGACTGGTTTATTATTTTTGGATACTGCATCTTTGCCCTGGCAGTGGGGCTTTATTTCTCTAAAAGGGCAAGCAAGAACACCAGAGAATACTTCCTTTCAGGAAGCACCCTGCCCTGGTGGCTGGTGGGGACATCCATGGTCGCCACGACCTTTGCAGCGGATACCCCGCTTGCCGTTACCGAATACGTACGCAGTGACGGTATCTGGCGTAACTGGTTCTGGTGGAACGCATCCCTTGGAGGACTCCTCGGCGTATTCCTCTTCTCACGACTCTGGCGAAGGACGGGCGTATTAACGGACAACGAACTTATAGAAATCAGATATTCCGGAAAACCGGCATCTGTCTTAAGGGGTTTCAAGGCAGGATATTTCTCAACCATCTATAACTTTGTCGTAATGGGATGGGTGATACAGGCGATGTCAACCGTGTTCCGCGTAACGTTAGGAATACCGCAAGAGAAACAGTGGATATCAATAGGTATATGCGTGGTTATAGCGCTGGTCTATTCCGTACTCTCAGGGTTCTGGGGAGTCGTTGCAACCGACCTGATACAATTCATTATTGCAATGGGAGGGGCCATTACGCTGGCGATATATTCGGTAAATGCGGTTGGAGGGATGACAGAGTTGAAATTACAACTGGTATCAATGAGTAATGCAAGGGAGTCAGTCCTTTATTTTTTCCCACCTATCGATTACAGCTTATCACCTCTAACTGTAGAGTTCTGGTCGTCACCTTTTTTCATGTTTCTGGTATTCATAAGTATCATGTGGTGGTCGACCCATAATGCAGATGGAGGAGGTTACATTATACAGAGGATGTTATCGGCAAAGGATGAAAAGCACGCTCTTTATGCAACCCTTTGGTTTAACATTGCACAATACGCCTTGAGGGTGTGGCCGTGGGTGATTGTGGGTCTTGTATCATTGGTAGTATTTCCAAATCTTACTGAGAGTAAGGATGCCTATCCAATGGCCATTAACAAATTTCTGCCTGCCGGACTCAAGGGATTACTTATAGCTTCGTTTCTGGCGGCATTTATGTCAACCATTGACACACATCTTAACTGGGGATCGTCTTATTTCATAAATGATTTGTATAGGAGATTTATGGTTAAGAATGCAGATGAAAGGCATTACGTTATAGTGTCCAAAATATGTGTGGTAGTTCTGATGTTAATCGCTGCCTTTACGGCGTCATTCATGCACTCTATCAGCAGGGCATGGGAATTCTTAATCCCTATGGGTATGGGTATCGGACTCGTCTTAATCCTGAGATGGTTCTGGTGGCGTATAAATGCATGGTCTGAAATCTCTGGATTGACGGCATCGGTTATTATCAACTTAATATTACAACCCTTTGATCTGGCAATACAACACAGGATTCTAATAATCGTTCCATCATCCATACTTATATGGGTGATAGTAACCTTTCTTACAAAGCCGGTGCAGGAGGAGAACCTTGTAAGATTTTATAATCTGGTTTCTCCGGGCGGTTTCTGGGGGCCTATCAGGAATAAGATAAACACAGACAAAAAGACCGTGCTCGGATGGAACTTCCTCGTAAACTGGTTTGCAGGCGTTGCATTGATATACGGAACGACATTCGGGATAGGTAAATTAATCTTCGGCGATCTTATTACAGGGGGCATACTCCTGTTTATTGCAGGAGTAGGATTTTTGATTATTTATATTGGATTACGTAAAGGGGTTTGAGTATGGTAGAAATTTCTTCGTTTCCAGGCCAGTCTACAACAAAAACAACATAATCGACTAATGCTCCATAGCATTCATAATGCCATGCCTTAATAAATGTATCAAATGTGATTTGGTCAATTTACCTGATTACGGGTCTGACGAGTATAAATTTCGATCTATATTCCGGACTTAAATTTCGCAAGTATAGAAGAGTCGATTTTTCTGAAGAATAGTCTCCTTCCATGCCATAGGTTTTTGCTATTTTGTATATAAATTCAGCAACGAGAGGGCTATTTACTTTGTAGCCGGCACTAATGCAGTATGCGATTGCATCTTCATATGCTTCTCTTGCCTCTTTGTATCTACGTTTATTAAATCTGTTATTTGCTACTTTCTCTTTGGCATGTATTATTTGTTTAGTTACCTTATCCTTTTCATATTCTGGACTTTTCTTTTGTAAAGCGAGTAGAGTTGTTTCTGCAGAGAAAAAGGCTCCTTCATACCAGTAGGTCATTGCCATGTTGTACATAAGTTCAGAAACAAGAGGGTTGTCCTTCTTTAATCCACTATGCGTGGAATATTTAACACCGTCTGCAAAAGTCTTTCTGGCTTCATGGTATTCTTTTTTGTCAAATCTATCCTTCCCTGCCCTTAATAGCAAAGATGCAAGGTTGCGGGCCTTTGCTTCCTTCCATTTGGATATTGAATACGGCGTAGCCCATGACTTAGATTCTTTTTCAAAAAATCGGGTAAAAAAATCTTCGTATGTTCTCATTGCAACAAGCACTCCTTCTTTATTTTCGTCAAACCACAGCATGAATGCGTATTTACCCTGAGTGTTTGCCAGCTCCAGTAGAGCTTCAATGGCTTTGGATTCATTGTTGTATTTACCAGACACAAAATTGTCGTAAATATCGGAATGCTCCTTTGCAAGTATCGATTTTATGTATCCTGTGTAAGATGCCGCTTCAGAGCTATTAAGTGTTCTATTTGTTGCTGTTTCAACGAGTTCTCCTAATAACGTATGCCAATTTTCGTTAGACCTAAGTATGTCTCTTTCTTCAGGCTTAAGTTCTGATATTTCATGTGCTATTTTATGTAAGAGTTTTATATACTTGTCTTCTTCATTTAATTTATGCCAGGTCATGGCGTATCGGAGCCTGGTGAAAATATCTTTTGGATAGTTTGAGAGATATTGTTCGTAGCTCTTGACAGCCTCTTCATATCTGGATACACCTTCATACGCAATAGCTTCCCGAAGGTATTTTGTTTGTGCATTTTGGTAGATAACATAACAGAGATAGCCTAGACCTCCTAAAAATGCTAAGGAAATGACTCCCATAATTATCGATTTATTTCGCATTTTTTGTCCCTCCTTACATCGTCAGTGTATGGCAAGAGGAAGCAAGTCAACCCCGTTGGAATTTCCCGCCCGGATGAACCCCCGCCCGCCTGACGCCTGCCTGCCGGCAAGGCAGGGACGGGCAGGCCTGCCCAATATGGGGGCATTCTAACGTAGTAAACCCTGCATATCTACCCTGAACTGTTTTCTATTATGAGCTCGGATGTCATTTTGAGACATTAGTAGATATCAATTATGGTCTATTAATGTAAAAGTAAATCTGTATCTTCCTTAATACAGTATGTTGCGAAGCCTTCGACTCAAAAAGGCAATTTATGGTATTAAGTTTGCGACTCATATAAGCAACAACTAAAGGAGACTTAATTCCCTGAAAAGGCAATCTAGTGTGAGGTGGTGACGCAAAGACACAGTAGGTAAATTTGAAAATTGGCCTAAACATTCGGGAGGTTAAGCATGCCTGTTTATGAAGTATTTAAGTCTACTGAGGTAGCTATCCCCTTTGGACAGGCGTTTATATATATCTCTTTGGTTTCGATCTTTATGCTTTTTAGGAAACTGAAGCTTGCCCTGATAACTACTTATTTGTTTTCATTTTATTGGGGGTTTGTTCTAAACATGAGATATTTTATATCAAAGACGGGTGAGGCAGAATATGCTCTTTTTATATATGGATTCTTTGGGTTTGTGATGCTTGTGTTCACCATCTATTCGTTTTTCGTCTCGGAATACTAACTATTGCTTTTCTGCTTCCCTGAATATGAGTCTTGATTCGATATTATGAGTAATTTTCCCAGCTCCAACTTATTAAGTTGCCGTTCTTGAATTTAAGAGTATAAGTTCTCATTAAGTTCATACTTCGGCGAGACCCGTTCACTACCCATGTTATATAAACTCCTTCATAATCTGTTTCCGTCTCATAAACATCAAATTCATAAGGTTTTCTCTCTATCACCTCTGAGATTTGTGATTCAGTAAGCCCGATTTTTATTATACCCTGATCTATTGCCTTACTTATTTTTACATCATCACTATTAAATTGAGGAGAGTCTATTTCATGTGTCATTTTTCTCACCCCCTTACTACTAAAATATTACTTTGTATTTAGCGCATTTCAACCATTTCTTTCTGTCCATTTAATATCTACTTAATTTTCCACCCGCCTACGCAGAGAGCTATCCACCTAAGGTGGATATGCTCCGTCGCTGAAGCTATGGAGCGTAAGTGACCCGACGAAGAATGTGGAGGTGTTATGGGCTTTGCCCGTGGAGCTTCACATTCAATTTTTCTATTTTATAACCTTTGGATTTCAATAGATTGATGACGCTGTCCTCACCAGCCAGATGGCCGACGCCAACGACTACAAGAGTTCGTTTACGTGAGTTTATCAAATCTTCCAGAGGAGATATCCAACGCCTATTCCTATCAACAATAATTCTTTCGTATAATTTCGGGTATTCCTTACGCAATCTTCCTGATAAATATTCATTTATCTTAGCCTCATCTCCGGCCTTCCATGATTTGATTATGCCTTTTATTATAACATGTAATTCCTCTATTTCTTGAACAAAGTTTTCGATGATTGACTCGTCTAGGGCTTCCTCAAACGAAGATATTATTTCGATATGTTCCTGAATATCCTCTAATCCTCCTGTATTTTTTCCATCTCTCTTTATCTTCTCACTAAGATACAACTCCAACCCATCTGCCGAAGATATCCCGTTCTTTTCCAATTCCATAGCCAGCAAAGTCATTGTAACCATCCATGGTTTGAATTTCTGAAAAATACTGATGGGAATAGCATTGTGATTACAATATTCAGCTAAAGTTGCATATGATTTTTTCGATAACTTTTTCTCGAGTGTATCGTCTCCTGGATACGTAGCCTTGCCAATCAAGAGCTGTTGAATTTCTGGTCTCATAAGCGCTTCCAGATCAGTCTCAAAAATAACCTGATCAACGTTCTCATAAGCTGTTTCAAACTCTTCTGGGAGTGGATAGTCGGACTTGCTCAAAACGTGGCAGGAACCGGCAATGTAAAAGTTGTTGTTACCCGAAGTTAACTTCCAGACGCTCGATTCAGCATAAACCGTAGCGGAGAATACTATCGTTATTAAAATAATTACTACTTTTCTCATATCACATTATCATTCAGTTTAGTTCAAATTTATCTGCACTTATCAACATATTATTTACATTTTTATGTAAAAATACAATACTTAATTTCATCCGCCTTCACAGAAGACCACGGGGGCTTTGTCCGTGGGTGAATGCGAAGTGGATATCCTCCGGAGCTTCCCCGCCCGAACGCCTACCTGACAATATCTTTCGGGCAGGTACCATTAGGTACGGCCAGGTTGGCGGGCTTATCCCACAAGGGTAAAGGCGAAAATATAACAGAGCCATATCCATAGTCCCTGCACCAGCCCAAAAATCGGTGCGAACCACCAGGGTCGTCCTTCAAACATACGCACTAACAGTACCAGTGCACCAACAACGAAAAACTCACCTACAATTATATAAAAAGGTACCACTCCCCACATTCGAGAATTTTGATAATACCACCACATTGCTCCCTTTGCCCAACACTCGTACAGGGGGATTGTAATTGCCCCTAATGAACTGGTAACTAATATTGCCCGTACCAATCCAAAGGATTTTAGAATACGCCAACCTACATAGGCTGTTTGAACCAGGACTACTCCCCAGGTGAACGGCATATATAAGGGTGAACTCACCACAAAGGGGCCTCCCGGTTGATAAACGAGTGTTTCAGTTATAACTATCAGCCACCTGTCTGCCAACAACTCTACCCAACCAGCTACTACTGCGAAGATCATTAGACGAAAAACTAAGGAATCTTTATACTTGATGGCATATACGATAAAAATGAACCAATCTATTACTGCTATCATACAAGCAGCAATCCAGCCAGGTGCAAAAAGTGAACAGATCCCGTCCCATAAAAGCGTTAGAAGTATAGATCCCCCTATCGCCCAATCCGAAATGAGTACCCATCTTTTCATTATTATCTTAGTTATGATGTAAGGAGGATAAATGGAATGATATATTGTTTTCTAGAGAAAGGCTGAATATGGCGTAAAACATCTAACGAATCTCAATCTCGCAAAGTTTAATCCCCGATAGATTTGCATCGTCTTCGACTGGCATACTGCCATCGTACTCACTTTCCAGAACGGCGTCGCCATCATTATAGGTTTTAACGGTAACGTTATCAATATCCCTTTGGAGTATGAATTTATAATGAAATTTTGTGCGTTTCCCGTAATTCTTCGTAATAACAGACACAATCCTATTTCTACCAGGTAATAGTTTATCCCCGGCATCACAAAAACCCTCATACCGCAATTTTTTTACCTCTTTGGTTTCCAGAAAAATCAACGCCACTTCATCTCCCTCTGTTAAGTACGTAAGGTTAAATACCAATCCCTTCAGTCCATCTTCAACGATAACCTTCGTCGGTGTACTATGTGTAATCCTCTTTGTATCATTCCAGGCATTTGGGTTGTTTAAAAAATAATCTACAATTTTACCTCGAGCAAAACTTATTTTATTTGTTGATAAAATAACAAGAAGTATTACAAAAATATATTGAGTATATTTCATTTTTTATAGTGCCTTATTGATATTCAAAAAATTTAATGTATTTAACTTTTTGCAAGGGAAAATATAGTTTGAAAAATATTTTTAATCCCTCCCTCCCTCTTCCCCTTTCATATGCAAAGCACCGTGTCGAATACGGTATTGGAGTAAGCTCATTTTACGGGAAAGGGGCAATATGGGAACGTTTGTTGTCAGTTTGCTTCTTTATCCAAGATTGAAGTGTTGCAACCTCACCTGCCAACTACCCGTCCAAATAGCATAGCAGGATAGGCATCTTCAGACAAGTAGGTTCTTTAACTAATGAACTTCTGTAATGAAAGTCTTGCGGGGAAAATGGGTTTGCCGAAGACTTACCTACAATTTCTGTAAGTTCCTTGTTATCAGTGAGTTATGTGAACGATAACCCCCTTTAGTATATGTCTAATTTTAACTACTACTTAATCATTACACAATTTAATGAAGTTTAGATGGTTGTTATTTAAGAAAAATATTAAAAATTTATCCATCCAACTACTTTTATCGTAACCCATGTGCCAAAGTAGCCTTGTGCTATAAATGTTGTGTGAAAATCCGAGTCAGGTACAATATTTTGTATATTTTATAAAAAATATACTTGACATTTTATTCACAATTTGTATATTGCTTGGACATATCCATGTTTGTACATCTAGATGTTATTTTTGGATCTTTAAATTTCAATCAGCTTAGAAAATCTGGGAAAGGAGGTACGTCAATATCTAGTTTGAGATTAGTTATCATTTAAGGAAATAAGGAAAGAGAATGTGTTATTATTATATTAAAAAAGGAGGTAAATAGTGACAGTGACGACTTTAGAAAGGAATACCGGTGTAGTAGAAGGGATTGAGGAAAGTTTGTCTATTTTTGTAGAGGCTATAGAATTATCTTCCAACCTAGAGATAATTGGTACAGCGTTTCCGTCAGATAAAGATAACAGTCGAGGCAAAGAAGTGTTTGTGTTAAGGGACTATAGTAAAGCCGAAGGGATTGAGGGCGCATATATTGAAGTATCAATCGATGAGATTGTGCAAAAAATTACGGATCTTGACAAAGCTCAAGAATTCTTAAGGGTACTCCAGAATGATAGAGCTCCTATTGTATTAAATGGAATCACAAGAATTGTAGGTTATTACTCAAGGGTTAATAATTGGAACAAGTCAAAAGTAGGGGAGTTAAGAGACAGGGCAAATGGTAGGTACGGACTTACCGACAAAAAACCCATTTTTCAGAAAGAACGCCTAAAAATGATAGATTCTTTATAATGAAGATTTAACCACTCGAATCAAGATTAAGTGTAACAAACTATTCCTTCCGTGTAGTTCATTAAAGGCTTATAAGGTCCACCCTTATAAGCCTTTTTTGTTAACAAAATTACAGAAAAAATTTTTAGAATTGTAAATGGAGAAAATAAGTGTAGATTTTATAAACATGAAATGGCATTGGAAGAATAATTAGCTGTTTTTCCCATGTTCATAATTAGTTGCGTATACATAAGTTATATCTTAATTTTACAAGATTGTCAGGTTTTGGGCAGAAAATTTGCTCTTTGACTAATAACCGTCGAGCCGGGCGATTTGTTGTCCGGCGTGAATCAGCGCGCCGGCAACTTCATCTTTAACAAGCTTAAGTCGTTTTAACAAAATTACATTTAAAATTAGCTTCATTGGAAACTATACCTTGACTATGTAATGCAACTTTGATAGTATTGCCCGTGAATTTTAACCATTTCATATTACATTGCAATAATCTCAACCTTTTAAGGAGAAGAGGTTAAATGTTAACACTAGGGATTGATATAGGGTCACTAACAACTGATGCTGTGTTGCTAAATGACAAGAAAGAAATATTAGCTTATGAAGTAATTGCAACGGGCGCCAGTAGTAAGAAAGCCTGCGATAAAATATTCAAACACATCTTAAATATTACAAAGGTAGAAGAAAAAGATATTGGCTATATAGTTGCGACTGGATATGGTAGAATCAAAGTCCCTTTCGCTAACGAAGTTGTAACAGAGATTACGTGTCATGCCAAAGGTGCAAATCATTTTTTCCCGAGTGCCAGAACTGTTATAGACATTGGAGGGCAAGATAGTAAGGCAATAAAGCTTGATGCTAAAGGCAATGTCCTTGACTTCTCTATGAATGATAAATGCGCGGCAGGAACAGGAAGATTTTTAGAGGTAATGGCAAGAACGCTAGAAATAGAGCTTGATGATATGGGGGAACTTTCTCTCAAAGGAAATGACAATGTCTCTATTAGTAGCCTGTGCACTGTTTTTGCGGAATCAGAGGTTGTGTCCCTGATAGGCGCTGATCATAAAACTGAAGACATATGCAAGGGATTACACGTCTCTATAGGTAAAAGGATATCGGCACAGGCTAAGAGAGTCGGCATGGAAGAAGACGTTGTAATGACAGGTGGTGTTGCGAAGAACATAGGGGTGGTGCGTGAGCTGGAAAAGAAGTTACTCTGTTCTATCAAAATACCCGACGAACCACAGATAGTCGGCGCTTTAGGCGCAGCACTTATAGCCCTGGAGAATGCGAATGCTGTTTCTCAAAAAGAATTCGTTGAGACCACTGCTAATAATCAAGCATCAATCGCTGACGTAGAACTCGATGATAATAAGATGCCAAAAATTGGTTACTTTTGCACTTACACGCCAGTAGAAATTATTAGGGCTGCAGGATTCCATCCAGTTAGAATAAAAGGTGATGGCAGTGATAATTGCTCTTCGGACGAGTTACTCTGCAGTAATATATGTTCATATATAAAGACCATCGCTGATAAAAAACTATCTGGAAACCTGGATCATCTTGAGGGTATAGTATTTACCAACTCTTGCGATGGTATGAGAAGACTTTACGATGCCTGGGTAAGACTGGATAATGGTAAAAAATTTAGTCACATTCTCGATATACCAAAAAACAATGATGAAGCCTCTATACAGTATTTTGCCGGTTTAATAAAAACTTTTAAAGAAAAGCTGGAAAAATATTATAAGCTTAGAATAAACTACGAAGATATTAATAGTAGTATTGCTTTATACAATGGTGTAAGAGAAAACGTTACAGTCTTCATGCAAAGACAATGGGATGGCTATATCGGACACTCCGGTTACGATATCTATACCTTATTGAAAAAAGGCATAAATGCCGTGCCTGAGAAATTCCGTGACTATGTAGTCTCTTTAACTTCTTTAATGAAGCAAATAGGTGATGTTCCAGAAAGAAAATCAGAACCAAAACTCTTAATATGGGGAAGTATATTAGAAAATGAAGAAATAATCAAAGTGATCGAAGATGCAGGTGCTAAAGTAGTTCTTGATGATCTATGTACAGGAAGCAGATTTTTTGACAAAAAAGTTGACATAACCGATAATCCTTATAAGTCTATATCCGAAAGATACTTGAAGAAGTCTCCATGCTCCAGGATGGTCAACGTGTTTGAGAGGATTAAAAACACAATTTCCCTTATAGAAAGAAGAGCCATAAGCGGATCAATTTATCACACCTTAAAATTTTGTGATCACACCCTATATGATTATCCATTGGTCAAAAAGGAATTTCAAAAGAAAAACATTCCCCTCCTGCACATAAATTGTGATAACAGTTCTAAAAGCGAAGGCCAAATCAAAACCAGGATTGAGGCATTCGTGGAACAGTTAACTACTTGATTTGGAGATACCTTGTAAAATTGTGAATCTTTGGCGTAAAATACCACGATACGGTCTTAATCCCTCATAAGAAACATATCCAAAGACAACACCTGCGGTAAAGCTATGAACACCTCTTCATTCTTACATTTTTAAGCTTTTAAAATCAAATAAACTTGACATAATAAAGCTATGCTAAATTTAAAAAAAGTAAAAAAGGAATTGGCTCGAAAATTTGCTCCTTACATCTTAAAGGAAATACTTAGATTCCTGAACATATACACAAAAATAACGGGAATGAGTATTGACAAAACAGGATTAAGTTCCATGGAGGTACTATCCAACAGTGTAATCGAACATTATTACTATGCTTATAAAAATGGCGCAATCTGGACAAGTTTATTTGTGCCTTCTGAAATCCTCTTTGCTATGGGACTACGACCTTTTTCAGTAGAAGTGGCAGCAGCTCTTTTCGCCAAATTTGGAAGAAGTTCCCAGGCGCTTGCCGAAGCTGATTTGACTGCTATACCAACTGATGTTTGCTCTTTTCATAGAGCAGCATTAGGACAGGCATCCACGGGTATTTATCCACCTCCTCAACTACTCGTCGGTACAACTACTATTTGTGACAGTAATTTAAAAACAATAAAGATATGCGAATCCATAACAGGGAAGAAAAGCATAATATTAGACGTTCCTTATGATTTGAATGATGATTCAGTCAAGTACCTAGCTGGCCAATTAATAAACTTAACGAAGTGTTTAGAAGAAATTTCTGGTAAAAAAATGAAGAAAGAATCTCTTGAAGAGGCTATAGAACTGTCCAACAGGGCAAGAGAAAGGATGATTGAAGTAAACCAGGCTAGAAAGGAGCCTTTGTCCCCTCTCGAAGGACATAATGCCCTTGGTTTTATGGTGCCGAGCCATCTATTAATCGGCTCTAAATATGCGGTAAATTTCTATACGGCATTGCTAGAAGAAATAAGGGAAAAAACTGCTTTGGATAAAAGAAATGGGAAAAAAGAAGAAAGAAAAATCAAGATTCTTTGGCTTGAACTAAAACCATATTTCAAGGCCGATCTCTTTGACAAAATTGAAAGTGCACAAAACACCAAAATAGTTTTCGAGGAAATAAACCATGTTTACTGGGATGAGCTAGATCCGGATAATCCTTACGAAAGCCTGGCACGTAAGTTAATTTCTAACCACAACAACGGTCCGTTAGAAAAAAGGTTGGAAGTTATTAAGATGTTGGCCAAAGATTACAATGTGGACGGTATAATAGCTTATTCTACCTGGGGATGTCGGAGAAACAATGCTGCAATCCCAACTATAAAAAAAGAATTGAATAGGGAAGGATATCCGCTTTTAAATCTTGACGGAGATTGTGTTGATGATGGCAATTATATGTCAGGACAGGTCGCTACAAGGATCGAAGGCTTCCTTGAAATGTTAGGAGCTAAGAAATAGACAAGAAAATCATTAAGCAAATCACTTTTAAAGGTTATTCTTAGTTTCTTACTCTTCGCTCGTTCTATATTAAACTTCAAATATTTTTTACTATCCTTTATAGTCAGCTTCAACAGACATCTCAATTCCTTTGTTTGCTAACATATCTGCTTTTTTATTTTCCCCTCTTGGGATGTATTTTATCTTCCACTTTGGCAACTTTTTCAAGAGCCCCTGCGCTTCAGTAAAAAGATACATAAGTTGTGTGTTTTTAACTTTATATTCACCCATAATTTGCTTGGCCAAAAGCTCGCTGTCTGTTTTAAATAATATTTCTTGTGCACCACACTTAATGACCTCTTTGATACCTAATATCAGTGCTTTATACTCTGCCACATTGTTAGTTGCTACACCAATATATTCACTGCATTCTTTTACCAATTTCGAATCTTTATCAAATATGGCAACCCCAACGCCTGCTTTACCAGGATTTCCCCTTGAAGCACCGTCAATATTTACTGTGAGAGTATCAAGATGCTTTTTCCTAGAAACATCTTTTTCTTCTGCCCCTGTTGAGATGGATAACTTGCTTTTTTTTACATGGATTTTAAGGGTTTGAAAAAGTTTGTCTATCCTCGTCTTTGTTATCGTCTCATTCTGTTTTTTTAAACTTCTTACATCTATGTTCTTATGTATCAACGCCAACAACTCATGGTCAGAAATGCTATCTTTTTTCATATCATTCACCTGCAGTATTTGGTTTATAATTAGTTTGATTTGACAAAAAAACTACCTAGCATTAGAATCACTTTATGACTACTATTATTTATGATGACATTTACTTGAAACATGATACAGGCCCTAATCATCCAGAAAATTCCACAAGGTTAATAAATACAGTCAAACACCTAGAGGCAACCGGCATCTGGCAAAAGCTAAATACTAAGAAACCAAGAGTTGCCACAAAAGAAGAAGTATCTATGGTTCATAGTATAAGTCATATTGAAAAAGTTGCTGAACTTGCCAGAACAGGCGGCGGATATTTAGACCCTGACACCTATGTCTCATCCAATTCATATGATGCAGCATTATATGCCACTGGCGCATTGCTTACGGCAATTGATTTAGTAATGAATAAAAAAACAAATAACGCATTTTGTCTGGTACGTCCTCCCGGCCACCATGCCACTCCAGCAAGGGGTATGGGTTTCTGCTTATTTAATAACGTCGCTATTGCAGCAAAGTATATTCAATCAAGATATAATCTCGACAGAATTGTAATAATTGATTGGGACGTACACCACGGTAATGGCACCCAAGATACCTTTTACGAAGACGCATCGGTAATGTATTTCTCAATGCACAGGTATCCATTTTACCCAGGAACAGGGGATAAAGAAGAAATAGGAAAAGGCGAAGGTTCCGGTTTTACGATAAACGTTCCTCTTACTTATGATACAGAATCACAAAAATATTTAGAGATCTTTAAAGATATAATGGAGAAAAGAGTTAAACAATTCAATCCTCAGTTTATTCTCATATCTTCCGGTTTTGATGCATATCGTCTCGACCCTGTTGGCGGTTTAGGCTTAGAAACTTTCGAATACAACACACTAACCAAACTCACGCAGAATATCGCTAAAGATTGTTGTGAAGGTAGAATTGTCTCTTGTTTAGAGGGTGGATATCACTTATTAGACTTACCAAGGTGTATAGAGGAACATCTGAAGGGTTTGAACGATATAATAAACTAAATAACCTTAAGATATTTATGACTTGGCTGCTTTTTGCTTATTTAACATCCTTGCCAAGCGAGACTTTTTTCTTGAAGCCGTGTTTTTATGTATAATATTCTTGGATGCAAGCTTATCCAGCCCTTTCGTTGTTAATGAAAGGTGCTTTTCTGCTTCTTCGAAGTTTTTGCTTTCGACAGCTGAAACTAACCTTTTTATTTGAGTTTTTAATGCAGATTTATCACCCCTGTTTCTCATCCTACGCACAGCATTTTGTCTGACTCTTTTCTTCGCAGATTTGCTTGTTGGCATTAGACCATTCCCTCACCAAACAACTTAATTTATCCTCGTTTTTCTACACGTTTCTTGGCTTATCTCATAGCAAAATTACTCGAAGAGAAGTTTATGACATTGCAAAACCGTTGTCAACAAAAAAACAAATAATTCTTGCTTTTTAAGTGGATTCTATTATATACTGAATGTGTTAAATTCAGTAAATTTTACCTTATCGTAGGCGTTAAACCTTAAATAATATAACCTTGAAAAATGGAAATAGTTACTTATCCGGATCCAATTTTAATGCGCAAGGCCGTACCAATTGAAGAAATTGACAATAAAATTTGTCAAGTTGCACAAGAGATGCTTGATACCATGTACGATGCTTGTGGAATTGGACTCGCAGCACCACAAATAGGATTGTCCAAATGCCTAGTCGTAATAGACATAACCGGTAAAAAAACGGGAGAAAGGGTCTTCATAAATCCGCAGATCGTAGAAGAACGAGGTGAAACCATAGAAGAGGAAGGTTGCTTATCTTTTCCCGGTGTAATGGGAAAGGTTATACGTTCACAATATGTTACAGTTACTGCCTATAACCTAAAAGGTAAGAAGCTTAAAATCGAAGCTGAGGGCTTATTGAGTCGTGTGTGGCAGCATGAAATTGACCACATAAATGGTCGTCTTTTTATCGAGATGATGACCCCAGCAAGCAGGATAGCTAACAAACAGAAGATAAAAGAATTTGAACTAGCTTATCAAAATAGCAGGGCCGGCGTTGGCTAAATCGTAAATGTTCATAATTAATTACATATGAATATCGTTTTTATGGGTACGCCGGATTTTGCGGTTCCAAGTTTAAAATCCCTAATAGAATCAAAATATAATGTTGCAACTGTTATTACTCAGACAGATAAACCTAAAGGGCGAAAGAGTCAGCCTTGTGCACCACCCGTTAAAAACGTCGCCTTAGATTTGGGACTTAAAATAGTCCAACCAGAAAATGTAAACGATGAGATAATCATAGAGAAGCTTAAAGAAATAAACCCTGATATTATAACGGTTGTTGCTTTCGGGCAGAAAATTTCATCTGAGATATTGAATTTGCCCAGATATAAATGCATTAATATACACGCTTCGTTACTCCCTAAGTATCGTGGAGCAGCACCTGTTAATTGGGTACTAATTAATGGAGAGGAAGAAACTGGGGTGACCTCAATTATCTTGCAAGAAAAAATGGATGCTGGTAAGATGATTATGCAAAAATCAATAAGGATTGGCCCTGATGAAACAGCGGGTGAGCTGGAAAACAGGTTAAGCATACTCGGTGCGGAAATTCTAATAGATAGCCTAAAACAAATCAAAACAGGAGTTGCAAAATATACACCACAGGATGAGAAGCTTGCTACCTATGCACCAAAATTAAAAAAGAAAGACGGCCTTATTAATTGGAATCAAACTACTGAAGAGATACACAATTTCGTGAGAGGCATGAATCCTCGGCCCACTGCCCAGACCACGTTAATCAGAAATGCCTCGAAAGAAAGGATCCTAATTCTAAAAATTGAAAGGGATACATCGCCCGGCACTGAGACAAATAATATTCCCGGCACTATTATGGATATTTCTGGCCGCGGTATCAAAACAGCTGTAAAAAATGGTTGTATATGGATTAAGGAACTCAAACCCGAAGGTAAGCAAAGTATGAGCGCCGTTGCATTTTCAAGAGGCCACGATGTCAAAGTTGATTATTTATTCCAGTAATATACAAAATACGGAAAAACCCCTTAAACAAGAGAGGTATTCATAAATGGAAGTTTTAGATAAACAGTTTGTTTCACTTAGCAACATGATGACAAAATTGAGGAAGAAAAAATGCCCTCCAGAAGGGTTGCTTCTTCTTTTCCCTCACTGCATACAAAATTCAAAATGTAAACAAAACATCAAGCACGACCTCAATGAATGCAAACGTTGTGGGAATTGCAAGGTAAAAGACCTGTTGGAAATATCTGAGGAATATGGCATAAGCATAGCCGTTGCTAGTGGTGGCAGAATCGCACTCCAAAAGGTTATGGCTGAAGAAGTTCAAGGAGTCGTGGCTATCGCCTGTGAAAAAGAATTGCGTGTAGGTTTAATGGCAGCTATGCCAAAAGCTGTTTTCGCAGTCCCAAATCTAAGGCCTCACGGTTACTGTGTCGATACAGATGTGTATATCGATGATGTACTAAAAGCTGTAGAACGGTTCACTAGAGACCATAAAAAAAAATCTTAGTAGATTAAAAACTTTTAATTCTTATCTCGTTACTATCCCATCTTTTTTTGATTATAGTTCCCTTTCTACGACATCCTGTGTGGAAGTAAAGATAACTCCCGCACCTTTCATTTCCTTTAAGGCCTCTTTTTCTCCTTCTCTGGTAATAGCTTTAACTGCATCTGTAACCAGGGAAACATTATATCCGCGTCTTATCAGCCCAAGGACGGAGGCCTTAATGCAATAGTCTGTTGCCACACCGAATACTACATAATCACTTGCATCTAAATTTATAATTATCTTGTCTACATTGATATTGTCAAAGATGTCAAATGACTGCTTTTCTACGATTATTTGCTTATGATTCAAGACAGTTTCAGATATATGCTGTCTCTTATTTTCAATAACTATGCTATCCTTGTATATAGTAGTCTCCATCTTTTGATTGCCGGGAGTGTCTTTTACACAATGGGAAGGAAAGTTCTGAAACTCAGGGTCATCAATCTCGTGTGCATCTATTGAAGATAGTATCTTTATTTTATGTTCTTTTGCATAATCAAAAAGTTTTCCAACATTGTCAATTATGTCTTCGGCATTCGGTACATAAAGAGCCCCTCCGGAATTCATAAAATCAAACTGGGTATCTATATCAACAAACACGGTTTTGTTTTTCATTTATGACCACCCTTTTGACATGTTTTTTCTGTGATGCCATTACATTTTTTCTAATTCATCACGAAGGGAAAAAAGACCGATTATTGTTTTCCCGTCACATATTTCACCCGTCTTAATCATTTCAAGCGCCTTACTGAGGGCCACTTCCATAACAAAGATATCTTCGCTCCCTTCACCCATATATTCTTCTCTCTTTATCTTATCCTTTGCTTCTACATAGGCAAGATATACAGATATTCTTTCAGAACATCCTCCTGGACTTGGGTAGAATTGTGCCAGATACCTCAGTTCGTCAACCTTATAGCCAGTTTCTTCAAGGACTTCTTTCCTGGCCACAGAAATTTCACCGTCGTCTTTGATACCTGCAACGCACTCTATCAACCAACCAGGTCCATTGCCCACGTATGCTGGATAACGAAATTGCTTGACCAGAACAACTGATTTACTAGCTTTATTATATAGCAAAACTGCGACTGTGTTGCCTCTGTTAAAGTTTAATCTCACAATCTCCTTGCTCATTGAACCATCGAATTTTTCGTGCTGAAGTATTGCCTTGTCAATCTTAAATATCCCGTCGTATTCCGTTTTCGCCTCTTTTATTATAACTTTCATTATCCATCCCCTTTTGGATTATCCACTCTAATTTATAGAATTTCGTAGTCAGTATTTTTTTTACAGTTTTTCATAAACTTATCTTCAGCCGAGTAGTCGCCACTTTTCTTTAGAAGATTATTATTGAATTAAAGTCTATACCTGTCGTAATATAGTGTCAAGAAAATTAGGAAAGGAGAGTATGTTATAAGTTATGAAAACATGTGCCTTTGTTACTCTTGGATGTAAGGTAAATCAATATGAAACTCAAGCACTAAGGGAGGCTATTATATCAAGCGGATATAAAGAAACTCCTCCATGTTTGTCTGCTGATTTATATGTGGTAAATACGTGTACGGTTACCTCCACAAGTAATGAAAAGTCACGTCAGCAGATCAGAAGGGTTATAAGGAACAATCCATACGCGAAAGTAATTGTTACAGGGTGTTACGCTGAGGCAAACGCAGAGGAAATAAAAAAAATTGATGGAGTTAGCTACGTCTTCGAAAAGAGCCGGGAGGGTAAGATAGTTGATTTTGTAAAAAATGGTTTTGCTTCAAATAATAATTCTTCATCCGCTTCAAACGACATTATAGAATCCTATAGAACAAATCTACGACGTAATGAATCCGCATTTCACTTAAAGATAAGTAAGTTTGAAGGTCATACTAGGGCTTTTTTAAAAATTGAGGATGGATGCGAAAACTATTGTTCATACTGCATAATTCCTTACGTTAGGGGTAATGTTATAAGCAAGAGAATAGACGACATTCTTTTTGAGACAGAACAGTTAGTGAATAATGGCTACAAGGAAATCGTGCTTACGGGCATACATTTAGGAGCGTATGGCAAGGACATGGAGCATCAATCTGATATCTTACATGTATTAAGAGAACTGCAAAACTTATCAGGATTAAAGAGAATCAGATTGAGTTCCATTGATGTGAATGAAGTAACAGATAGTTTGATTGATATTGTTGCAAGTTCAGATAAGATTTGCCCTCACTTTCATTTACCATTGCAGAGTGGTGATGATTATATTTTGAAGAGGATGAATAGAAAATATAATGTTATTGAATACCTTCGGACACTGGAAAAGATAAAAGAGAAAATGGAACTACCGTCCATATCTGCAGACATAATAGTCGGATTTCCCGGAGAAAAGAAGAGGCATTTTGAAAATACATTGAGGCTTTGTGATAAGGCTGAGTTTAGCAGAATACACGTATTCCCTTTTAGTCCTCGTGAGGGTACCCCCGCTGCCAAAATGTCTGACCATTGTAATCCTTCTGAGATCAATGCAAGGAAAAAAGAACTTGAATCTTTAGCAACTGAAACATCCTTAAGGTATAAGAATTCATTTGTCGGTAAAACCATAGGCATTCTCGTGGAAGGCACAAGGGATAAAAAAACAGGGAAATTATGTGGTTATTCAGATAGGTATATAAAAGCTTTATTCGACGGTCCTAATGAGTTAATGAACAACATCGTTAATGTGCATGTCAAAAGGGCCTTTCCTTCTTTTGTTTTGTGCACACTTCTTAAGCCAATAGAAGAATGAAACTTACAAATAAAATAACAACCGTATTAGTGTTTTTAGCTCTCTTCAATATTGCAAACTCATTACTCAGGGCGAAATCTGTTTATTCTCTGCCAGCCGATGACGTGATTCCACTTGTAGATGAGGAATATTATCCGGAGGTCCATAAAGCATTAACAAATGCCAAAAAGTCTATACTGTGTGTCATGTTTATGGCAAAACTAGATCCGAAGCATACAGAAGGTAATGAATATCAATTAGTTCTTGACCTTATAGCTGCCCATAAGAGGGGAGTGAATGTGCTGGTGATATTTGACCAGAATATCAAATTTTGGGAAAAAGGCAGAAATAAAAGTATAATAGAAAGAAAGAGTGGGTATGCATACGAGCTGCTGTCAAAAAACAGTGTTCCTGTTTTTTACGATAACAAAGAAAGGGTAACCCATAGCAAGATATTGGTTGTTGACGGATACATAACAATCATAGGAAGCACAAATTGGACTTACAGTGCATTAAGGAAAAACCATGAAGCATCTGTAATGATTAAATCCAAAAGTGTTGCACTCACATTTGAAAGAAAATTAAAGAAAATAGACAAAAAACATTAACAAAAAAGGATGCAAAAAGATAAGTACAAAAATATCTTGCATTAGTTAATCTGCTTTGTTATATAGAAGGATTCGGAAGTTCAAAAAGTAATTATAATTTGGAGGAACCTATTGATCATTGCGATCGATGGGCCGGCTGGGTCTGGAAAAAGTACTGTATCAAAGAAATTAGCCGAACGACTTGGTTTTAAGTATCTTGATAGTGGCGCAATGTACAGGGCTTTTACATGGAAAGTTATTAACGCAGGTGTTGATTTCAATGATAAAGAAGGACTACGCAGGTTGTTGAATAAAACCAATATTAAAATAGAATGCTCAAAAGATGGGTCGAAAATATTTGTAGATGATATTAATGTAACAAATGAGATACGGCACCCGTCTATAACTGGAAACGTACACCATGTCTCAAATCTGGAGTTTGTCCGTAAACAAATGGTTGGACTTCAAAGGGGCTTTGCGAAAGGAGAAAACATTATTGCTGAAGGTAGAGATATGGGGACGGTTGTTTTTCCAGACGCAGATAAAAAGATTTACCTGGATGCTGATATTAAAGAAAGGGCTACGAGACGTTACTCTGAAATCAAGACGTTTAACGACAAAAGTAACCTTAATAACGTAATAGAAGATCTTAGGCAAAGGGACCATAGAGATACAACGAGAGAATTTGCACCCTTGAGAAAAGTAGATGATGCCTTTTATCTTGATACAACAAATTTGAAAATAGAACAAGTTGTTGACATTCTGATTAAGGAAATCGAGAAAAATAGCAAAATAGGTAAGTTATGATAGGCCTGTTTTTCTTAAAAATATAGTTTTACAGATTTTATTTTTGGAGAATGGTTTTAAATGATGAATAGAGATGTTTTAAAGGAATACGATATTAAACAAGAAGAAATAGAAAAGGAACTTGAAGAGATAATAAAAGATGATAATTTCGAAAAGATCGATGAAGTATACAATACTTCAGTTAAAAATTTCGAATTAGGAACGATATTAAAAGGGAAGATTTTGGGTACTATAGGTAATGATGTAATAATAGACACAGGTTATAAATCTGAGGGGATAATTCCACTTTCAGAATTTGATAGTCCCGAAGAAGTTAAGATGGGAAACGAGATAGATGTAATGTTAGAGTCATTTGAAGATGATACAGGTTTAATACAAATTTCAAAACGAAAGGCAGACCGTATTCGGGGATGGGAAAAAATAGTAACCAAATACAAAGAAGGTGATGTAGTAAAAGGTAAGGTGATAAGAAAGATAAAAGGAGGATTGCTTGTTGATATAGGTATTCCAATATTTCTACCCGCATCACAAATAGATATTAAACCTCCAGGCGAGATTGCTGAGTATATAGGTAAAGAAGTAACATGCAAGATATTAAAAATTGATGAAATTCAGCAAAATATTATAGTATCAAGAAGAAAGCTTATTGAGGAAGAACGGAGTAAGCAAAAGCAGGAATTCCTAAGCAGAGTTGAAGTTGATCAAATCGTGAAAGGAACAGTTAAAAATATTGCAGATTTTGGAGCTTTTATTGACCTTGGAGGCATTGATGGACTACTTCACATAACAGATATGAGTTGGGGAAGGATTAGTCACCCATCAGAAATGCTTGCAATCAACGATGAAATAGAAGTAAAGATACTCGGAATCGATAAAGAAAAGGAGAAGATTGCTCTTGGGGTAAAACAAAAAACAGAAAATCCATGGCAAAATGTAGAAGAAAGATACCCGATTGGATCAAAAATTAAGGGTCAAGTAGTGAATATTATGTCCTATGGTGCCTTTATTAAATTGGAAACTGGTATCGAAGGATTAGTACATATTTCTGAAATGTCGTGGACGAGACGTATAAACCATCCTACAGAAATAGTTGCCATCGGTGACAATGTTGAAGCCATAGTATTAAATATAAACAAGGGAAAAGAAGAAATTTCCTTAAGTATTAAACAAGTTGAAAAAAACCCATGGACACTTATAGAAGAAAAATACCCACCAGGAACCAGAATCAAAGGAAGAGTTAGAAATTTAACTAATTACGGTGCCTTTATCGAAATAGAGGATGGTATAGACGGGCTTCTTCATATCTCAGACATGTCATGGTCAAAAAAAGTTGCACATCCCTCGGAAATAGTTAAAAAGAGTGATAAGATAGAGACTATTGTATTATCGGTTGACAAGGAGAAAAAAAGGGTATCGTTAGGAATCAAACAGCTTAAAGATGATCCCTGGAAAAAAGAAATCCCGGAAAAATATTCAGTCGGAGATGTTGTAAGAGGTAAGGTTACTAAAATGACTGATTTTGGGGCATTTCTAGACTTAGGTGACGGTCTGGAGGGATTACTGCATGTCTCAGAACTTTCTACTAAAAAGGTCAACAACCTCGAAAAAATCATTTCTATTGGTAATGAGCTGGATGTAAAGATTATAAAAATGGAGCCAGAGGCAAGAAAAATAGGGCTGAGTCTCAAAGATATTGGAAAAGTATCAGAGAAGGAAAGTAATTCTCAAGGAGCACAGCTTGACATAAAAGCTTCAGATAATGTTGACGAAGAGAAAGTTGATGATGTAAAAAAGGAAAATGTATAAAAGCCCGGAGGCGGATACACGGTTACAGCACTTCAAGCATACTTAAAAGAAATAAACAGCATACCTCTCCTGAATCCTGAACAGGAAAAAGAATTAGCAGAAAAGATTAAAAAGGGCGATTTAAAAGCACGCGAAAAACTTGTCAGGGCAAATCTGAGACTCGTAGTAAGTATTGCTAAACATTTTACTAATAAGGGGCTTTCCTTTCTAGACCTCATTGAAGAAGGAAACATAGGATTACTAAGAGCTGTAGACGGTTATAACCCAGCTTTTGGGCGGCGCTTTAGTACATATGCAACTTGGTGGATAAAGCAAACAATAAGGCGGGCATTAACAAACACAGTGAAAGTAATTCGACTTCCCGCACATATGGTGGAAAAAATATTAAAATTAAAGAAAGTTTCAGAAAAGTTATCAAACGAATTAAAACGAGAACCGAGTTTAAAAGAAATAGCCAATGAAATGGATATTACAGCACATAAAGTAAAATCAATCAAAAGGGCTATTAAACCAACACACCTTTTAGATGAAGACATAACTGGTTCTGATATTGTCTGGGCACTAAGCAATATGTTAACAGAGAGAAGCGATGAACCCCCCGTTGAACATATGATTGATTCATATGAAAAGGAAAAACTGAGAGATTTGTTAAATATAATAAATAAGAGAGAGGCCGACATCCTAAGGTTGCGCTATGGTTTAGATAATGGTAAGCCAATGAAATTGAAAGACATTGGGGGAAAATTTAATATTAGTAAAGAGAGAGTTCGGCAAATAGAGAAGGCTGCGTTGCACAAACTTAATTGTATTTTTAGTAAGGAAGAGTGAAACTTGCTTAAAGAGCTTGTTCGTGACGTTCCAAATTTTCCTAAAAAGGGAATTATTTTTAAGGATATAACCCCATTATTCCGCAATCCTGCAAGTTTGAAAGAAATCGTTGATAAGATGTCTGATCATTACGCGGGGCAAAAAATTAATGTAATTGTGGGTGCGGAGGCAAGAGGATTCCTTATCGGCCCTGCAGTAGCTGTAAGTTTAAACGCTGGATTTGTACCTGTCAGAAAACCCGGAAAACTACCCTATGAAACGGCGAGTATGGCATATCAATTAGAATATGGTACAGATACCCTTGAGATACATAAAGATGCAATTAAACCTGGCGATAATGTTTTAATGGTTGATGACCTTTTAGCTACTGGCGGTACCATGGCAGCGTGTTGTAATCTAGTAGAATCTCTTGGTGGTAAAATAGTGGGATGTGCTTTTATAATTGAACTCACTTTCTTGCACGGGAGAAATTTGCTAAGTAAACATGATGTCTTTTCTCTAATTCAATACTGAAAAAGAAGAAATAACATCCATTTATCAGTGAACAGGAGAAAATAATGTCTATTTCCGCTTACGTCTTAATAGAGGCAATACCTGCAAATCTTGATATTTACACATTAAACAAAAACCTTTCGGATATTGATGGGGTTCGTTCAGCGGTTAGTGTTTTAGGACAATATGATTTTGTGGTGCAGGTTAAAGCTAACGATTTAAAGGGGATTGATTCCGTATCTAATAAGATTAAGGAAATCTCGTGGGTTGGTGATACGATAACATTACCTACGATACCAGTTTAATTACGAGAAACCTTTAACACTTTAAGAAAGACCCTCAATATTGAGGCCGGCATCATTTGATTGCTCGCCTTTTTCAGTTGCAGGCCTAGATTGAAAGCGCGCCCGTAGCTCAGAAGGATAGAGCAACGGTTTCCTAAACCGTAGGTCAGAGGTTCGAATCCTCTCGGGCGTATTATCTTGCTATTATCATTGGAGGATTTGACTTACTCCTATAAACAAGAAAACGTGGAACCCCTTCGTCTTACCTATTTCCTCTTGAATTGTTTCTCAAGTTCGGATATCTTGAATTCAAGCGTTGTTGGACGGCCGTGAGGGCAAAAACTGGTGATTGTATCGTCTTTCTTTTTTTCCAGAAGTGATTGAATTTCCTGCGAGCTTAATCTCTGTCCTGATTTTACAGCACCTTTACATGCCATTATTTTGACGATTTTTCTTAGAATGCTATCTGTATCACTTTTAATTTCGTCACTATCAATTTCTTCCAATAAGCCTTGAATGAGTTCGCGGCAATCTAAATTTCTCAGGATTTGAGGGTGGGCACGGATGGCTATAGTGCTTTTGCCGAATTCTTCTATTTCCAGACCCAGGGTGTCGAGTTCGTTTTTAAGACTCATAATAGTAACGTAATTCCGAGGCGTTAGTTCTATTAATTCCGGGATTAACAGGTTTTGCTTTAAAAGTTTTGACGATTTGATTTGTTCCCATATCTCATGGTAGAGGACTATCTCATGCAGGGCATGTTGATCAATAATGTTTAAACCATCGGCTGTTTCTTCGACTATGTATGAGTTATGTATCTGTAAGTAGGGCGTAAGCGCGCTTTCTCGCTTAAATAAATGTTCAGTCTTAGAAGGAGGGAAGTAAGCCTGTTTATGTTCATCCTTGTGATAAGGGGTTTTGTTATCCAAAGACCTGGAAAAGAAATCTGACATGGATTTCATCACAGATTCTTTCTTTTCATGCGAAGAGGTTTCTACGTTGGTATGTTCAGGCTGGCTTGTAGCTTTAAGTGAGGAGTGAAATTCGGTTCCTGTAAGGGCTGTATGTAACGCGGAATATACCTGATCGTGTATGAGCCCTGCATTTTTGAAGCGAACTTCGACCTTCGTAGGATGCACATTAACATCCACTCCTTTATTATCAACCTGAAGGGACAGAAAGACAATGGGAGATCTTTTTGACATTAAAAGATTTAGATAAGCAGCATTTATGGCATGAGAGATTATATTATCCCTGATATACCTTCCGTTAAGAAAGACAAATTGCATCTTTGTATTTGGACGGTTATATGTAGGCGGTAAGACACACCCATATATAGAAACGTTTGGTTCTTTAGAGTTTATGGTGATAAGAACTTTACCCATTTCATCTCCAAAAATTGTCATTATTCTTTCTTTTAAGTCTTTGGTGGGTGGGAGGCTTAAGACGTTTTTGCCGTTATTGACTGTACTGAAATGGATTTTTGGATATGCAAGTGCAAATCTTGTGACCGTTTCAGATATATGAGCCATTTCAGTATGTGTGCTTTTAAGGAACTTGCGTCTGACAGGGGTGTTATAAAACAAGTTACGCGCTTCGACCTGTGTACCTTCAGGCGCTCCTTTTTCTTTAATTTTATGAAGGTTTCCTCCCTCAATTTGAATTTCTGAGCCTATTAATTTACCTCTTGGACGTGATATAATCCTTGCCTGGGAGACTGCACCTACGCTTGGAAGGGCTTCACCTCGAAAACCCAATGTATTAATCGAAAACAGATCATCATCGCTCCACAATTTACTTGTGGCATGACTTACAAAAGCTAATTCCACGTCATCTCTGTCCATTCCGATACCATTATCAGAAACCTTTATAAGCTTTTTACCACCATCTTCCAGTTGAACTTCTATACGTGTAGCATCGGCATCAATGGAATTTTCAATTAATTCTTTTAAGACAGAAGCAGGACGCTCAATTACTTCACCGGCAGCTATTTTGGTTACAACAGTTTGTGGTAAAACTTTTATTTTAGACACTCGACTTTTACCTTAACTTCTTTCATAAAATTCTTGTACTTTTCTCCTTTGTAAGATACACGAATATCTCTGGACGTTTGGGTTATTGTCCTAATTGCGATTTTTATAAACTCATCAGGCAGACATTCCATTACCTTGTCTGCCCATTCAACAATTGATATACCGTTGCTCCAAAAGAATTCGACACAGTCGATATCATACATTTCATCAGGCGACTTCATTCTGTATGCGTCGAAGTGATAAATCGGTATTTTTCCCGTATACTGCTTTACTAACACAAAACTCGGGCTTGTTACTACTTTCCTATCCTTTACACCCTGGCCTTCTGCAATTCCCTTTACCAGACATGTCTTGCCTGAACCCAGCTGCCCCATAAGCGCTACTACATTTCCTGCCTTAAGAAGAGAACCTATTAGCCGTCCGAGTTCTATTGTTTCCTCAACGTTATTAGTTTTAATGTGGATAGGATTATCGGTAATAGAAAGATTGGTTTTACTTAAAATGTTTGTACCCTAATGGCTTTATTTTCCGTAAGTTACGATTAGAATCCTGCATAAATATACCACTTTGTTTTTTGATATGGCCAATTTTTGATATACGTATTGAAAATGATCTTGATGTTAATAGTCTTTCGGATTCTTTATTAGAAAGAGTAAAAAGTAGTTCGTAGTCTTCACCATCATGAAGTGCGTGGTAAAGTGCTGATAAGCCTGTTTTGCGCGCCAACTTTTTTGCATCAGCAGATATAGGTATTTTATCTTCGTATAAAATTGCACCAACACCGCTTTCTTCGAGAAGGTGATTTAAATCTGCTACCAGGCCATCACTCACATCTATCATAGAATTTATACTAAATTTCTTGTTTAGTATCAGGCTTTCTTTTTGGCGCGGCTTGAATGAGATGTGTTTTCTTAATATTGAACCACCGAGTGTTCCCGTTACCATTATTGCATCATCTACTTTTGCCCCAGAGCGTGTTACGGGCTTTAATCCATCGTTCTTACCAAACATTGCCACATTGATTGCTAACATTTTTTCCCCACTAACAATATCCCCACCTATTATTTTAATATTATATTCATCTGCCTCCTCTTTCATTCCCAGAAACAATTCTTTTGCAAATCTTGTTTTAGTTTTTAGGGGGAAACAAATAGAAACTACGGCATATTTAGCAGAACAACCCATGGCAGCTATATCACTGATACTACATGCGATTGATTTTTTTCCTATTTTCCTTGGTGTATTTTTTTTTAGTTCAAAATGTGTACCTTCTACAAGCATATCTGTGGTAATAAGATACAATAAATTATGGTTAATTTTTATGGATGAACAATCATCACCAATACCAATTATGATGTTTTTGTCTTTTTTTTGATTATTTCTTATCCATTTTATAAAAGAGAATTCATCCATTTTCTGCAAAAATTATATTGTCTTTTTTTTTAAATACCAACATATTTTGTTGAAAAAATATATAAGTTGGCCGATAATTAGGTTATGTAACTGTTTAAAATTTTGTAAATTTCTTTGGAAAGAGCCATGAAAAAAGAAAAAAATATTCAAGAACTACAAAGAGACAGTTTGCAGGAACTATCTGAAAAAGACCTCCTTTTTCTTATCAAAAGTTATGTAACTAAACGGAGGGACTACAAAAATATTGCAAATTTGATAAGAGGAGACGAGGACATAATCTGCAAGATGATTGATAGTGATAGGGTATTTAGCAAGGTGATGAACTGCAAAGAACGTATTTTGGAAGTGTCTCCTTATTTTTTATTTTCATTGCTTTTGAGAAGGACGCTTAGAGAAAAAAGAGAAGACACAGAATTTATCGAGGAGACTATAGAGATATTAAACAGTACCGAAACTATTACCCCCTGGAATAGAAATAGGCTTTTAGGCTTACTTGAAGATAAAAAGGTTTCAAACTACATTGTTAATGTGCTCACAAAGTTTGCGAAGAGTTCAAGATTGTTTAAGATAGTAGAAGGAGAGGAAGAGTCTTATAACTATATAGTGGACATGATTGCAGATTCGCTACGGTCGGATAATACTAGAAAGTTTTATATTTACTGTCATATTGGGAATTATGCGCTCTTCTTAACCGGGATGGTTCCGGAATATATAGAATACAGATATGAGTACAAACAAAGACCAGTTGACGAGCATTATTATGTAGATTTCGGGAAGGCATATTTTAGTTTGGCATCAGAACATATCAATGCAAGGGAAAACAGGCTCTCTGACACATTATCACAATTATCAGAAGGTTTCGAGGTTGTTGTTCAGGTCTTACGTTTTATGAACAGTGAATACCTTTACCCCGTTAGAAAGAAAGCTCAGTCGTGCTGACGGAGTAAAGAAATACATAGTAAGGGATACACCCCATTAGAAAGCACGAACGGGGCTTAAAGCCCCGTTCGTGCTTTCTAATGGGGTGTATCCTGACAAGGTGAAAACTTGTGGAAAAATCCATTAATTATATAGAGTTAGATGAAAATGGGAACTAAGCGCCCTTTGATTGAAGAATTACAGAGAAAGATAGAAAAGACATATGCGCTAGACACAGGTATTATAAATATTGAGGAATTCGTTATCGGCAATAAGGGGTATAAAAAGTTTTATGCGAAAGAGAAAATTAAAACGGTTGTTAATAATAGTTATTCAAGGTCACAGGTATTTATAAGAGACGTTGGGAATACACTTAAGGTAAGTATTTACTACCCTGATGAATTGATTAAGGTATTGGAGGATAATGATCCCCGAATTGGTCTTCATGATGACAATATTGACGCCTGTGCAAGCTTTGTGGAAGAGCTAGATCACTTTTTATTTATAGCTCGGAATTTTAAATTGAACCGTCCTTTTAGCCTTCTTGAATTGGAGTTACAGGCAAATGTAACGAAATACTTAGTGCTGAAATATTTTATCGCACTACAAGGTAAATCAACAAGGTTAAGTAGAAGTGATAAAGAATACGTTAGACACCATCTCTTTTACAAACGTAAATACGATATTGATGATTCCTCAGAAAGAAAAAGATATGAAGATGCGAAGATATTCGGTATAACTTATACAAAATACATAGACCTCCTCTCGCACGAAGATCGATTGCGGGATTTAAGGCAATTTAGTAGAATGACCTGTTCATCAAAGATAAGACATATACAATCAATAAGGAATTAGCATCGATTCATTAATAGAAGAAACATGCAACTTTTATAAATCCTCGTTGCTTTATTGCTGGAATAAGCTCTGGCTTAGATATCCAATCCTTGTAAAAGGTTTTACTTTGACTTCACCATTATGATGGTTAACTCAATAGTTTTCTTTAGGGTGAAAATCAAGGCCATCTATAAT
This sequence comes from Candidatus Scalinduaceae bacterium, assembly GCA_046757465.1. GTDB lineage: Bacteria > Planctomycetota > Brocadiia > Brocadiales > Scalinduaceae > Scalindua_A. The sequence continues at coordinate 13,705 of JBHHYH010000006.1, read as the reverse complement.
TTGTCTGGGATTATGAGAAACAAGTGCCCTGGCCTCTTCTTCTCCTATAATCTTGGCAGCCCTTTCTAGCGCCTTGGACAGAATCGGTGGTCTGCCAGTGAGTGAGTGTACGTCAGATGCAATGAAATGTACTATTTTATGGTTTAAAAGCCATTCAGTACATTTCCTTTCACTGGAACCAAAATCTCCTGTCAAGCTTTGTGCGGTTATCTGAACAAGGGCGCCTGACTTGACTAATTGCTCTAAGATTTCTGGTTTTTTTTGAAACTTTATTATTCGCTCTGCATGCGAGATAATTGAAACAATGCCGATAGATTTAAGACTGGATATAAATTTATCAGTTGCAGGTGGGACGAAGAAAAATGGGAGTTCCAGAAGGATAAATTTTTTGCCATTGTTAATCGTAAGCACATTTCCACTTTCTATGTCTTTTGCTAATCTTTCATTAATATGTACTTCTGCTCCTGGGAGTATTTCCAAATCTAATTGAATTTCCTTCAATTTAAGATTGAGTTCTGTTACTTTTCTTAGTATCTCATCACTTTTTGCTTCGTATACTCCGTCTTTTGAGTGAGGTGTTGCAACGATTGTCTCGATGCCATCATTAGCAGCAATTTTACAGAGTTCGATCGATTCCTCAATCGTTTTTGGACCGTCATCTAAAGAAGGAAGTATGTGTGAATGTATGTCTATCATCTTTACTTGCCAAATTTATGGAATCACAACTTAAGCAAAATTTGAGATGTCAAATTCATTATTTGTAGGCAAAATATTTAAATCAGAGTTTTTCATTGAAATGATATACGATAATTGCTTAATTATAATGTAATTCCAAATATAATACAAAAATAATATAAAGACTGCATGGAAAAATACTCAATTGATTTAGCAAATTTAAAAAAGGAAGTTCGAATAGATTATTTTAAGAGTTCTGGTCCCGGTGGGCAACACAAGAATAAAACTATGTCTTGTGTAAGATTATTTCACAAACCTACGGGTATAAGGGTAGTTGCCACAGAGTCACGTTCACAGATACGAAATCGCGCACTTGCTTTTAAAAGACTTCAAGTAAAGTTAATGGAGTTAAATATTGAAGAAAAAGAACGGATTCCTACGAGAAGGCCCCGTTATGCGAAGGAGCGAATCCTGCAGAACAAGAAGAAAAGATCCCAAAAAAAACAATTAAGAAAAGAGATTTCATCCTCTGAAATCGAGTTCTAACGGAAACACGGCCGCAATAATTTAGCAATGTCTTAAAAGCTGTTGACAGTTGTAACTTATTTAAATAATATGATGGAGCCAAACGAATCAAGTGATATATGGGCAAAGGGGAAAATCTTTATGTCTTTCTGGAAAATGCTAACCAGTTTTCTAATCTTACTAGCCATTTCGTTAATAGTCACAGGATGTGGTTCTTCTGAGAAAAGAAGAACCACGGGAGATGAGCCCTTCTTTCAACAAGAAAAAGGACTTACAGAACATGGCAAGAAAAAAGCAATAGACAGGATTTACCAGATCGATCCCGGCAATAAAGAGTTTGAAGTTTCGGATAAGTTTCGAACAGACCCTCCCAGGAAAATCGCAATATTACCCTTTGATAATTTGGTAGGTGGTAATTATATCCTGAATGAAATTCCTATTCCCAGGTTTAGTGATAAAAAAAAGGATGGTTGGAACTGGACTTATGCGAACAGAGTGAGAAGGTTTTTCTTCGGGCACTTTGCTGCCAGGGAATTTGAAGATATAGAGTTAATGTATATAGATAAGTTACTACAAGAACTTGGGGTTTTAACACCCAACGACTTATATAAAATACCACCACAAGAATTGGGGAGGATACTCGATGCAGATGCCCTTATTTATGGTCAAATCACAGACTATAAAAATTCTTATTACACACTCTTTGCCCAGATCAGGATTGGCTTGCGTATAAGATGTGTTTCGACAGAAGATGGTAGTGTCCTTTTTGAAGGTGAGCATAAAAGGTATGATAATGACATACGTGTAGCATCCAACCCTCTTGATTATGTAATTGCATCATTCCAGAACTATATGAGCCTAAGAGATGTCTATGCTGCAAGGGCAAGCGAGGAGGTGTCACGTGAATTAGTTTTAAGAATCCCCCTTGTTGAATCATTTATTGAAGAGAAGGAACAACGTATTAGAGACAGAATCAAAACAAAGCTAACATATCTACCTATTTCCCGCCCCGGAATGGTTATTGAAAATGAAAGTAATCCTGCTACCATTCCATCTATTCAAAACGAAAAACAAATCATTGAGTAATATGCTGATTTGTTGTTATAGGATTTAAACATATCAAAAAAGCATTTCCATTTAGTTACGAATCTTATTCTTTATGAAAAAAAATGCGTATTAAAAATAACATCTGGTTTCCTTCTAATTTTATCTTTCCCTCTGCTAATTAATGCTGAACAGGGATGCCATCATATATACTTTTGGTAGAATGGTAATTAAAATGCCATTTATCGTTTATACTTCATTGGTGGTGTAATTCAGTTTTTGTAGACCAAAAAAAGGGAATTGGTGTGAGGGCTTGACAACATGTGGAAGATGTCAAAAGATATCGGATGGGATTATGTCGTAAATAGACTAACCATGTAAATCATGCAAGACGAACTATATTTAGAGACAGAACCCCTCTGTTCCCTTCATTAAGCAATTTTATTTCTAGCAACTTACTCGATCACATGCGAGGCGTGTCTGTAACTTTCAATTCTTAAAAAGCTACGCTTCTATTTTACCTCGCAGAATTTATTGCTTAACGTAAGAAATACTCTTATAGTAAAGTTAAGTAATGAAATCTTTATTTAATACGTGCTATAACAAAAAAATGAAAGTGGAAGATTTATCTCTTTCTTTTTTTCGTAGCTTTTTCTGAAAGTAGATAGTCATACGCTAATCCAGCTACTACTCCACCAATTATAGGTCCAAACCACCAAACGAATTGATTGTCAAAGTGACCAGATGCTATTGCAGGCCCGAATACACGAGCTGGATTCAACGCCCCACCACTAATTGGGGTACCAACCAATACTCCAAAGAAGAACGCCAAACCGATAGCAATACCGGCAAGAGCTTTTGATGATCTCCTATCAACTACAGTTGCGTATATTGTAAATACAAATAAGAACGTTATTACGGCTTCCATGAATATTGATCTGCCAGTGCTAACTCCATCTCCTACTACACAGGTACCTAGGAAAACTGTACTGACTGCATCCGGAAATAATACCTTTAAGAAGTAGGCTGCTATCACAGCACCTAATAATTGAGCCATTATGTAAAAAACTGCTGTGTTGGCATCCATCCTTTTACTAATCCAAAAAGAGATCGTCACTGCAGGGTTTATGTGAGCACCTGAAGTATAACTTATTGCATATACCACGGCTACAATTACAAAACCAAAGGCTGCGGAAACTCCTAAGATGCCTATTCCTTGTCCACCGGCCATTTTCAAATAGTAATCGGCGCATATTGCGCCAGCTCCAACAAAAACTAGCATAAACGTACCTAAAAATTCAGCCACATATTTATTATTCATTTTCATAAATTATTCTCCTATATTTGTCCGATTATTAAATTTTCACTTCGCAGTAAAAGGCTTACGCTTTTTCCTTCTAACTTCAATATAGTTCTTTATGAGTTACAGACCAGGAATTACGAAACTTAATCGATTCTTGCATCATCCAAAGTGTTATTAAAATTAAGTTATTTTTTGCCCACAAACCTCCTTTCTTTCAGAAAAAATATTTGGAAAATTTGGCTCGTTTTATGAATTTTTTAATCCTTTTTACCTGATAACGATTAAACACCTTCCAAGATATGACCTAGTTTCTCCCTCTTTGTACGTAAGTATCGTAGATTTTCTTCCTTTGGTGCTATAACTATGGGAACTCTTTCTACGATTTCCAGGCCATAACCAATCAAAGCAGCGAATTTTTTTGGGTTATTTGACAAAAGCTTCATCTTTGATATTCCTAAATCTCTTATTATTTGTGCACCTATTCCATATTCACGGGTATCTGTAACAAGGCCTAATTTTTTGTTTGCCTCGACTGTATCAAGACCGTTCTCCTGCAATGCATAAGCATGCAGTTTATTTTCAAGCCCGATTCCCCTGCCCTCCTGTCGCATGTAAAGCAAGACGCCCTTACCTTCTCTTTGAATCATTTTTAACGCATTATGGAGTTGCCCTCCACAATCACATCTCAGAGAACCAAAGATATCGCCTGTTAAACATTCATCGTGAACACGTATTAATATTGGTTCTTTTTGAATTGGGGCTGGCGATTTATCTAAACTACCTATATTTCCCAGACATAAGGCCAGGTGTAAATATTCGTCAACAAATGAACGATAAAGGTGCAAAACAAATTTTCCATATACTGTGGGTAAATTAACTGAAACACGCTTTTCGATCAAGCGTTCTTTTTCGCGACGATATTTGATGATATCTGCAATAGTACATATTTTTATATTATGTTTTTCCGCCAGCTTTCTAAGATCGGGAAGTTTTGACATACTCCCATCTTCGTTCATAACCTCGCATATCACGGCAGCAGGCTTTAAACCTGCTAAGCGGGCAAGATCAACAGCACCCTCTGTATGACCCGCACGTACAAGAACTCCTCCCTTTTGAGACGTTAGAGGAAAAACGTGCCCCGGCCTATCAAGATCATGTGGTGTGCAATCTTCACTAATAGCAGTCAAAATAGTCTTTGTCCTGTCTTTTGCTGATACGCCTGTTGTTATGCCCTCTTTTGCATCTATAGTTACTGTAAAGGGAGTCTGATAATTAGATGTGTTATTTGTTACCATCGGAGTCAAACCGAGTTCCTGTGCACGCTCCTCTGTTATGGTTAAACAAATTATCCCTCTTGCATGTAATAACATGAAGTTTATTGCCTCAGGTGTAATCTTTTCTGCTGCTATCGTTATATCTCCCTCGTTTTCACGACTTGCATCGTCAATAACGATAATCATTTTACCCTGCTTTAAATCCTCAACGACTTCTGATATCGTATTAAGCATGAAACTAACCATCCTTTTTCTATAATCTTGTTTTGCTTAGCAAACGAGCATAAGCCTATCTTAACAGTCAGGGATTAGCAACTGCCCCTAACTCTATATATACAACATAAGGTACATTTTCGCAATACTAACACAATATGCTGTGTAGTATCAATACAAAAATTGACTTTTTCACACAACCGTCACGCCGCAGACTGTGTCACAATTGTCATCCCGAACTTGTTTCGGGATCTCTTAGGTTGCTAAGTTATTGGAATCATTAGATTCTGAAACAAGTTCAGAATGACAAAATGCCCTTTTTCTGGATTATGACACAGTCTGCCGGCAGGCGGGAAAAGAGCTAATTTATTCAAAGCTTTTTAACTGCTCTATAGGTATAATATACAGCCGAAATAGAAGTAATAATTGCTACTAACCACCATAATACAAAAAGGGTTGTTAAAGAAAGATGGTTTCCTAGCAAAACAGCGATGATTGCAGTAACCTGCAAAAACGTTGTAAACCTACCTAGCTTATTAGGACTACAATCAATTTTTCGTTTTAATATAATAAAGGCTGCTATGAGACCTAGTGAGAGAAAGAGTTCTCTACTGATAATAACGGTAAATACCCAATTAGGAAACCTGGGTTCAGGCCAGAGTTTGTCAGACGAAAGTAAAAGACATGCAATTACCAGTATTAATTTGTCTGCTATAGGGTCGAGATATTTACCAAAATTAGTGATTTCTCCCCTTTTTCGTGCAAGGTATCCATCTAAGACATCGCTTAAACCAATTATGAGTAACATTCCTAATGCAACATATCTGTAAACGTTGTGATATTGAACTTGCATTACGCAGAGTACAAAAGGAGGTATAAAACATATTCTTGCAAAGCTTATTAAATTAGGTAATGACAAGCATTTTTTCCTTTAGTATATGATAAATCATTTCGTATTAAGGACAACTTTTCTACCAGAAACTTCCTTAATTTTAACCTGTGTTCTAGGTGAGATGCTCCATGTACTTCACCTAAGTACCATTCTGCAATTCAAATTATGATAACAAACGCATAATTACTGTCAAGTGAAAAAATACTCCAGCTTGACAGTCCTGCTTATAATTAGTAACATCTAACAATAAGTATTTCTGTATCTTACAATCCTAACGCAATTGTAATACTATGAAAACCAATAAGGCTATTTTGGCTCTTTCAGACGGAAAGGTTTTTGAGGGAACTTCTTTTGGCGCTGCAGGAGAAACATCAGGTGAAGTTGTATTTAACACCAGCATTACCGGGTATCAGGAGATACTTACCGATCCTTCTTATAAGGGGCAAATTGTAAATATGACTTATCCATTGATAGGTAACTATGGTATTTGCGAGAAAGATTATGAATCCATTCAACCTTACTTGGAGGGATTTGTGGTCAGGGAATATAGTTCATATCCCAGTAATTGGCGTTCAAGAATGAGCTTAGACGAGTTTCTAAAAAGCAGGGAGATTATGGGCATTCAAGGAATTGATACAAGGGCATTGACAAGACATTTAAGGGATTACGGTGCGCAGCAGGGAGTAATCTCAACCGTTGATATGGACTATCAGAGTCTTATCTCAAAGGCTAAAAAGGTACCTGGTCTCGTAGGCAAAGATTTGGTGAAGGAGGTTACTTGTCAGAAATCTTACAAATGGAAAGAAGGAGAAATCACTCTTGGTACTAAAAAAGGAAATGACCAACTACGCAATAAACAATATCAAGAAAAAGATAGGAAAAGATTCAGGGTAATTGTTTACGATTGTGGAGTGAAACATAACATTCTGAGAAAACTCAAGAGTCATAATTGCGATGTAACTGTAGTCCCAGCAGATATGAATGCGGAGAAGGTGTTATCATTAAAGCCAGATGGGATTGTTATTTCAAACGGTCCTGGTGATCCTGCCGCAGTGCCATACATGTTGGAAAATACAAGTAATATCATAGGGAAAAGGCCTGTTTTAGGCATATGTTTGGGTTTACAAATTCTAGCTTTGGCTTTGGGGTATAAAACATATAAGTTAAAATTCGGGCACCATGGGGGCAATCAGCCAGTTATGGATTTAAGCACAAAAAAGGTAGAGATTACGGCTCAAAATCATTGCTTTGCGGTAGATGGAAAATCATTAAAGAATGGACAAAGTAACAAGTTTGGTAGAGTAGAGATAACTCACACAAATTTAAATGATAAATCTGTAGAAGGCTTAAGATGCCTGGATGTGCCGGTATTTGCGGTTCAATATCACCCTGAGGCTTCTCCTGGACCTCATGATGCAAGTTATATTTTTGATGAATTTGTCAAGATGATGGGAAAATAACTTTGTTCAATATCAAGTAGAATTGCATTGAATTTAACCACCCTTGTTCCCCTCCTTCGCAAGGAGGGGATTAAGGGGAGGTTTTCTACTTTATATTGATCAATTACGAATAAAATGCCGAAAAGAAGTGATATTAAAAAAATACTCATAATTGGATCAGGACCAATAGTAATTGGACAGGCATGTGAATTTGATTATTCTGGCACTCAGGCATGCAGGGTGCTAAAAGAAGATGGTTATAAAATCGTTCTTGTTAATAGCAATCCCGCCACAATAATGACCGATCCTGAGGTTGCAGACAAAACATACATCGAACCGATGACTACAGATGTATTAGCAAAAATAATTCAAAAAGAAAAACCGGATGCACTGCTTCCTACATTGGGAGGGCAAACAGGCCTGAACATAGCTGTCTCTTTAGCAGAAGAAGGTATCCTGGGAGAATTTAACGTGGAATTAATAGGCGCCAAACTGGAAGCAATAAAAAAGGCTGAAAATAGGGCTGAATTTAAAGCAGCCATGAAAAATATAGATATCCAGGTACCAGGAAGTGGATATGCACGCACTTTAGAAGATGCTGTGGACATTGTAAAAGAGATAAAGCTGCCGGTTATCATACGGCCATCATTTACACTGGGAGGTATAGGCAGCAATGTGGCTTACAATATTGAAGAATTAAAAGAGTACGTAAACTTTGCACTTGATGCAAGCCCTGTTCATGAAATACTCATAGAGAGATCTGTTCTGGGCTGGAAGGAATATGAGCTGGAGGTAATGCGTGACCTTAAAGATAATGTTGTCATAATTTGTTCCATAGAAAACTTTGATCCGATGGGCATCCATACTGGTGATAGTATTACCGTGGCGCCTGCGCAAACGCTAACCGATAAGGAATATCAAATAATGCGGGATGCGGCAATCAAGATTATTCGTGAGATTGGTGTTGAAACAGGGGGGTCTAATATTCAATTTGCACTTAATCCTTCCAATGGAGAGATGATGGCAATAGAAATGAATCCAAGGGTATCAAGGAGTTCTGCTTTGGCCTCAAAGGCTACGGGTTTCCCTATCGCAAAGATCGCTGCAAAATTGGCAGTTGGCTATACGCTTGATGAGATATCCAATGACATTACGCGTTATACACCAGCATCGTTTGAACCTGCTATAGACTATTGTGTAGTCAAGATTCCAAGATTCAATTTTGAGAAATTTCCTGAAGCAGAACAAACACTTACTTCTCACATGAAATCCGTTGGCGAGGTTATGGCCATTGGGCGGACGTTTAAGGAATCAATGGGCAAAGCAATAAGATCTTTGGAAAACGGCCGTTACGGTTTAAGTGAACATTTTACCAGAAGTGAATTGAGTAGCTCAGAGAAAAAAGAATTCATAAAAAACCATTTATTGAATCCCTCATGGGACAGGATTTGGTCTATTGCGGATGGTATGCGATTGGGTATTGACATGAACGAAATCCACGAAATAACAAAGATTGACAAATGGTTTCTTTACAATATAAAACAAATTATTGAACTGGAAGAAGAAATCAGAAATCAACATAAAACAGATGCCTCCAAAAAGAATGCTGCATTGCGTGAAGAAAACCTGATAGATTCAGACCTTTTAAAGAAGGCAAAGCAATACGGCATCTCCGACCATCGCCTGGCAAGCCTGCTAAATACGAGCGAATCTTCTGTTCGTGAATGTCGCCGAGCGAATGATATTCACCCGGTATTTAAGGTGGTTGACACGTGCGCAGCCGAATTCAAGGCATACACCCCTTATCTTTATTCTACATACGAGAGTGAATGCGAGGCCAACCCGACATCAAAAAAGAAAATAATTATTCTGGGAAGCGGACCTAACCGTATTGGTCAGGGAATTGAGTTCGATTATTGTTGTGTGCATGGCGCATTAGCCTTCAGAGAGATGGGGTTTGAAACAATCATGATTAATTGCAATCCCGAGACAGTAAGCACCGATTATGATATATCTGATAGGCTGTATTTCGAACCTCTTACTTTTGAGGACGTGATTGAAATTGTTGAGAAGGAAAAGCCGGAAGGAGTTATTGTACAGTTTGGTGGACAGACCCCCTTAAAGCTTTCCGTACCATTAGCCAAGGCAGGGGTAAAGATTCTCGGAACCTCACATGATAGTATTGATATAGCGGAAGACCGCAAAAGATTTGCGGCACTACTGTCTAAACTGGGCCTTCTACAGCCGAACAACGGAAATGCAAGGTCGTTTATAGAAGCTAAAGAGGTTGCGTCCTCCATAGGTTATCCAGTCTTAATAAGACCATCCTACGTCTTGGGTGGCCGAGCGATGAAGGTTGTTTATGATGAGGGTGAGCTTGAGGAATATATCACACATGCTGTTGACGTCTCTCCAGAACACCCTGTCTTAATAGATAAATTTTTAGAAGGCGCAATCGAGATAGACGTTGATGCCGTATGTGATGGAGAGGAAGTCTTTATCGGCGGTATTATGGAACATATAGAGGAAGCCGGTGTACATTCGGGTGATAGCGCATGTTCACTACCCCCCTATTCCATAGAAGAAGAAATCATAGATAAAATAAAATCCCAAACTCGATCTCTGGCTTTGGAACTAAATGTTCTTGGCCTTATCAATATTCAATTTGCCGTTAAGGATGACGTGGTTTATGTCCTGGAAGTAAATCCTCGTGCTTCAAGGACTGTGCCCTTTGTTAGTAAGGCAATTGGTATTCCGCTTGCAAAAGTAGCATCTAAAGTTATTACGGGATGTAAGCTGAAAGAATTGAATATAGATAGCAAAAGAGAAACCAAACATATTGCCGTAAAGGAAGCTGTTTTCCCATTTATAAGGTTTCAAGGTACAGACACTATTCTGGGTCCGGAAATGAAATCTACTGGTGAAGTGATGGGAATTGATGTTGATTTTGGGAAGGCATTTGCTAAATCACAAATGGCTATTGGCGGGAGTTTACCTCTCTCAGGCACAGTTTTTATTAGCGTGCGAGATAAAGATAAGCCGGTGATAGTGGATATTGCTAGCAGACTTCACCATTCAGGTTTTAAGATATATGCTACTGAAGGAACGGCAAAGGCTATATCAGAAAAAAGGATACCGGTTACTACAGTCCTGAAAGAATATGAGGGACGCCCCAACATTGTAGACCATTTGAAGAATAAAGAAGTCCAATTGGTAATTAACACAGCCGAAGGCAAACTCTCACAAAAAGACTCTTATAACATACGCCGCTATGCAATAATGTCTGCAATTCCTTATTGTACAACCGTACAAGGCGCTATAGCTGCGGAGAGCGCCATCAAATCCATGTCAAATGGTGAACTCGATGTTAAACCAATTCAAGAATATTACATATAAACTAGCTCCCTTTTGTCGCTAATTTATGAATATTAAAGAACGTCCGAATCATAAGTTATATATTCAAGTGCTTCGTCAAATGTCACCTGAAAAAAGGTTGCTTAAAGCATTTGAATTGTCCGAATTTGCAAATAAACTTTTTATTCATGGTTTACGTAAAAGATTCCCAAATCTTTCAGAAGAAGAATTCAAAAAGATACTCTTGAAGCGACTCGATAAATGTCACAACAGGAACTATTAAAAAGGGTTATTCAGGTGGAAGTGAAAAACAATTTACCGATGCCCTCCGAGTTTATGAAGTGCAGTATGGAGAATTAGATTTAGATTATCTGGAACATTGGGTAAAGAAATTAGAGGTTGAACCATTATGGAAAAGGTTAATTGATGAAGCAGAAATAGTATAATCTACGCTGATCGATACGGCAGAAGCACAATATGCGAAAGGATGATTCCGCCCGTTTGCGCCACATGCTGGATGCAGCACTAGAAGCAGTTTACAAATAAAGGATGAAATAAATATAGGAAATGTCTCTTTAATTGCAAAGATAAAAGGCGCAAATCACTCATAATCGATCATATATTGATACTTTTGTTAACTAATATTAGATGTTATAATTCCCGCGTGAAATTTATTATAACAATTCTGGTGTATTATTCTGTCAATATAGATATGAATACAATAATTCAGAATGGAGGTGAATATGCCGAACACTTTAGAAATAGACAAAGATATATATAACGCCCTTGTAGAATCATTCGGTGAAGATATGTTAAAAGATAAGATAAGCGATATTTTATTATCTGCTATAGAGAGTAGGATGGAACAATATACACGCGAAATACTCAAATTCGAAGAAAAATATGGGGTTTCGTTTAAAGAATTTGAGCAAATGTGGGATGAAGGTCAGATTAAAGAAAAACATAACCATGAAATAGAGAGTGATTTCATTGATTGGGAAATGCTAGATATGGAAAAGAAAGCGTTATTGTCAGCATTATCCAAACTGAAAAGATTTAAGAAGAAATGAACAACTTAAACGTTGAAGCCTTCCTATCAGAAGTAGAAGCCTCTCTAAAAAATCACTTTACAGGATATAAGATTCAATTTTTACTAAGAACACCAAAGTCCCTTAAGGCTAATATTCATCTTGATAAAAACCTTTTTATTGCTTTACGCTATAATGCAAGAAACGAAAGAGTAGACTTTGCATTAATACATAATAATCAAAGGATTTTCGGATATGATAATTTAAAGGAATGGCATTCTCATCCTTATGAAAATCCTTCAAGACATATCACTTGTAATAAGCCATCCATAGGCAAGATCATTTCTGACATTAGAAAAGTCTACGAAGCTATTAAAAGCTGAAATAGACCATTATAACTGAATAATTCAACCGTCCTTGGACTGCGCTGAGACGTGGGTATAAAGTTTCTCTGGTTACAGACGCGATTAAGGGTGTTAACGAAGAAGGAAAAACAGGAGCACTGAATGAAATGAAAGATGCCGGAGCTTTTTTCACAACCACAGAAGACATCATAGCAAAGCAAACCTTAACCAAAAAGATGTCCATACAATGAATATTTCAAGAATATGGTTATGATATTCCTATCTTGTCTTTCATACTCGAATGCAGTAGAATTATTTCAAAATGGCAAAAAAAAGATCCACCAAGAAACCCATTGAGCAATATGATCACAAGGGGAAGAAGCGAGTCAATAATCCTCCTGTCGGACTTGTAACACCTGAAACCGATCCTGATATTGATAGTAGGGGCATTTCACGAAACGCCCAATATGCCTACGATCCTCATATAGACCCATCGCTACAATGGGCCGGCAAGGCAGAACACACTTCCTTTGAAGTTCCTACGGTATCTCTTCACGTCCATGAGCGGATCGACCCAAGGGTTATCATCGAATCTGTACGAAAGAAGAAAGGCCCTCGACAAATGTCTCTTTTTGAGCGCCCGGATGAGAACCTACCTCTCCGGGAGGCTATAGATTTTTACAAACATCCCCATGGTTGGTCAAACCGTTTAATCGCCGGTGATTCCCTCTTAGTTATGAATTCTCTGCTAGAAAAGGAGGGTATGGCTGGCAAGGTGCAGATGATTTATGTAGACCCTCCTTATGGCATAAAATATGGCTCAAACTTCCAACCTTTCGTGAACAAGCGGGATGTAAAGGATGGTAAGGATGAGGACCTGACTCAGGAACCTGAGATGATAAAGGCATTCAGGGACACATGGGAACTCGGAATCCATTCATATCTGGCCTATTTACGGGACAGACTATTGTTAGCAAAGGAATTATTGACGGAAAGTGGAAGTGTCTTTGTACAGATTTCCGACGAAAATGTTCATCACGTAAAGGAATTGTTAGATGAGCTTTTTGGTACTAATAATTTTGTTTCAATTATTACTTTTAAAAAAACAACAGGACTAACTGCAAAATTATTAACACAAGTAAGTGATTTCATCGTCTGGTTTGCAAAAGATTTAAGTCAAATTAAATATAGACAACTGTACTTGCCCAAAATATTGGGTGGAGAAGGTGCTACTCATTACAACAAAGTAAAGTTAAAGGATGGCAATACACGGACTCTAACAAAGGAAGAAATAAGCAATCCGTCTATTTTACCTAAGGGTGCAAAAATATATGAAGCATCACCAATGATTTCACAGGGTAATCCTCTATTTACATATGAATATCAAGGCAAACAATTTCCCGGAACTTATAAAACAACAAAACGTGGTATAGACAACTTAGCGGCAGCAAACAGACTGGAAATCATGGGTAACCTTTTAAGGTATAGAAGATTTTTTGACGATTATCCAGTATATCCAATTACAAACATTTGGGAGGATATTCTTGGTATACAAAGCAGGACAGATGTACTAGCTCAATAATTCGGTAACTTTTTGAAGTTTATCAAATGGTG